>NZ_LUTP01000026.1 GCF_002111585.1 Lonsdalea iberica
CGCCGGCTCTCCTTGCTCGCGACAAATCCGGATCTGACCGGTTATGCCGTGACGCTATCCTGTGTACGGTTGGTATAGCCTTTGCTTGTGTAAAGTTGTGTATATTCACCTAGGGGTCACAGGCATATGAGCGACTTTACCCATATCAATCAAAAACGCCGCGAGATGTTCAAATATTCAGGGGCGTTACTCGGCGGTTTGGCGCTGGCAGGGCTGAACAAATCGGCGCTGGCTTCCTCTATTGCTCGCGGCGAAAGCGGCAGCGGCGCCACGGAGTCGGTGATTCGCATCAACTACAACGAAAACCCGCTGGGGATGTCGCCCAAGGGGCAAGAAGCGGCCCGGCAGGCCATCGTCAAAGCCAACCGTTATCCCTACAAGGAACAAGGGCAGTTGCAGGAAAAAATCGCCGGGCTGCACGGCGTGGATAAAAGCAAAGTACTGATGCTGCAAGGCTCCTGCGAGGGGATTCGGTCCAGTTTCGAGGCTCTGGGCACGGAGAAAACCCAACTGGTCATCCCCGAGCTGACTTACGAGGGCGGCCCTAAGTACGCCAAGGTCATGGGGATGAATATCGTTCGGCTGCCCATGTTGCCGGGCTGGAAGTTTGATATCGAGGGGATGAAAAAAGCGGTCGCGTCCTACGAGGGGCCGAGCATCGTCTACCTCGTTAATCCCAATAATCCGACGGCCACGATCACGCCTGCGGATCTGATCGAGCCGTGGATCAAAAGTAAGCCAAACAACACGCTGTTTCTGGTGGATGAAGCCTACGCCGAGTTTGTTAACGATCGCCAATTCCGGTCGGTGGACGGGCTGATCCGTGAAGGGTACGACAACATTATCCTGCTGAAAACCTTCTCGAAGATCTTTGCGATGGCCGGGATGCGCGCGGGCTATGCGATCGGCAATCCCGCATTTCTGGCGAAGATGGCGAACTACAACACGTCCGAGTCGTTGAACTATTGCGCGATTGCGGCGGCCAGCGCTTCGCTTGACGACAACGCTTTCATTCACTACAGCAAAAAAACCATTGATACCTCCCGTCAGATTCTGATCGATACGCTGAAATCGCTGGATTTGGAGTATCTCCCGTCCGAAGCCAACTTCCTGTTCCATCGCATCAAGGTGCCGCTGGAGGGCTATCAGAAGCGTATGAAAGAACACGGCATCTTGATTGGCCGCGCTTTTCCGCCCGCGACTGACTGGTGTCGTATTTCCATGGGAACGCCGGAAGAGATGCACACCTTCACCCGGCTGATGCGGGAGTTCAGAGCTCAGGGTTGGCTGTAGGCGTTTAACGGCGAGGCGTCGGATGCGGCCGACATACCGCATCTGACCGAATCATGATGTTTCCCACCGTACCTCTTCGCCGAGGTACGTCAGGCCTTGACGGCGCGCTTGTTAGGGATGAGCGCGGTCAGCGGTTTTTCCACCACCCGGTAGGCCACTATCCCGAAGGCCAACGAAACCAGCGTGGTCATAATAATCACCGCTGTTTGATTGATGTCGCTGACGGACAGCTTTTTCATCAACATGGATAGCGTCATGGTAACGAATCCGTGCGCCAAATAAATAGAGTAGGAAGCATCGCCGATGAGCATTAACGTACGGGAAGTCCATCCTTCCAAAGAGCAGGCGGAAAAGAGCACGATAAAAATCGGGCTGATATAAAAAACAACGGGCAGCCAAGTGGGTTGAAAGAGTCGGCAAGCCAGATAAAGGACCAGAAACATGGCGGATAATAAGAAACCGTTTTTCACGGTCAATCGCTCGGATAAAAAGAAAATAACCATTCCCGCCAAAAAATACAGCAGAATGGGGTTGGTCAATAACAGGCTGGCGCCTGTCTCCGCCGGAAGCCATTTTCCAATCAGAAAGGACAGCAGGAAACAGAACGAAAGGGTCAGCAATATACGGTTTTTCCTACCGAAGAAAATACACACCGCAAACAGACAGTAAAAAAACATTTCGTAAATCAGCGTCCATCCCTGAGACAAGATCGGGTTGATGCGTCCGTCCTCGCCAATGCGCGGCAACAGCAGGTAGGAACTGATAATTTTGCCCATATCGAAGTGGTGGCTTTTCAACGCCAGCCCGGCAATCCACAGCGTCAGCAATGCGGTTGTCCAGAACCAATAAGGGGGAATTACCCGGTTAAATCGGTGGATCAAAAAGGTTTTTGCTTCTTGCGGCGACCACTTTTTTTTATCCGTGGTTTTCATCATGATAAAACCGCTGATGATGAAAAAGATATAGACGCCCAACGTGCCGAGATCTTCGAGTCGGTATCCATGTTGAATACCACCATCATAGATGGCCGTAGTGGTGTGCGCGAAAATAACCAAGATAGCGGCAATACCACGCAAGTACTGTATATAGCTCAGTTTTTTATTCATAGTCGGTACTCTGAAACTCAGTGGGTAGGGGCTATTTCAGTGGCTCAGAGTAGGTGAAGCTATTTTCATTCTCAACGAAATACTCTGTTTTCTCATCATAAACAGAATTATCTCTATTTTCCGGCGGCGATGTTATCGCGGCTGTTTATATCCGGTCATCACCTACCGCTGATGGCGTCAGTTTTACTTTCCCCCTACCGACGGAGGAGGTATTACTATCGGAAAGTCTCTGTCGCCGACGCCAAACCGGGCTGTTTCGCGACCTGTCGAACGGGGTTTCGACCCGCTTCGACGTTTGTCTCTTCATCATCAGGAGTGTTGCCATGCGCCAGAATCGGGGATCGGATTACCTGCGGCCCTACCGCGACGATAGATTGACGCCCTATATCGAGATCGACGATCGGCGTCTACAGCGGAATCTGCGACAAATGCAGTTGAAAGCGGACGAAGGGGGCGTGCTCCTACGTCCCCACGTTAAAACCCATAAGAGCGTCGTGATTGCTCGTCGGCAGATCGCGGCGGGCGCAGCGGGCATCACGGTGTCCAAACCAAGCGAAGGCGTCGCCTTTATCGAAGGCGGTATTGAGGATGTGCTGCTGGCCTATCCGGTCATTGTCCCCGAGAGCATTCGTGAGCTGCTGGTCGTCGCGGCCTATCGCCGGGCGCGGGTGTCTTTTATCGTTGCCGAACCGCTGGGTGTAGAAGCTATCGCCCGCGCGGTACGGGAACAAGGCCACGATCCCGTCACGGTGTACGTAAAGGTCGATGTGGGGTTGGGGCGGGTGGGCGTCAATCCGCATAGTGAAGACGGCGTCACGCTGACGGGGCATGTCGCCCGCTGTCCCGAGCTGCGGTTCGGCGGCTTGGTGTCCCATGCCGGTCACGCCTATGGCGCGTCGGGGATGGCGGAGATCCAGACGATCGCAACCGAGGAAGCGACGCTGTTGCGTCAGTTGCAGGCGCGTATTCTGCAACACGGTGCGGTCAGCCGCTGCGCCATTTCCACTGGGGCGACGCCGACGGCGCTGGGTGCGCCGGTTGCGCCCGGGACGGATGAGATTCGACCGGGCAACTATGCGCTGCTGGATTTAACGGCGATTCGGCTCGGACTGTGCCAGCCGGACGACCTGGCGATGAGTGTCGTGGCGCGGGTGGTGGCCATTAACGACCGCTATGCGATTATCGATGCCGGTTCAAAAGCGCTGACGTCCGATCGCGGGCCTCATGGCACGGGTGCCAGCCATTGGGGGATTGCCATCAGCGAACACCTGCCGCTGGCCTACACGGTGGAAAAGCTTTCCGAAGAGCACGGATTTATCCCGCATCAAGGGCAGCCGCCGCGTTTGGGTAGCCTGATGCGGGTCTTCCCCAATCACGCCTGCGCGGTGATGGCGCAGTTTAACAGTTGGGTATTGCGCGGGGAGGAGGATGCGGGAGAGGTGATGCAGACAGAAGGACGGGGCTGTTTCCTGTAGCAGTAGAAAGCGGACGGCGGCGATATGACCGCCGCGCGTCGGGTTATGGGTGCCGTTACGCTGTCTCGGTCTCTGACGGGGCGATGAATTTTTGCTGGCCTTGCTCTTTCAGCCAGGCCATCAGCGCTTCGCTGCTCATCGGACGAGCATAGAGGTATCCCTGCATCAACTGCACGCCGCACCGTTTGAGATAATCATATTCATAGGCGGAATTGACGCCTTCTGCGACCATTCTCAGCGCCAGACGGTGGCTCAGGTTGATGATGGCGTCGAGCACCGGCGTGTCCTGATTGGCGGATTCGATGGTGCCGATGAAGCCTTTATCTATCTTGAGATAGTCCAGCGGGAACATTTGCAAGTAGGACAGGGAGCAGTGGCCCGTCCCAAAATCGTCCACCGCGATCAGAATGCCCTCGCTCCGAAGCTGCGTTAGCTTCTTCACCACGTCGTGCGTATCGCTGATCAGACTGCGCTCCGTCAGTTCCAGCGTGACCTGAACGTGCTGGGAACGCAGCGTTTTCGCCAACTGGCGGATGTCTTCCACGAAGTTGGGATGGTGAATATGCGCCGCGGCCACGTTGATCCCCAGCCGAAAATCCTGCGGCAGTGCCCATTGGCTCACGTCTGCGGCCAACAGTTTAAACAGATGATGGGTCAGCGGAATAATCAGCCCTTCGTTCTCGGCGGAGGGGATGAATATGTCGGGGCTAATGGTGCGACCGCCCGGTCTAAACCAGCGCAGCAGCGCTTCCGCGCCGATACAGCGTTCCGTCTTCATATCGTACAGCGGCTGGTAATAGACAGAAAACTCATTGGATTGAATCCCTTTGCGCAGCTCATCGCGCAGCGACATCTTGCGCTTTTTCCAGGAACGCACGATGTAGATGAAGGTCAGCGACAGAAACAGCGACAGCGGCAGGAACGTCAGGAAGTCATTAAGCCAGTCTTGCTGTATCTCCTCCGGCTGGACCTCGGCGCTAACGATGATTGGATAACGTTTGGAGGCGCGTTCATGAAACAGCGGCGAGATAAACCAATGCGGTATTTGACGCTGTTCGCCTTCCTGGACACGAAAACCGCCGTTGAACTGGACAGTCAGATAATAGGGGCGGGCGTTATTAATAGCGCTCATGAAGTCGAGCAGATATTGACCGTCGACCACCACAAATGCGCCGTAGGTCGGCGAAAATTGCCGGGTAAAAATGATGGCGGGGCGGGAGGGCACGCCACGCGTGCGCGGCACCGACAGGCTCCACATTTCGGGCTGTACCACCGGTAACGGATACTGAATGATCTGCGTAAAAGGCACGACGCGATCGCCGGAGACGGAGGAGCAGTACATATCATGCCCGCGCAGCAGCCCCAGAGAGCGAAAGTAGGCGGAGAGCGTGCCTTGCCTGATCAGATCGTTGAGCACCGAATCACAAGATTTCCCCTCCATAGGCGCGAGCTTGGCCACCTGATTCCAGGCCATGCTGTTGATCGTTTCCGCCTGATGCAGAATCACCTGTGTCGTGGCTTCCAGATCGCGCTTCACATCCTGTCTGGCGATGATATAGCTAAAAATGAAGCCGAGGATCAGGGGTAAGATAGCGGCAGCGAGAAGTCCTGCTCTGTATTTACGAGCCTGAACGCGACTATAAACGACCAAGGAAGCCTCCATTCTACAGGTGGTTCAGAACATGATTGCTGATGTGAAAAGGGTGGGGAACAGCGAAGAGCGGTTCTATACCAGACGCATTATGTCAGAAATCTTTCTGCGACAAGTGTAGCACCCGCCGTCCTGCCGAGGAAAAAAGTTGTTGAGGCCAATGGGGAAAAAAATGACCTGCCGCAAGGACAGGTCGGGGAGGGACAGTGTTATCGCGGCGGCGAAGAAGACGCTATCTGAAGTCCGCGTACGGCGTCATCGGCGGGATCGGCAGATCCATATCGCCTTGCCAGCCTGCCTCCGAATAGCGCAGGTAGAGGAGCGCATGGCTGGGCGTATAGTCCTTGGCTTTCTGGATATCGACGCCGAGGCCCAGCGTCCAATGTTCCGTCAGGCGTCGCTCCACCTGCGCCTGCAAGGTGTAGCCGATCCCTTGACTGCTGCCGTTGGCCGAGGCCTGATCGCTGAAAAATCCGGGGTTGACCGGATAACGCCGCTGACCGGCGGTTTTCGAACGAGACCAGGATACTGCGCCGCTCAAATCCAGTGACCAGTCATCCCTACGCTGCCGATAAGTGACGGGCACCCCAAGCGACAGATAGCGCTGCGGACTGTAATAGCCGCCCTGACCGTAGGTGTAACCGCTGAGATCTTTCTGGTAACGCCAAAACATACTGTTGAAGCCGACGGTCGCGCGGCGATGATCTTCGTTAATCAGCTTGTAGTAGTACCCACCCATCAGGCGTTGGCGCTGATTCCCGGCGACATGCTTACCGTCGAGTCGATGCGCGCTGATGTCGCCCCACAGTCCGTGGTCGCCGCCGCGATCGTAACTTAGACCGATCGCGCCTCCCGTCGCCACGACGCCGCCCCAGGTATTGCTGTTGCCGTCGCCTGGGTTCCGCGCGCCGGCGAATGCCAGCAGCGAGCTGGAGATAGGACGGCGGGAAGCGGTAAGAGTCACGCCGGCATCGTGGACGTCGATTTCACGGCTGATGCCGCCGACCCAGTTTAAGACGCGAAAGCCTATCGGCGTCGTTCCCACATCCGCGGTCCAGTTCTGATTGCGCCAGCCCGCGCCCAGCGCCACGCCTTCCGCGCGCTGCGTCAGATCGCGGCTGCAGCCGGAGTCCGCGCAGGTGCCGAACAGGCTGGTATGCGTGCCGTTGGCGGCGCTGAATTTCCCCGCGGAAACGGCAACGTGATCAACGCGCAGGAATCCTTGCCCGTCGGCAACCGGCATTTCCCCTTGCAGCATAGTGGTATGCGCGGTGAAGTCAGATTGACCGCCGGTCCCCTTGTTGCGCGAATAATCCTGCGCCACCGACAGCGTGGTGTCCTGCTGACGATAGAGCGATGCGGCGTCGGCTCGTACCGAGCGCTGTAGCCAGCTGTCTTCCGGGCGCAGGCGAGTTAAGGCGGTGAAGGCGGCGTTATCGCCCGGCGGGGCCGGGGTGATGCCGCTGTCGACCATGGCCTGACGATAGTCCTCCAGCGCCTCGTCGGGATGCCCTTGTTGGCGGGCAAGGCGGGCGGCGTCACGGTAGACCCGCGCGCCGTCCGGGGAGGGCGGGGTCTGCGCCGCGCGGCGCGTCAACTGCGTATACAGTGAATCGGCCCGCTGTGGTTCACCCAGGCGCCACCAGAGATTGGCGGCACGCCTGCCTTGATCCAACGAGGGTTCGACGGGGCTCGCCGACAACGCATCCAGCGTCGCCTGCGCCTCCTGTCCATGGCCCAGAGCGGCGAGCGCCTCTGCCTGACCGATACGCGCATCGCTATTAAACCGGTCTTGCGTCAGTGCGTGCTGATAGCCAGTTAACGCCGCATTCGCCTCTCCCTGCTCCAGCGCCCAGTCGGCCTGAATGATGTCGCGGCGCGGCGAGTCGGGCAGCGTATGCAGCAGGCTGTACGCCTGCGCATCCAGTCCGGCGGTGTGCAGCGCATAGGCGCGGGTATAAATTTCTTCCTGCCGCAGACGAGTCATCAGATCCTGCAGACTCTGCTCACGACGTGCTTCCGGCACGCTGTTTAACAGCGCCAGCGCGCGATGGGCCCGATCGCTGCCGGACAAATAGAGGCTGTAGGCGTAGAGACGGGTGGCGTCGTGCGGTTGCTGGCGTGACATCGCCTCCATTTCACGGTCGGCTTCCTCAGGCTGTCCGGCGGCGCGCAGCGCGGTAGCCAGACGGTAGTGCAGCCAGACATCATTCGGCGCGAAGCCGATCGCCTCGCGATACTTCTCGACCGCCAGCGTCCAGCGAGACTGAGCGGCCAGTCGGTCGGCGTCAGCTCGCAGCGTGTCGCTGCGCAGCGCGTTAAGGGTGGCGAGCAGAGCGTGTTTCTGCGCGGGCGTGAGTCCGTTCTCGATAAACGCCATCGCCTTCTGCGGCGACTCCTGCTGGTAGAGCGCCACCAGCCGCCGCGCCGCCGTGGCGTTGCTGTCCATCTGCAGCGCCTGACGGTATAGCTGTTCCGCCGCGCGGGGATGATGGCGAGCCAGCGCCACGTCGCCGAGCCCGATCACCGCATCGCTGTCGCCGTCATCCAGTGAACGCGCCTGCCGGTACTGCCGCTCGGCGGTTTCAAGATCCCGCGTGGCAAGCGCGCTGTCTCCGCCATCAAGAGCCAGCCAGTAGCGGGTGGATTGCAGCAGGCTTTGCCATTTGGCGACCTTGAAGCTCATGCTGTCGGCCTGGATAGCCTGCTCAAAATAGCGGACCGCGGCAGCGCGCTGATTGCTGCGTGCCAGCGCCTGTCCCATGGCTCCCAGCACTTCGGCGTCATGGGGATTGGCGCGCAGCGCCTTCTGTAGCGCGGGGATGGCCGTCGCGCCCTCGCCCCGAGCGACGCGGGTCAGACTGGCGGCGCGCTGTTGAAAGACCGGGTCGGCCAGCAGCGCCTGCTGACGCGTAAGCTCCTGTTGCCCGTTTTGGTACTCTTCGCCGCTGGGAAACACCGTCAGATAGTCGCGAAGTTGCGCCACGCTGTCGTCGGTAATCGGCTGCGCTTTGATGTATTTAAGCCACAGCTCGGCGGCGTCATCGCGCCCGCGCGCATTATCGGCCAGCGCACGGATCGTGGCGACGGCTTGCGGCACATCGTCCTGCGAGAACAGCATTCGGGCAATCTGCATCCGAACACTAACGCTGCCGGGGTAGCGCCGCTCCAGCGCCTGTAACTGTTGCAGCGCCAGCGGTTCCTGACCAGGGATGCGTGCCACCAGCCGCCAGTATTCATAAGCCGTGTCCACGGTGGGGTAGACGCCGTGAAACAGCGCGTCGTAGTCTGCTCTGGCCTCAACCAGCCGACCCGAGGCCGCCAGCAGCCGAGCTTCTTGCCACTGCTGGCGGCCTTCTGCCGTCGCCAGCATCATACTGACCGCGGACTCCCGAGCGGCCGCGGAGTTCGGCGCCTCGGCGTTCAGCCGGTCCATATAACCTTGGGCTTTGGTGCTGTCGCTTTGCATCAGCGCGTGTCGCAACAGGGCGGCGAGGACATCCGGGTTATCGGGCGCGATGTTTTCCAGCCGATAGAGCGACTGCTTCACCAGCTCCAACTGGTGAGTGGTTTCCCCCATCCGAACCTGTTGCAGCAGCCAGCTGACGGGCGAAATGCCGCGCTGGTTATCCGTCACGGGCGCAGAGACGGCGGATACGGCGGGCGCGGTGGCAGTCCGGCGAGGGCAGGCAGCATGAATCGCAGCCAGTTTATCTTGAGGTTACGCATGTTTCTTTCCAGGCGGGGATGACATCGCCATGCGGCGAAAAGCGGAAAAAGTGGCTGTCCCAACCAGTGCCGAACAGGGTCAGAACGGTGCGGTAATAGGCCTTTTCGCTAAAAGGGGTATTCCACACTCTTTGGCGTTGGTCGGACAGGGCGGGTGAACGCTGGAGCAGCGGCAGCAGCGCGGCGGAAAAGCCGACGTTGCCGAGCGGGTCGCCAGCGGCATGCGCGACATTGACGCGTTCCGGCGCGCGCCGTGGTCTTCCACATAGCGGGCCATCGGCATCAACGCCTGCAACAGCGGCGCTTTGTCGGGGTCGCTATTCTCCAGCATACCGGCCCAGAGATAGACCCGAATGGCGTTATAGCTGCCGATCGGGCCTTTGGTCTCATCGAAATGCCAGCCCGCGCCGGACGTCCAGACGATCCAGTCCGGTGAGAATCCGTGCGGCGCGGTATCGGTCAACAGCTTGATTGCCGTGCGATGCAGACGAGACCAGAGGATGGATTGCTCGGCGAAGCTGGCCAGCAACGGCGGCGGCAGATAGCTCGGATTCACCGTCCAGCTTGTTTGGGACGCAAAGCCATGTTTGCCCGGCAGCAGCACGGGGCCGAGATCCGGGATCTCGACCGTTTCTTCCCGGGCGATGCGCTGAAGCAGCAGGGTGCCCATGACCTGATAAGTGCGGCTTTGCCACAGCTTTCCGGCCTGTAACAGCGAATAGGCGATCCACAGATCGGCGTCGGCGGCGGAATTATCGTCCAACAGCGTCTCGCGACCGGTCGCGGTATCGCGTCCCCACAGCCAGCCGGGTAGGCGCAGCGTCAGATCGCCGTCCGCCAAATGGTTTTCCGTCCAGGTCAGTAGGCGGTCGAAGCTGTCACGGTCATTCGCCGCCAGGGCGAAAAATAGCGCGTAGCTTTGTCCTTCCGAGGTCGTAATGGGATCGCCCTCGTGGGGATCGATGACCTGACCGTCGGCGCTGATATAGGCCTGCCGGAACTGCTCCCACTGCGGCCAGCGGCACTCTGCGGTTGTGACGCTGCCAAACAGCAGCGCCAGCAAACCACAGCAGCAAACGGTCAGCCGTTTCACAGCGACGCGTCCTCGTCGTCGAGGCGGCGCTGGCTGATATGGCGCATCAGTCGCCAAGTCATGAAGGCCAACAGGATGACCATGAAGACGGCGAGAGAGGCCAGCCAGACGGGATGAGACGCCATCGCGCTCCAGATACTTTCCCACCAGGCAGGTAGCCCACGAACCAGGTATCGCCCACGCGAAGGCTATTGACGCCGGACTCGCGAATAATGGAGACGGAGCCGAAGAGGGCGGCGCGTTTGCCGGTATCGTTCAGCGCGTCATTTAGCAGCGCGTAGGCGCGCGGGGTATCGGCCAGCAACGCGACGACGCTGCGCTGATCATGGTAAGGGGACTGGAAGCTGACGATAGCGGCCATCGGCCCCTCCGACAGGATCGTGGTCTGGCTTTCCGCCTTACGCTCGGCAGCGGCGACCGACGTATCCAGCGCCATTTGACGCAGCGGCTTTTTCACCCAGCTTTTGGTGGCGTCCACCAGCAGATTGACGTCGTGACCTTCGCGCAAATTATCCGGCAGTCCGCCGATCATCAGCAGATCCACGTCTTGGTTTTCAGCCTGCTCCCAGTCGTCTGCAATGCGAACGTTGAGGGCCGGGAAGCCGGTCTGTGCGCCGATATTGCCCATCACATTCAGCAGCGTGCTGATTTGGGCCGGCTGCGGGTGCGCGTTCACCAGCAGCAGCGTCTGTGACAGGTCAGCATGGCGGCTGAACGGGAAGCCCGCGTTGGCGAAGGCGCGTAGCGACGGCATTTCCAGATAGTGGCGATAGCCTGAGAAGTCGACGGTCGAGTCGCCGTCGATCACGACATGGTTAGCGACCGGCGTCACGGTTTCGCAGCGCGCTTCCTGGATGCCGCCGATCTGGTGGGCGGCATAGTCGAAGTCAAAACGCAGCTGGTTCGCCGCCCCGAGGCGCAGCGCGGGTAGCGTCACCGTCGTATTGGTGTCCTGCTGTCCCTGAATCAGCGGGACGTGCAGTAGCCACTGACCGCTGTTGTTTTTCGTCGTCAATGGCATGTCCTGCACAAACTGATTGTTCAGGTTCACGGCCAGGCGAGAGCCGTCGTTCGGTCGCGGCGAGGTATAGCGATAGATCACGTTCATGTCGATGCTGCGCTCGCGCACCAGATAGAGATCCGGAGGCAGTCTCAGCTGCAAGGAGATCGGCGAGGGCTGCAACCCGTCAGACTGGAACTGCGCGTCGTACTGCTGCAGCTCTGAGAAACGGGTCGGGCGGTCGGTATGCGCCCAGTTCGGCGCGTCGTAAGGAAGACGCGGCGCTAACTGACGAACGCTGTCGATGGTGGCGGACTGGCCGCGCAGCAGGACATCGCCCTGTGCGATCCCCTGAACGGCGGTAATCAGATCGCTGTCGTCCCGGCCAAGCACCAGCAGCATTTTGTTGTACGGATCGTCCGGCTGGCTGAGGATCTCCACGGTGGGTTTGTCGACCAGCGGATAATCTTTGAGGAAGTCCGGGCGGTGCGCGTTGGTGGCGAAGACGACGGCGTGCTGATGCGACGGTAGCTGGTTGTACAGTACCGGGAAACGCTGTCCGCGCCAGTCGGCTTTGACGCCGAACCAGGACGCCAATATGGCCGCGGCGCGTTGTTCGGTCGTCGAAGGGCGGGCGGAGAAGACCACCGGTAGCTGAAGCGGCTGAGTGTCGCGGCTGTCAAAGAACGGCTCTGGAAAGTGGGATAGGTCATTCTTGAGCGGCAGCTTTTGCAACGTCAATTTCATCGCGCTGTCCTGACCTATCGCCATCCAGATAGCCGTATTGGTGGTGTTTTCGCACTGGTTGCTGTAGTGGCCAACCAGCGACAGACGGACGCGGTTAAAATCGGTGATAAAACGCGGGTCCAATTCCAGTTGGGTCTGGTTGTTCTTGCCCAACTGTCCGGCCGTGATGGGGACGATGCCCACCAGCGCGTCGTTAAGAAATACCTGCAGATGTGACTGCGAGGGCAGCAGCGCGGGCGAAGGGCGATAGCTCAGTTGCAGTACGGCCCGGGTGACCAACTCATCGCCGCGCACGCCGAACTCTATCTGACCGTCCGGGCGCATCCCTTGCAGCTGGAAGTTGCCCGGCGGAGGCGCCAGGCGACTGAACGGCAGCAGGCTGTCGCGCAGCGGCGCCGTCGCCTCCGTCTGCCCGTACACGCTCTGCGGCGCGGCATTATCGATGGCGGCAACCGTATCCGCCGGGGCGGCATGCTCGGAGAGCTCGTCCGCATGAGTCATTGGAGAGAGTCCAAATAGTATAAAAGTGATCCAACGTAATCTTCTTGTCATTGTGTTCATCATTAGTGGGGTCATGCCTTCTGGCCGGACGCGCCGGCAGAGTTGATCCTGACCTGTTGGGGGAAAAACGAAGCTATCCAGGTGACGAAGGTTGTGAGCAGCATGAACAGCCGCCGTAACCGGGGCGGTCCGTACTCGGCCAAGCGTAAGTAACCTTTGAAACCCAGTACGGCGATATCCGCGAGACTATGCAGGGGTTTGTCCTGAGGAAAGCTGTCTTGCCACAACGCCCAGGTGTCGGCGCGGGCAAATGTGCATTGGATGAAGTCGACCTGCTGTTCGGTCGTCAGATTGTGCAGCCGAATCCCGGCTGCGCGTCCCAGAACGCGTTGGACGTAGCAGGGGAAGTAGAACTCCTGACCGTCTCGTTGCAGTATCAAAAACACCTTTTCATTCGCGCACAGCGCCAGTTCGTCCCGCAGCGCTACCCCGACGCCGCCATCTGAGTAGTCGCGCAGCGTGCAGGGCAGCATATGACCGTTTTCCCGCGCCAGCGCGGCGGGCATATCGATGTCCACACGGTGCGACTCGCGCAGCTGTCGGGCTTCGACCGCGACGGAAACGGCGCCGCCAAGAATCACCATGTTGTACAGCACCCAGATCAGGCTGACGACCACGGTCAGCACCTCGTTCTGCGGACCGAAGTACATCCGCCAGAACGCCATAACCAGCCCCGCCAGATTCAGCAACACCAGCATGACGTAGGGGCGCGTGATCACCCAGTCGAGGTGTTTTTGGGCCACCAGACCCCCTTTAGCGGTGACGTTGAACGAGCCCTTGTTGGGGTTAAACAGCGCGACGGTGGTCGGACGGGCGATATACCAGGCCAGCACGGTTTCATACACCTCGCTCCAGAACGAGTGTCGGTAGCGTCCCTGAATGCGGGAGTTGGTCAGGCTGGTGTGCAGCATATGCGGCAGCACGTAAATGGCGATGGCCAACGCCGGCGCAAAGATGATGTAGGCGTGGCACAGCAGGAAAGCCAGCGGCGCCAGCAGGAAGATCAGCCGCGGGATGCCGGAGAGAAAGTGCAGCATGGCGTTGGCGTAGCACAGCCGCTGCATAAAGGTCAGCCCTTTTCCCATCAGCGGGTTGTCCAGTCGAAAAATCTGTACCATGCCGCGCGCCCAGCGGATGCGCTGGCCGATATGCGCGGACAGGCTCTCCGTCGCCAGCCCGGCCGCCTGCGGGATGCGGATATAAGCCGACGAATAGCCAAGCCGGTGCAGCCGCAGGGAGGTGTGCGCATCTTCCGTGACGGTTTCGACGGCGATGCCGCCAATCTCATCCAGCGCGCTGCGGCGGATGATGGCGCAGGAGCCGCAGAAGAACGTCGCGTCCCAGACGTCGTTGCCGTCCTGCACCAGTCCGTAGAACAGGGTGCCTTCGTTTGGCGTACGGCGAAAACGGTTGAGGTTGCGCTCAAACGGGTCCGGCGAGAAGAAGTGATGCGGCGTTTGCAACATCGCCATCTTCGGGTCTTTCAGGAACCAGCCCATTGTCATCTGTAGGAAGGAACGCGCCGGCACATGATCGCAGTCGAAAATGGTGACGTATTCGCTGTTGCAGGCGGTGCGCAGGGCGTGGTTGATGTTTCCTGCCTTGGCGTGTTCGTGGGTGGTGCGCGCGATATAGCGAACGCCGATGCTGTCGGCGAACTCGCGAAACTCCGCTCGGTCGCCGTCATCCAGCACGTAAATGGTCAGCTTGTCCTGCGGCCAGTCGATGCCCAGCGCGGCGTAGAGCGTGGGTTTAACGACGCTGAGCGGTTCGTTGTAGGTGGGGATCAGCAGATCGACCGTCGGCCAGAGGCTGGGATCGTCGGGCAGGGCGACCGGCTGGCGGTGCAGCGGCCACAGCGTCTGAAAATAGCCGAGAACCAGTACGCCCCAGGCGTAGGTTTCCGCGACGACCAGCAGCAGTCCGAACACCAGGCTGACCGGGTCGTCCCAGTTAAGCGTCGAGCTGTAGCGCCACCAGAGATAACGGCAGGAGACGGTCAGCGACAGCATGATCAGCATGATGGTCGGCAAACGGCCGGGCAGCCGGCGCACGACCATCGCCATGCCCCACAGCAACAGGACGAAAACGAACTGGGTGGCGATATCAAACGGCTGCGAGATGCATAGCAGTCCCAGCAGTCCGACGAGGATCGCGCAGCCGATGAGGGTGAGCCGTCGCAGCCAGAGTGGCAGCCGACTGACCTGGCGCTCGGCCCGCGCAGGGAGCCGGCGCTGGGAAGCGCGCTCCGGCAGGCCGTCAAGCCAGCGGTAAAGACGCCGACGGCCGTTCAGCAGCCCACTGAATGACGAACGTCGCGCGTCGCCGGGGAAAAACAGCAGCAGCCAGGCCAGTTGCAGCAGATAACGCAGCGCGTCCAGCGGTCGCGGGCGCTGCGCAGCGATATGCGGAAACAGCTGACGCCGTTCGGCGATGATGCGCTGCCAGACGGGAGTTTCCAGACGACAGAAGGTCCACGCCAGCATGACCCACAGACATTGCAGACACGCCGTCGGGCTGGACACGCCCCGGTGACGATAGCTGCGGTAGCGGCGTTGCAGCGCCTGATGAACAGGCGGGCAGAACAGCCCGCGTAATAAATTCATGCCTTGGGCTCCGTCACGTTCAGTAGTAGCCAAGCCGCCAGCGTCGCCATCTCCTCCGACGCCAGACTGGACGGGCGATACTCTCCCACGGGCTGCTTCATCATCATCGCTTCGGTAAAAGCTTCATCCTGATGGACGATGACCGGGAGCAGCGATTGCAGCGTGCTGCTCCACAGTTGGTGCAGATCTCGCTGTACGGCGCGGTTGACGTTGAATCGATTGATGAGATACAGATTGTTGGCGTCGACGAGTTCGTGATGCAGGCGCAGATGGCAGTTAGCGTCCGGCGTGATCACGCGGATTGTCCGGTCTGCCGCATGCAGCAGTTGCTGCGTTAACGGGAGCGGATGCGCCGGTATATCCAGCAGAATCCAACGATAGTCCTGACGCAGAGCGTTCAGGCGATCGTCGATCCAGGGCTGAAGGACAGCCGACGACGTCTGATAGCGCATCTGCTCGTCGGCGTCCAAGCGGCCGAACGGAATGAAGTCGAGGCCGGAAAGATAGCGCAGGGCGTTTTCCCGCCAGTCACCGTCGTCCAGCGTTGCGCGCATCCAGCCGTCGCGGTACGACACGGGGATGTTGAAATGGGTGCCAAGCTGGTTGACGGGAGAAAAGTCCAATGCCATGACCGATTCCCCGCTCTGGTTGAGAGCCCAGGCCAGTGCGGAAGTGAGTGCGGTGGTTCCGGTGCCGCCGCGTATTCCCTGGAAAGCAATTATTGGCATGAGTCACTGTTCTCTTGCTGCTTGAAATTAAATTCTTGCAGTAGAGACCAGCGTGCAATAACTCTGGCCAAACGATTTTCTCTGGCAATATCGACATACCGAATAGGTGCTAATGAAAAAACTTTATTCAATATGGCAATGTCATTTTGCGGCTGTAAGCAACCCGCATTTTTATAAACAGCGTTTTCTCTTTTCATCGTCCACTGATGGTTATCGTTTTATATGTGATTAACAATAAAGCTTTTGGCTTTATTATAATTATCGGATTAATCTGTATTGTGATCTAAAAGGTGGTCGAAGGCCATAATTAATGGGATAAAGATGTAATAGTTGTTGTGTATATTACAATTATTTTAAAATTGACGACAAGTGATAACGTCGTTCCAATCTCCTTATTATAAAAAATAATCTATGAAATATTTCTCTATGTTAGGAATAGAACAAATGCCGGATGAATTAATGCTCATGCAGCCGGCAGGTTGTTATTGGGTTACGGTTCAACGGCAGGAAGATGCTATTGCACTGGCTCGGCAGGTCATGAGCGCCCAGTCAGCAGTGACGCTACTCAGCTCAGCCACCGCGCCGCAGGAGCTGCTGACCCCTCCACTGACTTCAGGGCCGGATCGTATTCCTATGTATTCATTACCGCAAACCAATCGAGCATTATTGAAGTTGAATAAAGATTTTTTACGTCTATTTTCATCCTCAACCAATCCTCAATTGGTTTTGTTTTATACCGAGGTTAGTGATTGGGATAAATTAACCTCTTCAGAATTATCTGAGTGGTTAAAAAGAATAAAAAGCGTATTAAAAAAGAAAAATATTTCATTGCTAATTATTACGTACGGAAGAAAAATAATCTCCCTCGGTGATCATCTGCATGGCCTATTTTGTTATTTAAATGGTTTTTCCTGTCTCGAATATCAGAAAGATAATTGGAAATACAGAATACATTGGTGGTATAACGCTACGCGATTGTTGGCAGACAGACAGTTAGCGTTAAATTTTGAGCAAAATCGTTTTTCTTTGATGAAACAAGACGAGCGAAACACGCCATTAACCTTAAATGACGAGCATATTTTTATTGCCGAACGCAGCGTATTGGAAGGGGCGCCCCCATTATCGAACCAGTGGCAATTACAGGACAGTAACGAGCAGGTCTATGCACAGGCCGAAGGGGCCGATTCCGCCACGGTGATTTTCAGCCTTAGCCACAACGATCAGACCGGCGGATTGGCTCGCCATATCCACCGACTGCGCAGCCTTCGCGGCGCCGGGCTGAAGATTGTCGTGCGCGAGATGGAAGTGGGCCAGCGTCAAAATGATGAGCGTCTGCTGCTGGCCTGCGGGGTGAATATTATCGTGCCGTTCGGCACCTCGTTGTCGCGTTTTCTGATAATGCTCGAAGGGCTACAAGGGCAACGTTATCAGCGCTATGTGCCGAAGGATTTCAGCGTACTACGGAAGCTACAGCAGCCGCTGCGCCAGAAAGGGTTCATGTCACTGGAGATGTTCTGCCATACGGTGACGCTGTTGATGAACGATCCGCTGCTGCCGGAAAACAGCAAAGGCGTGCTGGTGGCGTTGACGCCGGTGAGCCAGCTCAGGGCGGAGCAGGCTTTGACGCTGTGCAAAACCCGGCGTAACGGCGATGTGTTCACGGTGATGGATAATCGTCTGTACATCTTCCTGTTTTCCTGCAATCTGCACGATCTTAAAACGGCGCTGGCGTCTATTTTCCCGTTGCCGTACGACGAGATGTTCTCCGATCGTCAGGTCTGGTGTGAAGACCTGCCGATACTGTCGGAAATTCGCCTGATGGGCGCGAGGGTCCCGCATGCGCCGTCGATAACCGCTGCCGCGAGCGCGCCTAAAACGACGTCGACACCGCCTGTGCCTCGCCGGGTGCCGCACCGCATCGCGCTGGCGCAGAGCAAAGGAGCGGATAAATGAACCTGATAGGAATCATGCAGGCAGGCATTCTCTTCCTGCTGACACTGTTAGTGTTGAGAACGTTTTTTCCTCGCTGGCTGTCCGCACGTTGGCGGGGCTTTATTTATCGTCTGACGCCGTCGCGCACGATGAAATATGTGGGAACCTGGCGGCGAAAATCTTCACAATCGGATGTGAAATAATCATGACTGAAGTAAAACAAGCGGCGCCCAACGGGGCGTCCTCCTGGGGCTGCTGGCGAGGTTTGGGCGGCTGGAATTTCTATTTTTTGCTGAAGTTCGCACTGCTGTGGTTCGGCTATCTCAACTTTCACGCGCTGGATAACCTGGTCTTTCTATGCTGGCTGGTTTTTCCGTTGCCGTCTCAGCGTCTGCACCGCCTGCGTCAGTGGCTCTCGATCCCCGTCGGGATCGCGTTGTTTTACCACGACACCTGGCTGCCGGGGATTCAAACTATCCTCAGCCAGGGAGCGCAACTCACTGAGTTTTCAGGTGATTATCTGCTCGATCTGGCAGACCGATTCATCAATGGCCGGATGGTGGCCTGCGCGTTTGTGATGTGGGTTCTGTACCTGTTTATCGCCCAGTGGGTGCGCGTCACCGTATTGGTGACGGCCATGCTGTGCTGGATCAATATGATTAATATCGCCGGCCCGGCGTTTTCACTGCTGCCGACGACGGCGGCCACGCCTCAGGTTGTGATCAACAGCACTACGACGCAGCCCGGCGTGCCTAACGCGTCGCCGGACGGACTCGACGAGAGCGCGCCGCCGACGAGCGCCAATCTGACGGCCTTTCTGTCGCGTTTTTACGAGCTGGAAAAGCAGCGCGTCACGCACTTTCCTCAAACGCTCCCAGCGGATTCGCAGCCTTTTGACGTGCTGATCATCAATATCTGCTCGCTGTCCTGGTCAGATCTGGACACGGTGCAGCTCCGTCATCATCCGCTGTGGAAACGGTTCGATATCCTGCTTGGCAATTACAACTCGGCGACCGGTTACAGCGGCCCTGCGGGCATCCGCCTGCTACGCGCCAGCTGTGGTCAGACGTCGCATAGCGAGATCTACAAGCCGACGGCGGATCACTGCTATCTGTTCGACAATCTCGAAAAACTCGGTTTCCGTCAGCAACTGGTGCTGGATCACCCCGGTAATTTCGGCGGCTACCTGAAGTCGCTGCGTGAGCAGGGCGGGATCGGTGCGCCGCTACTGTCTCAGGCGGGGATCGCGCCGGCCTATACCTCGTTCGACGGCACTCCCGTGTTCAACGATGCGCAGCTGATGCAGCGCTGGATGGACGAACGTCAGCAGAGTAAAGAGACGCGCAGCGCGACCTTCTTCAACGTGATCCCGCTGCATGATGGAACGCGGGAGCCTGGGACGACGCGCTCCGCACCCTATCAACCGCGGGCGCAACAGATGTTCGATCAGTTGGAAACCTTCATGCGCCAGCTTGATGAGTCGGGACGGCGCGTGATGGTGATCGTCGTGCCGGAACACGGCGCGGCGCTGGCTGGCGATAAGATGCAGATGTCCGGTCTGAGGGATATCCCAAGCCCGAGTATCACGCATGTGCCGGTAGGCATTCTGTTCGCCGGTATGAAAGCGCCGCATCAAGAGCAGCCGCTGCGCGTCGATGCGCCGACCAGCATGCTGGCGCTGTCCGAGCTGATTTCCCGCGTGGTGGATGGCCAGGTGTTTAACGCGGCCAACGTCAATATGTCGGTTCTGACCGACAACCTGCCGACGACGCCGGTGGTGTCGGAAAACGACGGGGCGGTGGTCATGCGTTATCAGGGGAAAACCTGGATACGACTCAACGGCGGCGACTGGGTAAACTACCCCTGACGCTGACGACCCTGCTCGATATCACGAGGGCGCCGTGGATTTATCCCCGGCGCCTTTTTGTGCCGGCAATAAAAAACGGCCCGCATCGCCATGAATCTCATCACGATGCGGGCGCCGGACGCGCCGAGAGTTAACGTTTAACTGTTATGCCTTCAGCGATGCCATGTCGATGACGAAGCGATATTTCACGTCGCTTTTGAGCAGCCGTTCATAAGCGTCGTTGATTTGCTGGATATCGATGACCTCGACGTCAGAAACGATGCCGTGTTTGCCGCAGAAGTCGAGCATCTCCTGTGTTTCCGCAATTCCGCCGATGCAGGAGCCTGCGACAGAACGGCGACCTAACACCATCGGCATCGTGCTTAGCGGCGGTTCGATGTTGCCGATCTGGCCGACAAACACCAGCGTACCGTCCAATGCCAGGGTGGTCATATAGGGATTCACGTCGTGCTCGTAAGGCACCGTATCAATAATCAGATCGAAGTGGTTGCTGACCGCTTCCATCTGGGCCGAGTCGGATGAGAGCACAATGTGATGCGCCCCCAGCCGGCGAGCGTCGGCTTCTTTGCTCTTGCTGCGGGTGAACAGCGTCACGTCCGCGCCCATCGCATGCGCCAACTTCAGCGCCATGTGACCCAGACCGCCGAGGCCCACGACGGCGACTTTACTGCCTTTGGTCACGTTCCACTTGCGCAGCGGCGACCAGGTGGTGATGCCCGCGCACAGCAGCGGAGCGACGGCTTTCAGATCGATGCTGTCCGGGATCCGCAGCACGAAGTCCTGCGACGCGATGATTTTTTGCGAATAGCCGCCGTAGGTCGGCTGGTGATCGTGGCGATCGTGTCCGTTGTAAGTCTGAATATTTCCCTCTTCACAGTACTGCTCCAGACCTTGCTGACAGGGCTGGCATTCGCGACACGAGTCCACCATGCAGCCGATGCCCGCGAGGTCGCCCGGTTTAAACTGGGTCACCTCGCTGCCGACCTCGGTGACGCGACCCACGACTTCATGGCCGGGCACCAGCGGATAAAAGCTGATTCCCCAGTCGTTACGTGCCTGATGCAGGTCGGAATGACAGACGCCGCAGTACAATACTTCGATGACGACATCGTCAGGTCGCGGTTCGCGGCGGGTGAACTCAAGCGGCGCCAGAGGGGCCTGGGCGGACTTAGCGGCATAGCCGAGCACTTTCATGTTCATTCTCCTGTTTCATTGGGTAATGACCGTCGGGCGTAATGACCGCCGAAACGGGCGGAAGTCGGTAACGCGACTTATCGTGAGACACAGCCCTGTGAAGGCCGAAGGGACGGCGATAACGACCCCATATCGGAAGGGCGGCGATGCCGTTGCGGTATGACTTCGCCGTTGTTTTCTCGCCGTCAAATCCTCTGCCGTATCTGTGTTGCATTTCGCATAATAGGAAACAAGCCCCCCGCACTTTTGGGTTATGGAGACGGAGCGGCGCGATGTAAGTCGTTCAACCAGCCACGAACGGCGTCAACCAGCTTGTCTGCCGAACCTTGCGCGAAGCCGGAATTGCGCGCCTCGTAGGTGAACCGGTTGTAGCTGTCGTCATCCGGCAGATATTTTGCCGCGCCGTCGACCATCGTCAGTACCAACGTATGTGCAAACGGCGACTCGGCTTTAATTCGTTCGCCGATCTGCGCCGCCAGCTCCGGCTGCACGCCGACCAGCGCGATATCGCCGATCCGGATCAGCACCACCGGCAGTGCGACGGGGCGGCCCGGCGTGTAAGTATAGGTGGTCACCGGACCTTTGGGCGCATTCCCAGGCGAGTTCGTTTGCGACGTCACCGTGACGCTTTTTCTTTCCAGCGCCAGCGTTGGGGAGGCGGTGGCGTGAATGCCGCCGGAGACGTCAGCCGCCGCGCGACCTAACTCCGTGCCGAGTTGATCGAGCAGCGTAACCCCCTCTTCATGGCTGTCGACGCGTGTGACGCTGCCGTCTCGGTTGACGACGTGTCGATTAGCCTGACGACGAGGCGCCTGATCGCCCGCCGCGCCGACCAAAAATGCCGCGACCGGCTCGCCGCCGTGCTGTTCCACGTAGCGTGTGGCGACGCCCGCCAGATCCGGCGTGATCAGTTTGCCGCCCGCTTTGAGCGTGGAGCCGTCCATCACCGAAGACTGCACGGCGTAATTGATCATGGCGGCCAGCGGCGCACCCTGAGCGGTATCGATCCGCAATACGGACAACACCGGGTCGGTATTCCCTTTTTCGTTGGCGCCGAGCCACCAGCCGAACGGCGTCGGGACGTCACGATTGACATTCACCCGGCTGACGCCTTCCCCGTAGCCTACCCGGGCCGCGGTCATGGCGTTGACCGCCGACAGTGCCGCAGAGCGTACCGCAGTCACCATGGCCTGCTGCATCCGCGTGGACTGAGCTTGAACGTCAGGCGAGGTATGTTCATGCGGTAAAATATGCGGCGCGGAAAAGCCGTGGCTGGCGCTGACAATCGTCCGCTCCGGGGCGACCTGCGCCACCTGCTGGAGGGCGGCCTTCATGTTGGCGATCGATTCATTGGACAGCGAAGTCTGATCCACAACGACAATGCCCAGCCGGGTTGTCCCGTCATCCAGCAGAATCACGCGTGTTGCCAGCGGATCGTGCTGCCCGACGAAGCCGTCGATAGGGTAGATGTCGTCTGGGATGGTGATGTCCGCCCGGCCCGCGCCAGCGGTGAATGAGGCGGCTTGAGCTAGTCCGCAAAGCAGCATAATGCCCATCGCCAGGGAGGAGCGCAGGAACGTTTTTTTCATCATCGGCCCATCGTTTGGCCGCTCGCGGCGGCGGCTAGTAATCGTTGCGTGGATGTCGTCGTCCCCCCCGAAAATTCCTCGATACGCCCGACAAGAGCGTGTAACGAGGACGACGAAAAATAAAATGTCTTAGGAAATAGCGCGGCAAACGGCGTCAGACGAGGCGATGAATGGCGTTAGCCCCTATCATTCGGCTTTCAACGGTGACGTCACACTCCATCTCCTTATTTATCCGACCTCAGTCGGACGTGAGCGTTCCGTCACGGGTCCCGGATTTTCATCCTTCTTAAGGGCGAAATCGCAGCGCGAGATCAAATCCGGCTTCTGTCGGCACCAGAATGTCGTTTTCTTTCTCGACAAACGGCAGATTGCCGGCCAGCAGGCTTTGACGCGTCTGGTCAAGCGAACGGGTCTTGAAGCTGAGCGCCGCCATGCGGGGTTTACCGTTGTCATCACTGGGCAGCGCGCCGAATTCGGCGCGGGCGGACGCGTTACTGATAAAGCGCACCTGCGTCTCACCTGCCTGTAAGCGTAATTCACCGTTGGCGGCGGGGGTGAACACCGCGGCGTCAAACAGTCGCCGATAGACGGCGGCGGCGTCCTCGGGACGCTCGGCGGCGATGACGAACTCTGAGATTTCGACGACGCCGTTGCGATGTTTGCGCCACTCGGGCTGCCACACGGCTTCCGGCGTCAGGTGCTGGCAAAAGAAGCTGACGCCGTTCGCAATGGCGTCGGCGCGTAACCGGGCGATGCGAAAGCGCGCTTCCAGCGGGCTACCGTCCGGCAGCGTCACCGGTCGGGAAAAGGACGCGGGCGCTTCCCCGGCGAGCTGCTGCTGTTGCAGGTGCCGATAGACCGCGTCCGCGTCTGAGGTTTTCCAGACCAGTCCGCTAAGGCCGAGCGGGGACTGGCAAAAATCTTTTCCGGTATCGGGCTCATAGCCCAATAGTTCAAGATAGGTCTCGCCGAAGATCGCCAGATGGTTGCTAGAGCCCATGGTGTGATGGCCGCGTTCGCTGAGTTGAAAACCGAGACGACGAAACAGCGTGCTGGCTTCATCCAATTGGTCGGCGACGTTGATGATCACATGGTCGACCACGGGGGGTAATTCAGGCATACACCATTCTCCCTGTGTTAATGAGTGGATCGCGGGGCGAGCCCGCCGACCCCATTGTAGCAGCGTTGCCGAGCGTTATGGACGATGGGGCACCACGGAAATGGACGAAAAACCCCCTCGAAAAGCGGTGGCGAAAGACCGGTCCCCCATAGCGTCACAGCGGTATGCTGGCTGTGAGAGGGGGCGTTCCGGCCGGATGGGCGTTTCCCGCCATCAAGCCCGAAGAGAGGGGGGAGCAGACGTGACGGGCGAGAGCTAATTCTGACGATAACCCCCTGTTCTCCGCCATTTTTCCTATGCTAGGGTGGGGTTCATCGCACCGCTGGATTCATAAGGAAGCCGTATGACCGGAATATCTGAATTGTTTGAAGCCGTAGGGTTGGGGCTGGTGCTGCTATTGCCGCTGGTCAACCCGTTGACATCGGTGGCGTTGCTATTGAGCCTGTCGGGGAACATGACTCGCAAAGACATCAGTCAGCAGTCCACCATGGCGGCGTTTTACGTATTTCTGATCATGATGGTAGCTTTTTATGCGGGTCAGCTGGTCATGAATACCTTTGGCATTTCGATCCCGGGGTTACGTATCGCCGGCGGCTTGATTGTCGCCTTTATTGGTTTTCGCATGCTGTTTCCCCAGAAGTCGCATATTGAGACGGCATCGGCGGATCAAACCGTGCCGGACGTGACCAAAAAGGATTCGGAAAATATCGCGTTTGTACCGCTGGCGATGCCCGGAAGCGCAGGGCCGGGGACGATAGCGATGATTATCAGCTCGGTGTCGACGCTGAAAGCCAACTCGCTTGGGTTCGAACCTTGGGTGCTGGTCGTGAGTCCGGTGATGACGTTTATCGCGGTGGCGCTTATCCTGCTGGTATGCCTGAAAAGCGCGGGTTTCATCATGCGTTTGATTGGTAAAAGCGGTATCGACGCCGTTTCGCGGCTGATGGGCTTTCTCCTGGTCTGCATGGGGGTACAGTTCATCATCAATGGGGTGATGGAGCTGATTTCGTCCTACTGAAACCCGCGTTTTTTCTGTGAGGGAGGCGGAGGGTGGGGTCAGCAGCTATCTGATTATCGAGCGATGGGGCTTCGTCTGGCGGGGTGTTGAGGACATTTTTTCAATGAATTAATGACTGACTCCGTCATCATGACGACGACCTTCGAGTCATGAATCAGCCCAGACAAGGTCTGGGCGACGCTCGACATCGGTAATGAGACGGTTTCATCGCGCCAATGTCCTGCTTAACGCTTTCGTCTATTTACTGCATTTCCTTTAAACGCTCCTCAGTTGTGGCTTGCGCGGTCAGTTCCAGGCGTGACGCGGGGGTTTCACCCGATTCAGATAGTAGTTGCCGACGTGGAAATACTTCCAGCGCACCGGGTCGTGCAGCGTGTGCGTCCGGGCGTTGCGCCAGTGGCGGTCGAGATTGTATTCGGCCAGCGTGGCGCGTGTTCCGGCCAGTTCGAACAGTTTGTTCCCGGCCAGGAGGGCAATCTCCGTGGAAAGCACTTTTGACTCGGCGGTGGCGATAGCGGCGGCGGCGACCGTCTCTTCATCTGGCGTCGCGACGGCAACGTCAATCAGGCGCCCGGCACGCTCCAGCAGCGCCTCGGCGGCGTGCAGGCGAATAGACAGATCGCCTACGGCGGCGATGGTGAAAACATCTTCCGCGGCAGTCTCTTTATCGCTGTCGATCCAGGGGCGCGTTTTTTCCCGCACGAACGAGATCGTATCGGCGATCGTGCCGCGAGCGATACCGACGTCCACGGCGGACTGGATGATCTGCGATATCGGCCCGGAAGGGGTGGGTCGATCGAAGGCGCGCCAGGCGGGAATCACGCGTTCTATGGGGGCACGAACATGGTCTAGGATGACGGTGCCTGAGGCGGTGGTGCGCTGACCGAAGCTCGACCAGTTGTTAATCACCGTCAATCCCGGCGCGTCGCGATCGAACACGACCAGATGCGGCAGCCCTTCCTCGTCGAGGGCGACCGTATGGACCACATGTGCCAGCAGCGCGCCGGTGGCGTAGAACTTCTCACCGGTGACGACGACCTCCTTGCCTTCGCGGCGTAGCGTGGTTTTGAAGTCGGACACGGTGGCGCCGCCCTTTTCCGAGAAGGCGTTGCCCCAGCGTATGCCCTGGAGAATCCCGGCCAGCAGCGTTGTTTTCTGACTCTCGGTGCCGTCGGTCAGCAGATGCGCCACACCCGCCATATGATTCTGCGGGATCTGTCCCAGGGCCGAATCCGCCGTGGAGATTATCGCGATCACCTGCGCCACGGTGGCGTAGGAAACGCCCGCCCCGCCGTAGGCGCGCGGTATCGTGATGCCCCAAAGCCCGCTTTGCGAAAACGCCTCCAGCTCGGCAATCGGCAAAATGCCTTCACGATCGCGGCGTGCGGCTCCCGGCGCAAATTGCGCGGCCAGCCGTTCGGCGACGGCGATCGCCTCTTCATCGCTGGCGATGATATGCGCAGGCGACGTCGGGCGGGGGAGCGGGGTAAACGGTTCGGCAGAATTGACCCGGACTTCCGGCCGAGTGGCGGTCACTTCGATGGTGGACATGAGCATTTCTCCTCGCGGACGAAGGCGCATCGGCGCCGAGGCCTTCATCCTAGCAATCGCAGCGCCGGGTCTTATAGATAAATTCTGGATAACCTTATTAGTCAGGTGTATGTTTTTTATAGATAAAAAACAGATTAGCTTATGTCGCAGCCTACGCCTTTAAGGAAAATGGTTGGCGCTTTGATGACATGCGCGCTGCGGTGAGCGATCTCAGCAGCGGTAACTCGTGCCGACCCGCTTAGCCTGTCGGGCTCCGGCTTTATCCCCCCTCGGCTATGCCGACTTGTTGAAAGGAAACAACATATGTCTAAGCATTTATCTCTCCCCATATTACATCCCACCTCCGTCGCGCTCGGCGTGATGCTGTGCGCCAGTAGCCTGCTTTCGCCCGCCACGGCGGCGGATCACGACCTGCTGCGCGTCGGCGCGGCCAAAGTGGATATCACGCCCACCACGCTGAAAGACATGAACCCGATGGGCGGGGATTTCAACGGGGTGCACGATCCCATTTATATGCGTACGTTGCTCATTCATAGCGGCGGCAATAAGGTCGCGCTGGTTTCCGTCGATGCCATGGAAGTCGGTGACACGACGGCGGTGCGACAGCGGATCGAAAAAGAGTTGCAGATACCATTCGCCAACATTCTGATCTTCGCCACGCACGATCACAGCGCGCCGCGGGTAGGCAATGTGTCTCCGGGCGCGATGGCGCACGAGGGCACAGCGACGTCCTTGGCCTGGAGCGAAATACTCTACACCAAAATGGTCGAGGCGCTTCGCCAGTCTGACCAGCAGGCCAGACCTGCACGCTTCGGCGTGGGGAAAGGGACGGTCAACATCAACGTCAATCGCGATGAATACACCGCCGACGGCTGGGTTATGGGCGTCAACCCCACTGGGCCGTCGGATAAAGGCCTGTGGGTGATGAAGTTCGACGCGCTGGACGGTCAGCCAATCGCGCTGCTGACGAATTATGCGGTGCACTCTATGGCGACGTTGGGCATCAAGCAGATTACCGGGGATCTGACCGGGGTCGCCGCCGACTATGTGGAAAAAACGCTGGGGGGGAATGTGGTGTCCCTGTGGTCGGCAGGAACGGTCGCGGACCAGAACCCAAGGATCTTCCGCACGGGCCTGTCGGACACCGACGAGGAAGATGCGGCGTTCGCCTGGAATGCCGCCACGACTCAGGGGCTGGCGGCGGGCGAGGCGATTGTGCGTGTCGCCAGCGCGATGAAGCCCAGCGATATGACGCGGCGGGTAGACATCCGTGCAGAGGAGAAGGTGGTCGGCTGCCCGACGCAGCAAGGCACGGAGACGACCGAGAATATGAATCAAGCGCAGGTTGACAGTGTGGATCTTCGCCTCGGTTTGGTGATGCTGAACGACACGGCGATTGCCGGCGTCTCGGGCGAAGTGATGACCCGCATCGGTTATCGACTCGCGCAAAATTCGCCGCTACGCAAAACCATCCTGACCTCGATCGTCAACGATCGTATCGGCTATATCCCGGACGATGCCTCATACCCCAATCAGGTCTTTGAAGTGAAGGCGAGCCCGCTGAAGGCAGGCTGTGCGGAAGACGCCATCGTCAATAATTTCACCACGATGATAGGCAACGCGCTGCAACGACAACGATAAGCGCGTGCCGTGTGGCGCGGACGGCGAGTTTGCGCCACGTTCTGCCCGAACGGCCAGGGGGGAGAGACGGCAGTGACGGCGACGCGACCCCCGCGGGGCCTGGTTGGCCAGTCGTGCGGCGAAACTGGTCAGTTTTGGTCTTTCTGCCTAGTCTCATCTAAAATTTATACCGCGGTGAGACATTGTCACCGTCGCGTGACCCGTCGGCTCGCCATCCTCACCACAAGGACCCAAGTTCCGTGAAAAAAATAGGATTTTTGTCGTTTGGCCACTGGACGCCCTCGTCACAGTCGGCCACGCGTTCAGCGGCGGATACGCTGATGCAATCCATTGATTTGGCCGTCGCTGCGGAAGATCTGGGGGCGGACGGCGCCTATTTTCGGGTGCACCATTTCGCACGTCAGCTCAGTTCGCCTTTCCCGCTGCTGGCGGCGGTGGGAGCGAAAACCCGCCGTATCGAGATCGGCACCGGGGTCATCGACATGCGCTATGAAAATCCGCTGTATATGGCCGAGAGCGCCGGCGCGGCCGATTTGATCTCGGGCGGGCGCCTTCAGCTCGGCATCAGCCGGGGTTCCCCCGAGCAGGTGATCGACGGTTGGGGCTATTTCGGCTACCAGCCTGCGGAGGGCGAGATTGACTCGGACATGGCGCGTCGCCACACCGAGGTCCTGCTCGAAGCGCTGCGTGGCGAAGGTTTTGCCGAACCGCATCCGCAGCCGATGTTTCCCAATCCGCCGGGGCTACTGCGCCTCGAACCTTTCTCAGCAGGATTGCGCGAACGCATTTGGTGGGGGGCGGGCTCGAACGCCACGGCGGAGTGGGCGGCCAAACTTGGCCTGAATCTGCAAAGTTCCACGCTAAAGGACGACGAGACCGGTGAGCCGTTCCACATCCAGCAGGCGAAACAGATCCGCGCCTACCGCGACGCATGGAAAGCGGCTGGACACTTGCGCGAACCTCGCGTGTCGGTGAGCAGGAGCATTTTCGCGCTGGTAGACGATCGGGATCGCGCTTACTTCGGCGGCGAGGGACAGGATGCCGATCAGGTGGGGTTCCTCGATGACAACACGCGGGCGATTTTCGGCCGCAGCTATGCCGCCGAGCCAGACCAGCTCATCAAGCAGCTTGCGCAGGATGAGGCGATTGCCGAAGCGGACACGCTGCTGTTAACCGTGCCCAACCAGCTGGGCGTTGACTACAATGCGCATGTGATCGAATCGATACTGACGCAGGTTGCGCCGGGGTTGGGCTGGCGCTAACGTCGCCGCTGAAGCGGGATTCGGCACGCGTTTCCCGGCGTAGCGTTCACGCTTTCCGTCCGCGGTGAAACGCCCCTGTCGCATCTACGAACACAGGCGTTTCCCGGCGGTTTGGCATTTTCCGCTGTCTTCTACCTCGTTCCCGAAAGCGTTGAGTGTAAAAATTTCGTAACGACATCAGGGGATTGCAACGAATGATGTCGACAACGGTCTAGGATAAATAGAGTGTCGACGGCATTTGTCCCCCGGCCTGGCCCCGTGCGGTTGGCAAGGTGGGAGAACAGTGCCGTAGCGATATATGACCAACGACTTTGCAATGAAAGGATAAACCATGCCCACACGTCGTGATTTTCTGGTGATGAGCCTGCTTTCCGGAGCCATGATCGCCATCAATTCCTCCGCGTTGGCCCAACAGGGCATACGCGCTAAAGTCAAAGGCGCCAGCGCGATTACGCGGGTCTTTGGCGATGGTCTTCGACTGACCGCCGTCGCCGTGGAGTATGACGAAGCCGTTAGCGGCGAGTCT
Source organism: Lonsdalea iberica (assembly GCF_002111585.1). Taxonomy (GTDB): domain Bacteria; phylum Pseudomonadota; class Gammaproteobacteria; order Enterobacterales; family Enterobacteriaceae; genus Lonsdalea; species Lonsdalea iberica. The sequence continues at coordinate 29,690 of NZ_LUTP01000026.1, forward strand.
CTGAGCAAGGCTGATTTCCGCGTGGAAGGCCGGACGGTCACCGGGGTGTTCGCCAGTGCGTCCGCCAACCCCGACGATAAAGCGGCCGAAGGTCATTTCGTCATTGTGACACTCTCGCCGGATGACGCGAATGCGCCGCTGGTAGAGAAAATGGACGCCAAGGACGCCAAAAAGGGGGCTCATCCGCCGTCGTCCGGCGGCAAGGGCGGCCCCGGCAAAGCAGGGGATATTCCGGCATACGACACGACGTATGCGCTCCCCGTCGCCAATGTGTCTCAGACTGGCGACATCAAGAGTGTGCAAGGTGACCGTATTGCCGCCATGCCTGCACCGCTGACGACGACCAAGGTTGAAAATCTTGTCGTCGATGACTTCCAGTCGCTGACGTTTAACGATGCGAAAACGGGTAAAACACTGCGCTACAACCTGTTTGTGCCCAAGTACTATGATCCGAAACAGACGTATCCGCTGGTCTTGTTCATGCACGATGCCGGGGCCACCAGTGACGTGACCCGCACCACGCTCTATCAGGGGTTAGGCGCGATTGCGTGGGCCAGCCCGGCCGATCAGGCTCAACGTCCGGCGTTTGTGCTGGCCCCGCAATACGCAGAAATCATCGCGGATGACGACGCGAAAACTTCTGATGCGCTGGATGCCACCCTCAATCTCATCACGTCGCTGTCGGAGCAGTACAATATTGATCGCGACCGATGCTACGCGACCGGGCAGTCCGGCGGCTGCATGATGTCGATAGCGATGAACATCAAATACCCGACCTTTTTCGCCGCTTCGTTTCTCGTGGCGGGGCAATGGGACCCGGCGCTGGTCAAACCGCTTGCCCGGCAAAAACTGTGGATTCTGGTGTCGCAGGATGACGACAAGGCTTTTCCGGGACAGAACGCGATCACCGAGGTATTGAAAAAAGAGGGCGCGAAGATAGCGACCGCCGTCTGGGACGGTAGGTGGTCGGCCGACCAGTTCCGCAAGGCCAGCCAGACTATCGAGTCTGAGGGGTGCCCCATCAACTATGTGTCGTTTGCCAAAGGCACGGTCATCCCCCCCAACCAGTCGGGCGCCGGGGCGAGCGGCCATCGTAATACCTGGCGCATCGCCTACACCATTGAACCCATTCGGGAGTGGCTGTTCCGCCAGCATCGCTAAGGCGTACACGCCTGGCGGGCGCGAGTCGATATGATGCAGTAACAGTGTATCGGCGGCGGCGAGTTCGTCTTGGCGAGAGAAGCCGCTCACGCTCTCCATCCTGCTGAATACGGGGATGTCCGAGGATGGACATCCCCCGATCCCGCGGCCAGCCCGGCCGTGACAGACTCTCTGATGAGCCGAAAAGCGTCGTCCAGACAGAGATTGCCTGATAAATGATTGGCGTGATGAATAGTTAATCGGGCAAAAGATCCACAAATCAACCATGCTTGATCTGCGGCCAGCCCGAGGTTGCCCGCATGTTGACATCCTAAAGCGTCGGCTTCCGTCGTACCGCCTGCGGGCGCGGCCCCCATGACGGCGAGCGAGTCCGCCCACTCCATTCACAGAAAGCGAGGTTCGATATGTCGGTATTGTTCACTCCATTCACACTGAAGGACGTTACCCTGCGTAACCGCATCGCGGTGCCGCCGATGTGCCAGTACAGCGCCACTGAGGGACTTACTAACGACTGGCATCAGGTCCACTATGCGGGACTGGCGCGGGGCGGGGCCGGTCTGGTGATCGTCGAGGCGACGGCGGTGTCGCCTGAAGGTCGCATCACGCCGCACTGTCTTGGGCTGTGGAATGATGCGCAGACGGAAGGGCTGGCACGCATCGCGGCGTCGATCAAAGCGACGGGCGCGGTTCCCGGCATCCAGATCGCACATGCAGGGCGGAAGGCCAGCGCCAACCGTCCGTGGGACGGCGATGACCATCTTCCCAAGGACGATCCCCGCGCCTGGGAGACGATCGCGCCTTCGCCTATTGCCTATGGGGAGAATCTGCCGCGGGTTCCGCGTGAGATGACATTCGAGGATATTGATCGGGTGACGGGGGAATTCGCCGCCGCTGCGCGCCGCGCTCGCGATGCCGGTTTCGAATGGCTGGAGCTGCATTTCGCTCACGGCTATCTGGCGCAAAGTTTCTTTTCTCCCCACAGTAATCACCGCGACGATCGGTATGGCGGAAATCTGGAAAACCGTAGCCGGTTCCTGCAGGAAACGCTGGCGGCGGTTCGCGATGTCTGGCCTGAACATCTGCCGCTGACCGCGCGTTTCGGCGTGATCGAATACGACGGCAACGATGAACGCACGCTGGCGGAGTCCATCGAAGGGGTTCGGCGGATGCGGGCCGGAGGGTTGGATCTGCTGAACGTCAGCATCAACTTCGTCATTCCCGATACGCAAATCCCGTGGGGAACGCCGGCTCTGTTGGCGCCGCTAGCCGAGCAGGTGAGCCGCGGCGCCGGGGTGCACGTCGCGGTCGGCTGGGGAGTCGATGAGCCTATGCTGGCAGAGCGCGTCGTGGCGGAGAAACAGGTGGATTTAGTGATGATCGGCAGGGCGATGCTGGCGAATCCGCACTATCCCTATGTGCTGGCGCAGTCGCTGAAAATCGACCGTCCAGATTGGGTACTGCCCGCGCCCTATGCGCACTGGCTGGAGACCTATCACGGCGCGGGCAAATTGTCGTCATAGCGTTTGCGGCCGGGCTCGCTTAACGCCGGAGCGCCACCGTTCTGAGATCAGGCGTTAACAAAGTCACCGGCTCTGTCGCTCAGAGGCGAGCACGGCCCGTGTCTCTTCGGCTCAGCGCACTAAGAACGTGTCCGAACGCCGTTCGGCCGTCAACCGTCTTGTCAGTCAACGTCACTAACCTCATCAACAGGGAGCCATCATGACAACAACCTATCGCCGTATCGTGCTGCAACGTCGTCCCGACGGCGCGCCGGCACTCGACAATTTCCGGCTGGAACACGCGCCGATCCCACAGCCAGCCGACGGACAGGTGCTGCTGAAAAACCACTTTCTTTCGCTTGACCCTTATATGCGTGGACGGATGAGCGATACGCCGTCTTATGCCCCGCCGGTGGCGCTGGATGCGGTGATGGTCGGCGCGACCGTCAGCCGGGTGGCGGCTTCGCGTCATCCGGCCTTTAACGAGGGCGATCTCGTGGTAGGGATGGGCGGCTGGCAGACCTATACGCTGTCGGACGGCAGCGACATTAGTCTCATCGATTCCCGTATCCAGAGTCCATCGCTGGCCTTGAGTGTGCTGGGGATGACCGGATTTACCGCTTATCACGGTCTGCTGAAGATCGGCGAACCCAAGGCGGGTGAGACCGTGGTCGTCGCTGCCGCGACAGGGGCGGTCGGTTCCGTCGTCGGGCAGATAGCCCGGTTGAAAGGCGCGCGGGCGGTTGGCGTTGCCGGCGGGGAGGACAAGTGTCGTTACGCCGTAGAGTCGCTAGGCTTTGATGTCTGTTTGGATCACCACGCCGCCGATTTTTGCGACCGGCTGGCGGCGGCGACGCCGGAAGGGATCGACGTCTATTACGAAAATGTCGGCGGCAAGGTGTTTGACGCTGTAATGCCCCGTCTTAACGTCGGCGCGCGCGTGCCGGTTTGCGGTTTGATTTCACACTACAACGGCATGGCTCCTTCGACCGGGGGAGACCGGTTGCCGCAGCTGATCATGAATGTGCTGACCCGGCGCTGGCGAATTCAGGGTTTCATCATCGCGGATCACTATGCCGACGGCTGGACGGCCTTCCTGGATGAGATGACGGGCTGGGTGAACGCGGGGCAGGTGAAAATCCGCGAAGAGGTTGTCGATGGACTGGAACAGGCGCCGCAGGCCTTTCTCAATCTGCTGGCGGGCAAAAACTTCGGCAAAGTGGTGGTCCGCCTTGCCGATCCGGCATGATCGACGGCGAAGGGTCGCGACGCGGATCGGTTTGAAGACGATAAAGCGATGGGCGCTGAGCGGTCTGCGATCGTCAGACTGATACGTGAAGAAAGGTCCGGGCGATGAGCGCCTCTTAGTCAACTGAAAAGGTTGTGAAAATCCGCATTCGCGTCAAGACGCAAACGTCTATCATTTCTTAGTGGATGACGCGCGCCGAGAGGCTGTGTCGGATGGCGCAACATAGGCGTCCCTCCGCGCGGTTACGGACACGATAGCGAGCCGGGCTGCGGCACGAGGCCCGAACGACAGGAACAGAACCATGAGGACTGAGATGAAATATCTAATCGGGCTTTGGCCACTGCTGGGCACCTGCCTTTTTGTCGCTATGACGGCGTCGAATGCGTCTGCCGCCGAGCTACCGGCCGTCCAACCGGTCGTCTCCTGCGAGCAACTGGGAGCGATGGCGTTTTCCAATGCAGTCGGAGAAAAGGTCACCCTTCATTCGGCCACCCTGAAGAAAACCGAAAAGGGAAACTTCTGCCAAATTTCAGCGACGATTGCGCCGTCCATCGGCGTTGAGATCGCCCTGCCGGCCGAAAAGTGGACTCAGCGTTTTCTGCAGGTTGGCTGCGGCGGTCTTTGCGGCAACATCAACCTGAGTCTGTCCAACGCCAACGGCTGCGTGCCCGCCATGAACGGGGAGTTTGCGGTCGCCGCGACCGATATGGGTCATCAGGGCAGCATGATGGACGCCTCGTGGGCGGAAGATCCGCAAAAACGTATCGACTTCGCCTACCGCGCCAACCACCTGACGGCGGTGCTCACCAAAGCGCTGATAGCCGCCTACTACGGCCAGCCGCAGCGTTATGCCTACTTCATGGGATGTTCCGACGGCGGGCGCGAAGCGCTGATGGAAGCGCAGCGCTACCCGGAGGACTTCAACGGCATTTCGGCGGGCGCGCCGGCCGCTTTCTTCCAGTTCCAAAACTCGTTCTTCCACGGCTGGAATAGCGTGGCCAATCAGCGCAAGGACGGCACGGCGATCCTGCTTCAGGATCGTTTGGCCATTTTGCATAAGGCGGTGCTGAAACACTGCCCGACGCTGTCCCGCGTCAACGACGGCTTGCTGCAAAATCCGTATGCCTGCTCGTTTTCAGCCAACTGGGTCAAGCGTTGTGCCGACAAGCAGAGCGACAAGTCGGACTGTTTAACGCAGGAAGAGATCGACGTCGCCCGAAAACTGTATGCGGGAGCAGGCGATGTCTCAGGTAACCGTTTCGTGCTCGGCGGTCTGCCGCTGGGATCCGAAATGCGCTGGCCCGCGCCAGCCAAAGCGACGGAGCGCTCCATGTCGGAATCGATGGTGCTGCCCGCTCTACAGTCGGTGCTGTTGCCCGGCGGGAAACAGCCCATTTCCAAGATGAGTGATTTCCCGCTGAATCGGCGAAATTTCGATGCGGTAGCGCAGCTGGCGCCGCTGTATAACGCGGCCAACACCAATTTGCGGCCTTTCATGCGACACGGCGGAAAACTGATTATGTGGCATGGTCTGGCGGATGATTCGGTGAGCCCGGCGTTCTCTCTGGCCTACTATCGTGGCGTCAACGCCACGCTCGGCAAAGCCTCGGTCGATAAGTTTATGCGTCTGTTCCTGCTGCCCGGCGTGGGCCATTGCGGGAATGGCGAAGGCTATGATCAGATGGACCTGCTGACGCCGTTGATGGCCTGGACGGAAGAGGGCGCCGCGCCAAAATGGATTGTGACCGGTAAAGCCGCTGACACGAAAAGCCAGATGCCCCCGGCGGCCGCGTCGGCGAAAGGGGTGTCCTCGGCCGAAGTGCAGTTCCACGGCGTGCAGAAGAAAAGCTCGCCGATAGCGCCGCCCGCCGTTGAGCTTAAGGCGACCCGACCGGTCTACCCGTATCCCTACATCGCGCGTTACACGGGGCAGGGCGATCCTAACGACGCCAGCCATTATCGGCCGGTGTTGTCAGAGGCGTTTTTCCGCGTGGCATTCGTGAATCCGGCCCGTACCTATATCGGTCCCGATAATCAGAAAACGTATGGCGTGAAAGACGGCAAGCTGGTCGAGAAATAACCCAGCGCCGCTTAAACGTGTCATGACGTCTTCCGGCGGCCGCCTTGTGTGGCCGCCGGCTTATTATTGTTCTATCGCCTGAGGACCCACTTATTCAGCAGTTGGTGTCTCCTGATGATTTCCATTCTCGGGCGTGAAACCCTCATTAACATGCTTAAGGTGTCGTGGACCCGCCGTGCGCTAGCGCTGCCTTGTACACTCGAACCCTGAGGGCGAGGCGCGTTATCGTTATTCTCCCCTGAATTTCTCGCCATAATCCCCAAGGGGATGATCCCGGTGATGGGGTATGAAGGCCGTGCGCTGGGCAGTCGAATAGGCTTTGCCGCTAGCTGGCTAACGCCTGGGGGGGAGGCGCGTCCGCAGGTCAAAATGTGAATGGACTGACAGGCGACGGAATTGAATAACGCCTAGATCTATGCCGTTACGGCGCGGGTGCGTAACAGCGCTGCACATACCAACGCGCTGTGATCGCAGTCAGTATTCAGCTAGGGAATCAGCGCATGGCGCTGGGAAACCGGCGTGCTCGTTTGCGGACCTACCCTACCTACACGCTGGCGGATATCGTTCTGGGCCTTTCCACGCGCCGCTGGTATTTGACGTATTTTCCTTATCCCGAACGGTCTGCCATCGCGCGTCTTTATCAGACGCTTTGCCAAGGCCCCGGCTTTGAATTCGATGGCGATAACGGCGCACCCTGAGACGTCTTACCGGGAAAATATGTTGCCAATGATGAGACGAAAGCGGCGGTGCGGCACGTTACTCCATGACGCGCGTCGGTGAGCCGTCCAGCCACGCCAGCAGGTTTTGCACCGTCTCTTCGTAGAAAACCCGGTAGGTATCGCGGGTGACGAAGCCGATGTGGGGCGTCGCGATGACGTTGTCCAGCGATCGGAACGGGTGAGTGGTCGGCAGCGGTTCGGTGGCGAAGACGTCGAGCGCGGCACCGGCGAGCGTTCGTCTCGACAGCGCGTCGATTAGCGCGGCTTCATCGACCAGCGGTCCGCGCGAGGTGTTGATCAACCACGCTGTGGACTTCATTAACGCCAGATCAGAGGCGTCGACAATATTGCGTGTACGATCCGACAGCACCAGGTGTAGCGAGAGCCAGTCGGATTCACGCAGCAGCGTGTTTTTATCGACCCATGTCGCCCCCGCGGCCTGCGCGGCTTCCGGGGTCAGATGCTGGCTCCACGCAATCACGTTCATGTCGAAGGCTCTTCCTATCGCCGCGACTCGAGCTCCGATTTTCCCCAGCCCGAGAATACCGAGCGTACTGCCTGCCAAATCCGCGCCAACGTCCACTTGCCAGCCTCCCGCGCGGAGTGAAGCGCATTCGGCAGGAAGATGGCGCGCGGCCGCCAGTAGTAACGCCCAGGTCAACTCCGGCGCGCCATTGCCGCGGCCCTGCGTGGCGCAGACCGTGATGCCCTGAGCGCGCGCCGCCGCGAGATCGATAGAGGCATTGCGGGCGGACGTTGAGGCGATGAACTTCAGATTGGGGAGTTGGGCTAGCAGACTCGCGGTGAGCGGCGTTCTTTCGCGCATGACGCAGAGGGCGTCGAAGGGGCGCAGCCGGGCGACCAGCGCTGACGCGTCGCTCAGGTGATCGCAAAACACCTCGATATCAGCCCGCCTTTGCACGGCGGACCAGTCCGCGCAGGTGAGTGCAACGCCCTGATAATCATCAAGAATGGCTATTTTTAACATGCTCAACACTCCTTTAAGCGACTCGCGGCAAAGTGGACGCCTCACTGGGAAAGCATGGTGCGCCAGTCATTTCACGTGCTTACCATGACACGAATAGCTGAACGCGGCGCATTGGCAATGCAAGACTGACGCTGGCGGCGTGTTCAGTTTACCGCCAGCCTTCGTCGGTTAGCGGTTTAGGACCTGTAGTAGCGTGCGGTTAAAACGTTCAGGCTCTTCCATCTGCGGCGCGTGCCCCCGTCCCGGGAACTCCACCAGTTCGCCTTTCGGGATGCGTTTTACCGTGGCTTTGCCGAGCTGGTCATAATGACCTAACGTCGCTTTGACCGACGCGGGGGCGATATCGCTGCCGATGGCGGTGGTGTCCGCCGTGCCGATGATCAGCGTGGTAGGCATTTGCAGCTTGCTGAATTCGTAGACGACCGGCTGAGTGAAAATCATGTCGTAGATCAGCGCCGAGTTCCAGGCGACCCGCTGATGTCCCGGCCCCTGATTCAACCCGGCCAGCATGTCGACCCAACGGTCGTAGGTGGGTTTCCAGCGTCCAACGTAGTAGGTGTTTAGTTCGTAGTTGCGGATACTGGCCGCAGAGGTCTTCAGCTCGCGCTCATACCACTGATCGGGCGTACGGTAGGGCACGCCGAGGGCTTTCCAGTCCTCCAAACCGATAGGGTTCACTAGCACCAGCTTTTGCACCGCGTCGGGATACATCAGGGCATATCTTGTTGCCAGCATCCCGCCGGTGGAGTGGCCGACCACCATCGCTTTATCGACGCCGAGACGGAGCAACAGCGCGTGGGTATTGGCGGCCAGCTGCTGAAAACTGTATTGATAGCGTTCGGGTTTGGTGGAGGTGCAAAAGCCAATCTGGTCGGGGGCGATCACCCGGTAGCCTTGTTGACTCAATGCCTTGATCGTGTCCTCCCAGGTTGCGGCGCAGAAGTTTTTTCCATGCAGCAATACGGCCGTTTTGCCGTTGGCCGGACCTTGCGGCGTGACATCCATGTAGCCCATGTCCAGCGGGACGCCCTGTGACGTAAAGGTGAAGTGGTGCAGCGGATAGGGGTAGGTGAAGCCTTCAAGCTGCGGGCCATAGACCGGTGCGGCGAGGGCGATTTGCCCAGCGCATAACGACATTGCCAGCGTGAAGAACAGACGTTTGACGACTCGATGCATGATTGACTTTTCCCGTAAATTGTCCTGAGGGAACCTTAGCATGGTTTCTTTTTTTCACCGCGACACAACAACGACCCGGCGCAGTGACCACGGCAGAGCTGTTGGCGCGATGCGCAGACGATGATCAGGCGAAGCCGCCGTTGGCGCGAACGACCTGAGCATTAATCCACCCGCCTTCTTCCCCGACCAAAAACGCCACCACGCGGGCGATGTCTTCCGTCCGGCCCAGTCGCTCCAGCGGCGTGCTTTTCGCTAGCTGTGCGATCTGATCATCGCTCTTTCCCTTGAAGAACAGTTCGGTGGCGACAGGGCCGGGTGCGACGGCATTTACGGTAATTTCCCGGCCGCGTAATTCATTCGCCAGCACTCTAACCAGCCCTTCAACGCCGGCCTTGGACGCAATGTAGGGACCGTATCCGGGGAACGACTTGGCGATGACGCTGGTTGTCAGGGCGATGATGCGTCCCCCGGTTTGCACCTGCCGGGCGGCCTGACCGAGCACTAAAAAGGCCCCGCGCAAATTTACCTGGATAATGTCATCGAAAGTACGCAGATGGTCGGGAGATATCGGCGCCAGAGACATGATACCGGCGCTATGTACGACCACGTTCAGGGAGCCGAAGGCTTCAAGAGAGGCGTGGAACAGCCGCCCGACGTCTTCAGGGCGAGAGACATCGGCCTGCACTGCGAGCGCTTCGCCCCCGGACCGATGGATACTATCGACTACGTCCTGCGCATCGACCGCATTTCCAGCGTAATTGACGACAACCTTGAAGCCGTCGGCAGAAAGTTGCAGGGCGATGTCTCGTCCGATACCGCGGGAAGCGCCGGTGACAAGGGCCGTTTTATCTGTATTGGTGGCATGCTTGCTCATGATGAGTCTCCTAAAGTCGCTCGATTAGCGTGAGAGGGGAGAGGGATGCATGAGGCTGAGTTAACCTTATAATAGGTTATTTTGCGAACAACCTTTGTCTTCCGACCGCGCTAAGCGAACCGGATGACTCCGAATTTAGGCTTCGCTGTGGATGCCAGCTCACGACGCGCTACCGCCGAAAAAAGAATGTGTAATTTGTGTAATTTATTAAAAATAAATGAAATTTTATGTTTTCTTGTTTCAATGTCTTGACCGACTCTTGGGGAACGCGCGCAGGGGTAGGTTTATATTATTTTTCGCTTTAACCTTTATCCGGCATAGTGGCGTCTACACTTCTAACGTTGTGCGTTGACGAGAGTTACCCGGCATTTTCGGGAGCGCTGTTTCATCAGGCTACTAATTAAAAGAGAAGACTATGAATGCCCAAAACTCTGATTCACCAGGAACAAAAGAATTAACCCGTGCTGAAGTCGTCAGGCAGAGAATCTTTTTTGTCGTGCTGGTGGCGACCATGGGCGCATTGGCGTTTGGTTACGATACGGGGATTATTTCAGGCGCATTGCCTTATATGTCGGCCCCCTCGGCCGAAGGGGGACTGGGGCTAACGTCATTTACTGAGGGACTGGTCGCGTCCTCGCTGGTGTTTGGCGCAGCGGTCGGCTCTTTTCTCAGCGGATTTTTCTCCGATAAGTTTGGCCGTCGTATTACGTTGCGTAGCCTTGCGGTGCTGTTTGTCGCAGGCTCGCTGGGCACCGCGCTGGCGCCGTCCGTCACTTCGATGGTTGTCATGCGTTTCCTGCTGGGACTGGCCGTCGGGGGCGGCTCTTCGACCGTGCCGGTTTTTATTGCCGAAATCGCCGGGCCGAAACTCAGAGCTCCACTGGTTAGTCGCAACGAACTGATGATCGTCACAGGGCAGCTGGTCGCCTATGTGGTCAGCGCCGCACTCAGCTACCTGATGAATGAGGGGCATATGTGGCGCTACATGCTGGCTATCGCGATGGTACCCGGCGTGCTGCTCTTTATCGGGACGTTCTTCGTGCCGGTTTCTCCCCACTGGCTGGTTTCCGAAGGGCGTCACGCCGAGGCGAAAGAAGTGCTACAGGAACTTCGCGAGACGCCGCATGAAGTTCGCAAAGAGCTGCGCGACATGCGGGAGCAGGTCAAAGAGGCCGAACGAGGACCGGAGGTCGGCGAGCTGCTGCGCGAGAAATGGGTCCTAAGGCTGCTCGTCATCGGCATCGGACTCGGCTTTGCGCTCCAGTTCACCGGCGTCAACGCGTTCATGTACTACACCCCGATCATCCTGAAATCCACCGGTCTTGGCACGACGGCGGCCATCACCGCCACCATTGGGAACGGGGTGGTATCCGTGATTGCCTCGTTGGCTGGGATTTGGGCCGTCACCCGCTTTGCGAGACGCCGGATGTTGATGACGGGCTTCATCTTCGTTATCGCCGCTCAGGTTTCTCTGGGTGCCGTGCTGACCTTCCTGCCCGCCGATTTGACCCAAAGTTACATCGCACTGCTGTGTATTCTTGTGTTCCTGTTCTTCATGCAGATGTTTATCGCGCCGGTTTACTGGCTGTTGATGTCCGAACTGTTCCCAATGCAGCTGCGCGGTCGCCTGACGGGGACCGCTATTTCGGTTCAGTGGATTTTCAATGCGCTGGTAGCGCTAAGCTTCCCGCCAGTGCTGGCGTTTGCCGGGAGTCAGACTTTCTTCATCTTCGCGGTGATTAACGTGTGTTCTCTGCTGTTTATCGCGGCGATGGTGCCTGAAACCCGCGGAAAAAGCCTGGAGGAGATCGAAACGCATATGCGGCACAAATTCGGTGAGGATAGCGATAATACCACGCGGGCTTAGGCCGTCTGCGGCATAGCTGAAGGGAGCGTTGCCGCGTATAACCGTCTGTTCTTTATGAATCTTCATTGTAAGGGGAGTCCTCAAGGATGACGACTTCCCGCCTTAGCCATCATGACACCTCGCCAGCAAAGGGCGAGGTGTTGCTTTTCTCCCCGTCACTTCTTTTTTGTTTCCTCAATCACCCTCGTCACTGCCCGACCGCAGCCTGATAAAACGCGGCACCGTCCGCACTTTGCGTGTCGAGCTGTCTCCATGCTCATCTAACATGCCAATGCTTCTCGGGCTTTTCGACCTGCGTAAATGCATCACGCGTTCTATCACAATACACTCAAAATATAGGTTTGCACCTATATAGCCTTTAACCTATAGTGATGAGGAGGTCGTGTGTGGAGCATTAAAACAACGGATACATTTGACGCATGGTTTTGTTCGTTATGCGACGGCGACAGGGCCTGCGTACTCGCGGCGCTCATCGTGTTGCGGGAAAAGGGACCGATGTTGCCAAGACCCTATGCGGATACGGTTAAAAGCTCCCGTTACAGCAACATGAAAGAGCTGAGAGTGCAAAGCCGAGGGGACCCCTTACGCGCCTTTTTTGCCTTCGACCCGCAACGTACCGGCATTCTGCTGTGTGCAGGCAATAAGGCGGGGAATGAAAAACGCTTTTACGACGAGATGATCCCGCTGGCCGATCGGGAGTTCACTCATTATCTCAATCGGCTTAACAAGAAGGAGTAACGCTATGGGCAGAACGCTGGAACAGCTTATCGCGGATGAAAAACCGGAAGTTGTCGCGGATGCACGGGTAATAGCAACAGACATGCTGCTCAATATTCACCTGGCCGAACTGCGCGAGAAGGTACAGAAAACGCAGGTGGAGATGGCGCAGACGCTAGGACTGAAACAGCCGACCGTCGCGGGGATGGAAAAGCGGGGGCGGGATCTGAAACTTTCCACCCTCAAACGCTATGTTGAGGCGACCGGCGGCAAGCTGCGGTTGGATGTTGAATTGCCGGACGGCTCGCACTATGGATTTGTACTCTAAGCGGCGCCTGTCGCCGCTTAATCATTCTGCAGCAATGGCGCCGCCCGATCATTGGCTGACAGGCCTCAAAAAGCGACGTGGCAGTTTCCGTCGGTCGTTGATGGGCGTAATCGCCGCGGTTGGGGCGATCGCACAATCTTCGGCTCGCATCACGAAGCAGCCACGTATGACGCGAAGAGGGATACCCCGCAGGCGAGGGAGAGGGATGAACGACTCGGCACGGCGGAGAGTGAGGGCGAGTCGATTTATCGGCACAGGATGTGCGCTGACCTTCCGGCAGCTATCTTCGTGCCGCCATCCGATCATCACTGAAATCAGCAGGGGAGAGTCTGGCTTGGGCGGTTTTGTTGTCCCAAAACAAACGGTCAGCAGAGTGCTGACCGCCGGGGCAGGACGTTGGCGGTGAACGCCTCGGACAGGGGGGACCCGAGTCATGACTGACGCAGTAACAGTCGAAGATTACACCAGCGTTTTCAGTGCGTCGGCGGTGAACGCTTCTAGTGCATCCTGCTGACCTGTTCTTATTTTGGTGGCCCAGAGCGGATCGCTTAACAAAGCGCGGCCCACGGCAATCAAATCAAACTCGTCGCGTTCCATGCGAGCGATCAGGTTGTCGAGGTTATCTGGTTTGGCGCTTTCACCGGCAAACGCGCCCATGAAGTCGCTCGACAGGCCGACGGAACCGACGCTAATCGTCGCAGCTCCGGTCAGTTTTTTGGCCCAACCGGCAAAGTTTAATCCCTTTTCCCCGTCGATTTCTGGAAACTCAGGTTCCCAGAACCGGCGCTGTGAGCAGTGAAGGATATCGACACCGGCGTCCACCAACGGAACCAGCCAGTCCGCCATCTCTTCAGGCGTAGTCGCCAGACGCGCCGCATAGTCCTGCTGCTTCCACTGGCTAAGGCGCAAAATAAGCGGGAAGTCGGGCCCGACCGCTTTGCGCATGGCTTTAACAATCTCGGTTGCAAAACGGGAGCGTTGTTTTAGCGTTGCGCCCCCGTAGCCGTCTGTGCGTAGGTTGGTGCCCGCCCAGAAAAACTGATCGATCAGATAGCCATGCGCGCCGTGGATTTCCGCGACATCGAAGCCCAAACGCTTGGCGTCGGCCGCCGCCTGACCGAAAGCGGCGATGGTATCGGCGATATCTTCCTCGCTCATTGCCACACCGCGTGGTTGGTGGGGGGCGACCAATGCAGAAGGACTTTCCACCTCGGCATCCGGCGTCCACGCCGTCAAAAAACTGACGGTTGACCCCGTATGCCACAGCTGCGGACCCATCTTCCCGCCTGCGGCGTGAACATCGTCAATGACGTGTTTCCAGCCCGCCAAGGCTTTCTCACCGTGGAAGAAAGGGATTTGAGGGTCATTACGCGATGCCGGGCGGTTGACAACCGTGCCTTCAGAGAGGATCAGACCCACATCACCTTCAGCGCGACGCTGATAGTAAGCGGCAATGTTCTCGTCCGGTACGCCGTCAACGGCAAATGAACGTGTCATTGGCGCCATCACAATGCGGTTTTTGAGTGCGAGATTCTTCAAATGAAAAGGCTGAAACAGGACGTCGACGGGGGATGAGGCCATAGTATCTCTCCGGTTAGGTTGACGTCGTTCATAGTATATTACGTAGACTACTCGTCAATCAGGTACCTTAACGCTACCTGGTATCCCTGAGGAAACCTTGATGCTGAAACAAGCGGTAGACTGTGCCCCAACGCCATGCCCCCATCGCCTGCTGCTCGACCAGATAGCGGACAAATGGTCAGTGCTGATCCTTGATTCGTTATGTGAAAAGCCGTTGCGTTTCAATGTTATAAAGCGAGAGTTGAAAGGCATCACTCAAAAGTCGCTGACGCAAACCCTCCGGCGGCTGCAACGCAACGGCATCATCACGCGGCGGATTATAACCACGTCGCCTATTGCGGTGGAATATGAAATAACCCCGCTGGGCCGAACGCTGAAGGAACCTATCGAGGCGCTGTGCGCATGGACCCGAGACTATCTGCCGCAGGTTGAAGCCGCGCGAAAGGCGTTCGATGAGGGGGAGGGGGTCGATAATCTTTCGGTCAGTTCTGCGTGAACGAGGCGTTAATTGATGAGGGTTTCGCTCGCTCAATGTCAGTAAGAAAAAGCCTGCTCTAGCTTCCTAAAACGGGCTTTTTAAGTATTTATTCAGCGAATGAGCCATTGAAGCAGCGACTCAGGCAGTGGTGTTGATATTTCGCCCTACCGCCGGATTAGCCGGCAACGATGGGATTGATTCGAGAAGACTTGCTGCGGTTGACTCTTGGTTATCCAACGTTTTTTTCAGTAGGGTGGTGCTCACCTGACTACTGAGTTCTTGGGTATCAAGGCTAGTAGCCAGTGAAGCAATTTGCGATACATCCATATTGTTCTCCTATTCAGTATAAGAAAAAAGAACGGACCATGACGTCGACCCATGCTCAAAATATCATCGGCAATCTAGTCATTAACTTTAAAGATTAGTGGTGGTATCGGTATTTGTCACAGGCCTGATAGCCCTGTGCTAATACGGCTTTAATCGAGGTGGCATTATCGTGACCATGAGGTCACGGGCTAACGCCCGTCGCCCGCTCGAACCTGACTGTCAAAGATGGCAGGAAACAAAAAGCCCGCTTAAGTCTTCTTGAGCGGGCTTTTCTTATCGGGGATTCTCGCGCTGGGACAGCCTCTGTCAGTTACGAGCTAATGAGTCCATGACCCTGGATTGAGTCTCATGACAGAGCCGGTACAGGATTGGAGATTTTACGGCGTCCGGTCTGACTGATTGTTCTCTTCAGATCTTTGGATGTTCGGCAGATTTATATTCATACCGTTTTCGATACGCTGAATCCTCATCAAAAGCACGCAAGAAGAAATCGAGTAACAGACGCATTTTTTCCGGCATAAAGCGGCGGTGTGGATAGACCGCAAAAATATGATGCTGCGGCAGCAGATAATCGGGGAGCAAGGGGACGAGCCGACCGTCGGCCAGCGCCGGGCCAACGATGAATGTCGGCATTTGACCAATCCCTGTCCCGGCCAGCAAGGCTTCATACAGCACCTCACTATTGTTTACCTTATAGTTGCCCCTGGGGAAGACTCGCTCCTGGCCATACGGGCCATCGAAGGTCCAGGCCGCGCCACCGCGGTAATATGAATAGAGCAGGCAGTTATGCTGATTTAACGCATCTGGCGTGTTCGGTGTGCCGTACTGATGAAGATAATGGGGCGAGGCGCATAGCACGCTGGTACAGGGGGACAAAGGGCGGGCGATGAGGGAAGAGTCGCTGAGCTGTCCAATGCGTATCCCCATATCGAACCCCTCACCGACTAAATCCACCATCCTGTCGTCCATTGACATATGCAGTTCAATTTGAGGGTTTTGTTGCAGAAACCGGGGAATCAGCGGAGAGATATGTATCCTGCCGAACACCATCGGAACGGTTATCCGCAACAGACCTTGCGCGGTGTCCTGCATTTTGGATATCGCATCCTGTCCCTCTTTTACCAGCAAATTAGCGGCCCTGGCATATTCATAATATTTCAGGCCGGCTTCTGTCAGGCTGATTTTTCGCGTGGTTCTGTTCAGTAATCTGATGCCGAGTTCGTCTTCGAACTGGCTGATTCGTTTACTCACTGCGGACTTGGTGACCGCCAGTTTACGGGCTGCGCTTGAGAAGCTTCCTGTTTCAACCACCGCAATGAAAAACGGAATTGTATCGAAATTATCCATTTTATTGGCAACCACTCGTAAACAATGTGTTTCTTTTGGATTGGCTTATACCTTATCTGATTTTTTTTTAAAATATTACTGAATTGTTCAGGAGTGTTTAAGTTATGCGTACTACTGGCGGTATTCTTTCACTGGCTATCGGCGCGGGTGTGTTGTTAACGGTAATGATCACGACCAACAGCTACCTGGCGACATGGAATTCACCGCTAATAGCCTCTTGGTTTGCGCATGGTACGGGCGCGATTGTCGCCTGGCTGTTGCTGCTGGGATTGAGCAGGCGCAAAAGCGTGTTTGCGCATCCTGGACAGGGTAAAGCGCCGACGTGGAGCTATCTTGGCGGGATCCCCGGGGCCTTCACCGTACTGTTAGCCGCCATCGCGGTAAACAGCCCGCTTGAACTTGCCGGAACACTGGGACTCATGCTCACAGGGCAGATCATTTTCGGTTTGTTGTCGGACCTGCGAGGATGGTTTGGCGTCATCAAGTGCCGATTTTCTATGCTGGATGTCCTCTCTCTCGCGCTTATCCTAAGCGGTAGCGCATTGCTGATAATATATAGATAATCTTATGATAATTTACATCGTTATTGCGCTGTTTAATGGCGTATGCATCAGCCTGAGTCGCTCTATCAATGGCCGTCTGAGCATGGAGCGTAATGCTTTCTATGCTTCGCTGTGGAATCACATTGTCGGTTTTGTTTTCCTGACTCTTATCATTGTCGTTCAGGGAAAGGGCTTCTCTTCATTTCATTTTAATGCGCCTTTTTATGCGTACTTAGGGGGGGCAATGGGGGCGCTGTTTGTGGCGATTAACAGTTATGTATTGCCACGGGCAGGATCGACACAGGCGGCATTAATGATCATCAGTGGTCAGATGATTTCCGGTGTAGTAATTGATCAGATTATCCATCCAGCAAATAACCTGTGGGTTGATCTACTCGCGGTAGCGCTGATTATTTCAGGTATTGGGGTATCGAAAATATCCTCGGCAAGGAAGAGCGCACCGCCGTTATTGTTTACAGATGAACTTAAAGAAAAAGATATTTAATGATGGATACGTCACGATTTCAATTGTCGGGGCGCGCTGTCATCGCCGCTCCGACAGAGGCGGCGTCTCTTCATTATCTGCCTGACGTCATGGCTTATTTTTCTTCCTTTATCCTTCCGCGAGCTTATCACGGTAGGGTATTTAAAACAGGCGGTTGACAGGTAAGGGATGGCCCCGCGTTGA
>NZ_LUTP01000027.1 GCF_002111585.1 Lonsdalea iberica
GACTGCGCGGTAAGCGCAGAACCCGAAATTTCGAAGATATTAATTAGCGACATACGCGTTATTTATCCTGTAACACTGACATCATGCTTTTGATTTGGCCGTTTAACAGCGTAAGATCCGTTTGATACCGCAGACTGTTGTCTGCGAAATTTGTCCGTTCTCTGTCCATATCTACGGTGTTCCCATCCAGGGCCGGCTGATCGGGGACGCGATAGAGCAGATCTAAATCAGGCGTTGACGTAGTAGATGCGGGGATATGACGGGTCGACGTGGTGGCCAACGACATCGATGTGCCGGACGCGCGACCTTGCTTCAGGGCTTTATTCAGCTCGCTGGAAAAGTCTATATCCCGGGCTTGATAACCAGGCGTGTCCGCATTTGCGATATTCGCAGAGAGGACCTCCTGGCGTTGAGCCCTTAAATTCAACGCTTCCTGCTGGAAGCGGAATGAAGCATCTAATTTGTCGAGCATGCTTTCCCTCAGGAAAAGTAATTAAAGAAGAGTGACGATAGACAGGATAAACTTCGCGCGGCAACTTTATCGACGGAATAGACGGGAAATGAGGGGCTATTTTCTCGTTTGGCGCTGACCGCATCTCTGTAAACTGCACAGGCGATGTTGTGTACTTCGGCAGTCGGCTCGACTTCATTTGAGAAAACGGACAGGGGAATTTTTGATGGGATTTTGGCGCAAATCAATCTTATGTAAGATTTTTTTCCTTGTCTCATTGACCCCGGCAGTGGCCGCTGACCGCGACCAAATTACGGCTCAAATCAAGACGTTCATCCAGGGACAGCTTGGCGCTCCCTCCGCTGAAGTTAATGTCGTTGTTAAAACACCGGTCGAAAGACTTGAATTATGCTCCGAGCCTCAGTTGTCGTTGCCTTCAAGAAAGAAAATATGGGGCACCCTCAGCATTCGAGCCATGTGCGGGACCACTCGCCATTTTCTGCAGGCGAGTGTTCAGGTGACTGCGCCATATCTTGTCGCCACGCGCCCAATACCGCCTAAACAGAAAATTCAGGCTGAAGACGTCACGCTGCAACGCGGCCGACTTGACGCATTGAGCGTATCGCCATTGACGGATCCCTCGCTCGCCATCGGCGCTATCAGCATTCGCATGATTGGCGCTGGACAACCTATTGCTGGCAGCATGCTGCGAAACCCTTGGGCCATCAAAATGGGCGAAACCGTGAAAGTCACAGTTGCGGGAGAAGGATTTAGCATTGTCAGCGAGGGGAAATCCATGGATAACGCCGCGATCAACGACACCGTCAGAATCCGCATGGAGTCTGGACAAATTATTACTGGAATAGCGGCTGAAAAAGGGCTGGTAAAAATTGTACAATAAGCGTTAAAGCTTCGGGTGAATCGTCCGATATAAGTATTCAGTCACTATACCGATATCATATTTGTAATTAGGGAGGCCTCATGAGCATTGATAGTACTCGTCCGGTATCTGGAGTAAAATCAATACAAAATACGGAAGCGGATTTACTTCACTCCACGAAAAGTAAATCCACTTCTTCCAGCAGTGCAGCGAGCGCCACCGGTCAGACGCAGGTCAGCCTGAGCGAGACTCAGTCCAGCCTGATGCAGCCGAGCAGCCAGGACATCGATATGGAAAAAGTCGATACCCTGAAGCAGGCTATCAAGGACGGAAAACTGGAAGTCGACGTGGGCAAAATCGCCGATGCACTGCTGAGTGAAGTACAGACGACTATCTGATCAAATTATTAAAAGGCAACGTTGGCCCATGCAAATGAATGAAGTGTTGGAACAGATGCTGAACAGCCTGGTGTCACTCAAAGAGATCTTGTCCCAAGAGCAGGATGAACTGAGTGCACGCCAGGTTAATCCTGCGTTTTTGCACCGGGTAACTGAGAATAAAAATGAGCAGTTGTCTATTCTCAAGCATTTTGACAATCAGCGTTTGGCATTGGATGAGCAGTTGTCAGTTAAACCTCCCTACCCCCACTCGCCCGAGCTGAATGCTCAGTGGTCTCAAATTCATGAGCTGACGCGCGTGCTGAGTCAATACAATCACCGCAATGGCCTATTGCTGAACGCGCACCTTGAAAACAACCAGCAGTCGCTGGCTTTCCTCGAGCAGAAACAGCGTCAAGGCATCTACGGCCCGAACGGTCAGACCGAGAACAGCGGTTCCCACTTAGGCCGTAAGTTCAGCGTTTAAGACGACATTCAAATCAATAACGTTACTTTTTGGTGTAATTGACGATCAGCTGGTATTTCGTGACTCGCATAGGCTGCCGTAACGCGCCTTTCCCGGGAACGTGGAATACCAGATAGAACGGTGTTTCCGCCGACAATCCCGCAAACATTTCCGTACTCCCATTTTGCCCATTCAGACGAACACACTGCCCCGGAATACAGAGAGAGGCGTGAAGACCCGTCGAATTTCGTGACAACAGCTCATAACGCCAAAGGACCGAGGTCAGAATAGCCCCCTTGGGGAAAGAGCCGTTTGCATGAAGTAAAGCTGAGCGTTTGGCGATACCTTTCTGACTGATAAGCAGATTAGCGCCTTCCCATACGGGGTGCTTATTGGCGGAAGCCGCATTAGGGAGGCCGACCGCCAACAACAGCATCAGGGCAAAACGTTTCACTGCCCTGACCCGCCAATGACTGACGTCATGCGAATTTGGCGCGTGTCGGTAATTTCCTGGTTAGAAAGAACAACCAGCTGCGGCAGGCTGCGGCGCAGGAATCTCGACAACAGCGGACGAAGCGCATGCGTGACCAGCAGAACCGGCGGCGCGCCGAGCGCTTCCTGATGTTGGACCGCGTCCTGAGCCTGAGAAAGCAGTCTGTCGGCCAGTCCTGGCTCCAAACCGCCGCCGTTCTGCATCGCCTGCAGTAGTACGCGCTCCAGCGACGACTCCAGACCGATCACCTGAATATCATCATTACCCGGGAACCATTGCTGAGTAATGGCGCGGCCTAATGCCACGCGAACGACCACGGTAAGTTCGTTCGGGTCTTTCTGAATCGCTGCATGTTCAGACAGTGTTTCCAGAATCGTGCACATGTCACGGATGGACACACGCTCGGCCAGCAGATTTTGCAACACCTTATGCAACACCGTCAGGGTGACGATATTCGGGATAAAGTCATCAGCCAGCTTCGGCATCTCTTTCGTGACGCGATCCATCAATTGCTGCGCTTCCTGACGACCAAACAGCTCACTGGCGTAGACGTTGATCAAATGGTTCAGGTGAGTCGCTACCACGGTACTTGACTCAACCACCGTAAAGCCCTGCGCCTGCGCCTGATCTTTCAGCGCACTCTCAATCCACACGGCAGGCAAACCAAAGGCAGGATCTTTGGTGATTTCGCCGGCCAGTTTGCCTATGGCGCTGCCGGGGTTAATCGCCATCCAACGACCCGGGTGCGCTTCGCCACTGCCGATTTCAACCCCTTTCATCAGGATGCGATAACCCGCAGGCTGCAGTTCGAGGTTGTCTCGAATATGGACAACCGGAGGTAAGAAGCCGATTTCCTGTGCGAATTTTTTACGAATACTTCTGATACGTCCCAACAATTCGCCGTTTTGTTGGAAGTCCACCATCGGGATAAGACGATAACCCACTTCGAGTCCGAGCTGATCTTCCAGCTGTACGTCATCCCAACTCGCTTCAATAATTTGCTGTTGCTGACTTTCCGCCAGAGCAGGTTCTGCCGCCGATGCCGTCGATTTTCGTTCGGCTTTCCCACGCGTCCACCAGGCGACGCCCAGCAATATCGCGGTAAACAGCAGGAAGACAAAGTTAGGCATGCCCGGAACCAAGCCGATCAAACCCAGCACGCCGGCGCTCAGCACCATCACCTTCGGATTACTGAACAGCTGGGTAACCATCTGCTCGCCGACATCCTGCTCGGTGCTGACGCGAGTTACGATGACACCCGCCGCGGTGGAAATCACCAACGCAGGGATCTGTGCGACCAGACCATCACCGATAGTCAACAGCGTATAGCTCTGTGCTGCATGCCCCAGATCCATGTTGTGCTGAATGACTCCAACCAACAGACCACCAATAATGTTGATGGCCATAATCATCAGCCCGGCGATAGCGTCGCCGCGTACAAACTTACTGGCACCATCCATCGAGCCGTAGAAGTCGGCTTCCTGAGTCACTTCCGAACGACGCTTTTTCGCTTCAGCTTCACCAATAAGGCCGGCATTGAGATCGGCGTCGATCGCCATCTGTTTACCCGGCATCCCGTCCAGCACGAAACGCGCGCCGACTTCAGCGATACGGCCGGCACCTTTGGTAATGACCATGAAGTTGATCAAGACCAGGATGATAAACACCACGATACCGATGGCGAAGTTTCCGCCCACCAGGAAATGGCCGAAAGCTTCTACCACCTTCCCTGCGGCACCGGCTCCTGTATGTCCTTCCATCAAAATGATTCGTGTTGAGGCAACGTTGAGCGACAGTCGCAACAGCGTTGAAAACAGCAGAATCGTCGGGAAGGCGGCAAACTCGAGCGTCCGCTGGGTGAACATGGCGACCAGGAGCACCATGACGGAAAGCGCGATGTTGAAGGTAAACAGCAGATCCAGAATAAACGGCGGCAGCGGGAGCACCATCATCGACAGGATCATCAAAATCAAGATCGGTCCTGCTAAAACCTGCCACTGCGTATCTTTTAAGTTGCCTGGCAAGCGTAGCAATGAAGCCAGATTAGCCATCAGTCGTGTTCTCTTTTGCAAAGTCCAGTGAATCTGGCACAGATAAATGAGTTGGTTTCTGCGGCGTCAGGCCGCCTTCACGTTTCCAACGTTTAATTTGGTAAACCCATACCAACACTTCGGCCACGGCCGCATACAGTGTGGCTGGGATGCTTTTTCCAATCTCAGCGTGCTTATAGAGCGCCCTCGCCAAGGGGGGCGCTTCCAACGTCGGCACGCGATGTTCAGCGCCGACTTCTCGAATCTTCAGTGCGATATCTCCGGCGCCTTTAGCGAGGACTTTCGGCGCGCTCATCTTTTTGTCGTTGTACTGCAGCGCGACCGCATAATGCGTCGGGTTAGTCACAATCACATCGGCTTTAGGGACATCAGCCATCATGCGTCGCTGGGCTATCGCTCGCTGCATCTGACGAATGCGCCCTTTGATATGCGGGTCCCCTTCGTTCTGTTTGGACTCATCCCGGATATCCTGCTTACTCATACGCAGTTTTTTCAAGTGGCTCCAGATTTGCCAGAAGACGTCAAAGGCCACCATAGGGATCATACTGAGCAGGACCAAAAAACCGCAGTAAATCGCCAGTTCCAACGCATCGCCGAGCGCCGTCACTAGCGGTTCGGAAATCAGCCGCAAAATCTCCGGCCATTTATGCCAAAGGAACAGCCCCGTCACAAAGCCCACCACGACCGCTTTAATGATGGCTTTAAACAACTCAGCTACCATCTGTGATGAAAACAGTCGTTTGAGCCCCGCTATCGGATCAAGCTTTTCAAGATTGAACTCGATGGACTTGGTACTGAACACCAGACCACCCAGCATAACCGGCGCACCAATGGCGACAAAGACCATCCCCATCATGATTGGGACCAGTGCCATCGCAGCCAGTTTCAGCAACGCGAAAACGTGGCGCCCCATCTGCTTGTTGTCATTGATGATGTCGTGATTAAAATACAGTCCCTGACTCAGCATCGTGCCAAGTCGCTGATACATCATGTCACCGGTCATCCACAATATTCCCAGCCCAATAATGAGCATGAGAATAGATGTCAATTCTCGGGATCGAGGAACTTGACCTTCCTCGCGGGCTTTTTCCGTTCGGTGGGCTGTGGGGGCCTCTGTTTTTTCCAGATCGCTATCGTCTGCCACGTTAGCTATTCCTGTTTGTTACTGACCAAAGCGAAAAATACACGCGATTAGCATGACAAATAAGAAAAAACTTGATGGGTGGAAAAAAGAAGAAAAGAGGTGGCTATTTGATGCATCAGTCAAAGAGAGGGGATTTACGGTCGGGAGAAACCCGACCGTAAAAATCCACATACCTTTGCCTGATATTCCCCACTCGATACTCGTTGGGGGAGCGGGCGAATCAGAATCCGAGGCTGTCGAGCAAATCGTCGACCTGGTCCTGATTCGAAACAATACCAGCAGCAGTTTTATCAACTTGAGGACCGTTGAGCAGTCCATCGTCAGCACGCTTCGGTTCGGCCTTTTTCTCTGGCATATTTTCCAGCAAGACCATCAGCAGCTGTTTCTCAATCTCCTGGACAACATCCATCATACGTTTGATGACCTGCCCCGTCAGATCCTGGAAGTCCTGAGCCATCATGATTTCCAGTAACTGAGCATTGGTGAAAGAGGTATGTTCAGGAACTTCCTGTAGATAACTCCGGGTATCCGTTACCAGCTCACGTGCATCGGCCAACTCAATCGGGTTTTCAAACCACTCATCCCAGCGCGTGGTCAGGGATTTGGCGTCTTCTTCCAGCTTATTCTGACGTGGTTGAGAAGCCTCAACACAGCTCAGAGCGCGCTCTGCCGCCTGTGCAGTCATCTGAACAACATAATCAAGGCGATCCCGAGCGTCAGGAATCGCTTCCGCCGCTTCGGCAATGGCATGATCTAAGCCCAGCTCTTTCAGGCTATCACGCAGCATGCGTGTCAGTTGACCAATGCGGGAAATGATCTCGGTCGCTGACGCGTTATCGTTAACAGGGGGCACCGGATGTGGATTCATGACATCTCCTTACATACCCAGCTTTTCGAAAATTTTACCCAGCTTTTCTTCAAGCGTAGCCGCAGTAAAGGGTTTAACCACGTAGCCGCTGGCGCCAGCCTGCGCTGCCGCAATGATGTTCTCTTTCTTCGCTTCGGCGGTCACCATCAGTACAGGAAGCTTAGACAGCGTGCCGTCGGCTCGGATGGTCTGTAACAGTTCAAGACCATCCATATTCGGCATATTCCAGTCGGAAATGACGAAGTCGAAACCGCCGGTGCGCAGCTTGTGCAGAGCGTCTGCACCATCTTCTGCTTCTTCCACATTGTTAAAGCCCAGCTCTTTTAGCAAATTTCTTACGATGCGACGCATCGTCGAGAAATCATCAACCACTAAAAATCTGAGTTCTTTATCAGCCATACCTACTCCTACAGTTATTATTGCTCACTCGGAGCTGCTATATACGTAATGCCTGTCCGGCAGAAATTTGAGCCAGCATTCGCTGACTTACCTGGTGCAAATCCACCACTTCGTCGACACCACCGAGCGCAATAGCCTCTCGAGGCATACCGAAAACTACACAACTGGCTTCATTTTGCGCCATCGTGTACGCGCCGGCCTGATGCATCTCCAGCATTCCCATCGCGCCATCGTTGCCCATCCCCGTCAGAATGACACCGACTGCGTTACGGCCTGCGTATTTCGCCACCGAGCGAAACAATACGTCAACCGAAGGGCGATGCCGGTTCACCGGTGCCTCGTCATGTAGCTTGACCTGATAGTTTGCTCCACTACGCGAAAGCTCCATGTGACGAGCCCCCGGCGCAATATAGGCATGCCCAGGCAGCACTCGCTCTCCGTCTACCGCTTCCTTCACCGTGATCTGGCAAAGCTTGTTCAAACGCTCAGCGAAAGATTTGGTGAAGCCTGGGGGCATGTGCTGCGTGATGATGACCGCAGGGCAAGTCGGCGGCAGCGGCTGAAGCACATGGCGAATCGCCTCTGTACCACCGGTTGACGCGCCGATCGCAATCAGTTTTTCGCTACTCAGCAGCGGTGAGCTAAGCACTTTGACCGGTGCCGCAGCGCTCTGGGTATGCTGGGGAAGACGCGCTTTGGCGGCGGTACGGATTTTGTCCGCAATGAGTTCGCTGTACGACAGCATCCCTTCACGAATCCCCAACTGAGGTTTGGTCACAAAATCAATCGCGCCCAGCTCAAGCGCCCGCAGCGTGATTTCCGATCCCTTGCCCGTCAGTGATGACACCATGACGACCGGCATCGGTCTCAGTCGCATCAACTTCTCAAGAAAATCCAGTCCGTCCATGCGCGGCATTTCGACATCCAACGTCAGAACCTGTGGATTGAATTTTTTGATCAGGTCGCGCGCCACCAACGGATCCGGCGCGGTCGCGACCACTTCCATATCGGGATGGCTGTTGATGATCTCAGTCATGATTTGGCGCATGAGCGCGGAGTCATCAACGCACAATACTTTTATCTTGCTCATTATCTTTCCTTAGCCAGCCCATAAACAGTCTGCCCGCGCAGATAGAATTCCCGACTGATCTGACTGAAATTCTCTGAATGACCAGCAAATAGTAATCCGCCGGGTTTAAGCAGCGGGACAAAGCGACGCAGGATGCGTTCCTGCGTTTCTTTGTCGAAATAGATCATGATGTTACGGCAAAAAATGGCATCAAATGGCGCGGGGACGGACCACTCCGGCGCCAAGAGATTCACCTGCTGAAAATGAACCATTGAGGCCAGCTCGGGACGCACACGAACCAAGCCGCTATGCGGGCCGGTGCCGCGTAAGAAGAAACGCTGCATCTGCTGTGGCGAGAGCGAGCGTAATTCATCCTGTCGATAGATGCCGGCAGAGGCCTTTTCCAACACCTGGGTATCGATATCGCTGGCAACCACTTGGCAGCGATTATGTGATTTGTCGCCAAAAACCTCAGCCAACGTCATTGCTAACGAATAAGGCTCTTCGCCCGTAGAAGCGGCTGTACTCCAGACGGAGTAGTTCCCTTGCCGCTTGCGAGCGTGCTCAGCCAAAATCGGGAAATGATGCGCCTCACGGAAAAAAGCCGTCAGGTTGGTGGTCAATGCGTTAGTGAACGCTTGCCATTCTGCACTGTTGGGATCCGCCTCCAACAAGGCCAGGTATTGACCGAAATCGTTGATGCCCAGCAGCCGCAGACGCCGAACCAAGCGGTTATAAACCATTTCACGCTTGTGATCGGCCAGCACGATGCCGGCGCGTTGATAAATCAGCTGGCTGATACGTTTAAAGTGCGTATCAGAAAGCGGTAACCGTTCAACCATCTGCGACAAAATTGACGCAGATCCGGAATGATTTGGCGATGTCGTATTTTTCATTGTCTAACTGCCCGAAAATGGATAGGTTATCTTCTTGTTTTTCAATATGGGCTCATCCCTAACAGCAATTACAGGCATACCATTTATCAGATATCCATCTTCTGCAGATGTATGGCACAGCCACTGCGCCTTACTGGTAAACATTCAACCATCTGCCTCTAAAACTTAGAGAGCTGCTCATGTTTTTTGTACCAACGCCGAATTAGCTCAGGTGACTTGTCCATCTTAGTCACTGCGTTTACCCACTTCGATACCTCTGTACTTGCTGCCAGAGGCTACAGCAGCCATGTCCACATATTGTCAACTACGGCCATCAATCAAAAACTGCTTTTATAATGCGCTGCCGGTTTTCCGGCAGCGCTGCCTTTTAGGCTATATGTTTGCTGTGTGAACTACGTCTTTGCCCAACTCTCAAAGAGCTGTCAGCCAATCTTCCGGCACGACAAGTCCCCTACACTAACTCCATCGGCTGATGCCGGCCTTTCTTTAACTCAATCCGCCTTTTCAGGGGGTAATAGCCGAAAATATAACCTTTCGGCTAGCAAAAACGATTTTGCCGGCCTCAAACAGAGGCCGGACAAACGGTCTTCAGTACAGATTTAAGCGTAGCGGCAATTCATACTGACCACCCCACTACGCGCTTGAAAGGGATCAGAACTTTTCCCAATTATTACTAGATGCTGCTTCCGCCCCAGCATTTCTTTTGCCAGTAGATTTTCCCACTGTCGGACTCAGCAGCGCCGTTTTACCGGCCGCAGGAGCAATGGCAGGACGGAAAGAATTCCTTTCCTCCGGCAAATGGAACAGCGACACCGAATGGTTCAACCCACGAACCTGTTCTTCCAGCGCGACCGCGGCAGAGGCTGACTCTTCCACCAACGCGGCGTTCTGCTGAGTCACCCGGTCCATTTCCGTCACCGCCTGACCAACCTGATCGATCCCTTTGCTCTGCTCATCGGATGCGGAAGCGATTTCGCCCATGATATCGGTCACTCGCGTAACCGCGCCGACAATCTCGCCCATGGTTTCACCCGCCGTCTCGACCAATTTTGAACCTTCGTCTACACGTCCGACAGAGTCGTCAATCAGGGTTTTGATCTCTTTTGCCGCTTGGGCGCTGCGCTGCGCCAGGTTACGAACTTCACCCGCGACTACGGCAAAACCACGACCCTGTTCGCCGGCACGCGCCGCTTCAACGGCGGCATTCAGCGCAAGGATGTTGGTCTGGAATGCAATACCGTCTATCACACTGGTGATATCAGAGATTTTCTGTGAGCTGCCGGCGATATCGTGCATCGTTTTCACCACGTTATCGACAACCTGACCGCCCTTCTGCGCCGTTTCGGAAGCGCTCAGCGCCAGTTGGCTAGCCTGCCGCGCATTTTCGGCGTTCTGTTTCACCGTCGCGGTCAGCTGTTCCATGCTCGCCGCCGTTTCCTCAAGGGAAGCGGCTTGCTGCTCGGTGCGGGAAGACAGATCGTTGTTGCCGGCGCTGATTTCCGTTGAGCCGGTATAAATGGCTTCCGCCCCCCGTCGTACGGCACTCACCGTGGTGATGAATTCACTCTGCATATGACGAAGGCTGTCAGCCAGAATACCCATTTCATTGGTACCCTGGAACTCAAGGCGATGAGTCAGATCGCCTTTCGCCATATAACGGATATTTTCGACAATCCTGTTCAGCGGTTGGATAAGCGCGCGGTTGACACCCAGCCAAACTAGGCCGGACATCAGCAGTACGAAGACCACGATCGAGCCAAGAACCCACAGTGCAGACTTATAAGCCGACTCGTTCTCTTCTATGGCGTCTTTGTAAATGACGTCATAAGAGTCACGGTAAGTCATGTAGGTTTTTTCAAACGTGTTCTGATAACTCTGCGTTGGCTGATCGAGGAACGCCTGCAGCTTGCCTGTTGTAATAAACACAACCAGTTCGCCTAAGGCGCCATTTAACGTATTAAAATCGGTTTTGACCGCCGCTTGAATAGCTTTGTTTTGTTTTGGCGAATACGGGATGTTTTCATATTTGCCGAAACGGTCGTTAGCCATCTGCAGCTGTTTTTTTGCTAATTCAATGAGCTCGTTCGCAACAGAGTTGTCCGTAGATTGGGTGCTCTGATTCAGCGCCAAATACGATCCGGCCCTATTCAGGGTATTACGAGCCTGCAGCAGGTAGGTCCAGGTTGCGTCCAACTCCGATCTTTGTTCATTGAGAATGCGCGTATCGCGAAAAATATCACGGTCCGTTTTCAACGCATTGAAAAACAGGCCACCAGAGACGAATTGAAGAGCACTGAATAATGCCAAGATAAGAACTAAACTGGTTACCACTTTGATACGATTGAGCATGTGAATCTTTTCCATAGTTCCATGACCCTATCCTTGGTAAGAGAACATTACCTGGACAGGTTTCCGTATAAAGAGAAATTCATTACATATGACTCGGGCCATACTTTGATGGCCCGCCGTTATGTGTTGTGTGAATCAACCTTTCAGAACGCTATCAACCAGCGCCATTTCTTCGCTGCTTAACAGTTTTTCGATATCCACCAAAATCAGCATCCGTTCGCCCAAGGAACCCAGGCCGGTGAGATATTCCGTTGAAAGCGTCACCGCAAACTCCGGAGCAGGACGGATTTGATCCGCCTTCAAAGAAAGCACATCAGATACACCGTCAACGACGATACCCACGACGCGCTGTCCAAGATTCAGCACGATGACGACCGTATTGTCATCGTAGTCAACTTCTTGCTGTGCAAATTTGATGCGTAAGTCAACGATCGGAACAATAACGCCGCGCAGGTTGGTTACACCTTTAATAAAGGAAGGGGTATTGGCAATGCGAGTCACCTGATCGTAACCCCGAATTTCCTGCACCTTCAGAATATCGACGCCGTATTCTTCGTCGCCAAGCGTAAAGATCAGGAATTCCTGCCCTACGGTTTCACCTGCCAGTTTTGTGACGTTTGCAAGTCCAGTCATGTTACTCACCTTATTATCATTAGCCGTTATTTTTTGTTAAGCGGTCTCTACCACACGCTTTTCACGATAAAGCGCCTGCAATGCCGACACATCAACAATCAGCGCAACACTACCATCGCCTAGAATCGTTGCGCCTGAAACGCCCGGCACCTTGCGGTAGTTGCTTTCCAGGTTCTTCACTACCACCTGATGCTGACCAATCAGTTGATCAACCAGCAATGCGTAACGACGTCCCGCACTTTGCAGAATGACGACAATGCCCTGGGTTGCATCCGTCTTCGCATTTTCTACATCAAATACCTGATAAAGCTCGATCAGAGGCAGATATTCGCCACGAACTTGCAATACTCTCTCGCCGCCAGCCAGCGGGTAGAGATCTTCAGATTGAGGCTGAAGAGATTCCATGACCGCATTCAGTGGCAGAATGAAGACTTCGCCGTTAACCTTGACGGACATGCCATCCAGAATCGCCAGAGTTAATGGCAGCAGGATACGGATCGTGGTCCCCTTCTCTTTTTGGAAGTAGATTTCCACGTGACCGCCCATCTCCTGGATATTACGTTTAACCACATCCATACCCACGCCGCGGCCAGAAACATCAGTGACTTTTTCCGCCGTGGAGAAACCGGGTGCGAAGATCAGCATCCCGACTTCCTCATCCGTCATGCTGTCGCTAACGGAGAGTCCCTGTGAGAGGGCTTTGGCGAGAATACGTTCACGGTTCAGCCCGGCGCCATCATCGATAACTTCGATGCAAATGTTCCCGCCCTGATGTTCAGCAGACAGAGTCAGGTTACCCACCGCTGTTTTACCCGCGGCGACACGATCCTCTGGGTGCTCAATACCGTGGTCTAGGCTGTTACGCACCAGGTGAGTCAGCGGGTCAATAATGCGTTCGATTAGACTTTTATCGAGTTCCGTAGAGCTGCCTTGCAACGTCAATTCAACTTCTTTGCCGAGCTTGGCGGCTAAATCGCGCACCAGACGCGGGAAGCGGCTGAAGACGTATTCCATCGGCATCATACGAATGGACATGACGGATTCTTGCAGATCACGCGCGTTGCGCTCGAGTTGCCCCATGCTGTTCAGCAAGTCGCCGTGAACCACAGGGTCCAGCGCGCTGGAACGTTGAGCCAGCATAGATTGCGTGATCACCAGTTCACCAACCAGGTTGATAAGCTGATCGACTTTTTCGACCGCGACGCGAATGCTGGTATCGCCGGTTTTCGGTCGTGCCTTGGCCGCTTCCGCCGGTTTGGTCACTGGCGCGGCAGGTTTAGCCGGCGCGGCCTCAGCCGGAGCTGGCGCAGGTTCCGGAGCTTCAGGCTTGGCTGCCTCTTGCGGCGGCGCCGCAGGAGCAGCAGGCTCCGCGCCAGAGGTTTTGAAGTTGATCTGTTCGGGTTCCAGTACGAAACACAGCACCGCAGTGATGTCGTCCTGGCTTTCAGTCGTCACCAGCGTGGCTTCCACGCTGTTTGCCGTCTGGTGCAAATCTTTTACCGTTCCCAAATTGGCCAGTTCTTCCAGCAGCTGCGGGATTTCCTGCTCTTTTAGGTTGGTTAACGCAATATGAAGTTCATTATGGCCCGCGGGCGTCGATGGCGCTGCCGACGCAGTGGAAGCACTTTCGTTGGTCGCAGCAGCAGACGCGGCTCCGCCCTCAGCCTCTTTAGACTCGAGCGCAAGCTGACGAAGGGCCTTGCAGATGTACTCGAAGCTTTCGGCGTTCGGTTCCTGCGCGGTTTTATAAGCGTCCAACTGATCCTGCATAATGTCTTTTGTTTCCAGAAACAGGTTGATAATGTCAGTGCTCAGCCGCATTTCGCCGCGTCTGGCACCATCTAACAGGTTCTCCAGTAAATGCGTGGTTTCCTGTAATACCTTGAAACCAAACGTCCCGGCGCCCCCTTTAATCGAGTGAGCCGCTCGGAAGATCGCATTCATCTGTTCGGTATCTGGGCTTGACGGGTCGAGCAGCAATAAATGCTGTTCCATATCCGCCAACAATTCGTCTGCTTCATCAAAGAACGTTTGATAGAAAGCACTCATGTCCATGCTCACGTGGGTCACCTCTGCTGTGAATCGTGGCTTGTTGAAGAAGGCGTCGCCTGGCTATCAGGAGAAGCGGGCAAAGCGGTAGTCGGCTGTGTGCGACCAGCAGCAGATGCGCTATTCGTCTCAATGACGGAAACGGACCCCGGCGTTCCAGCCGAGCCTTGTGCCGGTGCCGGTGCCGGTGCCGGTGCCGGTATTTTATTTACGACCCCAGGCGAAGCGCCGCTGCTACTGTTATTGTCGGCAGGTGTCGGGGTAGGTTTAGCGTTATCAGAGTTGATATTTTGTAAATTCTCAGCCTTATCAATATCAACCGCATTGCTTTCCGCGTTTTCACGCTCAATGCTCTCTTGAGTCTGCTTGTTCAGCACGACCAGGCTGATTCGCCGGTTTATCGCATCATCGCCGCCCTGGGCCTGCTTAAGCCCCATAGTGGCGGCCATACCGACGACGCGCAGTACCTTGCCCTCTGACAAGCCGCCGGCGATGAGTTCCCGTCGGGATGCATTAGCGCGGTCCGCAGACAATTCCCAGTTGCTGTAACGCCGTTCGCCGGTCACATAAGGCGCATCGTCTGTGTGACCAGATAGGCTGATTTTGTTGGGGATATCATTCAGGATCGGCGCAATGGCGCGTAGAATATCGCTCATATACGGCTCCACCTGAGCGCTGCCGCGCTTGAACATTGGCCTTTTCTGGCTATCAATGATCTGAATTCTCAGACCTTCTTCGACCATCTCAATCAGCAAATGCGGACGCAATGCACGAAGTCGCGGGTCGGCCTCAATCAGTTGATCGAGCTTGTCCCGCAGTTTGTTTAATTTGGCTTCTTCACGTTGACGTTGGTCTTTGGAAACATCTATCTGCTTCCTGACTTCACCGTCTTGCTGAGTTGGATCTTGTCCACCGCCGGGGATAGGGCTGGACGCGTCGCTGATGCGCGCCCCATCGGTCATCGCGACCTTTAGCGGGGTGCGAAAATATTCCGCAATCTGCGCCAGCTGGGAAGGAGATGAAATGGCGATAAGCCACATCACCAGGAACAGCGCCATCATGGCGGTCATGAAGTCGGCATAAGCAATCTTCCAAGCCCCGCCGTGGTGGCCTCCATGACCCGATTTACGCTTTTTACGAATAATGGGGTGCTGATGTTTCATGCGTCATTTTCCGCTGACTGTGCCGCCGGCGCCTTCACATTGCGAATATGCTCCTCCATTTCGGTGAACGAAGGACGAATCGTGGAGTACAACGTCTTGCGCCCGAATTCGACGGCAATCTGCGGCGCATAGCCGTTGAGGCTGGACAGCAAAGTCACTTTGATGCATTGAAGCACTTTGATTTTTTCGGCGTTTTTCTGCCGAAGCAGTGATGCGAGGGGAGAGACAAATCCATAGGCCATAAGAATACCCAGGAAGGTCCCGACCATCGCATGCGCGATCATCATCCCCAGCTCAGCGGCGGGCCGGTCGACATAAGCCAGTGAATGCACTACGCCCATTACCGCGGCGACGATACCGAATGCGGGAAGACCATCGCCAATCTGAGTCAGACTGGACGCAGGAACTTCACACTCATGTTCGACAGTCTCGATTTCCTCATCCATCAACGTTTCAATCTCGAAGGCATTCATGTTGCCACTGACCATGAGACGCAGATAATCCGTAACAAATTCAACAACATAATTGTCTGACAGTATGCGAGGATAGCTGGAGAAGATTTCGCTTTCTTTAGGATTGTCGATGTCGAACTCGAGAGAAAGCATTCCTTGTTGGCGTGATTTAGCCATGAGTCTGAAGAGTACAGCCATGAGGTCCATATACACAGCTTTAGTATATTTCGAACCTTTGAAGAGCAGCGGTAAAGCCTTGATTGTGCCTTTGATTGCCTTACCGTTGTTTCCCACGATAAACGCACCGATGGCAGCACCACCGATAATCAGCAACTCGGAAGGCTGATAAAGTGCACCTAGCTCTCCACCGACGATAAGATAACCGCCCAGGATGGAGCCTATAATGACGATATAACCCAATATAACCAGCACAAGCATTCCTTATAGTAACAAGGGGTAGTGGAGTGAGGTTAAAACGCAGTCTTATCGCGTACGACTTAAGAAGGAAAGAGCCCTGCCATTATGCCTAAATGCTCAATGGCAGGTTCACTAGCGCTACCAAGCTCAGACTGCGTGCTTAACCTGCTCGTCCAGCAGTTGAGGTAGGATATCGGCAACGTTTGGAGAAAGTTTACGTCTTTTTACTGCCCGGGAAGGCGGTTGGCATAAACTACAGACGAAAACGTTTTTAGGCTGGTGCGCATGGGTAATAAACATCCCATTGCAGCAATTGCAGGCCGATAACTGCAACATGCCGCTGTCGACAAAACGCACCAGCGTCCAAGCCCGCGTTAGCGCCAGCAAGGGAGTTTCATTGTGTGGGGAGCATTGTTCGATATAAAGACGATACGCTTTGATGACGGCTTCCACCCCGCTG
Organism: Lonsdalea iberica; assembly: GCF_002111585.1. Taxonomy (GTDB): domain Bacteria; phylum Pseudomonadota; class Gammaproteobacteria; order Enterobacterales; family Enterobacteriaceae; genus Lonsdalea; species Lonsdalea iberica. Next base: position 16,618 of record NZ_LUTP01000027.1, read on the forward strand.
CATTTACTGATTTTGAGTAAATACAGGTAAGCGTTGTAAAACATGGAAGAGTGAATGTTTTGTTCCCACGTCATGAACCAATCAGTTGAAAACGGCAGCATGCCTTTGGGCGGAGGACTGCCTCTCAATTCTTTGTATAACTTGATGAGACGCCCACGGCTCAGCTGCGTTTCACTTTCCAGCATTTGCAAACGTGCGCCAAGCGTAATCAGTTCCATAGCTAACTGAATATCTTTAGCTTCCTGAACAATACTTTTCTCAGCCATTATTATGCCCTTTTCTTAGGCACGTTCTCTTCTTTTGAAGACAACTGTTGAAGTAAATGACTCGACAGAAGAATACCGGTATGGATCTGCTGCAAATCATCCACGCGGGATTCTTGAGTCAGTTGCTTAATAGTCGTGTGATCGCTGAATCGGAAGTGACAAATCAACTGATTTGTTTCAGCTAGTTTTACCATTTGAGGCAATGTTAGCTGCATCAACGCATCAGCCATTTCATCATCAATGCCCAGACGAAACATCGCAGAAGCTTTTTCGTCATTAATCAGACGTTGTGCCAGTAACAAATAAGACAGGTTTATATCATAAATGTGCTTGAGTAGTTCAGAGGTACCCATAATCCATCCCAACAGGCTATGTTTCAAACATAAATCAGGTGATAGTCGCTATCGCCCAGTTCAATAATCACTCTCCATAGGTGGCATGAAAACTATCGGTGCCAGATGTGCCTACTACTTCACGCAATTTTGTTTCGACGTGTTTTACCATGCCGATTTCAACATCTTTTAGGCTCCCATTATCCATCACCTCACCAGCTCCCTTACGTCAGTTATCGTCCTTAAACGAGGCATAGGATTAATCCTAAACGGTTGTCACTCTACCGCCTATGCCCCAGCACATACAACGCAGCCGCATGTGAATTTTGACAATTATGTGATCTAAATCACGAAAATGAAAGTTTTCGCTTCCATCTGTGCGGCTTTTTTTTCCGCACCCTGAAAGTTTTTTATACAAAAAACAGACAGAAATCCAAAAAATCCGCATTCTGTAAATATTTTACAGGTTGCCACGATAACCACAACCAACTGTTTTTAAAAGAAAAACAAATTGATCTTATAATCCAGATCATCTTGAGAACAAAATAACATCAAATTTCCATTAAAAAAAACAAACTAATAACCAAAGTTATTATTGTTCCGATAATTATTTTTTAGGACAAGCTATAAGATGCGTACATGTATTACTAGCTAGAACCCTCAAGAATAAGAAACAAATTTTCCCAAAAAACCATACGCATTTTGTGGCAATTATTCACCGTCAAGCATGATGAAACTAAAAGACAAATTAGGTGCACACTCCTTCATTGGACTGCTTTCACGCCTGATAACGACTTGAAAGAGCGATAAACCTTGATGCCTAAAAAAGCGACTGCTTTTCGTAAAAGATAAATTTTTATATAGAGCTACTGCTAATACAGAACTTAGAAAATGAACTTTAGGTAATCCGACGAGATAAATGTTGTTTACCACAAAATATTTATAATCCTCTCGGTAAAGTTAACCCTTTTTCATCACAGCGTGACGCAATTCGTTAGTGTGCTTATAAACATAAGCGGAGATTATTCGGCTAATTTTATACTTGCTATTTATATTTTGCTTAATGCAAAGATATTGAACCGCCGTTTATTACACGTTCTTTTGGCATCTAACTAAAGCAGATAAGATTGAAATCGATTATTAGCGTCTTCATTATATTGATGTCATTAACTTGACATAATCAGTCAGGCCCCAAACACAGATGCTGTTCGGGCATCAGCTAACTTTCAGTTTGCGATGCTTTCGTCTGCCATACCTTTCGCCCAGGATAAAAAATTTTTCAACTTAATATAGGTAGACTATCTGGCGATCATCGTGACTACTTTTTGTGGATTTTTTATATAAAGGATCAATTCTGTCTTAAATATTGGTCATCGCTTCACACATCGGTATCGGTCCTCTACCCACTCCATGAGAATAGCAGACATGCCGAAATCGTTATGTTTTATGCTCCCCCTTTTTACCTATCATTAGGATAGCCACGTTCGGTTTGCGCATGTGGTATCTACACCCCGGCTCATCCCCTCTCTATGCGATGTTGAATATGCCCTGCTTCTTGTTTTCACTTCCCCCCTCTATCGTTACACGCCTTTACTTATTGACTAAACAATTCACTTCCCAATAGTAAGGATACTTTTGATAAAAAATAGAATACCTGCGCGGAAAACGCCATAAAGGAAGCAGCCTTGGTCAGCCAGGCCTTAAACGTCGAAGATAAACCGTGCGGCAAAATCGAAATCACAACGCCGACTACACTTCTGCGGTTTTAGAAATCACGCTCAGACGGAGCTTCCCGCTGATCAAGTCGAAGGAGAACAGACAACGTGATCGCTTATAGACATACGTGCAATGAGGGAGGATGAAACAGTCGATTTCAGACACAGTAATGCACATCCCCCCAGCCGGTTCCAATTTATGGTCAAGTCACATGCGTATGCCTGCAGGGGCGAACAGCCCCGTAGCACCTCCTCCGGTACATAACATCGTATTTAAATGATGTCATTATGCGTCTGCATACTAAAAATACATGCCGACACCAGGGAAAATTAAACCGCCGATTTGGCGGTTTTATCGTGGCATATCGTTCATTTACATAACTATAAGTTGCGCATAGACTATCCGCGCTTCACAGGGATAGATCTGTTTACAGGGAATGAAACATGCTAATCACCAAGCGTCTGGATGAACTTACCCCAGATGAATTTACGCGTATCTTATCGCCCGAAAAAGGCAGTGCGCTGGACGCCCAAACCGTCGTATTAGGCTCGCAAGAGCACGCCTGTTGTTCATTGACAGCGGGCACCTTAGACATCAACGCCAACCGCGATTTCGCCAATACCATCCGGAATGCCTATGACCGCGCTAGGGTGAATGCGCCGGCACAGAAAGCCGGCTGGGGGTTTGCGCCTCGCCCGGCCACGCCGAGAATAGAACCCGAGCCGACGCTCAAGGTCACCGAAGTGACCGATACCACCAGTGCGACGCGGATCCATTTACCCGTTCTGGTATATCAGTCGCCGCGTAAACCCGGTTTTAACGCTGACGGCAGTCCTGCTGCGGATATGACCTATGGCGATATGACCGAGGAAGAGATCAAATCCATACCAAATTTTGGCCATTTACCTCTTTTTGCAAAGGATGGTTATTTATTTGGCTTCGATTCACCGACCATCAACTTCATAAAATTCAGGGTGATGGCGGCGACGTTGTTCTCTTCCGGGGATCTGAGAAACGTTATTCTCGCGATGATTGCCAAATTTGAAAAAAAAGAAGGTGGGGAATTTAGGCATCCAGCGCTAACACGCGCCGTTCGTGCGCATCCAAACACACAAGCGTTCATAAAAACCTTACTGCAGGGTGTTGATGATACAATCAAACTGCAACATGGCGAAATTAACTCTGTTGCTTTAAATAATTGGATGATGAGCTATCAGAATATAATTAAAAAATCACTTCGCCCCCCAGCTTTCAATACATTCGAAGATAAATACTTAGCCTGGTTAAATGGTGGACTGACGTTTGCCATCAATGACGTTTGGGCGGCAAAGGCAGAAATTGTTGACTTTGACCGTTGTGGTCGGTTTTACAAAGGTAAGGTTCGGGTAACTTTTTATGATCATTTTGGACTGGATATCCCTGATATTGGCCCAGATCCAGATACTGCGGAGATAAAGGTTTACAGCGTGCTTGGAGGCTTTAGATCTTGGTTCATACTCCAACATTTAAATAAATTCGGTTATAAGCCGTTCATCACCGTAGTCGAAATGGATTACCCCATTAAAGGGAACATATGAAAAAGACATTTATATTTTTGGTTATAAATTATCTATTGGTTATGCTGGATCGTTTATATTCCTTCAATAACGAGACGCTTTTTTGGGATCACTATTCAATAATAGTCCCACTGTCATGGTTCATCACTCCCATATGTACACTTGTTTTCTTATTCAGTAAGCAGTGGCGTTATGCTATATGTATCATTCTCCTTCATGCAGCCATGCTGCTATGGATCAACTACATCGGCCCGTTTTCAACGCATTTCTTTTTCGGGACACCTTCGATTGAAAAACGAGAAGGGTACGAATTTTATATAGATGTCTCTGGCGAACGAGGTTACGACTATATCGTCACGTCTCCGCCTAAAAGTCAGCGCGCTTTTACTGCTCTCATCGCAGATTATTTCAGTAAGCATCCTTTAGGAGACGTGGATTATAGTGGAGTGTTGTACATAAAGAGTATCGACACGATGAGTAACGGCAAAATTGCTAAAGCTCATTGGTGGGATCAACCTATGCGTGGCAGAGCACTAATTGATGCTGATATTTCAGAGTACGAAATTGCCAACGTTGCTAATCTTGAAGATGGATCGCTGAAAATCTGGTTTATCGGCGATCACGGAGTGACGTGCGAGAATAATCAGTCAGGCAACGTGATCATCAAACCCGATGGTACTCAAACCCCCACCTGTGACTAACACCCACTAGGCAAAAAACAGCGCGACGCTGAGCACATCTTTCAGCGCCGCTTTGATATTCGGCAGCGGCTCGGTATGCAGGGGGATCGCCTGCTCCGCCTGCCGATGTACCGCCATCCAGCCGTCATCGTTAAATACCGCATAGATCTCAACCGGACAGTGATTCAGATTGCCGATGCAACCAGCATGCAAATATCACTTAAACTATTGTCGCTCTGGAGACGTGCGCCTAGAGCTACGAACGCTGCTCGCCTTCAAGTTCATACCCAAAACACATTAAGGTTAGATACTCCAGACTTGGATCCGATCAGGCCAACTGCCCTATAAGAAATATGGCATAATTCCAGGGTTCCTAGGCTGGTTTATCCTGCAACATATGAAGCAGTTCGGGTATAAACCATTCATCACCGTTATGGAAATGAACTACCCCATCAAGGGAACACTATGAATCTCACCTTTGCTTTTCTTGTTGTTAACTACCTACTCCTAGTCGTGGGACGACTTTATCAATTCGATGAAGACTCCTTTTTGTACATGCATTATTCCACGATGCTGCCATTGATATTGATCCTGAGTCCTGTATGCACGCTTATCTTTATACGCCGTCGATTTGCTCATAAATGGCGTTATGCGGGATGGAATATATTTCTATATGCTTTTACGTTGCTGTGGATTAATTATATTGGCCCGGCATCAGCCTATTTATCTTTTTCTGCGCCGACGATTAGACTTACTGGAAATAATATTCATTACGTGACAAATAACCCACCAAAAAGCCAGCAAGCACTTATTGATTTAATTATGAGTCACTTCAAACAACACCCTTTTAATAAAAACAGTGATGAATACTCTGTTATTTTTTATGTGAAAAGTGTCGATTCTCCACTGAGTGGCAAGAGGCCGTTAGCTCACTGGTGGGATCAATCCATGTTAACCGAATATCAGAGATATCAAGATACCGTAAACTATGAATTAGCCTCTATGGCATTCCTCAATAAAAAAAATGATGACTATTTCAATGGTCTCACACGGTTTTGGCTCTATAACGACTATGCACATGCCTGTAATGGTCATCAGTCAGAAGTTAATATTATTGATATAAAATCAAATGGCATCCAAGACCCTACCTGTGATTAACCCTAACACGCTATGAAACTCACTTTTATTTTTCTAGTAATTAATTATCTATTGCTAATTATCGGCCGTTTATATCAGTTCGACAACAGCACATTCCTGTGGACGTATTACTCCACCATGTTGCCGCTGATCTGGCTTATTGCCCCAATATGCATCATTGTATTTCTGTGCCGTCGCTTCCGGCAGAAATGGATTTACATTGGCAGCACGCTGGCGCTTCATGTCGTTATGACGGTATGGGTTAATTATATTGGGGACATTTCCACGAAGTTTACCTTTGGGACAGAGGCCATCTATCTAGGTCAGGATGAACGCTTTGTCGTCGCCAATCCACCTCAAGGGCAGCAGGCTTTGATTGACTTGATAATGAAGTATTTTGAACAACATCCCTTTGATAAAAAAGAAGATCGATACTATGCCAGTTTTTATCGACGTAGCGTGGATACACCGATAAGCGGTGAAATTCCGTTAACGCATTGGTGGGATCAGTCGCCCACAGGCCCCGACGAGCATTACCTAGACATTACCGATTATCGGATCAGTAGCTTCGCTTCTTTTCATAATGTTAATATCGAGCGGCTGCGCGGTATTATGCGTTTTTGGTTTAGCAACTCTTATAATCTCACATGTGAGAAAAATCAGAACTCTATTGTAGATATCACCCCCAATGGTAACCAAGACCCCACCTGCGATTAACCCCACTAGGCAAAAACAGTGCGACGCTGAGCACCTCGTTCAGCGCCGCATTGAGACTCGGCAGCAGCTCGGTATGCAGGGGAATCGCCTGCTCCGTCTACCGATGTACCGCCATCCAGCCGTCATCGTTAAATACCGCATAGCTATCCACCGGGCAGTCAATCAGATTGCCCATGCATCCAGCGTGCAAATGTCACTCAAACTTTTGTCGCTCTGGGGACGTGCGCCTACAGCAACAAATGCTGTTCGCCTTCAAGTTCATACCCAAAACACGTTTGGTATAGGGATGTTTTTCTGGGGAAGCCGCTTAGAAGTCATCGTTGTGGATTTTACTCACGGACAACGCCATATTGAATTATCAAATGGCAGGTCCCGCGCATGCTCATTAGACAGACTTATCCGCACCCTACCCTGAGGTGGTTCACTCCGGCCAAATCCGCCGAAAAGTTACCGGTGGCGGCATTTTACGCGACCCACCTGATTCGATTTTTTTGATGAGGGCAGAAACAGATGTGGGATGCAGATCTGTTCATTTTTTGATTCGACGACAAACTATTACGACTACAAAAATCTCTGTCGTCGCTTTTTGTTATTAAGATTTGTTTCAGACACAAAAAAACCGCCATAGGGCGGCCGATGACTTTTTGCTAGGAGATTGATTATTATGGGTTTTATTCAATGGTGCCCAGGGCGGGACTTGAACCCGCACAGCGCGAACGCCGAGGGATTTTAAATCCCTTGTGTCTACCGATTCCACCACCTGGGCCAAAAGCTGGAGGCGCGTCCCGGAGTCGAACCGAGGTAGGCGGATTTGCAATCCGCTGCATGGCCACTCTGCCAACGCGCCTTAATTACTTACCTACATTGATAATCATCATGCAGTTTTGAATGGGGACCAGATTGTAATTTCTCTTCTAACCAATTGATTAGAATCAACTTTCTTATTCCCTAACCAGGAATGGACGCTATTATGGACTGGTTAGGAATGGATGGCAAGCCCTTTGTACACCACAAAATATCAAGTGCCTAAAAGTTGATCTGCTCGCATTATACAGCCCGTCATCGCAACAAGGGAGCACCATTCCTCCCTGTGAAGCCTGTATGCCCGAAGACCGCTTAACGCCTTTGCAACGCCCTCATCCTATCTCTTGGCAGCATACAACGATAGGCGCGAGGTGACCGGCGCGTTCCCCGAGACACGGTTTTAAGAATAGACGATATGTCGATTTAAAATCAGCTGCCCGAATTTATCGAGTATGCCCTCCGTCTTCACCTCGTGAGGTCATCACAAAAAGCTAAACTAAGCGGTCAGGTTGACTCGTGGTCGCTTTACATAAGTCGGTGCATTGCCCGCTGTCGCTTATCCTCTTCTCTATGATAGAGAGCATCAAAAGTCTCCAAACATGATGGCCAGCTCTTGCAAAGCAAAAAACTAAATGGACCTCAATGGCGGGTTGCATAAATAGAATACGCTGAGACATAAACTGATGCGTATTACTGCTTAATTGATAAGCCAATTATTTTAGCTGACTATTTCTCATTCAATGTGCTCAAACCCCGTTAAATAACACGTCGATTGAGACTGTATAGTTACCTCCTTTTAGCGGTGGGATAGAAAATATAAATGACGTGATATTAATTGTCTATCAAACGCTGATGCTGCCCTCACATAGTGAGCCTTAATTAGCAAGTGGAATAAAATATGATTTTATTCAAAACGCTCTCTATCTTTGACCAAGAACAGGATGTTTATACAAAGACCCGTTAAAATGCACATGAATGGAGAATCGAGTTTTAAGGAAGATAGTTTTATAGGCTGTCAACAGTGCATATAAACACACAGTCCTAATAAATTGCTTGCTGTGTACTGTGTTATTCAACGTAGTTGCAACGCCTTCATTGCACTTAAACAAATTAATAATAATTAGAAGGGTATAGATTGCATGGTGAGTTAACTAATAATATGCCCTTCGAGAGGTCTACGACACTGTTTATCAATCGAAAAAGTGGGTCACTGTTAAGTGATGCCGTCGTTAGTCAAAACATGGGAAATGTATTTCACCTATTGGGCGGATGCGTGCAGGCCTAACTGCGAACAGGCGCCGTTTACGCCAGCGATAGATTGTTTTTTCGTAACAACACGCGCGACAACGACGGTAATATCGACCGAAATTTATCCAACAATAACGACAAATAATAGCCCGAGTGCGACAGTCATTTTTAGAAAGTACAGATTTTAAAATAATGGCGAAGAGTTATTTACATCGATTTATCGATTGTGTTCTCCCTGTCTATCGAGATCGCAACCGATAAATTGATGACAACATAAATCAAATATCACCGCCGACATACTCTGTTTTCGATGTCAAACCAGACATTCTGAAATGAGGTATTTGGGTGGCCGTCATTTTAATGACAGATAACAGAATTGTTAATTCATAAATACTTAGAGGTCATAATGAAAACTCAATTGAAGAATAAATCGGCAGAGGCTTGCCCTTTATCTCAACAAGAGGAGAATCAGCGCACGCTTTCCCGGAGAAAATTCCTTCTGTATGGAAGCTGCGTCGCCGGAACGGTCGCGCTGGCTGGCACCGCTCATAAGACGATGGCAAAAGAAGCCGCATCCACCACCGCCGCTACGGCGAAATGTCCTCCTGGGGTGATAGCCTCCTCCTGTGTCGCCGCTGACCCGACATTGGCTCCCGGCGCGAACCCCGCAGCGCCCAAAACCGTCACCATCACTCCCCGCGCTGCTGAAAATGTCGTGACCGAGTACCCTTTCAACGGCGGACTGTTGTTCGGCGTCATGGTCAGTCGTCTGCACGAATTCGATACCACAGGCCTTTTCGCTCATCAGGACAACACCGACGTCATTCTTACCAATCTGGGCACTCAGCCAGTCTTGGTAGCCGCGACGTCGCACGTCAGCAGCGATCTGCACAATGATACTCCGCTGCGTCACGCCGTCCCCTCGCTGCAGAGCATCATTATCCGAGCCGGCGCAGTGATTACGACCGCTGACGCCTCCGCAAACGGCGTAATCTCGCTGATTCAGGTCCGCAATACGCGCAATGTCGAATCGGACGTCTTTTCACGTGATACCCAGTGGGCCAAATACGCTTTCCCGGCGGGAACCCCTGCGCTTCCGCTGTGGATCTCCAATCAGCTTCATCTGAACCACAAGATTCAAGTGAATCCGTGGCAGTTGACCGGTTTGCCAGCGCCTGCCGGCAGCAAAGTCCTGCCTTACGAGCTGTACGTCAATCTGTGGTGGTTGCCGGCCGGCTCTGATGCCGGAATCCACGCCGCTCATGGCAGCAACTTGTTCGAGGTCCATACTCAGTTAATTGGCTGTGGCCGTATGCAAAAGTTCACCGACATCGACAAAGCCCGCGCCGCCATAGCAGGCAAACGCCCCGTACTCCCGGAAGGCGGCGTTGCATCGCCGTTTGACACAGGCAAAGCCTTCCCTGAACTCTATGAAGAATTTAGACTCGCGCCGGGAAACACGCATCTGCCGATGCCGATCGTCACTGAATATGACGCCTGGAAAGGCGTGTCGGACATTGCCAAGAATGCCAGCATGGACGATCCCTGCTTCTTCTACCCACCTCATCAATATTACGCCGATACCGATAGCGTTTGGATTGCCTTTGAATTTCACCGTTCAGCAGACCAGCACTAATCGAATATCAAGGACAGCGTAATAATGAAAAACAGAGAACTTCCCGCGTCGTGGCGTGCTTATAACACCTATGACTATGTCCCTGTGGACGATTGGTCCGTCGGCGACGATATTGAACTTTATTCGGTTTACTGGGACGGAAAACCCCACTCTCCCAACGGTTTTGACACGGACTGGACGATATATATCAATGCCAAAGCCAAACCGAAATCTCGCTCGGCAACCGCTGAGCGGGACGTTTATCTCGTGCTGCAGGTCACATCCTGTGAGAAAGATGCCTTCCGGGTTCGGTTTGCGCCTGCCGCCGCCAGCATCAACGACTACCCGGAAAAAGTGTATGGGCCCATCGTAGTAGAACGCCTTGAACAAATACGCCGATATGAACAGGCCGCCGGCTTCCATCCTCTCCTGCGCTGGAATCGGGATGGCGTCAGCATTCAGTTACGGTCTATTCAGATCCAGTTTTTACGGGACAAAGACGATTTACTGTCGATCCAAATCAAGCGGCTGTCAGACGGTGCGGTCACGGATATCTCATCCGGCCCGCTATGCCACGCCAAACCTGGCGTCGGCACCGTCGCGAATATGAAGCGCAAAGCCGAGTCGGCAACGCACTACTTTGGTCTTGGCGAAATCGTGAATTACAACCTGACCGGGAAAAGCAATGCGACCGTCGGGCACGCTATCGAACAGTGCTATAGCTACAGCGGCTATTCCCTGTTGGATCATACCGGCTCGCAGGTGACCTGCTACAACTATGACAACCTGTGGTACAACCAGCCGGAAGTCTTCCCGGTCAAAGCGAAGTATAAGGATTCGTTCAAGGCCAATGCCAACATTCCGCTATACCTGAACGCCCCCTTCTATATTGAACGCGCCGTCGTGGAAGGTCAGCAACAGTTTCTCGGCGTGTTTCTCGATAATACCGGACAGAGCTATTTCTCCCTGAAACATCCCTCTCGCGACGCCAATGCCGTTGAGGCCGGAGTTCAACACGGCGAGTTCGACTGCCACTACATGTTCGCGGAGCAAGGTTCAGGCGTCATGGATGCCTTCACATTCCTGATGGGCAAAGGCAATCTGGATGCGCCGAGTCAGAAAGAGATCACGTTGAACGATCGCGCGGTGATGCCGCCCAAGTACATCTTTGGTTATTTCCAGGCCAAATACGGCAGCCCCGGCCTGCTACGCCCCGATGATGTCAACGATCCAATCAAGGTTTACGTTGAAGATATCGTCAAGGGACACCAAAAAGCGGGTATTCCGATCGAAGGTTTGGGGATCGACATCGACATACAGGAAGACAAAAAAGTCTTCACCATCAAAGACAGCTTCTGGACGAAAGGTAAGGTAGACGAAGGGATCTCGGTATTCGATTGGGCAGCCCAGTTCAATCTGCAGTGCCAAACCAACATCACGCCGTTTATCCGCGCGGACAAGGTCGCCTATAACCCTGCGGACACCTCGAAGAAGCAGTATGCCACCGCTCAGGGGCTGATCGAAAAGGGCTATTGCGTCGCCAATGAAGGTGAGTCCAACATACCCAAATTCCGCGGTCCTAAGCATGAGAGCGACTATCCGGGCCTGACGTTCACTCGCATTGGGGAGACTAACTACCCCGATCAAAACCTGCTGGTGCTGGATTACGGCATCAACGCGCAAACCGCCGAGCGCGACATGATTGGCGCGGTGGTCACCGACTATGGCAATCCGGATGCGGCGCGCTTTTGGGGCGAGCAGTATACCTATCTGCTGAAAAACGGGCTGGGATTCGTCTGGCAGGACATGCCCGCACCGGACTCCATGCCTCACGTCGAAGACGGTAAAAATTTCGCGGATACGGAAGCGCCGCGTAACCAATTCGGTTGGTCGCTCACCGGCGAGTCGCCCAGCGACGACAGAAGGAGAACCAACACCTTTAACTGGCGCAGCTATCACGGTCAGCTCCATTTGACCGATCCCCGCTTCGGCGACGGTCGTAAAACGCCTTATGTCGAACTTCGCAATTTCCATGCGTATATGCTGGCAAAATCCAGCTACGAGCATGGACTCAGCGCGCATGAAGATCTGCTTAAGGGTTACAAACGCAGCTATATCATCTGCCGCAGCGGCTATCCCGGTTTGCAACACTACGCCGGTCACTGGGTGGGCGATAACGCCTCGACCTGGCATCATCTGCAGGCGACGCTGCCCATGGTTCTCAATCTGGGGATGTCCGGCCTGCCGATTTCCGGTTCGGACGTTGGGGGGTTCGCGCCGGGCGAGGCGCCGGAAGATCCCGCCAGCGTCTTCTACGGCGACCAACACTGTCGCAACCATAACCCCATGGTTTATGACCGGCTGGTGCTGGGACCCGACGACATCGACATCGGCGACGTCTGCGAACACGAGCTGATGACTCGCTGGACTCAGGCTGCGTGCCTGTTGCCTTGGATGCGCAACCATTACGATGCGATGAAACCCTATCAGGAAATTTATCGTTTTAGCGAAAAGGCACCGGTCAGCGGTACCCGCACATTCGCCGATATCATGTCGGCCTTTGTCTGTTTCCGCGTGCGCTGGCATCACCTGCTGTATGACGCCATGTTTCAAAACACTCAGACCGGTATTCCGATCTTACAGGCAATGTGTTTATGGCAAGGCGACGACGGGATCTTCGATAAACGCAACAAAGACGTACTGGCGACGCAGTGCTTTATCGACGGCTCCGTGCTTTATGCGCCAATCATGACGCGCAGCACTGCCGGTAGCGGAGCGGCCTACTTGGCTGAAAAAGAAGTCTACTTCCCTAATGCGGTCAAAGGACAGGCCCTGAACTGGTATCGTTACCATGTCATCGAAGACACGGTGGATATCGCGAACCCCATCAAAGGGGGACAGCGCCTTACCGTCAGTGCCGATATCACCAGCATGCCGCTGTTTATTCGAGAAGGGGCTATCATTCCTGAGCGACATACGCAGTCCGATCTGCAGGCGCCGTTCAAAAATATTCAGGTAATGGATAAGTTCGAGCAGCCGCTGGTGTTGGCGCTATATCCGCTTGGGGAGTCCGACGAAGGCCATCATCAGCTCTACTGGGATGATGGCGGTGTGACCCGTTCGGCAGAACGCCAAGGGCAGTTCTCGGTGATCGACGTTCGCCAACGTCGAATCGAAGGATCGCTGGAGGTTAGCCTGACACCGCGCAAGTACGATTACCCGCTGTACGCGTTTGTCTACCTGCGCCTTCGCACTGACAAACCTGCGTTGCAACGGCTGACGGTCGGCTCGTCTACCCTCAGCACGCGGGTAGATTCGACGGATGCCCTCTTCAATCATGAAGGAGAGGCAGCTTATGTCGATCCTCGCGGCAGTGTCTGGATTAAAGTCAGCACCCGCACGCTATCCGCAGCCCACGCGTTGACGATGAATATCGTGTCATAACGCATCGGGTCTTGTAACGGGCAGGCCTCTCGCCTGTCCGTTATTTCTCTCTCCTTTCCTACCTCCGCTCAACCTCTTCTCACGCTTCTGCTCTGTATAGCACGGCCACGCCACGTGTCATCACATCGTGCCGTTATTACGAACGATCAGGAAAGAGAAAACAGGAGAGGTGTGGAACGAAGAGGGACTAGCGGCAATAGATAAAAACACGGGCCTTCCATTCAGCATGAAAAGCCCGTGTTACGAGTGTTACACGCCGACGGTCATCGGCGCTGTGATTCGGTTAAGCCAGGCACATACCGGCGTCGAAACCTTCACGCGCAGCCACCAGCGCATTGCTGGTTTTGACGGCGCCGCCGATGACGATCGCATCGTCCACAACCCCTTGCAGCTCTTCAGCCAGTTCTTTTACCGGCGCATATCCCAGTGCGATAACGACCGTATCCGCTTCCAACTCCATGCGTCCTTGCGCATTTTCGAGAATCACCTGATGCTCGCCAATTTCGCATAGCTTGGTGTTGGGGTACTGCTTCACGTCGTACTCTTCCAGCACGGACATCAGATGCAGCTTGCTGACGCCATCCAGTTCTTGCAACAGGCGGTCGCGCATTTCAACCACGGTCACCTCTTTCTGCTGCATGGCCAGATGTGCCGCAGTTTCGCCACCCACTTCACCACCGCCCGCGATAACAACACGCTGGCCGGTGACCACGTTGCCCAGCAGGACATCCTCCGCCAGCACCACGTGCGGCTGGTTGATACCCTTGATCGGCGGAACCGCAGGTTTACCCCCCGTCGCGACGATGACGGAGTCCGGACGCGCTTCCGCAACGATCGCTTTGGTCAGCGGCGTATTCAGTTTGATCTCCACACCTAGCTTTTCCAGTTCCCGTCCCAGCCAGGCGGTGTAGGTCGCCAGCTCGCCTTTACCCGGAGGGTAAGCCGCAGAGCGGAACTGACCACCCAGATAGCCGGTTTTTTCAAATAGCGTTACTTTGTGGCCGCGCGTCGCCGCCACGCGAGCCGCTTCCAGTCCCGCCGGTCCCGCCCCCGCGATGAACACGCGTTTAGGGCTGGCGACTTTGCTGTAATCCAAACTGTTTTCACGCGCCAGCGACGGGTTGACCAGACAGGTAAATGGCACGCCAAGCGGCAGACTGGCGAGGCAGCCCTGCATACAGCCGATGCAATAACGGATAGACGCTACATCGCCCGCTTTTGCTTTGTTAGGCAGATGCGGATCGGCCAGTGAACCACGCCCCATCGCGATGAAGTCTGCTTTGCCCAGCGCCAGAACGTTGTCCGCCATACGCGGATCGTTGATGCGGTTCACGGTGATGATGGGCATATTCACCGTTTTCTTCAGCTCTTCGGAGAAGGAGACAGCCCAAGCATGGCCCACGTACATGGGCGGAACGGTACACGCTTTGTTGCGATCGCCATACACGCCCATGGTCATATGCAGCGCATCCACGCCCCACTCCTCGAAGATCTGCGCCAGCACGCGCGTCTCGGAGATATCGCGACCGCCGAGGAAACCTTCGTCAGCGGAGAGTCGGATGGTGACCGGGTAGTCCATCCCGACTTCTTTACGCACCGCCTGATAGATCTCTTTTAAGAACAGAATTCGACCATCCAGGTTGCCGCCATATTTGTCAGTACGTTTATTGGCGTAAGGCGATAAAAATTCGGCAATCAAATAACCGTGGCCGGCATGAATTTCAACTCCATCGAATCCCGCCTCTTTCACCCGACGCGCGCAGTCGGCGAATTCCGAGACCAACTGCTGTATTTCGTCAATACCCAGCTCACGGGGCATTTCTTTCAACGCTGGACACGGGATTGCGGAAGGCGCCACCGGCTGCACACCGCCGTTGACATGTTCTGACGTCTGGCGGCCTGCGTGATAAATCTGGCAGAAGATTTTGCTATCGTATTTATGGATAGTGTCGGTGAGTTTACGGTGGCTGGCGATTTGATCGTCGCGCCATAACCCACCAATGTATTTACAGCCCATCGCATTTTCGTTGATGGCATAGTTCTCGGTGATGATCAGCCCCCAGCCGCCTTTTGCTTTTTCTTCGTGATAGGCGATATAACGGTCTGACGCTGTACCATCGCTATTACACAGGTTGGTGACCATCGCGGGGACAACCAACCGGTTAGGTATAACGCACTGGTTAATCTTTTCGGGTTGAAATAATTTCTTGAACATATTTTATATTTTTCCTGCTAATGAATATAAAAGATATTATTCTAATAGCATCAGAAATGCCTTTTAAAAAATATCGTCCTCAAATTTCATTATAATAATCCGCACCATTCTCAAACAATGGCTATTTATTGCTACCCATACCAACATTGAAGCACATCAAAATAACCCCAGAAATAAGACCTGCAACCAAAATAAATAAAAACAAAAAAGATAATAAGATGTTTGATAAATGAAGATAATGTCGTTATCGAATTGTGTTGAATGGATAGGTGGCAATTAGTCAGTGTCAATTATCATTCGATCGATCACTAATTCGGCTTTCAACATCACAACATAATTTGACTCAGCGCGTTTGTCCGTAATCGCCCGCAATGGCTGTAAATGATGCTTGAGCACCACGATGTTAGGCTCGATATGCACTGACAGCGCAGCATGCGTAATGCAGCCCATACGCCGAGACACTCGCCGCCTCGCCCGCGTGCATCTACTTTGGAACTCTGATCTCGATTGCTGCTAAATAGAAGGCCGCCATAGAGGCGGTCCTCTTCCCGAGGATATTATTATTCCTGATTATGACGATTACTTTTCGTCGGCGGGATGTGATCGCCATTATTGACGCGGCGATCGTTAACTTTATCAGCGTATACATTATCCGCATCCTAACACCGTCCATAATTCGCTATTTTTGGCGATGTTTATCCTGACCAGTTTTAGCCATTTTTTACTTCTCGTCTGAATTTACACTCAACTGCCGTGATGCAATCATTAATTACGCTGTTTTCTTGAAAATCTATATGTTGTTTTCAACTAAGCACAAGGAAAATATAACTAAGGCTTTGGGGGTTATTTACGGCAAGATTATTGATTGACGGAATCAGAACAAATTTCCGTCACCCTAACCAGTCTGTCGATATTGCCAGTGTCGTGACTTCTCGATTTCCGCCACAGCAAGTACAGCTTTTGTTGCCTGTTTTTATCCGCCGGTCCAGGGTAAACAACCGCCATTCAACATGTTAACGCCAGCCGCCACCGTTTCGTATGGAGATCCCCCCACGCGCTTTTGCCGTTGCGCTGTATATTTCATGTTATTTTTTGTTGGATTATCAGTTGTGTTAGGTCTGGTGATTCAGGCCGCTATTTAAATGAAACAATCTATTCGACCACGGCAATCTGACGGAATTTTGTCAGGCGCGAATATGGATAACACCGAAAGAAAATGAGCAGCAGAAATCAAATTATTCTATTAACGCTGTCCCCGACTTTCCTCCGCGACCCAAAGCATGCTATGACATGTTTTTATTTCCTGCGCGATAGCAGACTAAACGAAAAAACCAGGGGGAAAAGATGTACAAAGTAGAACAAGTTGGCTCTTTGCTTCGACCAGAATGGTTAAAAGAGGCGCGTGCGCGTTTTCAGGCGGGAGATCTTTCAGCGGTGGAGTTCAAACGGATTGAGGATCGTGCCGTACGCGAGGCCGTTGCCGTACAGGAAGCCGCTGGCGTGGAGGTTGTGACCGATGGCGAGCAGCGTCGGTCGATGTTTTTCTCCTGGTTTTTTGATGCGCTGTCCGGTTTTGATCTTACGGCATCGTCCAATTTTCCCGGCCTACAATGGCGTGGCCTGAAAGGCACAGCGCAGGCGGAAAACGTAAAAACGCCCGTCGTCCCCGTCGTGACACGGAAACTGGCGCGAAAAAAAGCGGTATCGGTTGAGGAGTTCACTTTTCTACGTTCCATCACCGATCGCCCCAAGAAGATCACACTCCCCTCCCCGCTTCTTGCCTGGTCCTTCTGGTCAGCGTCGCATTCGGCGGAGGCCTATCCCGATATCTTCGACCTTTTTCATGACGTCGCCAGACTGCTGCGGAAAGAAATCGAAGAGTTACGTGATCTCGGTTGTGAATATGTGCAGATTGATGCGCCGGAACTGGCGATCCTCATCGACCCTCAGTTAAAAGAAGCGGTGAAAGCCCAGACGGGCATCGACACAGAGCGCCTACTTGACGAAGGGATTGCCTGCATCGACGAAGTGGTCAACGGCCTGGAAGGGATAACCACCTGCCTGCACATCTGCCGCGGAAATAATGCCGGGCAGTTCTATGCCGAGGGCGGCTATGAGAGCATCGCCGAGGCCTTGTTCAAGGGCGCTCGGAGCTTCGACCTTTATTCTCTGGAATACGATGACCCTCGTTCGGGCAGCTTTGCTCCCCTGGCGCGAGTTCCCGAGGGCAAAGGGGTTATTCTTGGGTTAATTTCTACCAAACACCCGGATCTGGAGGCTAAAGACCTGCTCAAGGCACGTATTAGCGAAGCGAGCCGTTTTATCCCGCTCGAACGCATCGGTCTTTCACCTCAATGCGGCTTCGCTTCAACCTGGGAAGGTAATCCGCTGACCATGGCAGACCAGAACCAAAAACTCCAGTTGGTCCGCGAGGTGGCGGAAGAAGTACTGCAGGCGCCCGCCGGTCAATCCACCTCAGCGGACTAACTAAATTGATAAATTGATGGGGAGTGATCCGCTATAGGCGGACTGCCACCTCCCATCTACCTTCACGGCCCCTAGGAGATGAAAATACCTATGGGCCGTTTGGTTTTATGTCTGCGACAGTCGAACCAAAGGGAATGATGGGATTAGTATTAAAGGGTGACAAAACACCTGCACAAACAGAATAACCGAAGGTCCGACCGGCAAACTCTGGCTGAATCGTGGTTCATATCGCATTGCTACCCAGGGCACGTGTTGCATTTTTGCAAGCCAGACAAGGGGACAATGCCACTAAGGCCGCCAGATTAAACACGAAAGCTTGCCCATAAACGCTTGCAATAACACCGCTCGCCGTAGGTCCCGCCGCCGCGCCCGCGGTAAAGAGTAGAAACGTCACCCCAAATCCCACGGAGGGACGATTCGGGAAAATAGCCATACTCCATACCCCAAGAAGACCGGTGATGAATATAAACGCGGCCCCAAAAACTATCCCGGAGGCCAGCACTAGCAGGATTATATTGGGAAACAGACCCAGGATAGCGAGCGCAATCGAAATCGCCACCATGGTCAAAGCAAGTACGTGTCCCAGCCCTTTATTGTTAACCGCATCCCCCGTTAGCGCGCCCAGAAATCCAGCGAAGCCGGTGACCATCCAAAACAGCAAAGCAGGATCTTTGATGCCCCAGGTTCCCGGCAAAGAACGGCTGAGCGTTTCAACAGAAAAGGTCCAGTAAATAGCAGTGACAAATCCCGCGACGATCGCAACGGAATACAACGGCAAAGCCTGCGGCAAAATTAAATCTCGGAGACGGAAAGCATCAGCGGTAAGAGACGACGCTCTAGTCTGATGGAATACCCTTTTTGCTGGCGCAAGCCAAGCGGCCAATGCACCAAATACAATCGCGCAGGCCGAGAAAAGCCACCAGGCGTATTGCATGGAAACCGAGGTAAAGGCAACAAGCCCGGCCGAAACAATAATCCCTGCCCCCGTGCCGGAATTCATTATCGTGAACAGGCGATTTTTTTCCGTGCTATTAGCGACAGCCGTCACCCAGTCGGACAAAGCAGGAAAAATAATCCCTGGGCTAGCGCCCGAGACAATGACGCCGATGGCCAACATCACAGTCGAAGAGGCTTGCGCGACGATGGCTGTCCCCAACGCTGCACAAAAAGCGCTGGCGAGAAGCATCGCGCGAGGTCCAAAACGACTCGAGCCCCATGACGCAATGAGCGTTGCAATCAGATAGCCCGCGTAAGACCCACTACCTATTAACCCCTGTGTTGTTTTATCCAGGGAGTACCGATGAATAAATTGAGGAAGATAAAGGCCGTAGCCATAGCGAGCCATACCAAACGTCACACCGACCAAAGCGAGGCCCGAAAGTGCAGTGAGTATCAACTTTGCTTGTTTCATTTTACCTCGAGAGGATTAAAAATTGACCATGAATATACATCAGTGTATATATTTGGACAAATGATTCAAGTGACATGTCGATAAGGCCTTGTCCAGATGGAGTAACCGGGCATGATTCAATACAAGACAATAATTGCGCAAAAAGCGAGTGACCTGCTTTACCGGAGAGGATTTTCTGACGTTTCTGTGGGAGATATTCTTGAGTGCAGCGGCGCTTCACGAGGCACTTTTTATAAATATTTTTCGGATAAAGAAGACGTAGTATGCGCGGCGCTTGAATTCAGGGACCAAGAGTTCCGGGATTTTATCGCTAGAGTCACTGCGAACCAGAACTCCGTGACAGATTATATCGACGCGCTATTCGGAGCGCTCCTGTCCTGGCAGCACGTAAATGGCTTTCACGGTTGCTTATTCCAAAATGCTTTAACGGAATACCAGCATATGTCAAAACGCGTAAAAGCTATCGCCAAAGCGCACAAGCAGGCATTCATTCAGCAAATCACGGATTCGTTAATCATTTTGGGGGTCCACCGCCCCGATCACGCCGCAATGACCGTCACATTGTTGATCGAAGGGGCCGTCGCGCTTGGAAACTTCTTCGGTCCGGAAGCCAACATTCATCAGGCCCGTGACGCGGCAATTGAACTTTTAGTCAACAAGAGGGAGGAAACCTAGATGTCTACTCCACATGTAGATTCGTTAAGAAAAACCCGAACATCGCTCGAAAAGACTTGTGACAAAGCGATTGGACTACCATCCGCAAGCTATAGAGAGGAAGATTATTTCAATCTAGAAAAGCAGGCCATCTTTAATAAACGATGGCTTTCTATTGGATTCGCTAGTGATGTCCCGAATACTGGAGATGTATGGCCTATAGAAATCCTCGGAAAAAATTTATTTATAATACGTGACGGCAATAAAGTCCGGGTATTCCACAATTTTTGCCCACACCGCGGAACATTGTTAGTTAGGGGAAAAGAAAAAGATATCAAACAATTCATTTGTCCCTATCATTCATGGTCGTTTGACTTAAACGGGCGCTTAATCAGCGCAACCCATAATAAAGACTGTAATAAAACAGACTTTCACTTAAATGAGGTAAGGTCAGCGATTTGGAATGATGTGATATTTATTAATTTTTCAGCAGATGCTCCCAACCTGAATAAGGCTATCGAACCACTGAACCAGCGTTGGAAATATTTTGATTTCAGTCAGCTTCATCCCGGAGGTGAAATGACTTATGATTTCCCAGCGAACTGGAAACTCATTACTGAAAATTTCCTGGAGAGCTATCACGTTCCTTCGGTTCATCCCAGGTTAGCCACCTACTCTAAGTTTAGTAACAGATATCCCATTTTTTTTAATCAGGAATTTTTAGGTCAGGGAAGTCGGGTTTATAAACCTGAGGTCACTGAATACGAGTTACCTCGTTGGCCGGGAGTCTCCGGTGAACTTGAATTCCAAGCTGAATATATTGCGATATTTCCTAACACGCTCGTTGGCCGCATGCCAGACCACGTTTTCATCTGGACGGTTACACCGCTTTCCGCACAGCGAACCATTGAACGTCTGAAATTTTACTTCATCGGTAACGATGCAACGCATAGCCGGTTCGCAAAAGATCGAGAAGCCACGTTAAAAAGATGGAAAGAAGTCAATGATGAAGACTGTGAGATTGTTTCTCTAATCCACGCGGGAAACAGCTCTGAAGCTTTTTCAGGAGCGCGTTTCGTCCCCGAACATGAAAAAACCATTTATTTATTCCAGAATCTGGTTCTAAAAGAAATATTAGACTGCGTTGAATAACTGCATTTTTCCGAATTGGATTAAGTAACAATGAGGAGCTATATATGAGTAATCCCTTCGCGACCATTCACTCGGCTCATTTACTCAACGGTGATTCCGGTAAAATTAAAGATTATTATCGAAGATGGGCTTTACGCTACGAAGAAGACGTCAAAAACGAGCACTATAATGGGCCAGGAGTGATAGCAAGCATTACCCATATGACCTGTTTATCTTATCTCGGTAAACGTCCAGAACAGACACGAATACTGGATGCCGGTTGTGGAACGGGGCTGGTTGGTAGTGCGCTCGTTGAAAGGGGATTTAGAAATATTGATGGTTTTGACCTGTCTGAAGATATGGGAAAAATCGCTGCTCAAACGGAAAGTTACAAGAATATCTGGACTGATATCGATCTCAGCAAAGAATTGTCCCACTTACCTCCCTCACCACTAGAACATAAATCCTATGACATTATTGTATGCTGCGGGGTGTTTACACACGGCCATTTGGAGCCTAGCGCACTCTTGACGCTTCATCGTTTCGTCGCGAAAGGTGGCTTTATAATAGTTAGCACCCGCAACAGTTATCTTGAACGACATGACTTTGAAAAAACCAGCCGACGTTTACTCCAGCAGCGGTATTTCTCCTCTGCATTGTGTTTACCGAATGCGCGATATATCGGCGAAGAGCGCGCGCATTATTGGATCTTTCAAGTGGATAGATAGCGTTAAGCTAGCTTGATCAACCCTGCTTATCGCTATAAGCGATGTTGAAACCAGCAACATCGTGTTTGCACGATTTTTCAACTGATCAGCACTAATGAGGTTCAGTGGAGACGGCAATCTCCTATCATCATGAACGGAGTGATTTGTGCGTCATAGCGAGCGCATTCATCCCCCGCGTCATCATCGTTTCATTTACCCACTCCGCGCCAGTTCGCGAATACCTGCCGCCTCCTCCATCGACCAATCCCGCGTAAAACATGCATAACATCCCATGTCTTTACGTCGGAAACCGGCAGACTACTCAACGGTGACAGTACCTATTTGAGCAAGATTAGGTTAAATGCGACAGCGTAGTTCGCCGTCCGCACCGCCTTGAAGTCGCGCCAGTGACGGAATAACGCGTCACAGGGAATCTGTGCTGCGTCCTTGGATTGACGGCGTAAGCAGATCGTGACCCGCAGCCCTGGCGCACGCAATTCGTCACGCTGCTGGCGAGCCTGTTTTTATGGCGTGTGGGGAAGGTAATGAGCAATATGCGCTGCCATTCACCCGACAACGTGAAAAGTAAGTGCCATTTCCTCGCACTTTTACCGGTCACGAACAGTGGCAACCGTCGGTATTGTTAAACGGTAGTGCTTTGCTGGTGGTTCGTATCGGGCGACGGCATGGGCTAGCATCAAGGAAATGCCATCAACAAGGGAGAAGAAAAATGCACCGCATACAGAGAAGCGCTCCAGCAGGCAGTACACTTACTTCTTGTTGTATTGACTGCGCAGCATTTAGGCGAAGTTGAGCGTGGTTTTCAATGATGTTTTACAGAAACAAAAAAAGAGCCTTTCGGCTCTTTTTTCATAGTCCCGCAGAAATCAGTATCTATCTGCGCAACAAAATTTGGAGCGGGAAACGAGACTCGAACTCGCGACCCCGACCTTGGCAAGGTCGTGCTCTACCAACTGAGCTATTCCCGCGTAACCGACTGACTTCATCAGGTTAAGCAACTGGCAAGCCATGCTTGCTGTCGATGCGGTGCATTCTACTGACCTGACGCGGCGAGTCAATCAAATTATCGGCCAGGATGAATCACCCGTTGTTTTTTACGCCAGCTCGATTAATGTTCGAACAGATCGTGCCGTGACGCGTTCAAATATTGGAACATCGACCAGAACGTTAGCACCGCAGCCACGTACAACGCCGCAATGCCAATACCTTCAGCCAGGGGTTCGGGACGCCACAGCAATGCAAACAGCGCCAGCATCTGGGCCGTGGTTTTCACTTTGCCGATCCAGGAGACTGCCACACTACTCCGTTTCCCAATTTCAGCCATCCACTCGCGCAAGGCGGAAATGATGATTTCACGCGCAATCATCGTCGCCGCAGGCAGTGTGATCCACCATGAGTGGTAATGCTCGGCGACTAAAACCAAGGCGACGGCAACCATAACTTTATCCGCTACCGGGTCAAGAAAAGCCCCAAAACGTGTCGTCTGTTTCCAACGACGGGCCAGGAAACCATCAAACCAGTCAGTGACGGCCGCGCCAACAAAAATCACGGCGCATGCCAGAGGTGCCCAGGCGAAAGGAAGATAAAACGCCAGCACAAAGAAAGGAATTAATGCAACGCGAAACAGGGTAAGCCACGTAGGTATATTAAATTGCATAGTTCTTTTGATAACTGTCTGGCCGGAGTGGGTTTTGTGAGTATGTTGCTACATTGTCCCTAGTGTTTCAATGCATAGTAAATTTTTTCTGCCAAAGAGGAAGAAATGCCCGGCACATTAGCAATTTCTTCGATGCTGGCATTTTGAAGCGGTTGCAGCCCGCCCATGTACTTAAGCAACGTTTGACGACGCTTCGGCCCGACGCCCTCGATCAATTCCAGACTACTGGTATTTTTAACCTTGGCTCTCTTCTTCCGATGGCCGGAGATAGCGTGATCGTGGGAATCATCACGGATATGCTGAATGACATGCAGCGCTGGCGAGTCCGGCGGTAAAGCGATGCCTTCTCCCGTCGCCTCGAAAAACAGCGTTTCCAATCCGGCTTTGCGATCGCTTCCTTTCGCAACGCCGAGAAGCAGCGGCTTCGTTTTATCCCAAGGGACTTGCAGTTGATCGAAAACGGCTTTCGCCTGACCCAACTGCCCTTTCCCACCGTCGATGACGATGACGTCCGGGATTTTACTGTCATCCAGCGCCTTGCCATAACGCCGTTTCAACACCTGCGTCATCGCTGCGTAATCATCTCCTGGAGTGATCCCGGTAATATTATAGCGTCGATACTCAGAACGGAGAGGGCCATTGGCGTCGAAGACCACACAGGAAGCGACCGTCTGCTCCCCCATCGTGTGACTGATATCGAAACACTCCATTCTTTTGATTGCAGGCAGCTGCAAAACGCTGGCTAAGGCGGTCAAACGCTGATGGATGGTCGATTGCTGTGACAGTTTGCTGACCAGCGCCGTATTGGCATTCGTTCGCGCCAGCTTGAGATATCGAGCACGGTCACCACGTGGACGACTTTGTATTTGCACTTTGCGTCCGGCAATTTCGGTCAACGAATCCGTTACGAGCTGTTGCTCGGGCAATGAGAAATCCAACAGGATTTCTGTAGGCAGCGTCCGGGTAATGCTTCCCTGAAGGTAAAACTGCCCCACAAAAGTTTGGACGACCTCAGCCAACTCGGTGCCTCCCGGAATTTTGGGGAAGTAACTCCGGCTGCCAAGGACCTTGCCTTGACGAACGAACAAAACATGTACGCACGCAAGCCCCGCATCAAAGGCTACGCCTATAACGTCAAGATCTTCACCATCGCCCGCACCAGAAACAAACTGTTTTTCCGTTACCCGACGCACAGACTGAATCTGGTCGCGTATCCGCGCCGCCTCTTCAAAATTCAGTGTCTTGCTCGCGGCTTCCATCTGGGCTATCAAGCGCGTCAACACCTGCTGGTCTTTGCCCAACAAGAACAGTCGGACGTATTCTACCTGCTGACGGTACTCTTCATCGCTGACCAGTCCAGAGACGCAGGGCCCGAGACAACGACCAATTTGATATTGCAGACACGGTCGGGAGCGGTTGCGGTAAACGCTATCTTCACACTGACGGATAGGAAACAGCTTTTGCAAAAGCATCAAGGTTTCGCGAACTGCATTCCCATTGGGGAAAGGCCCGAAATACTCGCCTTTCGCATGTTTGGCGCCACGGTGAATGGATATCCGAGGATGTTTATCGGAGCTCAGGAAGATGAGCGGATAAGACTTATCGTCGCGCAGCAACACGTTGTAGCGAGGTTGATAGCGCTTGATGTAGGTATGTTCGAGCAGTAAGGCTTCCGTCTCGGTGTGCGTGATAGTCACATCGATCTGGTGAATGCATTTGACGAGCGCTTCCGTCTTGCGGCTACCCACGTTGCGACGAAAGTAACTGGAAAGACGCTTTTTCAGGTCCTTCGCCTTACCCACGTAGATAACCGTATTGTCAGCATCATACATACGGTAAACGCCAGGTTGGCTGGTTACCGTTTTCAAAAACGCCGGGGCATCAAAGCTTTCACTCACTACTGGTCAACGTCTCCGCATTAAAAAGACCGTGCCGGATGGCAAGGTGGGTCAACTCCACGTCCCCGCTGATATTCAGCTTGCTGAACATCCGATAACGGTAACTGTTCACCGTCTTGGGACTGAGGTTCAGTTTATCTGAAATCTCGACCACTTTCTGCCCCTTAGTGATCATCAGCATAATCTGTAATTCGCGGTCGGAAAGGCATTCCAAGGGTGTTTTTGTTTGCGGAGCCAACTGACTCAGCGCCATCTGCTGAGCGATATCGGAGGCGATGTAACGTTTCCCGGCATGGACAGAACGAATGGCGCAGATCACTTCCTGAGGTGTCGCGCCCTTGCTTAGGTATCCTGCCGCGCCGGCCTGCATAACCTTGGTAGGGAGAGGACTTTCTGTATAAATCGTCAGCATGATGACTTTTATTTCAGGGGAAAATCGCACGATTTTGCGTGTTGCTTCCAGACCGCCGATACCCGGCATGTTCATGTCCATCAGGACTACGTCCACGCTATTGTTGCGACACCACTTGGCCGCATCCTCACCACATGCGGCCTCGCCTACCACCTTGAGGCCTTTGATGTCGTCAAGAATGCGCCGTATCCCTGCTCGCACCAATTCATGGTCATCAACAAGAAAAACGCTAATCAAAGAACAATTCTCCAAAAAGAGAGTAACACTTAAAATTGCTTATTCCCGTGGTGATACTCTATGGCTTAATTACGATGAATACACTTTTCCATCAAAAATGTATTTTTAGTGACTGTATGTAATAGATTTCATATTGGTTATATGTTCTCGTGACGTCAACAGCAATCTGTTTGACTACGATACATCATGATTATTACAAAAACCGAAATTTTAAGGGAAAGGGGCTACAGACACCTTAAAATAAAAAACAATGCCAAATCAACACATTAAGAATAATCTTTCTACATATATATGTTATGACCCAGCTTAAGGAACGATTATAGCCGCACTTGTGCCTCAGGGCGACTATTTTCTACAGCATAAAATGCATCCTAAAAATACCAAAATAGTGCCATAGATATACATCTTTTCGGTATTAAAGCTAAAAAGTACATTTATAAAAATATAACCACTAGCGAAATAATATCCCTAATTCCATATATAAATACAGGCTATTCATTAACTGAAACCGTACTGCGATTACCTATGTTATAATGCGGCCCAATTTTTTGGTATGTCCGTCATTTTCAGGGTCTTGGCGACATAACAGTTCGATCTTACTGGACTTATCTTTATAAGGAGCAAATATGAATAAGGCCGATTTTTCGACAGAAACCTCTGTCGAAGCTCTCGCTCATGAGGTGACCTGTCTTAAAGCTGTACTCACACTGTTGCTGAAATCCATCGGTCAGGCCGATGCCGGTAAAGTGATGGTAAGAATGGAAAAATATATTGATCAGCTGGAAGATCGCAATCAGTCTGACGTTCTTAGTCATACGATGAATCAAATCAAAACGGTGTACCGCAGATAACCCCCCTCCTGCCGGTCAGTATCCGCCGATCGGCAAGACCTCCTTTGCTTTGACTCGAGGTGTACGCAAAGAATCATAGTGCATCCTGACGAAAGCATGCATTCCCAAACTCGATACAGAGCCGATCGGTTTTCTTATTGTCCGTTTAACATTTCAAACACATATTAGAAATAAAATACATTTTGTATAACAATGAAAATCTATTATCACAAGGGTTTTGGTTTTTCAGATAATTGAGGGGGAGAAAAATATAATAAAATAAGCGGCGTGAAAGAAGTGTTGGTGGGTCGTCGGGGCTCGAACCCCGGACCAATTGATTAAGAGTCAACTGCTCTACCAACTGAGCTAACGACCCAACGGGGACGGATTATTACCTCCCCGTTGCCTTCTGTCAAACAGTTATTATTATTTTTGAACTTGAAAACGAGAAAAAATTTGAATTGATGATGGATGACAGAGTAGCTGGTCTCTTCAGCGCCAACTGCTTCATTTTTATATTGTATGACCATGTCTAACTCTTGATTGCTATTATTTTCGTCTGCCTGAGCATTATTTCACCATGCTTAAATCACGTCATTTTCTCTCTATATAAGCATCGCTGTCACAGTGTGATATTATTGCCCGCTTTCAACATGAAAAGCCAAGAGCCACGCAAGAGCTCAATAAAACACCACATCACGGACAAGAACAGGAAACATACTTGAATGTCTGAACAATCCAAAACGGTTACCCAGACCGCCGAAGCGAAACCGCATGGCGACCTGCGGAGAAACCTCAACAACCGACACATTCAGCTCATTGCTATCGGGGGCGCGATCGGTACGGGTCTTTTCATGGGGTCGGGGAAAACAATCAGCCTGGCCGGGCCCTCTATCATTTTCGTCTACATGATCATCGGCTTCATGTTGTTCTTTGTCATGAGAGCGATGGGCGAACTCTTACTCTCAAACTTGAACTATAAATCCTTCAGCGATTTCGCGGCGGACTTATTGGGCCCCTGGGCCGGCTTTTTCACGGGTTGGACATATTGGTTCTGCTGGGTCGTCACAGGAATTGCCGACGTCGTGGCCATTAGCTCTTACGCCCAATTCTGGTTTCCCGGCTTATCACAGTGGATATCCTCCTTACTGTGCGTCCTGCTCTTGTTGACGTTGAACCTGGCGACGGTAAAACTTTTCGGCGAAATGGAATTTTGGTTCGCCATGATTAAAATCATCGCCATCGCCGCCCTGATTATCATCGGCGCCGGGCTGGTCTTTATGCACTATCCGTCCCCCTCAGGAAATACCGCCTCCTTCACCAACTTGTGGAGCCATGGCGGCATGTTCCCGCAGGGTCTTACCGGATTTTTTGCTGGTTTCCAGATCGCAGTGTTTGCCTTTGTCGGCATCGAACTGGTGGGCACCACCGCCGCCGAAACCAAAAACCCGACGGTCGTTCTGCCCCGCGCTATTAATGCGATTCCCGTCCGCATCATCATGTTCTATGTTTTCTCGCTGGTGATGATCATGTCGGTCACCTCTTGGGATCACATCGCGCCTGACCGCAGTCCATTCGTAGAGATGTTCATTTTGGTCGGTCTGCCTGCGGCGGCAAGCGTCATTAACTTTGTCGTACTGACTTCCGCCGCATCCTCCGCCAACAGCGGCGTATTTTCCACCAGCCGTATGCTGTTCGGGCTTGCTAAACAAGGTGATGCTCCGCGACGCTTCAGTGTGTTATCGAAGCGCGCCGTCCCCTCTGCCGGGCTGCTATTCTCCTGCACGTGCATGCTATCCGGCGTTGTGCTGATTTATCTAATCCCGAACGTCATGACCGTGTTCACGTTGGTCACCACCGTGTCGGCGATTTTGTTCATGTTTATCTGGAGCATCATCCTCTGCTCGTATCTTGCCTACCGTAAACAGCGACCACAGCTGCATGAAACGTCGCAGTACAAGATGCCGCTGGGCAAATTGATGTGCTGGGTATGCCTTGCATTCTTCGCGTTTGTCCTAGTATTGCTGACGCTTCAGCCGGATACACTCCAGGCGCTCATCGTGACGCCAATATGGTTCCTGATATTGACCGTCGTTTATATCTTGATGCGTAGGAAAAAACAGCACGCATGATTAGCAACGACCATGGAAACTGAACGTTTCATGGCCGATTGGATATCTAAGGGATAGTCATATCGGGTGGCAAAACGAAGAACGGCCGGCAATGTATTGATTGCTGGCCGTTTTCTTTTTCAGGCGTTAACAGTCTGTCGAACTCCGTTAACGGCCGTCTTAGCTTGTTCGCACTGGTGTAAAATGGCTTGCGCATGGGAATATAAAACTTTACCTGCATCAGTCGGGGTAACGCCACGGCGACTGCGCACCAGCAATTGCTGTTCAAGTTCGCTCTCCAACGTGGCGACTTGTTGACTCAGCGCGGGTTGCGCAATGTGCAGCAACTCTGCTGCCTGCGTGAGGCTACCGATATCTACAATTTTCACAAAGTATTTGAGCCGTCTTAGATTCATGCGTACCTCCAGAATGGTTACCTCACAAGAGGTAGCAAGAACTACGCCAAATCCAAATCGCTCAGGAAAAAAATGCGTTTTAGGACTTAACTTACTTATAAATAAGTAAAAGCAATGGTCGCCGAGCACAAGGTTTCCACCTCAGCGCTCACTAATCTCAGCCCGACTCCCCCCGCAGCACCATGATGGTGCAACCGCTGCCACGGTGAAGTGCATATTGGGAAATATCGTCATAGTCTTCATAGCCGAAAATGTCCACTAAATCCGAAATTTCAATGAGTTGATCATAAGTTCATCAAACGATCACGGAGATTCGTATCTTGCTTTGACAAGCCCCGCCGCTGCCGCTATCATCCACCGCACTTACCGATTCCTCTGTAGTTCAGTCGGTAGAACGGCGGACTGTTAATCCGTATGTCACTGGTTCGAGTCCAGTCAGAGGAGCCATATTTAGAAAAGCCCGCTTCAGGAAACTGAAGCGGGCTTTTTGCTTTTACATGTACCTGTGCAAGATCTTGTCGCGTTTTGGCAGGACTAAGCAACGAAAAGGCGTTCTGCTGCCTTTTCGTTTACCCTCCGCATCGTGAGAATTTGGTGGTTAGATTTGGGGCCAGATTGGTTCGATGACGGCGTGACCCCAAATGTCTCTTAACGACTCAAAAATCCGCAAGTTAAAATCATCCGCTAATCCCTTCAAAGTTTCCGATTCACAC
>NZ_LUTP01000028.1 GCF_002111585.1 Lonsdalea iberica
GGCGACACCAACTTCACCGGCTCGCCTCCTAAAAGCGACACTCGCGACACCGGCTTCATCGGCCGGCCGCCAAAAGGCGACACTCGCGACATCAGCTTCATCGGCCCGCCGCCAAAAGGCGACACTCGCGACACCGGCCGTTTTACCCCCTGTCGAGTCTGGACGCACCCATGAAAATCCGCCACGCCGTTTTTGTCCGGGATGGTCTGTTTTTACCTCGGCGGTGACGTCCACGCGGGTCGCCGTCCCTTCGTCGGACATGCCTTCCGGCAGCACTGGAGCATGCGGGATAACGCTCTGCCGGAAATAATCCCCTTGGGGCGTCGCGCACTCGCTGACGCGTCGGGCGTTCAGGCGTTCAGGCGTTCAAGGTGTCGGGGATTCAGCAAGCGCACGCCTGAGGACTGGCGGATAAACGGCACTGCGCTTGAAGATATCGGCGGCATCGCCGAGACCCAGTACCGACACTTCCCCCCTGCCCGCCGGGTTCAGGTTGGGCAGCGCTTGCCTGACGGGCACATCGCTACCAACCGAAATGGTTTCCGCAATTCGAGCCGTACTCGCGACACTCCTGTTGGCTAATACGCTCCATACGTCGGCTTTGGGTCATATTGCCGTTTTTATCCCGGGTATATACCGGATGCCCCACGGGATTGATGGGGCCTTTGTTCCGCTCCGCGTCATAGTGATAGGGCGCGCACGCCATCAGATTCGCGGTGAGCAGTACCGTCAAAACAGCTCGTAGGGGCATCATCATGACTCCAGTACATCAGATGCATTTACGTGGAAAGAGCGACACGCTAGCACGATTGGCCACAGCGAAAATCAAGAAGAGGGGTGAGATTGAGCGTTCGTTTAGGAAGCGATTTCGCGCCGCCAGAAAGGCCCGCAAGCGCCACCGCCGCGCCCGTGTCGAGCGCAGCGATCTGCCGACGCATCTGCGTCGGGTACAGCCATCCGCCAAAGAGGAGCAAGACGACGGCTGGCTGGAATCGCTCGCAGCCGTCGTCCGTGTAACCTCGCGGAACCACGAATACCAGCATGGACGCTAAGGCGGATTATGCGGCGAGCGGCGAAGCATCATGATGACATCGCTCTTCCGTCCGCGCGCAGCGACGTTATCGGGTGGCGGTCCGTGTTCGAATAACATGAGAAATGACATCATAAGAAGGGCCGGGTTCCGCCCGGGAGGGTGCTGTTGCCGCCCACGCCCCCATGCGGAACTTTATTGATCTATTCCAGGGAAGTAACAATGAATTCAATAAATACATCAGCCTGCGGTTATTGTTGATATTGACTATCCAGAGTCTTTTTATCGCCTTCGCTTATTTTATGGTCCGGCCACGCCGACCTATTTTCGCACATTGCCGCACAGTGAATACGTTACGGCGCCATTAAATGGCTTCGGCAAAGATGATGAATATCTGTGCTCGGCACGGAAATCAGGAATAAAACCATTTCCACCGCGCGATAGGGCTTCAGGGGACTCCGCAAGGCGTCAGGTGTTTCACTTACCGGCCTCGGCGAAACAAGATGACATCGATAGTATCGATAATAGTCTGGTTTTCCGTCGCTATCCGGGATTCGATTTTTCGGATCTTCTCCAGATTTTTACCTGCGAGCATCACCAAACATACCCAGCTGGCATAAATAATCAGTTTCTTTTCGTCTAAATCTAACAAGGTGGGTTTTTGGTGGAGTATAAGAAAAATATTCCACAGAACAAAAATAAACGCGCCAGTAATCAAACCGAATAAGAGGATGCACGGGATATTGAAATAACAGCGGCGCGAGGATTCATTAAGGTTTGATATCAAGGCTTTTTTCATATTCAGTAAAGTTCGATCATCCATCTCGTGCAACTCAGGGGGTCTCACCGGTGCGGGATTGATATTCACGACGGACCCGACATGTATGGAGCCGGGATTATCCCCCCCGACGCTTATTGTTATTTGTCGATCCAGGTTCTCTTGGGGAAGCATTTTTAAACTGCCCGCGACCTGATCTGCAAGCTCCTGTAATTCATTATCTCTTCTGTCCATGATTAGTCCTTTATATTATCAACGATTTATAACCAACTTCAGCACGCTATCAATCCTATCATTATCGATAGCAGGTTCTTTAATTAGGAAGTTATATATTTTTGCTGATTGTAATACGAGTTCCGCTGACGTCCAGCGTCGTCCCGCTTGTTTAGCCAGCATTTCTAACTTTAGGACAATTTTTGCGAGCAGCTCCGCATCCAATGCGCCAGCACGCGTCTCCGAAGACGCGCCCTGCTCGCCGGTCAAAATGAATTGCACGTTGGCGCCCGACTGTGCAAACGCCGCGAAGACATCCCCTCCTGGCACCGCAACGCCACGCTCATATTTGCTCCACATTTCACGAGAAACGCCGCATCTGGCCGCGGCTTCGCCCTGTTTTAACGCTAGCCGACTTCGCTCAGATTTCAGACGCTGAGCACAAAGAGAATCAAAGTTCACAAAAACCCCATTGACAATGAGAACTAAAGTTCACAAAATCTATTGAACAAATAAACACTTTCTTCGTAGAAAAAGGAGCCATCTCGATGAAAACCCCCGAGCAGGTCAAACAGCTGTTCCGGCAAAACGGTTGGACCTTCAACCGCTGGGCCGAGGAAAACGGCTACCGCCCCTCAGACGTCTACCGCGTATTGAACGGACTCACGAAAGCGAAATACGGAAAAGGCCATGAAATTGCCGTGAAGCTTGGCCTAAAAACGCCTCAACCCGTTTGATGGTTATCAACCTTCGTAACAGATTATCACATATTAAAAAAAGGAGAATGTGGCATGAGCAAGGCAAACGTATCCAGCGCAGGCGTTCGTATTCTGCGCGTTCTCAAGGCATTGCGCGGCCATACCTTAGGCGGCGTCGCGAACGGTGAACTCGCGGCGGCGCTGGATGAGTCGCCCGCCAACATCCATCGCGCGCTGCATACCTTGATTGAAGAAGGATTGGCGCAACGGTTGGACAACGGACGTTTCGCACTGAGCATGCAGACCCTGCAAATCGCTCAGGCTCATGCCAACGAAATCGCACTCGCACAAGACCGCATCAATGAAATGAACCAGCGCTTGCTGGCCGGCAGCCGGTAGTAGAAGGACTCACACACATGGCAAGAATAAAAAACCCACCGCTTGAATTAGTTGCGGATGCCGCGTTGGCCCGCGATCTGGATGAGAACCTCAACGCGCTGTCGCAGCACCAGACGCGCATCATGCAGCAATACGGCGAAGGCCTGCCCTACGAGCGCGACCGCATCGTTCACGAAGCCCGCTTTTACATGGCGCAGAGCGCGGAAGCGATGCTGGAAGCCGGTAAGCGATTGGTGATCCTCAAAGAAAACGAGCCGCACGGCACCTTTACGACCATCGTCGAGAACGAACTGGGGCTGGCGCCGCAGGTGGCGCGCCGCATGATGCAGGCCAGCGTCAAGTTTCTGGGCTACGGCGACGGCTCGCAGCCAAAGCGCTCATCGCTGCGCGTTTTGGGCAAAACCAAACTGTATGAACTGATGGTGATGGACGACGACGATCTGGACCAGTTGGCGGAAGGCGGCACGGTGGCGGGCGCGACGCTCGACGAGATCGACCGCATGACCAGCCGCGAACTGAAGGCGGCCCTGCGCGAATCCCGCGAGAACAGCGCCGCTCAGCAGCGGGTGCTGGCGGACAAAAACAGCAAAATCGACGAGCTGGCCACCCGGCTGGAGAAAAAGTCCCGCATCGACACACCCGAACCGGACCCGCAGAGCGCCCAACTGCGGGCCGAAGTCAGCGCCATCGCCTTCGACGCCGAAGCGCATCTGCTCGGCAAACTGCAGGCCGGTTTCAGCGAGCTGCTCAACAGCAACGACGCCTTGCAGTCGCCGCCGACCGAATTCATGAACGGCTTGCTGTGCCAGCTGGAGCGCGCCATCCACCAGCTGCGCGAGCGCTTCTTCCTGGACGAGACGCCGAACGCCAGCCTGAAACCGGCCTGGCTCGACGCCCCCGAACCTCACCTGCCCCACACCGAGACGGTCTGAGGAGTGATGATGAACGCCGCCCTGACGGAAAAACTGGTCGCTGTCGCCCGCGCCGCGCGCGAAGCCGGACACGGCCAACGAGGCCAGATCTACGACGCCGCGTGCGCCGAACTGGGGATGTCCCGCGGCACCCTGCTGCGCAAGCTGAAGACCGTGGCGATGCCCCGCCGCCCTCGCAAGCAGCGCAGCGACGCCGGCCACAGCGCCCTGACCCGCGACGAAGCCGCGCTGCTGGCCGCCACGCTGATGGAAGCCACGCGTAAAAACGGCAAACGCCTCTATACAATCGCCGACGCGGCCGACACGCTGCGCGCCAACGGCCTGATCGACGCCAGCCGGATGGACCCGGCCACCGGCGAATGCATCCCGCTGTCCGCCTCCACGCTGAGCCGCGCGCTGCGCAACTACGGCCTGCACCCGGACCAGCTGAGCGCCCCCGCGCCGGTCACGGAACTGGCGAGCCGTCATCCCAATCACGTCTGGGAAATCGACGCGTCGCTCTGCACGCTTTACTACCTCAGCAACGGCCGCAAAGGGTTACAGGTGATGGACAGCGCGCGCTTCTACAAAAACAAGCCCGCCAACCTGGCGCGCATCGCCAGCGACCGCGTGTGGAGCTACGAAATCACCGACCACGCCACCGGCTGGATCTACGTGGAATACGTGATGGGCGCGGAGTCCGGCGAGAACCTGTGCTCGGTGCTGATCAACGCGATGCAGGCGCGCGGCGGCGCCGACGTCCTGCACGGCGTACCGCGCATCCTTTACCTCGATCCCGGTTCCGCCAACACCGCGAGCATGACCCGCAACCTGTGCCAGTCGCTCGGCATCGAGCTGATCGCCCACAAGGCGCACTCGGCCCGCGCCACCGGTCAGGTGGAAAAGGCGCGCGACATCATCGAACGCAAGCTGGAACCCGGCCTGAAGTTCCAGCCGATCCACAGTCTGGAAGCGCTGAACGCGCTGGCCGCCAAATGGCGCAGCCACTTCAACGCCACCGCCGTCCACAGCCGCACCGGGCTGACGCGCACCGCCGCGTGGCTGAACATCCGCGACAGCGAGCTGGTGAAAGCGCCGTCGCGCGACGTCTGCCGCGAACTGGCGGTCTCCACGCCGGAGACCCGCAAAGTGACGCCGAAACTGCGCGTCTCGTTCCGCGGCGTGGAGTACGACGTGTCATCGGTGCCGGACGTCATGGTCGGCCAGACGCTGCGCATCACCCGCAACCCGTGGCGCTCCGGCTGCGCGCAGGTGGTGATGATGGGCGAGGACGGCTACGAGCACTACTGGCAGATCGAGGAAGTCGAGAAAGACGCCTACGGCTTCGCGGCCTCCGCGCCCGTCATCGGCGAACGTTTCCGCGCGCAGGCCGCCACGCCCGCGCAGACGGCCAAAGCCGAGCTGGAGCGGCGCATCACCGGAACGGAGAGCGCCACGGATGCCGCCGACGCCCGCCGTCGCCACGCTCTGCCATTCGGCGGACGGCTCGACCCGTATAAGCAGATCGACGACGCCGAATTGCCGAGCTACCTGCCGCGACGCGGCCAGCCCTCGCCGGTCCGCGAGCCGCGCATCGAACAGCGCCCGTTAAGCCACGTCGAGGCCGCCCGCCTGCTGCGCGAGCGTTTCCTGACCCACGGGCAGGACTGGACCTCGGCGCACTATCGCCAGCTGGCCAACCGCTATCCCGACGGCGTGCCCATCGAGGCGCTGGAGCCGCTGGCCGGCGAGCTGCTGGCCCCGCCTGTCCGCATCGTCAACGGGCCTTGATCCCTCGGCGCAACCGCGCCGCAACCTGACCGGGCCGACTCGCTAAGCGGCCCTCCCCGCCGACCCAGAGCGACGCGACATCGCGCCGCCTTGGGAACGCTCAACCTTTTTTCGGCGTGACAGCACGTCGCAGAAACCACGCGAGACCGCACAACGCCCCGACGGCGCGCCGTCAGGACCGGTTCCCCCCGCGTTATGGAGGCAAGGATGTTATTGAAAAAACAGGTGTTGCACCCCGAAACCCGCAAAGCGTTCGGCCTGTTCCGCGACCCGTTTGCGGAAGACGCGCTGCAAGGCCCCGAGGACGTGTTCGTCACGCCCGACATTCGTTATGTGCGGGAAGCGCTGCACCAGACCGCGTGCTACGGCGGCTTTCTGGCGGTGATCGGCGAGTCCGGCGCCGGCAAGTCCACGCTGCGCCGCGACCTGATCGACCGTCTGGCGCGCGAGCGCGCCCCGGTCGTCGTCATTGAACCCTACACGCTGGCGATGGAAGACAACGACGTCAAAGGCAAAACGCTGAAGGCGGCGGGCATCGCCGAGGCGGTGATCAGCGCATTGGCGCCGCTCGAACGCATCAAACGGACTCAGGACGCTCGCTTCCGCCAGATGCACCGATTGCTGCGCGACAGCAGCCGCAGCGGCTACAGCCATGTGCTGATCATCGAAGAAGCGCACAGCCTGCCAATCCCCACGCTCAAGCATCTCAAGCGCTTTTTCGAGCTGGAAAGCGGCTTCAAAAAACTGCTGTCCATCGTGCTGATCGGGCAGCCGGAACTGGCGTCGAAGCTCAGCGAGCGCAACCCCGAGGTACGTGAAGTGGTGCAGCGCTGCGAAGTGGTCGAACTGCGGCCGCTGGACGGGGCGCTGGCGGATTTCCTCAGCTTCAAACTGGGCCGCGTCGGCAAAGCGCTCGACGAGGTGCTCGACGACGGCGCGCTGGACGCTCTCCGCGCTCGCCTCAGCTTTCACACGGGCGGCCGCCAGACGGTCAGCCTGCTTTACCCCTTAGCTATCGGCAACCTGATGATCGCCGCCATGAATCTGGCGGCCAGCATCGGCATCCCCCTCATCAATTCAGACGTCATCAAAGGACTCTAATCATGGCCAAAATCATCATCAACATTACCCATAAAAAAGAAAAAGCGGCGCGCGGATTAAGCGCGGTGGACCTGTCTTGCGCCGTCACGGCGGAGCTGGAGGACCACGAAGAGCAGGTGACGCTGCTGATGACTCAACTGCTCGGCGCCGGGCTGCCGGACCTGATCGAGTCCGCCAACGACCAGTTGGTCATGCTGCTGGAAGACCAGGGCGTGCGGGTGGCGGAGGCGACCGTCACGCCGCTGAATGACGCCGCCGCGGCGTCGGACGACATGGAGGACGCCCGCCCCTAAGGCACCGACCGGCTTGCACACCGGTCGCCATCGCTCCGTTAACGGGGAAATCGCAGTGAAATCAATGATTTTTGACATCAAGAAGAGGAATACATCATGACAAATAGCAACAGTTTTCGCAGTAAAGGCCCGGAGCTGCTGGTCGAGCTTGCTCAGCACACCGCCAACATTTTGCATGAGGCCGTCGACATCGACACCCGCACCGCCGACCAGATAGGCGAAGCCGTCGCCAGCCGGATGATGCAGGTCTGGGGGGGACAAAACGTCTACTTCCCGATGGGGATGGCGTGGAGAGTCAGCCAACGCGACCAGGAGATCTTCAGCGATTTTAACGGCAAAAATCACCACGATCTGGCCCGCAAATACGGCGTATCGCTACAGTGGATCTACAGCGTCGTCAAACGCGTTCGCAAAGAGGAGCAGGCACGCATACAAGGCTCGCTGTTCGAAGGCGCCGCCGCCCGCGACAGCGGTCCCGACGACGACTGATCGCCCCGCCCGGACCGCGCCTCCCCGCCGGTCCGGGCGGGGTTTACCCCATCAAGACGCCTCGCCTGAATCCGCTCAAAACCGCCTCACGGCTCACTCACCACGTTCGCAGATTTACGACGCCGATACGCTCTCCAATGCCGCAACGCCGTTACTTCAATACGGCCGCCAATCCCACCCACCGTGGGGACAGGGCCGGGGGACAGGATAGGCAGGTTGATAACGCCGCCCGCCGCCGCATCTGCTCTGAAAGCGCCCGCGAGACTCGCCGACGGTGAGGACATCACAGACGACATTCTGGCTGGCGGGGCCGCCGCCGGGGGGATCATCAAAGCAAGTATGCTGAGCGCGTGGCGGCACCGAAGGTCAAACGTCGGTACCAGACGAGGCACCGCCGCGCAGCGTCAGCATAAAACCTGCTCGTTCCGTACGAAAGGCGGCCGCGCTTATGCCCTCGGTTACGCGATTAAGGCCATGCTTCCGGTCACGCTTACGGGCTGCGCCCTCACGTTTCTCCACGCAGGCGACACGCCTAAGCCGGCCCGACAGCGCTGGCTCGGCCCATCAGGCTCAATTCAAGAGAGAAAAATAAAACAGAAGGAACGCGCCTCCGCCTGCAAAGACGCAGGCGATCCAGGGTAAAGCTCCCGGGCCGAGGGGCGGTCGTGTCAAAGGCCAGAAGGACGAACATGCGAAGAGTTCAGATCGATAAAACGTGAAGCGATGAGGCGGAAACATCACCGATTGATGAGCTTACCGGCGGCGGGTTTCCAAAAGGCCTTAGCGCCCCGGCAATGGAAGGATGATACCCGAAAGATCACGCCGATGAGCCGCCGCGGAGGCGCTGAAAAGCGTGCTCAAAAAATGACGACAGTTGCCGTTTTCTCACAGTCGGATTGCCGCGTAGGATTGGCCGTTAAAGAATGGACTCCACGGTCCTCTGATCTGTTGCAATTCGTCGAGAATCTCTATTTCCCGTATATTACGACGCGCCGCTTCGCGGCCATTCGCTGAATAAAGGTCACCCACTTCGATCGCACGGCCTTTATGGCTATCCTCTATTTCCACTAAACCTGCTCCGGCGCTAAGCGAACAAAAAATAAAATTACTGATAGGACCAGTGCACCCGGCAACGCTGAATAACCCGTCAACCGAAAAATAAAAAACGCAAAAAAATAAACAGGCAACGCGCTTTTATCAAAAAACAGACAAATTACTAACGAAATAGTTAGTAAAGGAAAGAGGAAATAGACGCGCAAGTCTTCCTCGTTTATCTGTATTATTAATCAGCA
This sequence comes from Lonsdalea iberica, assembly GCF_002111585.1. Classification (GTDB taxonomy): domain Bacteria; phylum Pseudomonadota; class Gammaproteobacteria; order Enterobacterales; family Enterobacteriaceae; genus Lonsdalea; species Lonsdalea iberica. Next base: position 8,996 of record NZ_LUTP01000028.1, read on the forward strand.
ATCAAGAATAATAAAAAATTCATCTTTCCTTTTCGTGCGGATAATTATTCAAATTCATTTCTTTTTTCACATAGCAAAAAATTGTTTCATCCACCCGAGTTTCCCATTCCTGCCCTCACATTCTCGAATCTCATTATCTCTATTTTTGGCCGGGGATTATATTGGTGGGGATCAATAGGATATATCCATAAATATCATGCAGAAAATAAATACTGCGCTGGACAGAAAACGGACGTTACTGAGACGTTATTTTCGATGCTCATTAAAGATAAAAAATATCTTTAGAGCAAAAAATCCGCGATGAAGAATATTAGCGAGGGAGTACGCTTATTGATAAATCGCTTAATTTGATAGGAGGGTAATAATTTACTTGGTTATTACTGTTAAACTGCAACGGTGAAATAACATGACCCAGCTTTGTTTACCGATGCCGGGTCATTCAAATGAGGTTAAATTTCCCAATCATGGTTATAGGTTTTGGGTTTGAATTGAATGATGTCGCCCCGATGTAGTCCGGCGAGCGTGGTGTCGTCGTGCGCCACTTCAGCTTCAATCAGCTCCGAATTCCCCTCAATCTGCAATGTTAAGCGCGTTAACGCCCCCAACGGGCGGATGTCTTTGACGGCAACGGGCTGGTAGTCCGGCTGCGGATCTTTCGACAACACCACCTCATGCGGACGAAACAAGATAGATTTGTCGGATTCAGACAACGTCAGGCGGTTGCTGTCGCCGAGGAAATGGTACACAAACTCGCTGGCGGGATGGTTGTAGACCTCGTGCGGCGTCCCAATTTGCTCAATCACGCCTTTATTCATCAGCACGATGCGATCGGCTACTTCCATCGCCTCTTCCTGATCGTGAGTAACGAACACCGACGTCAAGTTGATATTCTCGTGTAGGCGAGACAACCAGCGACGCAGCTCCTTACGCACTTTCGCATCCAGCGCTCCGAAAGGTTCATCCAGCAGGAGGATGCGCGGCTCGACAATTAGCGCTCGGGCAAGCGCAATACGTTGGCGCTGACCGCCGGATAGCTGCTCCGGATAACGATCCGCCAACCAGTCCAATTGCACCATGTTCAGCAACTCATGCACTTTGGTTTCAATGTCGCGTTTGGACGGGCGAATCGCTTTCGGCTTCATCCGCAAGCCAAAAGCAACGTTGTCAAAGACCGTCATGTGGCGGAACAGTGCGTAGTGCTGGAAGACGAAGCCCACATTGCGATCGCGTACGTCGTGTACCGAAACATCCTCGCCATGGAACACAATATTGCCGCTGTCCGGCTGCTCCAGTCCGGCGATAATCCGCAGAAGGGTCGTCTTACCGCAGCCCGACGGCCCCAACAGCGCCACCAGCTCACCGCTTTGAATGGACAGATTGATGTTATCCAGCGCCCTAAACTGGCCAAATTGCTTGTTAACGTTATGGACTTCAATGCTCATTTTTGGCCAGCTCCTGTTGTTGCTCTAACTGTTTTGTCAAACGTGCCTCGCTCCACTGGCGCAGCAGCAGTATCACCAACGACATCACCAGCAGCAGAATCGCCACGCTAAATGCCGCAACAATGTTGTATTCGTTATAAAGAATTTCGATGTGCAGCGGCAGCGTGTTAGTCATACCACGGATATGTCCCGATACCACGGAAACCGCGCCAAACTCGCCCATCGCGCGCGCCGTACAGAGCACCACGCCATAAATCAGCGCCCATTTCACGTTAGGCAACGTGATGTTCCAGAACATCTGCCAGCCATTCGCGCCCAACAGACGCGCAGCTTCTTCTTCCTGCGATCCCTGTTGCTCCATCAGAGGAATCAGCTCGCGCGCCACATACGGCAACGTCACGAAGATTGTCGCCAACACGATGCCGGGCACCGCATAGACCACCTGCAGATCATGCTCCATCAAGAACGGATAAAGTTTGCTCTGCGCCCCGAACAGCAGCACATAAACCAAGCCGGTCACCACCGGGGAGACCGAGAACGGCAAGTCGATCAAGGCCAGCAACAGCGTCTTACCGCGAAACTCGAACTTGGTCACGCACCATGCCGTGGCCAGACCGAAAATCATATTCAACGGCACGGAAATTACGGTGGCAAACAGCGTCAGCTTGAGTGCCGACACGGCGTCAGGCTCGGAAATCGCATTCCAGAAGGCGCCCACGCCATTGTGTAGCCCCTGCGTCACTACCATGACCAGCGGCAACACCAACACCAGCACGAAGACCCCCCAGGCAAGCGCGACCAAGGTGTAATAAGTCGCAGGCCGCCGGAAAATAGAGCGTGTCTTATCCGACACGGAGACTGTGTTATCCATCATCATCCCCTAGCGATTCGGTTGGATTCGGCGCTGCAACAAGTTAATCAGCAACAGCATAATGAATGACAGCACCAGCATGAATACGCCGATACCCGTCGCCCCTTTGTAATCGTACTGGTCCAGCTTGGAGACTATCAGCAGCGGCATGATCTCTGTTTTGAACGGGATATTGCCGGCGATGAACACCACGGAACCGTACTCTCCCACACCGCGAGCGAAAGCCAGCGCGAAGCCGGTCAACCAGGCCGGCAGAATAGCGGGCACCAGCACGTGACGGAATATTTGTAGCGGCCCGGCGCCAAGACAAGACGCCGCCTCCTCCACTTCCTTCGGAATGTCCGCCAGCACCGGCTGTACCGTTCGCACGACGAACGGTAGCGTGACAAAAATCAGCGCCAGCGTTATCCCCAACGGGCTATAGGCGATCTTGAAGGGAAACAGACTGCCCACCAGCCCGGTGGGCGCATAGAGCGACGTCAGCGCGATACCCGCCACGGCTGTGGGCAACGCAAACGGCATATCGATCATGGCATCGATAATTTTGCGTCCGGGGAAGTGATAGCGCACCAGCACCCACGCCAACAGCGTGCCAATAATACCGTTGATAAAGGCGGCAGATAGCGCCGTGGAAAACGAGAGCCGCACAGAGGACAACACCTGCCGGCTGGTGATCAGATCCCAAAACTGGGTCAGTGTGAGTTGGCTGGCGTAAAGGAACATTGCCGCCAGAGGGATTAAAACAATCAGCCCCAGATAGGTGAGGCTAAAACCTAACGTCAATCCAAAACCGGGCATTACCGGCGAAGCACGTCGCGACATAACAAGCCTTTCTTTTATCTACCAGACCACAACGGTCTCCCGCGTCCCTGCGTGACAAAACCGCCCCACGCCGAGGCGGTTTACATCATGAGATACCTTACTGATTAATTTTTTCGAAGATGCCGTCAAAAATTCCGCCATCAGCGAAGAACTTGGGCTGCGCCTGCTTCCAGCCGCCAAAGTCGCCGTCTATTGTCACCAGTTTCACCGGCGCGAACTGGCTCTTAAATTCCTCCGCGATTTTTTCGTTGCGCGGACGGTAGAAGTTTTTGGCAATAATACGTTGCCCTTCGTCGCTATAAAGATAGTTCAGATAGGCTTCAGCCTGCTTTTTCGTGCCTTTTCTCTCGACGACATTGTCGACGACAGCCACCGGCGGCTCAGCCAAGATGGACAGCGACGGTGTGACGATCTCCAGATTTTCGCCGCCCTGCTCTTTCAAAGACAGGTAGGCTTCGTTCTCCCAGGCGATCAGCACATCGCCGAGCTGGCGCTGTACGAAGCTGACGGTCGAGCCGCGCGCGCCCGTATCCAGTACCGGGGCATGGCGATACAGTTCAGTGACGAATTTGAGCGCGCTTTCATCGGTCCCGCCCGGCAAATGCTTGGCATATGCCCACGCGGCCAGGAAGTTCCAGCGAGCGCCGCCGGATGTTTTCGGGTTAGGCGTAATCACCTGCACGCCGGGTTTTATCAGATCGCCCCAATCCTTAATCTGTTTCGGATTTCCTTTACGCACCAGGAATACGATGGTGGAAGTGTAAGGCGTGCTGTTATCCGGCAAACGCGCCTGCCAGTTCGGGTCGATCAGTTTTTTATTCAGATTGAGCGCATCGATATCGCCCGCCAAGGCCAGCGTGACGACATCCGCCTGAAGACCGTCGATGACCGAGCGCGCCTGTTTGCCGGAGCCGCCGTGCGAATTCTTGATTGAGATATCTTCACCCGTGGTTGCCTTCCAGTGCTTGCTGAAAGCGGCGTTGTACTCCTGATAGAACTCCCGCGTAGGATCGTAAGACACGTTCAGCAGTCCTGTCGCGGCAGAGGCAACGCCTGAAAACAACAGGGTTGCGGCAGCCAGCGACAGCCCCAGACGACGCTTTGACATAGTTAACACTCCCTCAAGAAGTCATTCAGTTCGATACCCGCAGGCCACCGGGCTAATTATGGGGCCTTCCTGATAATATCTGGCGCTACGGCAGTCTGTAGAGACCACACCATAGCCGAAGATAGCGATAAGCTAAGTGAGTTATCAGGCAGGCGGTAAGACTGGACAATAGAGGATATGAGAGGGCGGCAAAAAGACTGTTTCGCGATAATTTATGCAATCCCGTTATATTCTTCGCACAATTTTTGGGGGTTTAAATCGGGCTGGCCGCGCGGGCCAAGAGTCGGGGTGAAGGCTGACGCCGCGAACGACGTCAGCCCGTTTAGATTACTGCAACAAGAGATACAGACTACTGTCGCCACGGCGGATATTCAGCGCCAGCACAGGGGGTTTGCTGTCCAGAATCTTGCGCAGTTCGCCGATATTGGCCACGGCCTGCTGATTCACCCCGAGGATGACATCGCCCGGTTTCAGGCCGATGCGCGCGGCGGAGGAGCCCGGTTTCACCTTCTCGACCTTCACGCCTTTCTGGCCGTCGATCTGCGTATTGCTGAGCTCGGCGCCTTCAATGCCCGAATTCAGATTGCCCGCCGCTACCTGGGCCTGACTGCTTTGCTGCAACGTGACATCCACGGAAACCGGTTTGCCGTCGCGAAGCAGGCCTAATGTGAGCTTGGTGCCCGCAGGCAGAGATCCCACCTGCGCGCGCAACGCCGCAAAGCTGCTGACCGTTTTGCCGTTCAGCGACACGATGACGTCGCCCGCCTTGATCCCAGCGGCGGCGGCGGCCGATTTCGGCTGAACCTGGCTGACGAACGCGCCACGCTGAGCGTCGATCTTCATTGCCTGCGCCAGATCGGAGTTCAACTCCGTACCGACGATACCCAGTTCGCCGCGTTTCACTTCGCCGAATTCGACGATCTGATTCACCAGATTTTTCACCATATTGCTAGGAATGGCGAAACCAATGCCGATGTTACCGCCGTCCGGCGCCAGAATCGCCGTATTGAGGCCAATCAGCTCGCCGTTGAGATTGACCAGCGCGCCGCCGGAGTTCCCGCGGTTGATAGCGGCATCCGTCTGGATGAAATCTTCATAGTTTTCGATATTCAGCCCGCTGCGACCCAGCGCGGAAATGATTCCCGAGGTCGCCGTTTCGCCTAGGCCGTAAGGATTGCCGATCGCCACGGCGTAGTCGCCGACGCGCAGTTGATCGGAGTCCGCCATTTTCAACGCGGTCAGATTGCGGGCATCTTTGATCTGCACCACCGCGATATCGGAGCGAGGATCTTTACCGATGACCCGCGCATCGTATTTACGGCCGTCGTTGAGGCGCACTTGAATCTTGTCGGCATTATCGACCACGTGATTGTTCGTCACCACGTAGCCTTTGGCCGCATTGATGATCACGCCCGCGCCCAGCGCCTGGAAGGTCTGCTGCTGACGCTGCTGGGGATTAGCGCTGCCGTCGTCTTCTCCGCCCTGACACATCGGCGAGGACTGGAATGGCGAACCCTCCTGACAAAACGGGGAGTCTTCACCAAAGAATGGCTGTAGCTGGGGAGGAATGCCGCCACTGCCCGCCCGGCTAACCGGCGCATGTCCTTGGACGGAAATATTGACGACCGAAGGCATCACTTTTTCAAGCATCGGCGCCAGACTGGGGAGCTGTTGGCTGGAGGAGGAGACCGATTCCGCCGCGATTGCCGGAACCGTCCCTGTTGCCATTGCCAGGCTTAACGTCAATGCACTCAGAACCAATGATTTTCTTTTCATAGGAATAGGTCTCATAGTCAATCAACACGCAAATTTTACGGCCTTTTGCTGTGGTCGCGCAGATAAGATAACTCTGCACAAAGGAAGTTCCTCTGCGCAATCCTGTGAAACGTAAGGAAATATTGTCTTTGTTTACAAAACAGCCGTCGGCGACGGCCTTTCCCTCGCTTACTCCGCCGCCATCAGCCGACGGTATTCGTCGTAGGCGTAAAGGTCGGTCATGCCGCTGATGTAGTCTTGAATCAGCCGACCGCGGTAGTAAAACTCCAGGCACTCATGCTGATCAATCGGTTTCTTCTCCAAAGACTCCACGGCCTCTTGATAAGCCAGACAATGCTTGCGCGACAGCTTGTGGTAGAGACGAGTCTCGATGGGATAGTCGCGATGAAACTCCTCTTCCACCAGTGTTCTGAAGTCGGCCGAGGGCATTTTAAGCAGAGGATGATAGATATCGAGCAAACCGCGCATCACCCGGCTTCCCTGTAGCTCCAGCTGTTCGACTTCGTGATGGTTAAAGACGTGTTTGAACGCCACACGCTTGAAGCTTTTCAAAAGTCGGTTCTGCGGACTGCCATCTTCCAGCAAGGCTTGGTTGAATTCGCCGTTAAAAATGTGAGGCAGGTTGTCAATAAAACGCTGTGAAGCATGCGGCACCAGACAAGCAACGGCGTTAACCCTCAGATTCATAAAGAACTGGTCGTCGCTGCTACGCCAGCGGTGCTGCTGGCGAGATTTAAATGCCTTACCCACGGTCTTCATGAACATATCGTTCTCTTTCGTCTCTCCCCAGGCCTCTTCTAGCAGCTGATAAAGACGATCGATGGAAAACAGTTTTTTTTCAACGGCATCTTCCAGATCGGCAATGCAGTACGAGATATCGTCCGCCGCTTCCATAATGTAGGTCAGCGGAAAACGATGAAACTCTTTCATGTCCAGCTCGCTCCGCAGCTGACTTACGAACGCTTCCTCCGCCAGATAAAAGCCCGGCTTCTTCATCAGGTTGTTATAGTCGGCCGGCAGCTCATCGACCCAGTAGGCGGGCTTGGTATATTTGAGAATGCAGGCGACCTGCGAATAGGTCAGATTCAGTTTCAACAGCGTATGCACCATCCGCACCGCCTGGGCATTGCCCTCGAACTGACTCAGATCCTGTCGGATACGGCAGCGAAGCTCGTTCAGATCGTCCTCGCCCTCCTTCAGCGTCAGACAAGCGACCTGACAGGCGTCTTCCCCGATAAGCGTCTTGCAGAACTCGGCATCCATTTGTGTGGAAAACCAATTTCTCAGCGCGGATTCGCCGAAATGGCCGAACGGCGGGTTGCCGATGTCGTGCATCAGGCAGGCCATCTCCACCATGCTTTCGAAAGGGATCTCGTAGCGGCTCAGCCCGTAGGTATCCAGCTTCCCCTGGCGCCTCAAGCTATCGATAATGTTTTTAGCGATATAGCGGCCGATCTGCTGCACCTCCATGGAGTGCGTAAGACGGGAGCGCACGGCGGCATTTCTTTCCAATGGAAACACCTGCGTCTTCTGCTGCAACCGACGAATGGCGGCGGAGTTGATGATACGGCCGCGATCGCTTTCAAACTCGCGAATGACGCCGTATTCATCGCTCTTTTCTCTAGGCTTGCTCAACGCGCGTTGATAGCTGATTTTCCTGGCAAAATCGATGTCGGACATGCTGTTCTCCGTTTCTGGCCCTGACCGGTGATAGCATGCCCGACCGGGCGATACAACGGTTAAGGCGTTTTGTTCGCGTGCTCTCGCTATCATAACGGCCATGGTAGACTACCGGCCACGACACACCTGTTAATTCAAGCAAAACTTGTGGGGAATCCTATGAAAGTTGGCATCATTGGCGCAATGGAGCAAGAAGTTATCCTGCTGCGGGATCAGATCCAGAATCGTCAGACCATACAGCGCGCGGGCTGTGAAATTTATACCGGACAGCTGCACGGCGTGGACGTGGCGCTGCTGAAGTCCGGGATCGGTAAAGTCGCGGCGGCGCTGGGGACGACGCTGCTGCTGGAGCACTGCCGTCCAGATGTCGTGATCAATACCGGTTCAGCCGGGGGGCTCGTTTCCAGCCTGAAAGTGGGCGATATCGTGGTATCCAGCGAAGTTCGCTACCACGATGCCGACGTCACCGCGTTCGGTTATGAAGCGGGTCAAATGGCGGGCTGCCCCGCCGCTTTCGTCGCAGACGAAAACCTGATCGTTCAGGCCGAACAGGCTATCGCCAAGCTGGAGCTAAATGCGGTACGCGGCCTGGTCGTCAGCGGCGATGCCTTCATCAACGGCGCGGAACCGCTGGCCCGCATCCGCAACACCTTCCCGCAGGCGGTCGCCGTGGAGATGGAAGCGACAGCTATCGGCCACGTCTGCCATCAGTTCGGCGCACCTTTCGTTGTCGTGCGCGCGATTTCCGACGTCGCGGACCAGGAATCTCATCTGAGCTTCGAGGAATTCCTGAGCGTGGCGGCCAAGCAGTCCACGTTAATGGTGGAAGCGCTCGTGCAGTCGCTGGGCCAACAAGGCTGATTCGATAGCCCGCCGCTGCATTCACTGACGAGTGAATGCAGCGCGCGTAAACAAAAAACCCGTGCGGCAGCTACGCTGAGCACGGGTTTTTTATGCACGCCACACTGTGTGGCTGAGCTTGAGGATCAGATGCTGAAGGACGATCCGCAGCCGCAGGTGGTTTTAGCATTCGGGTTGGTGACCACGAAGCGCGAGCCTTCCAGCCCCTCGGTATAGTCTACCGAACCGCCGACCAGATATTGCAGGCTCATCGGATCCACGACCAGCGACACGCCCTGCTTCTCAATCATCATATCGCCCTCGTTGACCTTGTCGTCAAACGTAAAGCCATATTGGAAACCGCTGCAACCGCCGCCGGTAATGTACACACGCAGTTTCAAATCGGGATTTTCTTCGTCAGCAATCAGGAATTTCACCTTATTGGCTGCGGCATCAGTGAATTGCAGCGGCACTGCTGTTACGTCGCTCATCTTTCGTACTCCCAAACTCAGTATCGGGCGGAGGTCATCCAACCCGGTGATGCTTCGATTATCTAATAGCCCCCGATCTCGTTCAAGAGATGATCGGTTCGCGGCGGGGCGGCAGTCAATGACGCCGCACTCATTCAGGCATGTGATTCGGCAGGTATTGGCGACGATTATCGGCCTTTTACCGCGCCAAAACAACGTCGTTCGCCTACATTGCCCTCTCATATTGGTCACAAGGATTTCACAACCGCCCTCTCTTCATTAGAATGAAGGCATACTCTGTGACATCAATCCCCAGTCAGGAATCTGTAATGAATAAATCTGAAAGTCTGTACGCGGCGGCGCAGCAAGTCATTCCGGGCGGCGTAAACTCGCCGGTGCGGGCATTTAACGGCGTTGGCGGCACGCCGCTGTTTATCGAACGCGCCGAGGGCGCCTACATCTATGATGCGGATGGCAAAGCGTATATCGACTACGTCGGTTCCTGGGGGCCGATGGTGCTGGGCCACAACCATCCGGCTATTCGCGATGCGGTGATCGCCGCCGCGGAGCGCGGACTGAGCTTTGGCGCGCCCACCGAAATGGAAGTCACCATGGCGAATCTCGTGACCTCGCTGATGAAGGGCATGGACATGGTGCGCATGGTCAACTCCGGAACGGAAGCCACGATGAGCGCCATTCGTCTGGCCCGCGGTTTCACCGGACGCGATAAAATCATCAAATTCGAAGGCTGCTACCATGGTCATGCGGACTGTCTGCTGGTCAAAGCCGGCTCCGGCGCACTCACGCTGGGGCAGCCGAACTCCCCCGGCGTCCCCGCCGATTTCGCCCGCCATACCCTGACCTGTACGTATAACGATTTGGCCTCGGTACGCGCTGCTTTTGAACAACACCCCGAAGACATCGCCGCCATTATCGTTGAACCGGTCGCCGGTAACATGAACTGCATTCCGCCGCTGCCGGCATTCCTGCCGGGGCTGCGCGATCTGTGCGACGAATTCGGCGCGCTGCTGATTATCGACGAAGTGATGACCGGTTTCCGCGTCGCGCTGGGCGGCGCGCAGGCCTTCTATGGCGTGCAACCGGACCTGACTTGCCTGGGTAAAATCATCGGCGGCGGTATGCCTGTCGGCGCATTCGGCGGTCGCCGCGACGTGATGGAAGCGCTGGCTCCGACCGGACCGGTCTATCAGGCGGGTACGCTGTCCGGCAACCCGATCGCCATGGCGGCAGGCGTCGCCTGCCTGACCGAGGTCGCTAAACCGGACGTCCATCCGCGGTTAACCGCGCTGACGGATCGTCTGGCGGAAGGGCTGCTGGACGCGGCCCGGGCAGAAAACGTGCCGCTGGTCATCAACCGCGCCGGGGGCATGTTCGGCCTGTTCTTCACCGACGATGAAACGGTAACAAGCTATCAGGACGTGCTGAAGTGCGATGTGGAACGCTTCAAACGCTTCTTCCACCTGATGCTGGATGAGGGCGTTTATCTGTCGCCGTCCGCGTTCGAGGCGGGCTTTATGTCCACGGCACACAGCGAACAGGATATCGATCGCACCATCGCCGCGGCGCGTCGGTGCTTCTCACAGCTGTAATGTGTTTTGCTGCCTCGGAGCGAATCCGGCTCTGAGGCTCAACGCGTCTGCTTCCTCAGCAGGTAAATAAAGTACGGCGCGCCGATGAACGTCGCCAACAACCCGGCGGGGATCTGATACGGAAACAGCAACATCCGCCCGGCCCAGTCGGCCGCCGCCATCAGCCCTCCCCCTATCGCCGCCGCACAGACGATGTGCGACATCACCCGATTAAATCCCAGCATCCGCGCGAGATGCGGGGCCATCAGCCCGACGAAGCTCATGGGGCCGACGATCAAGGTCGCGCCGGCGGTGAGCATCGCCGCCAGCAGAAGAATAGCCAGACGGGCTAATGAGACCGGAACGCCGAGCGTTCTCGCGGTCACGCCGCCTAACGGCAAGATCTGCAACCAACGGCGGCAGACCGGCGTCAACAACAGCGCCACTAACGCCAACGCGCCGGTATAGATGACCTGCTTGCCATCCACGCCGTATGTGGAGCCAGTGATCCACGTCAGCACGGCGCCCATGCGCGGATCGCCGCTCGCCAGCAGCAACGTGACCAACGTGGTCAGCGCTGTGCCGACCGCGATCCCGGTCGGTAACAGTCTCTGCGTGGAAAAACCGTCCCGACCTGCCGCCGCCATCATCACAGTCAGCGTCAGGGCGGCGCCGAGGCTGCCTGCGGGCAAACGCCACGCCAGCGCGTTACCCGGCCACATGAACATGAGGATAACGACGCCAAACGCCGCGCCCGAGCTAATTCCCAGCACCTCAGGACTGGCCATCGGATTACCGGTTAGCCGCTGAATCAAGCATCCCGCGACCGCCAGCATCATCCCCGCGCACATCGCCGCCGCCAGACGCGGCCACCGCCACGGCAAGAGTTCGGAAAAGGCATGGCCGCTGGCCCATTGCCAGCCCTGCGCATCACGTCCCAGACACAATGCGGCGACAATTACCGCCGCCAACATGACACCGCCGCCCGTCAGCCAGAGCGGGCTAAGACGACGTTGCCGCACGGCGGCAGGCGCGTCATTGACCGGGGCTGCCACCCCATTGCGCAGACGCGGCAGCAGCCACAGTAGCATCGGCGCGCCAACCAGCGCCGTCGCGGCCCCCGTCGGCACCTCGCGCCATGCGTCCGCCAGCCAGAGCGTCAGCCGATCGGTAAGACACAGCAGCAGCGCGCCCAGCAGCGGCGCCAGCCACAGCCGCTGACCCAGACGACGCGCACCCAAAATTTTCGCCAGCAGCGGCGCGAAAAGGCCGACGAAGCCGATGATGCCGGCGGCGTTAACCCACTGGGCGCTCAGAAAGATCGCCAGCGTCAGCGTACCGAAACGCGTCAGTCCCAGCCCGAGTCCTAAATTGCGCGCCACGCCATCATCCAGCACGAGCAGCGTCAACGGCCGAACCAGCAGTCCGGCGGCGATAAAGCCCAGGATCAAACGCGGCAGCACGAACGACACGTTGCGCCAGTCCTGCTGGTTCAACGAGCCGCTGCTCCACAAAAATAGGTTGGTCAGTTGGTCAAAATGCAGCAAGGCCAGCAAGTGATTGACCGCGCCGCAGTACAGACTCAGCACCAGACCCGCGAGGATCAGCGTCACCGGCGATAAGCGACGTCCCCAGGCGACGCCAAACACCAGCGCCCCCACCAGTAATGCGCCGAGCATCGCCGCCAGTTGCGACGTCATGGCCCCGCCCGGCAACGCCCACAGCGTCGCGACGGTGATACCGAGCTGCGCGCCGCTGGCGACGCCCAACGTGGCAGGCTCTGCCAATGGATTGCGCAGCACTTGTTGAAACAGCACGCCGACCAGACCCAGTCCCGCGCCGATCAAACAGGACAACACGAGACGCGGCAACTGACTGTAGTGAAACAGCATCTGCCGGATATCGTCCTGCGAGGGACCTGCAATGCCTTGTCGCCAGAGGGCAAACGGCAGGTGTCGATTCAGTTGGCTCAGCGTGATCGCCAGCACCAGCAAAGTCAGCGTGCCGACCACCAAGACGGTAAAACGCCGGGAAGATGTCGACATCATCGGAACGCCTCCTGCGCGTTGGCCAGCGTCTCGCAAAAACGCATGGCGGAAAGCGTGCCGCCATAAAACCAGATGGGCTCCACCCGTTGCCAGCGCTGATGACGCACGAACGGCAGCGCTTGCCACAGCGGATTGGCTTCAACTTCCGCCATCAACGCGCCGTTGCCGTGATCAAAACATAGCGCGTCGACCTCTGCGCTCAACGTCGCCAATCGCTCCATGCCCACGATAATACTGCCCCAGGCATTGGTTTCACCCTGCCAGGCATTGTCGATACCGAGTTCATCCATGACCGACTGAAACAGGCTGTTACGGCCGAGGATCAGGACGTGGCGCGCATCCATCACGGTAAAAAGGAGTAAAGGCCGATGGGGATAAGCCTGCAGCTTGATCCGCGCCTGCTCAATGAAACGACTGAACAACGCCAGATGCTGCTCCGCCGCCGACCGCAGATCCAGGCGTTCGCCCAGCTCCCGCAGCGAACGACGGGCGCTTTCCAGCGGGCCGCCGTCGCCGTTAATAAATGAAAAACCCATGCCTGGCGCGATGCGGGCCATCTGCGCGGGCGCGGGACCAAAGCCGTCGGCATACAGCAGCAGGGATGGCCGCAGTTGCGCCAACAGCTCCAGATTGGGTTCGGTGCGCAGCCCCACGTCCACCACACGGTCCGGCAACGACGGCGACTTCACCCACCGTTGGTAGTTATGTTTATCGGCGATGCCCAACGGGGTGACGCCCAGCGCCATCAGCAGCTCCAACGGCTGCCACTCCAGCGCCACGATGCGCCGCACATCGTTGACCGCGGCCCGCCCCCGTAGCGCATACACACAGGGCGACAGCAGCAAAGCGGTCAGCAGGCGGCGGCGAGAAAGTCCGCTGGAAAAAAGTCCGGTGGAAGGTGTCATCATCAGCACACAAAACTTATCGGCGAGCCATCCGCCGGATGCGTCAGTATCCCCATCGGGATCCCATAAATTTCCTGCAGCACCGATGCCTGCATCATCTCTGCGGGCGTTCCCTGCGCAATCAGTTTTCCCTGACGCAGCGCCAGCAGGCAGTCGCAATAGCGAGCGGCCATATTCACGTCGTGCAGCACCGCAATCACGGTCAGCCCGCGCTCACGGCTGAGCTGCCGGATCAGCGCCAGCACATCGACCTGATGCGCAATGTCCAGCGCCGAAGTCGGCTCATCCAGCAACAGGCACCGGCTGCCCTGCGCCAGCGTCATCGCCAGCCAGGCCCGCTGACGCTCGCCGCCGGACAGGCTGTCCACCAGCCGCTGTGCAAACGGCGTCAAACCGACCAATGCAATGGCTTGTTCCACCTGCTCCCGGTCTGCATGACCGAAGCGCCCGAGCGCGCCGTGCCACGGGTAGCGTCCCACCGCCACCAGCTCACGCACCGTCATGCCTTCGGCGGCGGGCAGTTGCTGTGGTAGATAGGCCACCTGACGGGCGAAGAGCGTGTTGCCCCAAAGCGCCAACGGCCGCCCCGCCAGCGAGAGTTGACCGGCGCTGGCGGGCTGATGACGGCCCAGCAGCTTGAGCAAGGTGGACTTACCCGATCCGTTATGGCCGATCAGCCCGTAGACTTTTCCAGTGGGAAACGCAACCGACAGCGGATGCAGCAACATACGGCTGCCCACGCTGAAGCTAACCCCCTCGAGCGAGAACGTCACATCCCCATCAAGCGGAAAATTATTTGGCATAAGGCTGGCCCTGAGCGAAAGCACAGGCGGTAGTCGCCGTCGCGAAAGGGTGAATGGCAAGACGTAACGGGCAAGCGGGCGTCATAGGTCGCATCTCTAATGAATTATTCATTAATGCAAACGAGAATGGTTATTATAAGCGTCGCATTTTTGCAAAAGGAACCGGCCACTGCAAGCGCGTTTGGTCTTCGTGAAACCCACGCGACCGGCTCCGCACCGAATGCCCGTGCGAGACGTCATTTAAGCCAGCGTGTCTCGATAGCACGGATACCACCGGTATCCGTCCGGTGACGCCCCATCATCACAAAGCAGTGTCCTGTTTCGTGCCAGGCGACGTCCATCCCGAGAATCTACCGCCGATGACAGGGGGGAATTAGCAAACGCGACCCAAATGCCTAGCCCGGCAACGCCGATGCCTTCTTTCTGGCGGGTAGCGCGGATCAATCCTCCCCCTCGCGCTTCAGGGGGCTCGGGCTGATAACAAAAAGCCCGCAACCAGGTTGCGGGCTTCGAGGGTGATGGCGGCAGTCACGCCTTAGCGGGATTACTGTCCAAACATCTCTTTGATCCAACCGGCGACGCCCTGCCCGTCTTTCTGCTCATCCTGCTGTCCGACCGGCTGTCCTTCCTGCGATTGAACCGTCTCAGGGGCCGTTTGGCACAGAGACTGCGGATTATCGCTCCAGACCGGCAGCACGCGGCCCGCGCTGCCGTTGCAGATGACATTGCCATTGCCGTCGACCGTCATCGTGCTGATGCCTTCCGGCGGGGTGAGTGTTAACGTCAGCGGCGTCTGGTTTTCCAGATAGCGGCGGTAGAGCGTTAGCGCGCCATTGGCGCCGGTCAGCTTGGCAGGGCCATTATTGTCTCGCCCTACCCAAGCGATGGCCACTTCCTTACCGTCCACGCCAGCGAACCAGCTGTCGCGCAGGTCGTTGGTCGTCCCGGTTTTCGCCGCCAGATGATAGCGTCCGAATTTCACCGTCAGCGAGCGGGACGTCCCGCGTTCAACCACCTGTTGCATACCGTACAGCGTCAAATAGGCCGCCTGAGCCGGGACGGCGCGTTCCGCCTGCGGGAAGCTCTGATACAGCACCGAATTGTCTTCCGCGATCACAGAGCGTACCGCCGACAGCGGGGCACGGTTGCCGCCGCTGGCAATCGTCTGGTACTCCTGCGCGACTTCCATCGGCGTCAGGCTGATCGCCCCCAGCAGCATGGACGGCACTGGCTGGATCACCTCTTTGGGGATCCCCAATCGCTGTAGCGTGGCGCTGACCTGATCCAGTCCAACCGCCATCCCCAGATTCACCGTCGGGACGTTCAGGGAGTTGGCGAGCGCATCCACCAATAGCACCTGACCACGGAACTGGCGGTCGTAGTTCTTCGGCTCCCATATCGCGCCGTTCGGCTGTTTCAGCGCCAGCGGCGCATCCGCCAGCACGGTATTGAGGCGATAATGATCGGGATCGCTCAAGGCCGTCAGATAGGTCGCGGGTTTCGCCAGTGAGCCGACCGAACGACGCGCCTGCAGCGCACGGTTGAAACCGGCGAATTGGGTATCGGCGCCGCCCACCATCGCACGAACTTCTCCGCTGAAACGGTCGACGATCACCATCGCCGCTTCCAGATCGCCGACGTTGCGCGCGGCACGCAGCGCAGGAACGCCCTTCTCCACTGCGCGTTCGGCGGCATCCTGCGATACCGGGTCAAGCGTGGTGAAGATCTTCACGCCGGACAGGTCGTTGACCTTGTCGCCCAGCCGCTGCTGCAACTCCTGACGCACCATCTGCATAAATGCGGGTTGCGGGCTGATCACGCCGCCCTTCGGCTGGACGCCCAGCGGACGCGCGCTCAGCATGTTATAGAGATCTTCGTCGATCACCTGCTGGTTTTGCAGCAGACGCAGCACCAGATTGCGTCGCTCCAGCGTCAGTTTCGGGTTACGCCACGGATTGTATAGCGAGGCCCCTTTGACCATACCGACCAGCATCGCTTGCTGATCGAGGCTCAGTTCGTTCACTGGACGCCCGAAATAATAGAGGCTGGCCAGCGGGAAACCGCGGATCTGATCGCTGCCGCTCTGACCGAGATATACCTCATTCAGATACAGTTCCAGAATCCGATCTTTGCTGTAGCGGGCGTCGACAATCAGCGCCATATAGGCTTCATTGAGCTTACGCCACAGCGAACGCTCGTTGGTGAGAAACATGTTTTTCACCAACTGCTGCGTCAGCGTACTCCCGCCCTGCACCGCGCGTCCTGCGGTCAGGTTGGCCAGCACCGCGCGGCCGATGGAAAACAGACTAATACCGTCATGCTCGTAAAAGTGACGGTCCTCGGTCGCGATCAACGTATCCACCAGCAGATCGGGGAACCCTGCTCGAGGTACGAACAGGCGCTGTTCGCCGTTCGGCGATTGCAGCATGGTGATCAGTTTGGGATCGAGCCTGAAGAAACCGAGCTGCGCTGGTTATCCAGATTCTGGATCTTCGACAGACGGTCGTTGTTGAACACCAGACGGGCGCGGATCTGGCCCTCTTTGCCATCGGGGAAGTCGAACGGACGACGCAGCATTTCGATGCTGTTGGCCTGCACCGTAAACTCGCCGGGGCGGGTCATACGGGTGACTTCGCGGTACTGCATCCCTTCCAGCAGATGCACCATTTCCTGCTTGCTGTAGGACATGCCGGGTTCAAGGTTCACCATCCGGCCGTAGACCGTTGCCGGGAGTTGCCAAACCTTGCCGTCGATGCGGCTACGGATTTCGCTGTCCAGATAGATGCCATAGACCGCCATGACGACCACGAACACCAGCAGCAGTTTTAGCGCCAGCCCCAGCCAGCGGCGTTTTTTGCCAGGCTTGCGGCTCATCTCTTCGTCGTCCTCGTCATCATAATTATCGTCATACTCTTCGTAGTCATCATCATAGTCATCATCATCCCTGCGACGCCTTACCATCTGTTTACGTGTAGGTTTTCGCGGCGCTTTTCCCTTGCGCCCGATAGGTTCGCGATCGTCCCGAGCCATTGCTGTGACATCTCCATCAGGTTGCTAACGGCACCCGTGCAGTACCTGGCCGTCTACTCTGTGTCCCCCGCCTTTCTCAAGAAAGGGGGAAACATCCGAAATTACTGATTATGATACTTTCTGGTGCGCCGGGTCGGCACGGCATTAGCCGGGTCGTCAGGCCAAACGTGCTTGGGATAACGCCCTTTCATCTCTTTCTGCACATCACGATAGGCGCCCTGCCAGAATGCAGCCAGATCGCGGGTGATTTGCAGCGGACGCTGAGCCGGCGACAACAGTTCCAGCACCAGCGCCACCCGGCCCTCCGCCACGCGCGGGCTTTCCCGTTCGCCGAACATTTCCTGCAACCGTACCGCCAGCGCCGGCGCGCTATCCTCAGCATAGCGGATAGGCAAACGGCTGCCGCCTGGCACCGTGTAATGGCTTGGCAACGCGCTATCCAGACGCTGTTTCTGCCGCCAGTCAAGGCGGCGTTGAAGGGCTTCCGCCAGATTGAGCTGATTCAGCCCTCGGCGATCGCGTACGCCTGCCAAAGAGGGTAAGAGCCACTGTTCCAGCGTCGTCAGCAGCGTGTCGTCATCCACTGCTGGCCACTCGACGTCAGGCAACCATTGGCGCGCGCACTGAATACGGGCGCGCAGCTGTGAGGCCGCCGCGTCCCAATTCAATACGGATAACCCTTGCTCGCGCAGCCAGTTCAGCATCGCCTGCTGCAGGTCATCGTCGGAGGGCTTCGCCAAAGGCCGGATGTGCAACGTCAGACAGCCGATTTGGCTACGCCGACTGGCGCGCAGCGTACCTTTTTCTTCATCCCAGTGCACGATATTCCGCTCGCACAACAACCCCGGAGCATGTTGCAACAACCGGTCGATATCCACCGGCAGCGCCAGCTGAATTCGCGCATCGGCATACTGAGGACTTTGCATCAGCGCGGGGACGATCAGCCACTCGGAAGCGGTCAGCGGGTCGTCCACCGCCAGCTGACCGCCGACGCCGTTCGCCAACTGATAACGGCCGTCCTGACCGCGCCGCCGGGCGATGCGATCGGCGAAGCCCTTCGCCAGCAGCGCTGCCGCCAGCCCGTCGTCGAAATGGCCTTTGCCGCCCCCTAGACGTCGCGCCAACTGCGTGGCCCGACGCTGCCAGTGACCGGCCGGGCGACGCAGGCTATCGAACAAATTCGGCGAACCGCTGCGAGGCGGCTCTTCAATAATGGCCGCCAGCAGCGCCGCCGTGGCCAGCGCGTCGCCGCTATCCCGCGCGGCGGCATGTAGCATTACCGCCAGACGCGGATCGCTGCCGATACCCGCGATCTGCCTGCCGGTGGTCGTCAACTGCTGCCGATCATCAACGACGCCCAGTTGCAGCAACAGACGCTGTGCGCCAGACAGGGCTGGCGCGGGCGGCGTATCCAGCCAGGTGAGCTGACCGATATCGCGACATCCCCACTGCAACAAATCCAGCCAGAGGCCCGACAGATCGCTATGCAGTATTTCCGGTTCGCTCTGCGCCGCCGCGCGCTCCGCCTGCTCTTTCGTGCACAGGTGCCAGCAGACGCCAGGCTCCAGACGTCCCGCCCGGCCAGCGCGCTGCGTCATGGACGCCTGACTGATCCGCTGGGTCGTCAGCCGCGTCAGTCCGCTTTTGACGTCGAATAGCGCGACGCGCTCCAGACCGCTATCGACGACGACGCGAATGCCTTCAATCGTCAGGCTGGTTTCGGCGATATTGGTCGCCAGCACCACTTTGCGCCGCCCCGCGGCCGCCGGACGAATAGCCTGCTGCTGCTCCGCCAGCGCCAACGCGCCATACAGCGGACACAGGTCGATATCCTCCGCGATGCGTTCGCCTAGCAGAAGTTGCAACCGTTTGATTTCCGCCACGCCCGGCAGGAAGACCAGCATCGAACCGCTTTCCTGCTGTAGCACCTGCTCAATCAGTCGGGCCAGCGAAGCCTCCAGACGCTCATGCTTCCCCGGCGACTGGAAGTGTCGCGTCACCGGGTAAGCGCGCCCCTCGGAACTGACTGCGCGCGCATCCGGTAATAAAGAAGAGAGACGGTCGTTGTCGAGCGTGGCCGACATGATCAGCAGTTTGAGGTCGTCGCGTAGTCCCGCCTGCACATCGAGCAACAGCGCCAGCGCGAGGTCGGCTTGCAGGCTACGCTCGTGAAATTCATCCAGGATCACCAGAGAGACGCCTGCCAGCTCGGCGTCCTGTTGTAACATCCGCGTCAGAATACCTTCGGTCACGACTTCCAATCGCGTCTGCGCGCCGCAGCAGGTTTCGGCGCGCATCCTAAAGCCCACCGTCTGTCCGGGCGTTTCTCCCAGCAGTTCCGCCAGCCGGAACGCGACGCTTTTCGCCGCCAGACGGCGAGGCTCCAGTAAAATGATACGACCGGGCAGTTCGGCATTCTGCAACAGCTGTAGCGGCAGCCAGGTAGATTTTCCGGCGCCGGTCGGCGCATGCAGCAATACCTGAGGCGACTGGCGCAACGCGTGGATGACGTCATCCAGCACCTCGCTGACGGGCGGTAAACTCACAGAATTCTCCGTAATGATTAACTTTAAGCGGCTCGCATTGTAGCATCGGAGCCCCCTATTATAGAGAGAGCGTCATGACTGCCACCCGCCGCCTGTTTTTTGCCCTGCCGCTGCCGGAAAACACCCGCCGCCAGATTGTTCGCTGGCGCGCGGCGCATTTCCCGATGCAGGCGGGACGTCCGATCGCGGCGGCCAATCTGCATCTTACGCTGGCGTTTCTCGGTGAGGTCGGCGACGGTCAGCAGCGTGCGCTGCAAACGCTGGCAGGACGCATTCGTCAGCCGGGGTTCACCCTGACGCTTGACGACGCGGGTCACTGGCCGCGTCCAGGCGTGGTCTGGCTGGGATGTCGCCGGGCGCCGCGCGGTCTGTTGCAGTTGGCGGACCTGCTGCGGGCGCAGGCGGCGCGTCACGGCTGCCACCAAAGTCTGCAGCCGTTTCATCCGCATGTCACCCTGTTACGCGGGGCGACCCACCCTGTGGCCTTGCCGCCCGCCACCTTCGGCTGGTCAGCTCACGTCGACAGCTTCTCCCTGTATGAATCGCAGTTTGAACACGGCCGAACCCGCTATCGGTCGCTGGCAAGCTGGCCGCTTATCGCCAAAGAGTAATGACTATGCAGTTTTCGCCCCCGTTGCAGCCCGCGACGCTGATTAAACGCTACAAACGCTTTCTGGCTGATGTGGTCACGCCCTCAGGCGACGTCATGACGATCCACTGCCCCAACACCGGTGCGATGACCGGCTGCGCCACGCCGGGCGATACCGTCTGGTACGCGACCTCCGACAATCCCAAACGCCGCTACCCCTGTACCTGGGAACTCACCGAAACGCAGGACGGCGATCTCCTGTGCGTCAACACGCTACGCGCCAATCAGGTCGTCCGTGAGGCAATACTGGCGCAGAAAATCCCGGAATTGAACGGCTACGACTCGGTGAAAAGCGAGGTGCGCTATGGCGAAGAGGGCAGCCGCATTGATTTTCTTCTCCAGAAGCCGGGAATAGCGGACTGCTATGTTGAGGTTAAATCAGTCACATTATTGCAACATGCGAGTGGTTATTTTCCTGATGCAGTGACGCTGAGAGGACAAAAACATTTACGTGAACTACAGTACATGGCGGCCAGCGGAGCGCGTGCTGTACTCTTTTTCGCCGTGATGCATTCCGGCATCACGCGGGTCTCTCCTGCCGGCCACATAGATAAACGTTATGCCGAATTATTATGGCAGGCACAGCAACTGGGGGTTGAAATTCTCTGTTACGGGACCCATCTTGCTGCGGAAGGGATAACAGTAAATGGCCCGTTACCATTCGATAACATGGCGGTAATGCGCGAATAGCGTGATACGTTATGTTTACGGATGAATTCAACGCTTCCTCACACTTTATCAGGCCAGTGTCAGGAATGATTGCCAACCCAACGTCCATCTGTTATTTATAGCGGCCTGTTTTTTCCCCTCGGGGATCGATACTGCGTGTCGTGTTATGTAGGAGAAGCAACATGCAAGAAGGGCAAAACCGTAAGACATCCTCTCTGAGCATCCTCGCGATTGCCGGAGTGGAGCCATACCAGGAAAAGCCGGGCGAAGAATACATGAACGACGCTCAGCTGGCGCATTTCAAGCGCATCCTTGATGCATGGCGCAACCAGCTACGTGGCGAAGTTGATCGCACCGTATCACACATGCAGGACGAAGCTGCTAACTTCCCAGACCCCGTTGACCGCGCGGCTCAAGAAGAAGAGTTCAGCCTGGAACTGCGTAACCGCGATCGCGAACGTAAACTGATCAAGAAGATCTCCAAGACATTGCAAAAAATCGAAGACGAAGACTTCGGGTTCTGCGACTCTTGTGGGGTTGAGATTGGTATCCGCCGACTGGAAGCCCGTCCGACCGCCGACCTTTGCATCGACTGCAAAACGCTGGCGGAAATACGCGAAAAACAAATGGCAGGATAATCTATTCCTGAACGGGAAGGCTTCGGCCTTCCCGTTTCTTTATATGACGTCCATCGACATGACGCTCCCGCAGTAGTATGTCCGCATTACAACAAGATAATCATTACGTCGGGCGCTTTGCCCCTTCCCCGTCCGGCGATCTGCATTTTGGTTCCCTGATAGCCGCTCTCGGCAGCTACCTGCAGGCGCGTGCCTGCGGGGGACGTTGGCTGGTCCGCATTGAAGATATCGATCCCCCTAGAGAAGTCCCCGGCGCCGCCTCGCGCATTCTGCGCCAACTGGAGCACTACGGTCTCCACTGGGATGGCGACATCGTTTACCAGTCGCAGCGCCACGACCGCTACCGCCAGATCCTCGACGACCTCAAACAACAGGGGCGCTGCTACTACTGCACCTGCACGCGTCGCCGCATTCAGCGTCTCGGCGGCCGTTACGATGGCCACTGCCGCACGCTGGCGCACAGTCCGGATAACGCCGCGCTGCGGCTAACGCAAACCCGCCCAGTCATGCGCTTCCACGACCGTCTGCGCGGTTGGTTGGATGCGGACCCGGCGCTGGCGCGCGAAGACTTCATTATTCATCGCCGCGATGGCCTGTTCGCCTATAATTTAGCGGTGGTAGTGGACGACCGCGATCAAGGGGTGACAGAGATCGTCCGTGGGGCGGACCTGATCGAGCCCACCGTGCGCCAGCTGTCGCTGTTTCGACAACTTGAGTGGAATGCGCCGGACTATGTACATCTGCCGCTTGCGCTGGATGCGGCGGGCAAAAAGTTGTCCAAACAAAATCATGCCCCGCCGCTGCCCCAGAGCGATCCGCGGCCGACGTTGGCGCAGGCGCTTGCTTTTTTGCGCCAACCCTTGCCGGAAAGCTGGCAGGACCTGACGCTGCCGGCACTCCTGACATGGGCCGAGACCCACTGGTCGCTCGCGACCATACCTACGGAAGCGGCGATTCCGTTGCCCGAAATCACATCAGCATTCTCAAAGCGCTGAGGGTGAGCTATGATTAGCCGCTATTTTTTGATTGGGCCGTTCATTTTTCATCATTATCGAGGTGTATTATCTTTACCCGAGTAGCTAATTTTTGTCGTAAGGTACTGAACCGTGAGAACGAGTCCGGCGCTTCCTCAGCACCGCGCGAGTCCATGACGGTCATTCCGCGTGACCAACATACTATTTCACGCAGTGACATTAGCGATAATGCCCTGAAAGTACTTTACCGCCTGAACAAGTCAGGCTATGAGGCTTACCTGGTCGGCGGCGGCGTACGTGATCTGCTGTTAGGCAAAAAGCCCAAAGATTTCGATATCACGACCAACGCAACGCCGGAACAGGTTCGCAAACTTTTCCGCAACTGCCGTCTGGTCGGACGCCGCTTCCGCCTGGCCCACGTCATGTTCGGTCCTGAAGTGATCGAGGTCGCGACATTCCGCGGTCACCACGAACAGCATCAGGAACAGCTGCTGAAAAACACGTCCCAGCAGGGACTCAACGGCATGCTGTTGCGCGACAACATTTTCGGCACGATCGAAGAAGACGCCCAACGCCGCGACTTCTCCATCAACAGCCTCTATTACAGCAGCGCGGACTTCACCGTGCGCGACTACACCAATGGGGTTAGCGACCTGAATCAGCGCATCATCCGCCTGATTGGCGAGCCGGAAAAACGCTACCGCGAAGATCCGGTGAGAATGCTGCGCGCCGTGCGTTTCGCCGCCAAGCTGGATATGACCATCAGCCCGGAAACCGCCGAGCCGATCCCGCGTCTGGCCTCGTTGCTGCACGATATTCCGCCGGCGCGTCTGTTTGAAGAGTCGCTGAAGCTGCTACAGGCGGGCTACGGCCATCCGACGTATGAACTGCTGTGCGAATATCAACTGTTCCAGCCCCTGTTCCCGCTGATCAGCCGTAACTTTACCGAAACCGGCGAAACCACGATGGAGCGGATGATCGTGCAGGTGCTGAAAAACACCGACCAGCGTATTCAGAACAACATGCGCGTGAACCCGGCATTCCTGTTTGCCGCCATGCTGTGGTATCCGCTGATCGAGCACGCCCAGAAGCTGGCGCAGGAAAGCGGTCTGGCCTATTTCGAGGCCTTCGCGCTGGCGATGAACGATGTACTCGACGAGCAATGCCGTTCACTCTCCATCCCCAAACGCATTACCTCGCTGATCCGCGATATCTGGCAGCTGCAACTGCGCTTGTCTCGCCGTCAGGGAAAACGCGCCTTCAAGCTGATGGAGCACCCCAAATTCCGAGCGGCCTACGACCTCTTGTGCCTGCGCGCTGAAATCGAACATCAGCCGGAACTGCAGCGTCTGGCGCAGTGGTGGGGCGAATTCCAGGTAGCTGCGCCGCCGAGGCAGCAAGTCTTACTCAACTCGCTGGATGACGGCCCTACGCCGCACCGCCGCTCTCGCCGTCCGCGCAAGCGCCCGGCCGCGCCGCGCCGAGGTCAGCAATAATGACGTGCGTGTATCTGGCACTCGGCAGCAATTTGTCGCAGCCGTTACAACAGGTACATGCTGCGCTGACAGCGTTGGACGCGATCCCTCTCACCCAGCTGGTGCGCTGCTCGCCCTTCTATCGCAGCCGTCCGCTGGGCCCGCAAGACCAACCGGATTACCTCAACGCCGTGGCGGAGCTTCACACCGAGCTTGAACCGGAAGCGCTGCTGGATCAGACGCAGCGCATCGAGCTGGAACAGGGACGCGTCCGTAAGGCGCACCGCTGGGGGCCTCGCACACTGGATTTGGACATCCTGCTGTTCGGCGATGAGGTGATCAATACCGACCGCCTTATCGTTCCCCACTACGATATGAAAAACCGCGAATTCATGCTCTATCCACTGGCCGACATCGCCCCCGAACTGACTTTCCCCGACGGAGAAGCGCTGGTCGATCGCCTGGCCTGC
The DNA here is from genome assembly GCF_002111585.1 of Lonsdalea iberica. Classification (GTDB taxonomy): domain Bacteria; phylum Pseudomonadota; class Gammaproteobacteria; order Enterobacterales; family Enterobacteriaceae; genus Lonsdalea; species Lonsdalea iberica. The sequence continues at coordinate 33,801 of NZ_LUTP01000028.1, forward strand.
GTGCCGTCCAACGGACTTGCCCTGTGGGATCACGCGGCGCAGTAAACGTTGCCGCAAATAAAATGTCCGACGCCTCGCCGTTTTCAGTAGAATATCGCCGCCCCTTTTCACGTCCTTATCTTTATTCAGGAAGGCAGCTATGAAACCAACAACCCTCACTCATCTGCGCCAGTGGAAACAGGCCCGCAAAAAGTTCGCCACCATCACCGCCTACGACGCCAGCTTTGCCCGTCAGTTCTATGAACACGGCGTCAAAGTCATGCTGGTGGGAGACTCCTTAGGGATGACCGTGCAGGGAAACGATTCCACGATCCCCGTGACGCTCGAAGATATGGTCTATCATACCCGTTGTGTCCGACGCGGCGCGCCGCTGTGTCTACTGCTCTCCGACATTCCGTTTATGGGCTGCGCTACGCCGGAGCAGGCCTGTCAGCAGGCGGCCGAATTAATGCGGGCAGGCGCCAACATGGTGAAAATAGAGGGAGGCAGCTGGCTGGTGCCAACCGTACAGAAGCTGACAGAACGCGCCGTGCCGGTGTGCGGCCATTTGGGCCTGACGCCGCAGTCGGTCAATATCTTCGGCGGCTATAAGGTGCAGGGTCGTAGTGATACCGCCGCGGAGCAGCTGTTGGAAGACGCGATCGCGCTGGAGCGAGCCGGCGCGCAAATGATGGTGCTGGAGTGCGTACCGGTCGAGCTGGCCCAGCGCATCACCAACGCGCTGACGATCCCGGTTATCGGCATTGGCGCAGGCAACGTGACCGACGGACAAATTCTGGTGATGCACGACGCATTGGGTATCAGCGGCGAGCAAACGCCAAGCTTCGCCAAAAACTTTTTGGCCCTGGCGGAAGACATCCCCTCGGCCATTCGCCTTTACGTGCAGGAAGTAGAGCAGGGACTGTACCCTGACGACCAGCACGCCTTTCACTAACGCAGGAGAAGCGGAGTGTTAATTATCGAAACGCCCCTTTTGCTAAGGCGCGAAGTCCGGCGCTGGCAGCAAGAAGGGAAAAGAGTGGCGCTGGTTCCCACCATGGGGAATCTGCATGACGGCCACATGGCGCTAATTGACGCCGCCAAAGCGAGCGCCGATATCGTCATCGTCAGTATTTTCGTCAATCCGATGCAGTTTGAACGCGCGGACGATCTGGATCGCTACCCGCGTACGCTGCAAGAAGACTGCGAACGCCTGACCCAACGCGGAGCCGATCTGGTCTTCGCTCCGGCCGCGCAGGACATCTACCCCGCCGGGCTTGATCAGCAGACTTTTGTCGAAGTCCCCGGGCTGTCACAGATGCTGGAGGGCGCCAGCCGTCCCGGCCATTTTCGCGGTGTAGCCACGGTGGTCAGTAAACTGTTTAATCTGGTACAGCCGGATGTCGCCTGCTTCGGCGAAAAGGATTATCAACAGCTGGCGCTGATTCGTCGGATGGTGGCGGATATGGGATACGACATCAGCATCGTGGGCGTCCCGATTGTCCGGGCGGAAGACGGCCTGGCACTCAGCTCGCGTAACGGCTACCTCACCCCTGAAGAGCGCAAGCTGGCGCCTCAGCTGCCGCGTATTATGCACACCATCGCGGAAGAACTTGCCACCGGTAATCGGCAGATTGACCACATTCTGGGGCGAGCGGAAGAGGCCCTGCGCAATGCGGGCTTTACGCCGGATGAACTGTTTATCCGTGATGCAGACTCGTTGGAACCGCTGACGACGGACAGCGCGCGCGGCGTCATTCTCATGGCTGCGTGGCTCGGAAAAGCGCGGCTTATCGACAACCTGCAGGTGGATCTCACCGCATAATCGACACCCGGTATTCGCTAATGATAAGAACTATGCTGCAAGGCAAACTACACCGGGTCAAAGTGACCCAAGCGGACTTACACTACGAAGGCTCTTGCGCCATCGACCTTGACTTCATGGATGCCGCAGGCATTTTGGAATACGAGGCCATCGATCTGTATAACGTGGACAACGGCCAGCGATTTTCCACTTACGCAATCGCCGCCGAACGCGGATCGCGCATCATTTCCGTAAACGGCGCGGCTGCACGCTGCGCCTGCGTCGGTGACCGTATGATCATCTGCTCCTACGTGCAAATGTCAGACGAACAGGCCCGCGATCATCACCCCAACGTCGCCTATTTCAACGACGACAATGAGCTCCAGCGCACAGCTAAAGCCATTCCGGTGCAGTTAGCCTAATCCCCTGCGGCGTCGCGTCTGCGGCGCCGCTTCTCCGCCGAAGCGTTCGCTAGTTAGCCAGCCGCGCCGCCATGGTCTCAATGGAGTCTGTTCGCAGCAGAAACAGTCTTTTCAGCGTAAACGGGTTATCCCCCGGCAGCACCTTTCCCTGTTGCGTCGTCAACGCCATATGAAAACCCGCGGCCTTCGCCGCCTGAACCGCCGTCGGGGAGTAGCCGCCAAACGGATAGGACAGATACCACACTTGTGCGTTAAACGGTGACAGTGCGCGCCGCGTATGCTCGAGATCAAGCTTGATATTGCGCCGCGTTCGACTCAATAAAACCGGGCGACGCGCAGGACCCAGTCGATGCAGAAAATGGGTATGTGACTGGAAGTCGAACACATCGGCAATCTGCCGGAGTTCACTGCTGCTCATAAATTGCAGCGAGTTCGGATCCCACGGCTGCGGCTGCGATTTGATGCGTGAAGTGATGATGAACGCAGTGGCATGGAAGCCAAACTGTTTCAGTGTCGGATAAGCGTAGCGACAGACGGACTTCAGACCGTCATCAAACGTCAGCACGACCGCCCTGCCCGGTAAATTGATGCGATTGTGCAGGTAATCTTCCAGCTGATACAGCGAAAGCGTCGTGTAACCGGCCTCTTTCAAATAGGCCATCTGGCGGTTGAACGCGTCATCCGACGTCGTCGTCGACGTGTGCAGAAAATGCGTGTTTTCGACGTCGGTCAGCAGATAGTGATAGGTCAGCACCGGAATACCGTGATCCTGTTCACTGTCTTGCGCCCTGATGAACGCCGGCCTGTCGCCCAGGGCAATTTCATACCAAAGGTGATTGAACCGATCGTGGCTGAGACCGGCGACAGGATAGCGCAGGTTGCCCGCCATCACGCCCATCGCCGGGCTATCGTCATCCGGCGCCGAGTAGAGCGTCACCGGTCGCGGCGTGATGAGATTTCGACGAGGGCAAGGCGTCATCGGGTGAACTTGCGCCGGAGGGCCGTCGAGCGGCGCGCCGAGCGCATGCTTATCGATGAAACCAGTGCCGAACCCGAAGTTCAGCGCATCACGCTCTTCGGAGCCGGGACGCACCCGGACCACCTCGCCGCGTTTGATGGAGGCGACGATTTTCACGCTGTCGTCAATCAAGGCGTAGACGTCGCTGTCGTGGATGAGCGTTCGGTATTCGGAAGAGGGATCGGCGTGATGCGACAAGGCATGGGCACCGGTCAGCAACGCCAGGAGCGCGATGCCGACGCCGAGCCCCGCAACGGCCGCCTTGGATTGAACGTGCATAGAGAATTGACTTATTTGATGCCGATATTAAAAACGCCTCCCGAAGGAGGCGAACACATTAGCCGCGCAGGCCGCGCCCCCGCTGGATCAGCCACCACACCAGCACGTAAAAGACGACGATGAAACTCACCAGCACACCCAGCGTCAACGTCAGTGAGACATCGTTGATCCCCAGGAAGCCGTAGCGAAAACCACTGATCATGTACACGATCGGATTCAACTGAGAAACCGACTGCCAGAACGGCGGCAGCAACGTGAGAGAGTAAAAGACCCCGCCGAGGTAGGTCAACGGCGTCAGCACGAAGGTCGGGATCAGGCTGATGTCGTCAAAGGTTTTGGCAAACACCGCGTTCAACAGACCGGCCAGCGAAAACAGCATCGCCGTCAGTAACAGCGTCACCACAATCATCCACCAGGCATGCACCTGTAGCGGCACAAAGAACAGCGATACGGCGGTCACCAAAATCCCCACGCAGATCCCCCGCGCCATCCCGCCGCCGATATAACCGGCAATGATAATATGCGTCGGCACCGGCGCAACCAGCAGCTCTTCAATGTTGCGCTGGAATTTTGCGCTGAAGAATGACGACGCGACGTTGGCATAGGCGTTCGTAATCACCGACATCATAATGAGGCCGGGTACGATGAACTGCATATAAGTAAAGCCGTGCATTTCGCCGATGCGCGAGCCGATCAGGTTGCCGAAAATAATGAAGTAGAGCGTCATGGTGATAACCGGCGGCACCAGCGTTTGCACCCAGATGCGGGCGAAACGGTTGATTTCTTTCGTCCAGATACTCTGCAACGCGACCCAATACAACCTGCTCATGCTTTCTCCTCGTTGGCATGTTCTCCATGATGGTTAACCAAACTAACGAACAGCTCTTCCAGCCGGTTAGCCTTGTTGCGCATACTCAAAATTTGGACGCCCTGCGCGCTCAGCTGACTGAACACACCGTTCAGTCCCTGATCCCGCTTCACGTCGACCTCCAGCGTCGTCGTGTCCACCAGTCGATGCGGGTAGCCTTCCAAGCGCGGCAAGGCGCTTTTAGACGCCAGATCAAGAATGAATGTTTCCGACTGCACTTTGGAGAGCAGCTGCTTCATCGAGGTATTTTCCACCAGCAGACCGTTCTGGATGATGCCGATGTTGCGGCACAGCATTTCCGCTTCTTCGAGATAATGCGTTGTGAGAATGATGGTGGTGCCCTGAGCGTTGAGCTCTTTCAGAAACCCCCACATGGACCGGCGCAGCTCGATATCCACCCCAGCCGTCGGTTCATCGAGGATCAGCAGTTTAGGTTGGTGCATCAGGCGCGGGCGATCATCAAACGCCGCTTCATCCCGCCCGACAGCATGCGCGCCCGTTCATTGCGTTTTCCCCACAGATCGAGCTGATTGAGGTATTTTTCGGCGCGTTGCTGCGCCGTTTTGCGATCGACGCCGTAGTAACCCGCCTGATGCGTCACAATCTGATAGACCGTTTCAAACGGGTTGAAGTTGAATTCCTGCGGCACCAGACCCAACTGGCGTTTGGCGTTGACGATGTCCTGGTCGATGTCGTAACCAAAGACGTTAACTTTGCCTGAGGTCTTGTTCACCAATGAGCTGATAATGCCGATGGTAGTAGATTTCCCCGCGCCGTTCGGTCCCAGCAGCGCATAAAAGTCGCCGGCCTCCACCTGTAAATCAATCCCTCGCAGCGCTTTGACTCCTCCTGGGTAAGTCTTGCTTAATTTCGCTAGTTCCAGTGCATACGTCATAAGAAAATGGATGCCTTATTGTCAGTGTGTACGTCAGTTTTCAATGTTAAAACCCCAGTGATTGCTCTATATTAACTCCACTGCCATTTGTTGTTACAGGTCATTTACTTTCATGAAAACAATCGAAACGCTCATCGCTAATAACCAGAATTGGTCCGAAAAGATGGTGAAGGAAGATCCGGGTTATTTTGAACGATTAGCTCAGGCGCAGCGCCCGCGTTTTCTATGGATTGGATGTTCGGACAGTCGGGTTCCCGCGGAGAGCCTGACCAGCCTGGAGCCGGGAGAGCTCTTTGTTCACCGCAACGTCGCCAACCTGGTGATCCATACCGATTTGAACTGCCTATCGGTCGTGCAGTATGCGGTCGAAGTGTTAGAGGTCGAACACATCATCATCTGCGGTCACTATGGCTGCGGCGGCGTGCAGGCGGCGGTGGAAAACCCCGAACTGGGGCTGATTAATAACTGGCTGCTGCACATCCGCGATCTGTGGTACAAGCATAGCTCTCTGCTGGGAGAATTGCCTCCCGAAGAGCGCTTCAACAAACTGTGTGAACTCAACGTGGTAGAGCAGGTGTATAACCTCGGCCACTCCACCATCATGCAGTCCGCCTGGAAACGGGGCCAGAAGGTGATGATCCACGGCTGGGTCTACGGCATTCAGGACGGTCGGCTGAGCGATTTGGACGTCACCGCCACCAGCCGCGAATCGCTGGAACAGCGCTATCGCCGGACGATGTCTTCACTACTGTCGTCTACCCGGGCAGACTAGCCGAAATGAAAAGCCGCGCTCAACGGTCGCCGTTGGCGCGGCTTTTCATTTTCTCCCACGGCAAGCGCGAGCAGCTTACTCCGAAATCACCTTGCCGATGTACGGCAGGTGACGATAATGCTGCGCGTAGTCGATGCCGTAACCCACCACGAATTCGTCCTCAATGGAGAACCCCACCCACTCGACGGGCACGTCGACTTCACGGCGTGACGGTTTATCCAACAACGTGCAGATGGCGAGGGACTTCGGTCCGCGCAGCTGCAGAATTTCCCGCACTCGGCTGAGCGTGTTGCCGGAGTCGATGATGTCTTCCACGATCAGTACGTCTTTGCCGCGAATGTCTTCGTCCAAATCCTTCAGAATTTTCACGTCACGCGTGGAGTTCATGCTGTTGCCGTAGCTCGACGCCGTCATGAAATCGACTTCGTGAGACACTTCCAACGTCCGGCACAGGTCCGCCATGAAGATGAACGAGCCTCGCAATAATCCCACTAGCACCATGTCGCTCTGGCTGTTCTGGTAATGCGCGCTAATTTGGCGACCGAGTTCGGTTACACGCGCTTTGATGTCCTGTTCGGAGATCATGACGTCGACGGTGTGTTTCATCATATTGAAAACTCATTGAGTGGATGTGTTCTGTATCGCCTCGCAGGCCATACCCCGATGCTGAATACGCGACCTGTGCGCACCAGAAGATATGGCCGCGGAGTATAGCAAAAGCCCCCTTTCACTAATAGGCGCTTTCACGTTCAGTTCCCAAAGTGGGCGGCCGAAGTACTGTCCAATCGTAGGAATATCGCTAAAAAAACGCGTTAACCGCAACGTTTGAACAAAATAATCAGGATTGCGTTATGCCTGAATAAAGCTGGGTAAAGCCGGTTGCCCCGCAGACGGGGAATGTCCTTATATAGGGCCATCCCTACTGAAGAGGTGCATTTATGAAAACATTGACCCAACGTTATGGCATCGCTGCCGCCATCGCCGCTTGCTCTCTTTTTGCGACCCTGCCCAGCGCCTTTGCGCATCCGGAACAGGGCGCGCCGCAGATGGAAGGACATGGTCACGGCGAGAAAGACCATGACCGTATGCCGCACCATCCGCCGTTCCCTCCGATGCCACCGGCGTTGTATCAGGCTTCTCTGCAGACTAACGATCCGGTCGCTGGTGTGAACAAACTGGTTTCCAACGTCCCTGCCGGCAACGGTAAGACCTATGAAGTCAGCGTGAGCGTGCGTGAAGTCCCGCCAGCGCCGCCCGCACCGCAAAAAGGCGCTGCGGATAAATAAACCTGCTAAGGTTTATTTGATCGTCCCATGGCAACACAGGAATTTCGTATGAAAAGATTAGTGACAGCTTTCGCCGTACTGAGCCTCATGCCTGCGGCCTTTGCCGCGCCTGGCGGCCCGGATATGTGGCATGGGCATGAGCATGGTCACGATCATGGGCCGGGTCCGGGTCCCGGCTTTCACTACGACCATCTGCCGCCGGGAGTCGAAACCGTGCTGATCGCCGGACTGACCTACTACGTTCTGAACGGCATTTTTTATCGTCCGGATCAGGAGGGGTATGTCGTGGTCGACACCCCGGATAATGTTGAGACCACAAACACGATGACGGTACTGGACGTCAACGGCGAACGTTTTTATGTCAAAGACGGACGCTATTACCGCCACACCGTTGAGGGCGATTACATCGAAGTGCCTAGGCCGCCGGGCCTGTAATCACGGTCTTTTCTTCTTGATGGGGGAAAAAGACCGGTTGTTCGGTGCGAATACTGAGCCTGACCGGCTGGTCAGGCTCAAACCAGTTGTTGGTTTGTACCAGCAACACATCATCCCCAATTCTTACCCGATATAAATTATTGGTGCCCAGAAACAAGCGATCCTCAATCACCGCCGCCCCCTCCGGGTCCAGCGCCAGCGCGATTTCCTGCGGACGCACCAACCAGTCCCGCATCATCCCGGACTCCAGTCCCAACGACCGCGCCGCATGATGCTCGCCCAGAAAGCTCTTCCAATCCTTATCACCCGTAATCTTTACCGGCAGGTAATTGCCGTAGCCCATGAAATCCGCGGTGTAACGATTCACCGGTCGGTAGTACAAGTCGGCGGAAGCGCCCTGCTGAACCAGATGGCCCTTGCGCATCAGCATCAGGTGGTCGGCAAAGGCAAAGGCGTCCTCTCTTTCGGTGGTCACGAGCAAGGCCGCAATATGGCGCTGCTTCAGCAATCGGCGCAGCTGCGTCAGCAACGGGTAACGATGCTGGCTGTCTATCCCGCTAAACGGCGAATCCAGCAGCAGAAGCGAAGGACGACAGGCCAGCGAGCGGGCCAGCGCGCCGCGCAGGCATTGCTCTTTCGACAACTCGTGCGGGTAACGCTGCGCGATATCCGTCACGCCCATCAGCGTCAAAGACTCCTCCAGTACGCGGCGGGACTCTTCGCCGGAGATAAGCTGCATCCCGAAGCGAACGTTTTCCCTCACGGTCAGATGCGGAAACAGCGCGTCATCCTGAAACACCATCGCGACGGACTGGGAGGACGGAGGCTCGCCGTTGACAGGCGTTCCCGCCAGCACAATCTGGCCCTGCGTCGGGGCGATCAGCCCGGTAATCGCCTTGAGCAACGTGCTCTTGCCCTCCCCGCTTTCCGCCAACAGACAAACCCGTTCGCTTTCATGAATGGAAAAGGTGACGCCGTCCAGGACCGGACGGGACGGGTAGCCGCAGTGCAGTTCGCGCACCGACAAGATATCTGGTTGGGTCATGCGGAATTTATCCTTCCCTCTGTAGCAGACGATGAAGTCCGAATAACGGCGGCACGCCGAGCAAGACCAGCAGAAACGCCGGGGCGGCGGCCCACGCCAACTGGTCGGATTCAACAAAGCCGAACACATAGGTCGACAGCGTGTCGACGTCAACGCGCTGCAACAGCAGCGAAGCATTCAGCTCTCGCAGGCTCTCGCTCCAGACCAGCAGCGCACCGACGAGCAGCGTACCGCGAACAGACGGAAACACGTTGAGCCACACGTTTTGCGCCGTGGAATAACCCAGCGTTCGACTCATCGCGTTCATACCGGCCGGCAGCTGACGTAACTGCTGGTGTAACGGGGCGATAATGAGGCTGGCGCCTCGCAGACTATAGACCAGGATCAACATCAGTACCGATCCGGACAAAACGCCCATTGCCAGCGGCATTCCGCGAGAATCAATCAGCATGAGCGCCACCAGCACGCCCATCCCCGCCAGACTGCCCGGCAACACACGATTGAACCCCAACCAGCGCAGTGGATGCCGAAACGCGGGGTTGTCGGCGGTCCGCTTGTCGAACAGATACATCATCGCCAATCCCAGCGAAATCAGCGTCGCGCACGCCGCCGCCAGAACGCTGTTGATGGTCGCCAGCAACAGCGGAAGGGTCCAAAGTGTGACCGCCGTCGTCAGCCAGTGACGGGCCAGCCAAAGAAGCGGCAGGCCAAACGCCAGCAGCACCAGCCCGCATCCAGCCGACAGCGTGACGCGGCGGAGCCAGACCGGCGCCTCGGGTCGTTCGATCGGGTAAGGCGATAAGGGACGTTGGTAACGCACTTGCCAGAGACGACCGTGACGCGCGATCGCCCCGAGCAGCACGACGAGCGGCAACAGGATCAGCGCGATGCGCGCCGCCGTCCCGAACTGGGCCTTGTCGCGCCAGAAATCCAAGCTGGCGGTCGTCAGCGTCGGCACAGAAAAATAGCTCGCCGCGCCGTAGTCCGACACTGATTCCAGCGCCACCACCGCAAGCCCCAGCCATAGCGTCGGGCGAACCAAGGGAAAACGCACGCGAAAAAACAGCCGCAGCGCAGAAGGACAGTGCAGCCGCCCGGACTGCATCACGCTCTCCGGCAGGCTCATCAGCGTGGCGCGCAATAGCAAATAGAGATAAGGGAACAGGGTCAGCGCAAGACACACGCTACAGATGATCTGCCGCAGAGGCGGGCTCCAGTCGAATCCCCACCCGGACAGGTGGGCGAACGAGAGCGCATAGAAGGTTTGCCGGACCGGACCGCCGAATTCCAGCAGTTCGCCGTACACGGCCGCCAGCAAATAGGCGGGCATGGCTAAAGGCAGCAGGAGCGCCAGATGTAGCCAACGCTGTCCCCGGAAACGGTAGCGGGCCATAATCAGGGCGAACGGAAGCGCCAGCAATAAACTGATTGCCGCGCTCTCTGCCATGATCGTCAAGGTGTTTTCCCCATAGCGCGACAACATCGTCCACAGGGAAGCCATACTCATGCCGGGTTCTACCACGGCCAGCACCGCTACCGCCGCTACAGGAAACAGCAGCACCCCCGCCAACCACCCACTACTGACGCGCCAGATACTGAGATTCATAGGTAAAAGCATAGAAAAAGTTTCAGATAACACGATTAATAACAGAGCTTAACTCAGCCGTCATGAAATCAATCTGCGAGAAAAAGGCACTAATCCGGCTATTGGTCAATACTTAGCCCTGACGGTCGGTCGAGGCCTGCGCACCCGTGTTGATCGCGGCAGGCGCAGGACCGCTTAACCGCTTAATAAAACTTGGAATCCGCGATAATAACTGTGGTAACGTCTCACCAACGGCAGTATGAAACAGGTCTAACCATGAAAAAATCCGCACTGGCGCTACTCTTGCTGAGTCTGTTAAGTGTCTCTTCCGCCAGTAAAGCACTGAACGAATTCGAAGCCGAAGATCTTGCCGATCTGACGGCCATCTTCGTGTATCTGAAAAATAACTGCGGCTACCAGGATCTGCCCAATGAACAAATTCGCCGCGCGCTGGTGGGATTTGCTCAGCAGAACCGCTGGGATTTGAGCAACTACAACACCTACGACATGCTCACGCTGGGCGAATCCAGCTATCGTGATTTGAGCGGCATCGCCATCCCCACCCCAAAAAAATGCCAGTCACTGGCCCGAAATTCGCTCAGTCTGCTGGCGAATACCCAGTAATTGTCTAAATCCTCCGCACTGCATGAAATTTGACCGTGCAAGCCTAATAAGAGTTAGCTATCATAGCGCGCCAATTTTCATGGCTGTTATCGCGGAGGAAGCACTAACATGTCCCAGAAAGAAATTTGGTATGAAACACTCCATGCCAACTTCGGTCAGTACTTTGCTGTAGACAACGTGCTCTATCACGAAAAGACCGACCATCAGGACCTGATTATTTTCGAAAACGCCGCACTGGGCCGAGTGATGGCGCTGGATGGCGTGGTGCAGACCACCGAACGTGACGAGTTTATCTATCATGAAATGATGACTCACGTGCCCCTGCTGGCGCATGGCAATGCCAAACGCGTGCTGATTATTGGCGGCGGCGACGGTGGCATGCTGCGCGAAGTCTGTCGTCATCGCGGCGTAGAACAGATCACGATGGTCGAAATCGACGCCGGTGTGGTGGAGTTCTGCGGTCAGTACCTGCCGAACCACAGTGCAGGCGCCTATGACGATCCGCGTTTCCGTCTGGTCATCGACGACGGCGTGAATTTCGTTAAAGCCTGCCAGGAAAAATTCGACGTCATTATCTCCGACTGTACCGACCCGATTGGTCCCGGAGAAAGCCTGTTTACCTCCGACTTCTATGAGGGCTGCGCACGCTGCCTGAACGACGGCGGTATTTTCGTGGCGCAAAACGGCGTTTGTTTCCTCCAGCAGGATGAAGCGGTCACCAGCCACAACAAGCTGAACCACTACTTTAGCGACGTCAGCTTCTATCAGGCCGCAATTCCAACCTATTACGGCGGGATCATGACCTTCGCCTGGGCGAGCAACAACCCGGCCTTACGCCAATTGAGCCCGGAAAGTCTGCAAGAACGTTTCGCCGCAACGGGAATCGACTGCTGCTACTACAATCCGGCAATCCACGTCGGCAGCTTTGCCCTGCCGCAGTATCTACTGAATGCGTTGTCGGCCGCGCGCTGATAATCGTATCCATAAGGGGGTGAATTAAATTGCAAAAGCTGAAACTACACGGCTTTAACAATCTGACCAAGAGCCTGAGTTTTTGTATCTACGATATCTGTTATGCCAAAACGCCAGCCGATCGCGATGGATATATTGCCTACATCGACGAGCAATATAACGCGAACCGTTTGACAGAAATCCTGACCGAAACCTGTTCTATTATTGGCGCCAACGTCCTGAATATAGCCCGTCAGGATTATGAGCCGCAGGGCGCGAGCGTGACCATTCTGGTCAGCGAGGAGCCTGTCGATCCGCGTGACGTGGATACCTCCGAACATCCCGGCCCGCTGCCGAATTCGGTCGTCGCCCATTTGGATAAAAGCCATATCTGCGTGCATACCTATCCGGAAAGCCATCCGGAAGGCGGCCTGTGTACGTTCCGTGCCGATATCGAAGTGTCTACCTGCGGCGTCATTTCCCCGCTCAAGGCGCTTAACTATCTGATCCACCAGCTGGAATCGGATATTGTGACTATCGACTATCGCGTGCGCGGATTCACCCGCGATGTGAACGGCGTTAAACACTTCATCGACCATAAAATCAATTCCATACAAAACTTTATGTCGGATGATATGAAGTCGCTGTATCACCTGATGGATGTGAACGTTTACCAGGAAAATATTTTCCACACAAAAATGTTGCTGAAAGATTTCGATCTGAAGCACTACCTGTTCAACGCCAGCCCGGATGCACTGACGCCGGAAGAGCATCAGCGGATTACCGATCTGCTGTATCGCGAAATGCAGGAAATTTATTACGGCAGAAACATCCCCGCCATGTGACCGCCAAGCCTAAGGGCGCCTGCCCTTAGGCTTTTCTTGTGCTTAACCTCCCTATAAATCCCATATATTGCGTGGTTGATATTTTTCACCACTATATCTAGTATTACCTCTCAGAAGACGACACCACGTGTGCCACGGCAGCTGACCGCCATCGCTTCTCGATCGGGCATACCGCCCCCCTTTTTTTGAGCCCAGAGGTGAATACGAATCATGAGCATTACTGTTTACAGCAAATCCAACTGCCCGCAGTGCGATGCCACCTGCCGAGCGCTCGACAAGCACCAGATTGGCTATAATAAAATCGATTTGACTCAGGACGCTCAGGCGCTGGCCTTTGTGCGATCGCTGGGTTACCAGCAGGCGCCGGTAGTCGTGACCGGGCAGG
>NZ_LUTP01000029.1 GCF_002111585.1 Lonsdalea iberica
TGGTTGTCCTCTCAGACAACGGGCGCTACTGTAGGGAAATTCCCCTGCATCGTCAACACACTTATGCCTTGTTATGGTGCGATTAGCTAAAGTTAACGCAATTTGCTGTTTTACTCGCCAGGTGTGCGCATTCAGGCCTCCGGCGGGCGCTATAACGTGTTTGAGGTTTGTTAAAATACCGTGACGATTGCCCCCGTGAGCTGTGTGGAAAAGGGAACGATGATATGCTGTCACGGTAAAATTAGCGCCAGGAGAAGCCATGTACCCCGTCGATTTACATATGCACACCGTCGCCAGCACCCACGCCTATAGCACCCTGCATGATTACATTGCCGAAGCCCGGCGCAAGCATATCCAACTGTTCGCCATCACGGATCACGGTCCGGACATGGCCGATGCCCCGCATCCTTGGCATTTTATCAACATGCGTGTCTGGCCCCGCGTAGTGGATGGAATGGGTATCCTGCGAGGTATCGAGGCCAATATCAAAAATCAGAACGGTGATATCGACTGCACGGGACCAATGCTGGAGAGCCTGGATCTGATCATCGCGGGTTTCCACGAACCGGTATTTCCCCCGCAGGATAGAGAGGCGCACACCACGGCGATGATCGCGACGATGGCGCAGGGCAATGTCCATATCATCAGCCATCCCGGCAACCCGAAATACCCTATCGACATTCAGGCAGTAGCGGAAGCGGCCGCGAAGTATGATGTGGCGCTAGAGCTGAATAACTCCTCCTTTATCCACTCCCGTAAAGGCAGCGAAGCCAACTGTCAGGCGATTGCCGAGGCGGTGCGCGATGCGGGCGGATATCTTGCTTTGGGGTCGGATAGCCACGTGGCGTTTGCGCTGGGCGAGTTTCCCTACTGCGAACGTATTTTGCGGGAAGTTGATTTCCCGGCGGAACGTGTGTTGAATGTCAGCCCTCGTCGGGTCTTGGATTTTCTGGAACGCCGCGGCAAGCCGGCTATTTCTGAATTAGCCTTCCTGTGACGTTGTCACTCTTTATCTACAGGTTTAACGCATGAATGAATTCTCCATTGTGTGCCGTGTCTTGGGCTCACTGTTTTATCGCCAGCCTCAGGACCCGTTGCTGACCCCGCTTATGACGCTGGTCAAAGAGGGCAAGCTAGGCCAGCAGTGGCCGCTGGAGCAGGATGCGCTGTTGACGCGAATGCAAACCAGCTTGAAGGCAGAAGGGCTTGATTCCGTGAGTGCCGACTATCTGCGGCTATTTGCCGGGGAAGAACCGGCGGTAACGCCCTGGCGTTCCGGCTACGAGCCAACATCTCCGGAAACGGACGTGCGCGAATTTTTACAGCAACGCGGCATGTCGCTAGGCGAGGGTCCGTCAGACCACTTTGGCGGACTGCTGCTTGCCGCTTCATGGCTGGAGGATCAGGCTCAGGAAGATGAGATCGAGGCGCAGACTGCGCTATTCGATACCTACCTGCTGCCGTGGAGCGACCGTTTTCTGGGCAAGGTTGAAAGTCATGCTACGACGGGGTTTTACCGCGCGCTGGCGATAGTGACGCGTGAAGCGCTGGAAGCAATGCGCGAAGAGCTGGCGGAGACTGAAGAGGGCGAGGAGTAAACGAGCCCACGTTCCCTCAGAAAGATAAGGCTGGCCGCGAGCGATATCGTCTCCGGCCAGTCACGGGATTATTCGGTTAGCTGGATGATTAACTCTCCGGGTTTCACTTCAATTCCCTTAGCCAATTTCTTGGCCATCGCCTCTTTCGTGCTGTGTTCAGCATTTAAAACGTAGGCGGGTTTTTGATCAAAGTAGCTTTTCAGCGATTGATTGAGATAAGGCGTCAGCGTTTTGAACATCGTCTGCATCTTTTCCGGCTGTACGCTGTAATCCGTCAGCGTCATCTCTTTCAGATAAATGGCGCCCTGTGCCTTATCAAATACCGGCTGTGCTTTGAGCGTTAGCTTCATATCCGCGGACTGCGCGCCCAGCAGGGAGCTGATGTCGACTTTGGCGTTGCCGGTCAACGTAACTTTCCCGGGTTCTTCACGGCCAATCTGCGTGGTTAGATCGGTCAGGACGATATGCGCGTCCACCACACCCGGTACGCCAATTTGTTTCTGGTAATCATTGTGCTCCTGCAAATAGTGATTTACTTCCTGTTCGCTCAGGGTGTACTGGGTCAGCTGATTACAGCCGCTGAGCATCAGTCCGCCCAGTAATGCCAGTGTCGCCCATCCTGTTTTTTTCATTGTTATAACCTCGTTAATTCCCTTAATACTCTCGATACCTGATAGCGGGGCAGCGTGCGCTTTCGCGTGCATAGCGCCTATCGGAAAGTCCTGAAACGGTGAAGCACATACCGGCACTCAGGCACCGGTATGTGGCTACGACCTAATACTTATTGAGCCATGCCGCTCAGCAGCGGGATCTGGGTTTGTTTGGCCATGTTGTCGCGGTAGTCGGCCACTTTTGACGGGACAGAGACGCCATTGACGATGGTTAAAGCGCGAAGCAGCGGGAACAGGTGAATATCGTCCAGTGACAGCTCGCCGTTACAGGCGTTGGCCTGAACAATCAGTGGTTCGAGATCTTTGAGATCGTTGCTGATGTTTTTGATCAATCCCGCGGAGTGGCTCATCAGCTCTTCAAAATCGCCGCTCTGCGCCTGCTTTTTATTGATGAAGTAATCGCGTGCGGCAGGCGTGGCGAACTCCTCGAAGGGCGCGCGGCTGAGGCGAGGCATAACCAGACGACGATACACGTAGTCGGAGACTTTACGTAGCCAGGCGTCTATCTGCGGATTTGTCGGGCCGGTCAATAGCGGTTTGCCGTCATACGCATCGATATATTTCACAATATCAAGGCTTTCTGGCATAAAGCTTCCATCTTCTTTTTGAAGGATAGGGACCATTTTTTTACCGACCATAGAGATGGGCGTCTTTTCGTCGTCATTGAGGAGGTATTCCAGTTTTACCGGGATATCCTTCAGGCCGAAAATCATGCGTGCCTTCACGCAGAACGGGCAGTGGTCATAAATATAAAGTTTCATACCAGTCTTCCTCATTAGTCGATCAATGCGATGCCGGTGCCGTATTCACGAAAGCATCCCTGCGAGCACGCGGTAAAAAGCGGCATCTATGACGAAAAAGTATGGGGGGCTTTTCGCTCGAGATCAATTCGGGTGCGAAGGCTCCCGCTAAAAGAAATCGCGGCGGGATTAGCGATCGCCCAGCATTGCGGGCTCAATACGCCGTAAATGGAACTGCCAGTATAGTGCGGCCAGCGTCATCAGCCCGATGATCCCGAGCATACACCACGGCAGTTCCGGTTGACCCAGCGCGCGTCCGCTGTCGTAAAGCCAGCCGCCGCCGCTGTACCCGAGCGCGCCGCCCAGCGCTAAGCCCATGCGGCTGAAGCCCATATAGCTGCCCCGGGCGCGGGCGTTGGCCAGCGAAGCCCCCAGCGTTTCGCGCGCGGGTTCGGAGATGATAGAGCCGAAATAGAACAGCCCAATCAGCACCAGCAACACGTTCAGGTGCGTCGCCATCCCCATCGGAAACAGGCTAAGGGTCATAATGAACAGCCCGGCCATGAGACGCTGCTCCAGCCGAAAATGTTTTTCACTCCAGCGCGCGACCGGGTAGAGCAATGTCAGTGAGAGCGCGGCTTCGATGGCGTACATCCATTTCACCGCCGCGGGCGTTCCTGCGACTTCGTTGACGACGATCGGCATCATCAATAGTACCTGCACCGCCAGCATGAAATACCCGGTCAACGTCAGGACATAGATGACGAAACGACGGTCGCGCAGAACCCGCAGCATGCCTTCGCGCATGGGCGTTCGCGTGGTGGAAATGCGATAGGCGGGCAGCAACCAGGCATTCGCGCCCGCTGCCAGCAGAAACATAAAGGCGCCCACCCAGCAGACGACGTTGAAATTATATTGCATCAACCAACTGCCGAGCAGCGCGCCGGTGACAGAGCCTGCCGTGTCCTGCATCAGCAAGAGCGAGAAGAAGCGCCCGCGTTCGCTGGGACGGGTCAGCTTGATGACCAGCGCGGTGCGCGGCGGGTCAAATAACGTGCCGCCTAGTCCGGAAAGAAAACAGGAGAGCACCAGTACCAGCGGGGTGGTGGCCAGCGCCATGCAGATAAAACCGGCCGAACGCATCAACATGCCGGAAATAATCATCGGCTTGGCGCCGAATCGGTCGGCAATCGCGCCGCCGAAGATCCCCAATCCCTGTTGTGTGAGCTGGCGCAGCCCCAGTGCGGTGCCGACCGTTAGCGCGGCCCAGCCCATTTGGTCGACAAATCGTATTGAAATCAGGGGGAACACGACGAAAAAACCCAAAATCACCAGCATGTTATCGAGCAGAATGAAATATTTACCCAGGCTGCGCGCCTGCGTCATCAAAGGCATGTTGCACCGTCACGGAAAGAAGGAATCACCACCTGCTGATTCTCTCGCCAATTGTGAAATGGCGATAGGTGACTGAGAGATGATATTTTTTTATCGTCAACCGCTTTACGGCAGCGATGCTGCGGAAATGACAGACGCTGGCGCCTGCAAATTGCATGATAACCCAGTGTCAGCGAGGTTACGTTGATGCAGTCAACGCCATTTATAGTAAGCTTAACGTCATGTTTATCGGCTAATTGCTGGCGAATAGCCGTGAGCTTGGTTCCATAAACATAATCGATTAATCACCCCGCACCTGAGGGAAGAAAAATGTTTGGCTATCGTTCCACATCTGCCACGGTGCGTTTGACGACGGACCGGCTGGTGGTACGTCTGGCTCATGAACGTGATGCCTGGCGTTTGGCGGAGTATTACGCGGAAAACCGCGATTTTTTGAAACCGTGGGAACCGGTGCGCGATGCTAGCCACTGTTATCCTTCTGGCTGGCAGGCGCGTCTAAGCGTGATTACTGATATGCATAAACAGAGCAGCGCATTCTATTTTCTGCTGCTTGATCCAGAGGAAACCGAGGTACGCGGCGTCGCCAACTTCAGCAATATTCTGCGCGGATCTTTCCACGCCTGTTATCTGGGCTATTCGCTCGGGCGAAAATGGCAGGGGCAGGGGCTGATGTTTGAAGCGCTCAACGCGGCCCTGCGTTACATGTTTGTTCAACAGCGCATGCACCGCATTATGGCCAACTATATGCCGCACAATCATCGCAGCGGCGGCCTGCTGGCGCGGTTGGGATTCGAAAAAGAAGGATATGCCCGAGACTACCTGCTGATCGACGGCGAATGGCAGGACCACGTGTTAACCTCGTTGACTAGCGATCGCTGGGCAATGCGCACGTAGTGGGTCACGTATTCAGAACTGTCGCAAAAATCAACGTGCTCAGTCACTTCTGCGGCCTAACCGCGCTGAGCGGGGCACCAACCGGTAGCTTTTGCCCGCACAATGCGTAGACTAGGCGCACCCAATAGACGTATACGGCCGGACGGCTGTTTGCGCCATTATCTTCCCCGGTATTTAGAACATTCGCATGAATTTACTCAAATCTCTGGCTGCGGTCAGTTCAATGACAATGCTTTCGCGCCTGCTGGGCTTTGTGCGTGACGCCATCGTCGCCCGCGTGTTCGGTGCAGGTATGGCGACCGACGCCTTTTTCGTCGCCTTCAAACTTCCGAACCTGCTGCGTCGAATCTTCGCCGAAGGCGCGTTCTCTCAGGCTTTCGTTCCCATTCTGGCTGAATATAAGAGTCAACAGGGAGAAGAGGCCACCCGCACGTTTCTGGCTTACATCGCCGGGATGCTGACGCTGGTACTGACATTGGTGACCATCGCCGGCATGCTGGCCGCGCCCTGGGTAATCATGGTGACGGCGCCCGGCTTTGCCGAAACCCCGGCGCGCTTCGAGCTGACCTCTTCGCTGCTGCGCATCACGTTTCCTTACATCTTACTGATCTCGCTGACCTCGATGGTCGGGTCCGTGCTCAATACCTGGAACCGTTTTTCGGTGCCAGCATTTGCGCCGACGCTGCTCAATGTCAGCATGATCTTGTTTGCCCTGTTCGCCACGCCCTATTTTCACCCGCCGGTGCTGGCGCTGGCCTGGGCCGTGGTGGTCGGTGGTGTCTTGCAATTGGGATATCAACTGCCGCATCTCAAGAAAATCGGTATGCTGGTCTTGCCGCGAATCAAATGGCGCGACCCTAGTGTCGCCCGCGTCATGAAGCTGATGGCGCCAGCAATCCTCGGCGTGTCGGTGAGTCAAATCTCGTTGATCATCAACACAATTTTCGCTTCTTTCCTGAGTCAGGGCGCGGTGTCATGGATGTATTACGCAGACCGTCTGATGGAGTTTCCCTCCGGCGTTCTGGGCGTAGCACTGGGCACTATCCTGCTGCCGTCGCTGTCTAAAAGCGCAGCCAGTGGTGACCATAAAGAGTACTCTCACTTGATGGACTGGGGGCTGCGACTTTGCTTCTTGTTAGCGTTGCCGAGCGCGGTGGCGCTGGGGATCTTGGCGAAGCCGCTGACGGTGTCCCTGTTTCAATACGGTAAGTTCAGCGCTTTCGATGCGGCGATGACACAGCGGGCGCTGGTGGCGTATTCCATCGGGCTGATGGGGCTGATTCTGGTGAAAGTGCTGGTACCCGGCTTTTACGCGCGACAAGACATTAAAACGCCGGTGAAAATCGCTTTGGTGACGCTGGCGCTGACTCAGCTGATGAACCTGGCGTTTATCGGCCCGTTGCAGCATGCAGGATTAGCGTTGTCGATTGGGCTGGCCTCTTGCCTCAACGCCGCGCTGCTGTTCTGGCAACTGCGTAAGCAGCAAATTTTCCAGCCGTCGCCGGGGTGGAGGCGTTTTCTGGTGCGGCTACTGCTGGCGGTCGTCGTGATGTCGGCGGCGCTGTTGGCGCTAGACCAGATCATGCCGCCGTGGGATCAGGGCAATATGACGGCCCGTATCTTGCGCTTGATGGCGATGGTGGCGGCCGGTGCCGGCGCTTACTTCGTCTCGCTGGCGCTGATGGGATTCCGCCCGAAAGATTTCTCGCGCCGCAGCATTTAAGCTTTACCCGCCTTATCCCCTCTCGGCACGCACGCCGAGGGGGAGTCACCTTGAACCAGCCGTCTCGGCTTCCCTCCGCCGTTCCCCCCCAGTGCAATGACGTATGAGTCCCGATCATCGGCCACTCAGTCACGCTGTGGGTGAGGTGGGATACCGTGGGTATCACCGTCGCGTAGAGTCGATTGGCGGTTAGAGAAGGAAGGAACGGGTCGGGAGCACTCAGCGGACAAATCTTGTGAGTAGGGATGGATCCGTGGGTATCAACGTTGCTTAAATGCGGATTGGGCAAGGGAAGGGCGAAACACGCCGCCTTTGGGGAAGACGGCGTGGAAAGAGGCGTTACATTTTCTCGACGGTCTGAATACCTAACGTGTCCAACCCTTGCTTCAGCGTCTTCGACGTCAGCATGGCGAGTTTCAGACGGCTTTGGCGTTCTGCTTCGTTCTCGGCATTCAGGATCGGGCAGTGCTCGTAGAAGCCGGAGAACTGGCCAGCCAAATCGTAGAGGTAAGCACACATGACATGCGGCGTACCGTCGCGAGCGACGGTCGTAATCACCTCTTCGAACTGCAACAGACGCGTCGCTAGCGCCTGTTCGCGCTCGTTGGTCAGTACGACTGGTTGGGTCAGGCTGGCTTCATCAACACCGGCGCGTTTAAAAATGGAGGCGACGCGCGTATAGGCATACTGCATATAAGGCGCGGTATTGCCTTCAAATGCCAGCATGTTGTCCCAATCGAATACGTAGTCAGTGGTGCGGCTCTTGGAGAGATCCGCGTATTTCACCGCGCCGATGGACACCACGTTCGCCAGCTCGGCCACTTCGCCCTGCGGCATCTCAGGGTTTTTGTCCGCGATCAGCTTCACTGCGCGTTCGTATGCTTCATCAAGCAGATCAGCCAGCTTGATGGTTCCGCCGGAGCGGGTCTTGAACGGCTTGCCGTCTTTGCCCAGCATCATCCCGAACATGTGATGTTCCAGGCTCATGCTTTCGGGGATGTATCCCGCTTTGCGGACGATGGTCCAGGCCTGCGTCAGGTGCTGATGCTGACGAGAGTCGATGTAGTAGAGGACGCGGTCGGCGCCCAGCGTTTCGTAGCGATACTTGGCGCAGGCGATGTCCGTGGTGGTGTACAGATAACCGCCGTCTTTCTTCTGGACGATCACGCCCATTGGTTCGCCTTCCTTGTTTTTGAACTCATCAAGGAAAACGACCGTGGCGCCTTCGCTTTCGACTGCGAGACCCTTGGCTTTCAGATCGGCGACAATACCCGGCAGCATGTCGTTGTACAGGCTTTCGCCCATAACGTCGTCTTTGGTCAGCGTGACGTTGAGTCGATCGTAGTTATGCTGGTTCTGGCTCATGGTAATGTCCACCAGCTTGCGCCACATGGCACGGCAATATTCGTCGCCGCCCTGCAGTTTTACGACGTAACCGCGAGCGCGTTCGGCGAATGCGGCATCAGCGTCGTAATGCTGCTTCGCTTCACGGTAGAAAGCCTCCAGGTCGGACAGCTCCAGCTCTCCGGCGTTTTCGTTCTGAACTTTTTCCAGATACGCAATCAGCATGCCGAACTGTGTGCCCCAGTCGCCGACGTGGTTGGCGCGGATGACGTTGTGACCGAGGAACTCCAGCGTTCTTACCGCCGCGTCGCCGATGATGGTGGAACGCAGATGGCCGACGTGCATCTCTTTAGCCACGTTGGGGGCGGAGTAGTCGACGACGATCGTTTGGGGGGCTACCGGCGACACGCCCAGTTTCGGACTGGTCAGCACGCGCTCAACCTGTACGGACAGCCACTGAGGATCGAGGAAGATATTGATGAAGCCGGGACCGGCGATTTCAGTTTTGGCGGCAATTCCTTCCAACTGCAGCAGCTGGACGACTTTTTCCGCGAGTTGACGCGGAGGCATGCCTAATTTTTAGCCACGGCCATTACGCCGTTAGCCTGATAATCACCAAATTGCGCTTTTGCCGATTGGCGAACCTGCGCTTCGCTGTCAGCGGGCGCGCCCGCCGCAACCAATGCCTGACGGACTTTTTCGGAAAGAAGAGCCTGAATATTCACCGGGTTACCTTACATTACAAATTAAGCCCTGCTTATACCATATTTGATAGATTGAGTCAGCAGAGCGGCGGTGTCACAGGCTCAGCGGGGAGCGCATGATGATGACGCATCACGGTTAAAAAAGCACAGAGGAAATAGGAAGAAAACAGCTATACAGATAAATCTAAAAAATAAATAACCAGAGCGTCATTAACGTTTTTTATTTCGTCTATCAGTCACTAAACGCGCATTTTTCATGTTTTTGAGATGACGAAAGATAGCATAACTGGCTAATGCAATTAATAAAACCGATACAATAAGTAGAAACATGGTGAATGACCTTTTTATATCTTTTGGAATAATGAAATTATCCCTTTTATTGTTTATTAACAATGGGAGGAACTGTATTTAAGATTACTCCCATGATATATAGGAATATGCGTAAAAACAGTGAATTAAGATCGTTTTTCGCATCAGGGTTATCGTTGGCGACAAGCAAAAAAAACATCATGAGAAGGGATGATTTTCGTTAATAAACTAATCAGCGTGATGATCTTAAACGATAAAAAAACCTACAAAAAACTGACAATCGACTGACAATTCCGCTTAAAACTGGATGCAGATGCTAACTCTCTGTAAATTAATAAAGCAATTAAGTTAACGGAGGTATTTGAAAATAAAATGGCTGCCAATACATCGCAACCGCTACCCACGTCATTAATGGATGATCTGTCTCGGTTCGAATCAGAGATGTTCAAACTGGCCGAGCAGCTTTCGTTGGATATCGGGCTGTTTGAGGCCGATCATATCTCACTGCGTTGCCACCAAAACGCAACAGCGGAACGCTGGCGCGAGGCGCTGCTGAATAATGGCGCGACGTTGTTAGCTGAGAATGTCATCAACGATCGGCCCATTTGCCTGTTTTTACTCCCTCAACCGTTGACGGTCGGCCCATGGCAGATTACATGCATCGAGCTGCCGTGGCCGGGGAATAAGCGCTATCCTCATGAAGGCTGGGAGCATGTGGAAGTCGTCCTGCCGGGGGATCCAGCCACGTTGCATCAGCGGGCGCTGGCGTGCCTGCCGGATGCGGCGCTGCTCACTCAGGGCATTCGTCTCAAATTCAGTCAGCCGCAGGGAGAACAAGAACGACTGCCCAATCCCACGTTGGCCGTGACCAACGGTACGGTCACGCTCAAGTTTCATCCTTCCCGCTTGCAGGACATTGTCGAGAGTGAACGAAATTCGCTCCCGAGACACGACGATCACGTCGGGCGTTGACGCCTATACTGTGCGCCACTTCATATCCTTCAACGTTGCTCTCATCAAGAACGGTAACGCGATGCCATAGTATATTGAATCATTCATCAGGAGCGCTATTGCTCCTGGCCGCGATTTAGGGAGGGGCCTATGCCTAAGCTGGAAGTATGCTGCTACAGCATTGATTGCGCATTGACGGCAGAACGTGCGGGGGCTGACCGTGTGGAACTGTGCGCGGGCCTGCGGGAGGGCGGTTTGACGCCGGGATACGGCATGCTTCGTCAGGCGAGGGAGCACCTCACGCTCCCGGTGCATCCTATGGTTCGGCCTCGTGGCGGCGACTTTTGCTACAGCGCGACAGAGTTCTCAGCGATTTTGTATGATATCGACCAGGTCCGCGACCTGGGGTTCCCGGGAGTGGTCGTTGGTGTGTTGGATGACGAAGGGCATATCGATTTAGCGCGCATGAAGCAGGTGATGACGCATTGCCAGGGGCTAGCCGTGACGTTTCACCGTGCATTTGATATGTGCTTTAACCCCCGACAGGCGTTGATGCAGCTCGCCGATCTGGGCGTTGCCCGCGTGTTGACTTCCGGCCAGCAGCAGAGTGCCGAAAGCGGTTTGCCATTATTGCGGGAACTTAACGCGCTAGAGCGTGGTCCTATCATTATGGCGGGCTCAGGCGTGCGTCTGACCAACCTGCATAAGTTTCGCGCCAGCGGAATTAAAGAGTTGCACAGTTCCGCGGGCCAATGGCTGCCGTCGCCCATGCGTTATCGCAAAGCGGGCGTGACCATGAGCGCCGACGTCGACGGCGATGAATTCCAACACTACTGCGTCGATGGCGACGTGGTGGCGGCCATTAAGATCGCCTTGACCTCCGATCAGCACACGGTGCCCGTCGTATGATGTGACGCGATGTGCCCACCTTTGCCGCGCAGCATACTTCAGCAGGTTTGCTTGCGAGTACCAAGCCCCGGTGTGTTACCGGGGCTTTTTTTCGCCTATCGTTAGGTCACCTGATTCGCTCATCGGTCATACCGCTATCAGGGCTAGGGTATAAAAAAAGGGGGGGGGGACCACTTTTCCCCGTAAGGCGGACACTCAAAAGCGAAACTCTACTTTAATCGGTACGGCTTACCCAGACACAAGCGTCAACGGAACAATAGCGTAGGTGGGGCAGCGGGTATATTCAACAGCATTGAGGGGGCGAGAGAACGAGATGGCGATCGTCTTGTCAGCGGTTTGGCAGCCAGGCGGGCATCGCGGTGAATGTACAGCCTCTGCGTGGTTGATACGGAACTGACTTCTTAGTTATTAAACATAGTGGTGATTTGCCCCAGCGCGTGACCGGGGCTTCGTTCGACGACGTATTAAGGTTTTTTGGCGACAATGACCGCGCGAAGCGGAGCCGGGTAGCCTTCGACCGTCTTGGTGTTGTCCGTCGGGTCGAGGAAGTCCGCCAGCGACTCGCTGACCATCCAGTCCGTGCGCCGCTGCTCCTGCGTGGTGGTAACGCAAAGGTCGACCACCCGAACGTCCACAAAACCGCATTTTTCAAGCCACTGTGTCAGCGCTGTGGGTGAGGGAAGGAAATAGACGTTACGCATCTGACCGTAGCGTTCGCCTGGCACCAGTACGCTGTTTTCATCCCCTTCGATAACCAGTGTTTCCAATACCAATTCACCGCCGCTGACCAGCTGATCTTTCAACTGCCACAGGTGGTCCAGCGGAGAGCGCCGGTGGTAAAGCACGCCCATGGAAAAGACGGTGTCAAACGCGGCCAGCGCAGGTAACTGCTCAATGCCCAAAGGCAAAACGTGGGCGCGACGATCGTCGCCCAGCAGCCGGCGAACGGCTTCAAACTGGCATAAAAATAGCTGCATAGGGTCGATGCCGACGGCCAGGCGGGCGCCCGCGCCGACCATGCGCCACAGGTGGTAGCCACTGCCGCAGCCGACATCAAGAATATGCCGGTCCTGTAAGGGGGAAATATGCGGTAGCACGCGATCCCACTTCCAGTCCGAGCGCCACTCGGTGTCGATAGTGACACCGTAAAGCGAGAAGGGACCTTTACGCCACGGCATCAGATTACGTAGCAGCTGCTCAATGCCTGCGCGCTGACCGTCGGTGATGTCGGGTGTCATCGTAGCCGAGACGCCGTTTTGCAGGTCAAGCGAGGTGGGCGTCAGTTCGGGCAAGTGTTCCAGCGTGTTGAACCACTGCTTAAATCGACCATGCAGCGACTCCTGCTGCCACTGGGTAATTTGCGCCGGCAATGTGTTGAGCCAATGGCTAAGCGGTCCGATGGCGATCTGCTGATAAAAGCGTCCGAAGTCGATCATTGTGCCGCCTCCGCTTTGATAGCCAGCAGGGAACCGAAGTTGAAGCACTGGAACCAGACGTCGCTGTGTTCGAAGCCAGCCTGCGCCAGACGCGTTTTATGCGTGGAGACGCTGTCCGTCAGCATGACATTTTCCAACATGCTCCGTTTCTGGCTGACTTCCAGCTCGCTATAGCCGTTAGCGCGTTTGAAATCATGGTGCATGTTGAAGAGCAGATCGCCGACCGTGTCATCGTCAAAACTGAATTTTTCAGACAGGACCAGCGCTCCGCCGGGCCGCAGGCCTTCATAAATCCGCGTCAGCAGGGATTGGCGCAGTTCCGGCGCGACAAACTGTAGGGTGAAGTTCAGCACGACCAGCGACGCATTTTCGATCGGCGTGTCCAATACGTCGGCTTCGCGAACGTCGACGGGCGTGTCGGCGCGGAAGGCGTCAATATGCCGGCGGCAACGTTCAACCATGGCGGGGGAATTGTCGACGGCGATAATGTGGCAGTCCGGCACCTGAATATGGCGACGCATGGAAAGCGTGGCCGCGCCCAGAGAGCAACCCAGGTCGTAAACATGCGAGTTGGGCTGAACAAAGCGCTCGGCCAGCATTCCGATCATGGAAATAATGTTGGAGTAGCCGGGCACCGAGCGCTGGATCATGTCGGGAAAGACCTCGGCCACGCGTTCGTCAAAAGTCCAGTCTCCCAGATTGGCGATGGGAGCGGAAAAAAGCATATCGCGGTTGGTCATAGCGGAAAAACACATGTGAACAAGAAATTGGGGCGCATTCTACCAGAAACGTGGCGCAAAGAGAGAGCGGGGAGGTAATACGGTAAGCACGGGGGCCCGTCTTACCGTGGAACAAGGGTTATCGCAGGGTCAAGATCAGTTCCCAGGGCAGATAATACAGGTTCGCCAAAACCATCAATGTCAGAGAAAGATAGGTCGACATCATGCCATAGCGGCGCCAGCGGAATTCGCGCTGCCGTAAGCCAGAGTAATGAAACAAACGACCGAGGATCAGCAGGATGCCGCAGAGGTGGATCATGCCGATCAGCGCGCCGTTCATTTCCATTAACACCAGCATGATAGCGCCGATGGGAATGTATTCGACCGCGTTGCCGTGAACCCGAATCGCGGTTTGCAGCTCGTAAAAACCGCCGTCGCCGTAGGCGACACGGTACTGCATCCTGAGTTTCACGACGTCAAAAGAAAGCTTGATTAACAACAATGCACCGAGCACCACGTATAGCGTGCTTACCATTTTCTACTCCATTGCCTGTCCAAAGCGGCTGGCAGAATAATAGCCTCTCTTTTGCCCAACTGTCGCCTGGAACGGCAGGGTTTTTTATCTGAAATTTTTTACCAGGGTGGTTTGTGTATAAGAAAAAGAACTAACAAAAGCCTTGTCAGCGTCGATTAAAACAGCGTTGACTGCTCTGGCCAATGCGGCTGCGGCGGCATATCCGACAGCACTGCGCGCAGTTGAGGCCACAGCTGACGCGCCAGCTCCGGCGCAAATCCGATATCCGGCGTGTGAATGAATAGGTAAGGCGAGTGCGCGGTCTGCCAGTGAGCCAGTTTCGCGAGCCATGGCTCGAACCAACGCAAGTTATCCTCCTGACTGTCGTTGCCGATAAATCGCACAAGCGGCTGTGAGGCGGTCACTACGGCGTGGACGGGAACGCGTGGTTTTTTACGCTGGGCTTCTCGCATCGCTTCACTGTCGGCTATCGCGCTATGGACCGGCCTGCTGTCCATAATGACGCGGTTGACGCCACGCTGATGCAGCCCCCGATTGAGCCGACGCTCATCCTCGTCTTTCGCGAAAAACTGCGGGTGACGAACCTCGACGCCGTAGGTATACCCCGACGGCAGCGCATCCAGAAACTGCCATAGGTCCGGCAGTTGTCCGGGACCGAACGCAGCAGGCAACTGCAGCCACACTTGTCCCATTCGAGTCGCCAGCGGCGCTATGCAGCGAAAGAATTGAGTCACATCTGGCTGGCAATCACGCAGCGCCGCCTGATGGCTGATGGTCGACGGGAATTTGAAGCAGAAACGGAAATCATCGTGCGTCATGTCCCGCCAGCGTAAAACCACTTCCGCGGATGGCAGCGCATAAAAGGTGGTATTACCTTCCACGCAGTTAAAGTGTCTAGCGTAGTCCGCCAGGTCGCGTAATCCCAGTTTTCCCCAGGCCGCGTGCTGCCACTGCGGCAATCCGATATACATAGTTTTGCGTTGTGCCTTCTATTCCGTGTCCGTGGTTAACGCCTGCGCGATCTCGGCGCTGTTCCGTACCCGAGCGATACGCGGGAAAATATGCGTCATACTGCTCTGATGCTGTTCAGCGCTGCCGGCACTGCAGAGGTCTTCGGCTATCACCAGGTTATAGCCGTGCTCCCAGGCGTTGCGCGCGGTGGACTCTACGCCGATGTTAGTGGAAATGCCTCCCAAAATGAGGGTATCGATGCCGCGGCGGCGGAGTTGCAAATCGAGATCCGTACCGTAAAACGCGCCCCACTGGTGTTTGATGATGCAGATATCGCTGTCGCTAACGTTGAGCCCCGACGCAAACGTCAGCCAATTCTCCGGCAGGGTCCCGGCCGCATTGGGTTGGTCGACCGTCTGTCGGGGCGCATCGCCTAAGTCTGCGGACCAGCCGACGCGCACAAGGATGAGCGTCGCGCCGTTCTGGCGGCAGATTGTCGCCAACTTATCCGCACGACTGACCACGTCCTGTGCGGGATAGGGCCCGCCGGCGAAAGGAAGAATGCCTTCCTGGAGATCGATCAGTACCAACGCGGTGGTAGAGGGTATCAGTTTCAGCATGGTGAGGGCCCCGTAATGTGATGAATCAGGTCTTCAATCTTGGCTTCAGGCTAGGCGGAGGCCGGTAAACAGGCCAGCAAAAAACGTTTACCAGATGATAATAATGTTAACTTTTTTATCAAACAAAGGGCAGCGCGGTGAAGAAAGCCGCCACAGCCAGTCGGGACTCTTATCGAAAGGGGGAAATTCCTTTATAATGCCCCCCTTTTTTCATCGGACAGTATTCCCGCAAATCATGCCGTCGCTTCGCCAGCCGTCAAACGGGTTGGTTGGGCGCGGCAACGGCGGTTGAGTATAAAGGACATCGTGATGCGTACTGAATATTGCGGACGGTTAAACTCGTCCCACGTGGGCCAGGAAGTGACATTGTGCGGCTGGGTTAACCGTCGACGCGATCTGGGTGGCTTGATTTTCATTGATATGCGTGACCGCGAAGGTCTGGTTCAGGTCTTTTTCGATCCTGATCGACAGGACGCATTTACCCTGGCTTCCGAACTGCGTAACGAATTTTGTATTCAGCTGACCGGTCAGGTGCGCGCCCGTCCGGACAATCAGGTGAACAAAGATATGGCGACGGGGGAAGTGGAAGTGATCGCGACTTCACTGACCATCATCAACCGTGCTGAGCCGTTGCCGCTGGACGGCAATCAGATCAACAGCGAAGAAGCTCGCCTGAAGTATCGCTACCTCGATTTGCGCCGTCCTGAAATGGCGCAGCGTCTCAAAACGCGTGCACGCATCACCAGCTTTGTACGTCGTTACATGGACAGCAACGGTTTTCTGGATATTGAAACGCCGATGCTGACCAAAGCCACGCCGGAAGGCGCGCGCGACTATCTGGTGCCAAGCCGGGTACACAAAGGCAAGTTCTACGCGCTGCCGCAGTCGCCTCAGCTGTTCAAGCAGTTGCTGATGATGTCAGGCTTCGACCGCTACTATCAGATCGTAAAATGTTTCCGTGACGAAGATCTGCGTGCAGACCGTCAGCCGGAGTTTACTCAGATCGATGTGGAAACATCGTTCCTGACGGCTCCGCAGGTGCGCGAGCTGATGGAAAAACTGGTGCGTGAGCTGTGGTTGGATATCCTCGACGTTGATCTCGGCGAGTTCCCAATCATGACCTTTGCCGAAGCGATGCGTCGCTACGGTTCCGACAAGCCGGACCTGCGCAACCCGATGGAGCTGGTGGACGTCGCGGACCTGCTGAAGGACGTCGAATTCAAAGTGTTCTCCGGTCCTGCCAACGATGTCAGCGGCCGCGTTGCTGCGCTGCGCGTGCCGGGCGGCTCCCAACTGAGCCGTAAACAGATCGATGAATACGCGAAGTTTGTGGAGATTTACGGCGCGAAAGGTCTTGCCTACATCAAGGTCAACGAGCGCGCTAAAGGCCTGGAAGGTATCCAGAGTCCGGTCGCCAAGTTCCTGAATGAAGCGATCATCTCGGCAGTGTTGGAACGCACCGATGCGGCGGACGGCGACATCATCTTCTTCGGCGCTGACAAAGCTAACGTGGTCTCTGACGCGCTGGGTGCGCTGCGACTGAAGCTGGGCCGCGAGCTGAAACTGACGGAAGAAGGCAGCTGGCGCCCACTGTGGGTCATCGACTTCCCGATGTTTGAAGACGATGGCGAAGATGGTTTAACTGCGATGCATCATCCGTTTACTGCGCCGAGCAACATGACGCCGGAGCAGTTGGAAGCCGCGCCAACCTCGGCTATCGCCAACGCCTACGATATGGTGTTGAATGGCTATGAAGTGGGCGGGGGGTCTGTACGTATCCACAACGGCGACATGCAGCAGGCGGTATTCCGCATTCTGGGTATTACTGAACATGAGCAGCGCGAGAAGTTCGGCTTCCTGCTGGACGCCCTCAAATTCGGCACGCCGCCGCATGCGGGTCTGGCGTTCGGTCTCGACCGTCTGGTCATGCTGTTGACCGGAACTGACAATATCCGTGATGTTATCGCGTTCCCGAAAACCACGGCGGCCGCCTGTCTGATGACCGAAGCCCCGAACTTCGCCAATCCGGCGGCGTTGGATGAACTCTCTATCGCGGTTGTGGGCAAAGGTAAAGCGGCACAGGATCAACGGTCAGAGAATCCATGATATGACCTATAAGCGACCCGTTTCGGTTCTGGTGGTTATTTATGCCCGTGACACCGGGCGGGTGCTCATGTTGCAACGGCGCGACGATCCTGACTTCTGGCAGTCGGTTACCGGCAGCCTGGAAGAGGGTGAAACCGCGCGGTATGCCGCACAGCGTGAAGTAAAGGAAGAGGTGGACATCGATATCGCGGCGGAAGCGCTATCGCTGGTCGACTGTCATCGCTGTGTTGAGTTCGAGCTTTTTGCTCATTTAAGACATCGCTATGCCCCGGGGGTCACGCACAATAAGGAATCGTGGTTCTGTCTGGCGTTACCTGCGGAACGTGAGGTGCGGATCAGCGAACATCTCGCGTATCAGTGGCTTGACGCGCCCAGCGCGGCGCGGCTGACAAAGTCATGGAGTAACCGGCAGGCGATTGAAGAATTTGTTATTTATCCGGCCTGAACAGGCTTTTTTCGGAGATTTTTATGGCAGGTCATAGTAAGTGGGCCAACACGAAACATCGTAAAGCGGCGCAGGATTCTAAACGCGGAAAAATTTTCACCAAAATTATTCGTGAGCTGGTGACCGCAGCCCGTCTGGGCGGCGGTGAAGTTGCCTCCAACCCACGTTTGCGTGCAGCGGTCGATAAGGCGCTGTCCAACAACATGACGCGCGATACTCTGAACCGCGCGATTGCCCGCGGCGTGGGCGGCGATGATGCCGACAACATGGAAACCATCATTTATGAAGGTTACGGCCCCGGCGGCACCGCGGTGATGGTGGAATGCCTGAGCGACAACCGTAACCGTACGGTTTCCGAAGTCCGTCACGCGTTTACCAAAAGCGGCGGTAACCTCGGCACTGACGGCTCCGTCGCCTATCTGTTTACGAAAAAAGGCGTGATTTCTTACGCACCGGGTCTGGATGAAGACACGGTCATGGATGCGGCGCTGGAAGCGGGTGCGGACGATGTCGTGACCTATGACGACGGCGCTATCGACGTTTACACTCCGTGGGAAACCTTCGGTGAAGTCAAAGATGCGCTGGATGCCGCCGGTCTGGTGGCTGAAGCCGCCGAAGTGTCCATGATCCCTTCGACCAAGGCCGATATGGATGCAGAAACCGCACCGAAACTGATGCGTTTGATCGACATGTTGGAAGACTGTGACGACGTGCAGGAGGTTTACCACAACGGTGATATCTCCGACGAGGTGGCGGCGCTGCTGTAATGGCGTTGCCGGCGATGAACCGGTGGGGAGACAGGCGTTGACGATCATCTTAGGTATTGACCCTGGTTCGCGAATCACCGGTTATGGCATCATCCGCCAACAGGGGCGGCAGATTAGCTACCTTGGTAGCGGCTGCATTCGCACCGTGGTGGATGATATTCCCGGGCGGCTGAAGCTGATTTATGCGGGAGTGAGTGAAATCATCACGCAGTTTCAGCCGGACTGTTTCGCCATTGAGCAGGTTTTTATGGCGCGGAATGCCGACTCGGCGCTAAAGCTTGGACAGGCGCGGGGAGCGGCCATCGTCGCGGCGGTCAACCAGTCGCTGCCGGTTTTTGAATATGCGGCGCGGCAGGTAAAGCAAACGGTAGTCGGCACCGGCGCTGCGGAAAAAAGTCAGGTGCAGCATATGGTGCGATCATTGCTGAAATTGCCCGCCAATCCCCAGGCGGATGCCGCTGATGCGCTGGCTATTGCCATCACGCATTGTCACTTCAGTCAGAACTTGACCCGCATGGGGCAGGAGAGGCTAACCCTAGCGCGAGGGCGGCTGCGCTAGAGACCGGGCTGGATATTCATCCAGCCTTTTTTATGGTATAAGCTATACCCCATCGTTAAGCGTAAATTCAAAAGGAAACGTCACGTGATAGGTCGTCTCAGAGGCATCATTCTGGAA
This sequence comes from Lonsdalea iberica, assembly GCF_002111585.1. Lineage (GTDB taxonomy): Bacteria > Pseudomonadota > Gammaproteobacteria > Enterobacterales > Enterobacteriaceae > Lonsdalea > Lonsdalea iberica. The sequence goes on from NZ_LUTP01000029.1 coordinate 19,494, forward strand.
AAACAACCCCCGCAGGTATTGATTGAAGCCAACGGCGTGGGGTATGAAGTGCATATGCCGATGACCTGTTTCTACGAGTTGCCCGAGCTGGGACAGGAAGCGATCATCTTCACCCATTTTGTCGTGCGTGAAGATGCGCAACTGCTGTTCGGGTTCAACAACAAGCAGGAACGTTCCCTGTTCCGAGAGCTAATCAAAGTCAATGGCGTCGGACCAAAACTGGCGTTGGCCATTCTCTCCGGTATGTCGGCGCAGCAGTTTGTCGGCGCGGTCGAGCGTCAGGAAATCGGCGCCTTGGTGAAACTGCCTGGCGTGGGTAAGAAAACGGCCGAGCGTTTGGTAGTTGAGATGAAGGATCGCTTCAAGGGACTCAATGGCGATATGTTCAATCCGGCCAGCGACCTGACCTTGCCGCCGGCAACGGATGCCGCAGCATCGTCTGCGGATATTGAAGCCGAAGCAGAGTCTGCGCTGGTGGCGCTGGGTTATAAGCCGCAGGAAGCCAGCCGGATGATTAGCAAGATCGCCAAACCTGGCGCTGATTGTGAAACCCTGATCCGAGACGCGCTGCGCGCCGTTCTTTGAGGTAGCCATGATTGAAGCCGATCGTTTAATCTCCCCCGAGGTCGTCACCGAAGAAGAAGTGCTGGATCGCGCTATCCGCCCCAAGTTGTTGACGGAGTACGTCGGCCAGCCCAAGGTGCGCGAGCAGATGGAAATCTTCATACAGGCGGCGAAACAGCGTGGCGATGCGCTGGACCACCTGTTGATCTTCGGTCCTCCCGGACTGGGCAAAACCACGTTGGCCAATATCGTGGCCAACGAAATGGGGGTGAACCTGCGCACCACGTCCGGCCCCGTGCTTGAAAAAGCGGGCGATTTGGCCGCGCTGCTGACTAACCTTGAACCCCACGATGTGCTCTTCATTGATGAAATTCACCGCCTGTCGCCGGTGGTGGAAGAGGTGCTTTATCCTGCGATGGAAGACTATCAGTTGGACATCATGATCGGCGAAGGTCCTGCGGCGCGTTCAATCAAGTTGGATCTCCCTCCGTTCACGTTGGTGGGCGCTACGACCCGGGCGGGGTCGTTGACCTCGCCACTGCGCGATCGCTTCGGTATCGTGCAGCGTCTCGAGTTCTATCAGGTTCCGGATTTGCAATACATCGTTGGCCGCAGCGCCGTTTGTCTCGGACTGGAGATGACGGAGGAAGGTGCACTTGAGGTGGCCCGCCGTGCGCGTGGTACGCCGCGTATCGCCAACCGCTTGCTGCGTCGTGTTCGGGACTTTTCCGAGGTGAAGTCGAACGGCGTGATTGACGGCGACATCGCGATTCAGGCGTTGGATATGCTGGCGGTCGACTCCGAGGGTTTCGACTATATGGACCGCAAGTTACTGCTGGCGGTCATCGATAAGTTCATGGGCGGCCCGGTCGGGCTGGATAACCTGGCTGCGGCCATCGGCGAAGAGCGCGAAACCATCGAGGATGTGCTGGAGCCATTTTTGATTCAACAGGGCTTTTTACAGCGCACGCCGCGTGGGCGCATCGCCACGCAACATGCCTATCGCCACTTCGGTTTGACGCGGGAAGAGTAACGCTGACGTTTTTGTCTGAACGCATTTGCAGAAGGCCGCCTATATCGCGGCCTTATTTTTTAAGAACGCCCGATAAGGCAAAAGATAGGGTGGAGGAGATTGAACTGGCCTGCATGAAGATCACGCAGGCCAGCGGTGTAACTAGGCGGATTGCTTCTTCATCAGGCTCAGCATAAACAGCAGAGAGGCGCAGAGCACCACGGAAGGGCCCGCCGGGGTATTGGCATCGGCTGAAAGCATCAAGCCGCCCGTCACGGCAATCATCCCGATGACAATGGCGATCCCCGCCATCTGTTCGGGCGTGCGGGCAAAGCGCCGGGCGGCGGCGGCAGGGATGATCAGCAGTGATGTGATAATCAGCGCGCCGACAAACTTCATTGCCAGACCAATGGTCAATGCGGTCACCAGCATCAACAGGAGTTTGCTGCGCTGCAGAGAAACCCCGTCGACGTGCGCCAGCTCCGGACTGATCGTCATGGAAAGCAGCGCACGCCACTGCCAGCACAGAATAGAAACGACCACGGCGACCCCGCACCCAATCAACCACAGGTCATCGGTGGTGACGGAGAGCAGGTCGCCGAACAGGTAGGCCATAAGGTCGACCCGAACGTTGCTCATTAGGCTGACCACGACCAGACCTAACGAGAGCGCGCTATGCGCCATAATGCCCAGCAGCGTATCAATGGCGAGATAAGGTCGACGTTCGAGCCACACTAGCCCCAGCGCCAGCGCCAGCGTGACGGCAATCACGGCGTAAAAGGGATTCACATCCAGCAGTAAACCAAAAGCGACCCCCAGCAGAGACGCATGCGCCAGCGTATCGCCAAAATAAGACATTCGCCGCCACACGACGAAGGAGCCCAGTGGACCGGCCGCCACAGCCAGCAATATTCCCGCCAGCCAGCCGGGAAATAACAATTCGATCATGCGCCATCCTGCCTTTTCAAAATCACTTTTCCATTTAAATCATGTCGATGATTGTGGTGATGCCGGTAAACGGCCAGCTGTTCCGCGCCGCGCTGGCCGAACATTGCCAAAAACTCGGGGTGCAGAGAAACGACCTCCGGCGCGCCGGAGCAGCAAACGTGCTGATTAAGACACAGGACCTCATCCGTTTTCGCCATCACCAGGTGCAGGTCATGGGAAACCATCAATACCCCGCAGCCATACTCCTGGCGCAGCTGATTGATGAGGTCGTAGAGCGCCAGCTGGCCGTTGACGTCGACGCCCTGCGTCGGTTCATCCAGCACCAGCAATTGGGGACGCGTAAGGATCGCACGGGCCAGCAGCACACGCTGGGTCTCGCCCCCGGAAAGTTTTTGCATCGGCTGTCCCGGCAGGTGTCCGGCATTGACCCGTTTTAATGCGGGGAGGATATCCTGTTTTTTGACGCCGGGACTGAGCTGCATAAAGCGGCTGACCGTCAGGGGCAGGGTGGCATCGAGATGCAGCTTCTGAGGCACGTAGCCGATGCGCAGACCCGGCGTCCGGGTGAGCGTGCCGCCGGCAATGTCCTGCAAACCAAGCACGACTCTGACCAACGTGGATTTTCCAGCGCCGTTCGGGCCTAAAAGGGTGAGGATTCGACCAGGCTGCAGCGTCAGCGAGATGTCTGAGAGTACGCGTCGGCTGCCGAACTGGACGGAAATATTGTTGAGAGAAACCAGTGTAGACATAGAATTCTGCTTGCAGATACCGTGTGACGTTATAATATAACGAAAATTTTTTCTGAAATCGATGGATGACCTGTCATGACACGCCGTAACTTACATCAATGGGTAAAAAAAACGTTAACCGCCAGCACGTTAATGATGGCGGCGGGGGCTGCTCCAATCGCTTCTGCGGACGTGGTGACGTCCATTCGCCCGCTAGCTTTCATCGCCGCCGCGATTACTGACGGTGTGACGCCGACGGAAGTGCTGCTGCCGGACGGCGCGTCGCCCCACGATTATGCCCTGCGTCCTTCTGATGTCCAGCGTTTACAGTCCTCTGAATTGGTTATCTGGGTTGGGCCGGAGATGGAAACCTTCCTTCAGAAGCCGCTGAGTCAAATTCCGCCAAACCGTCAAATCACGCTTTCAGCCCTACCGGAGATTCAAGCCGCCATGATCAAAGCGTCGCACCGCCACAGCGAGAGTGACCACGATGGTGATAGTCACCAAGCGGATCATGACGAACACACCCACGCGGCAGAGGTCCATGACGAGCATGATGAAGACCACGCGCACGGCGCGGCAGCGATAGAGGAAGAACATGACGACGGGCACCATCACGGCGAGTTCAATATGCACATTTGGCTGTCGCCGGAAATGGCGCAAGCGTCCGCTATCGCCATTCATGACAAATTATTGGAACTAATGCCGCAGAATAAGGACAAATTAGACGCGAACCTGACTCAATTCACTGAGAAACTTGCGCATACGGATAAAAATATTGTTAATATGCTGTCGCCTGTGCGAAACAAAGGCTATTTCGTGTTTCATGATGCCTATGGGTACTTTGAACAACACTACGGATTAAGCCCTCTTGGTTACTTCACAATCAATCCGGCCATCTCGCCTGGAGCACAGCGTTTACATCAAATACGAACACAGTTGGTTGAGCACAAAGCGGAATGCGTTTTTGCTGAGCCACAATTCAGGCCAGCGGTCATCAGTGCTGTCGCCAAGGGAACGCAGGTACGCATGGGCGTCTTGGACCCGTTGGGAAGCGACATCGCTCTGGATAAAGACAGCTATGCGCGCTTTTTGCTGCAATTGTCTAACCAGTATCTGAGCTGCCTGGAGAAAAAATTATGAGGATACGAATAAGTGCAGCAGATAGTCCGAACTATCGCTCAGGCGTATAACACTCTCCCAAGACCTCACCGAGTGATGTTGGGGTCGCTGACCATAGTAACACTGGCCGTCGCCGTCTGGCGGCCAATGGTTTACCCCCCGGTCAACGATGCGCCTGTGATTATCAAAGATGCTGATAATGAAAGAAATCAGCCTAAAACATTAACTCCTCCCGCTAGCGAACCGCTGGATGCGCCTTCATCCGCTAACGCGAACTCCGCCGACAGCGACGACAATACGATGCTCGACCAGCCGACGCCTTCGGACGATATCCCGAAGGATGAACTGGACGACAACGTGTCCGACGGCAACGCCGCGCATGAATATGTCGTCTCTACAGGCGATACCCTCGGCAGCATACTGACCCAGTACGGCATCGATATGTCCGACATCGCGACTTTAGCCGAGCAGAACTCCGCATTGCGCAATCTGAAGATTGGTCAGCAGATTTCCTGGGAGCTGGGAAAGGACGGCGATCTGCAAAGCTTGCGGTGGCAGGTTTCCCGTCGGGAAGTTCGCACCTACACCCGTAAGGGCGATGTTTTCAAAGAAGCGATCGAAAACATGCAGGGCGATTGGCACAACAAGGTGTTGACCGGGCGGCTGACGGGCAGCTTTGTCAACAGCGCATTGAATGCGGGACTGACCAACGGCGAAGTGCGCGAAGTGATCAAAGCGCTACAGTGGCAGTTGGATTTCCGTAAATTGCGTCTCGACGATCGTTTCTCGGTGCTGATGTCCCGCGAAGTGCTCGACGGTCACAACGAGCAAAGCGAACTGCAGGCCGTCCGTCTGCGCACCGGCGGTAAAGATTACTATGCTTTCCGTTCTGAAGATGGGAAGTTCTATGACCGTGAGGGTTCTGGGTTATCTCGCGGCTTTATGCGTTTCCCGACCATGAAACAGTTTAAAATCTCTTCCAACTTCAACCCTCGTCGGCTTAATCCTGTCACAGGGCGAGTGGCACCGCATCGCGGCGTCGATTTCGCGCTGCCGGTGGGAACGCCCGTGTTGGCTATCGGTGATGGGGAAGTGGTGGTCGCGAAGCGTGACGGAGCGGCAGGCAACTACATCGCCTTACGTCATGGTCGTCAGTACACCACGCGCTATATGCATTTAAGCCGACTCCTTGTTAAACCGGGGCAGAAAGTCAAACGCGGCGACCGTATCGCGCTGTCGGGCAATACTGGCCGCTCAACCGGACCGCATCTGCACTATGAAGTCTGGATTAACCAGCAGGCGGTCAATCCGCTGACGGCGAAGCTGCCGCGCTCTGAAGGGCTGGACGGCAAAGAACGTCGTGACTACCTGGCTCAGGTGCGCGAGATGCTGCCGCAGTTGCAGCTGGATTAACTTCCCCAACATCTTGCAACAGCCGGTCGCCTCATCGCCACCGGCTGTTTTTTTATGGATCGCGACCTCTCAGGAGGGCGATCTAGCTTAATGATAGTTATCAGGCTGACTGCCCTCAACGCGGTCACCGCTAAGTACTCAAGAGTAAACGCATGGAAAAAGTGAAGAAAAATCGGTCCGAGTTCATTCCTCAGTTTCAATCTGCTTTTTTTCTCCCACGTTATTGGGGGATTTGGCTGGGAGCGGGCGCGCTGGCGCTAGTCGCCTGCCTACCGGCTAAGCTGCGCGATCCGGTGCTGGGCGCGTTAGGTCGAATGGTTGGCCGCGTTTCTAAAGGCGCGCGCCGCCGCGCACGCATCAACCTGCTGCTGTGTATGCCTGAGATAACCGAGTCGCAGCGTGAGAAGATCATCGATGACATGTTCGCGACCTCCATTCAGTCCATAGTACTGATGGTCGAGTTGGCTATTCTCCCGGCCAGACGGGTTTATAAGCGAGTGCGGTGGCACGGCGAAGCCATCATCGATACGTTGAGAGACCAGGATCGAAATGTGATCTTCATGGTGCCGCACGGCTGGGCGGTCGACCTGCCGGCAATGCTGATGAGCTGGCGCGGTCAGAAAATGGCGGCGATGATCCACAACCAAAAAAATGAACTGGTCGATTATCTGTGGAACCTGCTGAGGCGCCGCTTTGGCGGTAGATTGCACACGCGTAACGATGGCATCAAGCCCTTTATTGGGTCGGTGCGGGAAGGCTATTGGGGCTACTATTTGCCGGATCAGGATCACGGGGCTGAGCATAGCGAATTCGTCGATTTCTTTGCTACCTATAAGGCTACGCTGCCCGCGATCGGTCGCTTGATGAAGGTTTGCCGTAGTGAGATTGTTCCGCTATTTCCGGTCTACAATGCTCGGGCTTCACGGCTGGATATTTATGTCCGTCCGCCGATGAGCGATATCGCACAGGCGGACGATGTGGGCATTGCGCGCCGAATGAACGAAGAATTGGAGTATTTGGTACGTCCCAATCCGGAACAGTACACCTGGATCCTCAAATTGTTAAAGACCCGCAAGCCGGGAGAAACGGAACCTTATCAGCGCAAAGATTTATAATATAACGATGGCTTGATGTGTTATGACGTCATCGTTTATGACATTTCACCGGTGCCGGAAATAACGGCATCGGTGAATATGGAAATAATTTTAAATTAAACTTTACCCTATCCGAACATAAGACATAATTAGCGTCTTGTTCATGCCTGATTTTCTATTATCTCAGACAATTCCTCGTATTATTATCCTTTATCCCTTGTTATTACTTTCCTCGTGGTCGTCATCAGGATGACTTTAGCGTTAGGTCTGTAATTTAAGCGGACGACACCTCTCCGATGCGTTTTATATGACCGACCATTCAAATTAAATAGAGCGGTAAAAGGATATTCATTATGCATTTTAAACCGGTTTTTTTAGGTGCCTTACTGGCGACATCAGCACTGAGCTTTACGGCAGCCAACGCGGCGGTTGATCCCGTCTACAACGGTAACGTCAAGGCACCTGTTACGGACCACGGGCGAGTAGAAGCCGCTAGCCACGACATCGGCACGCATACGGCGAAAAAAGTGGAGGCGGAGCGTCAGGCTGCCAAATCCCACGCCGAAAATCATCAGAAAACAGTTCAAAAGAAAAATACCCAGTTGCACGAAAAGGTGCAGGCGAAAAAATCAGCCGTAAAGCATCACGCTAATAATGTGAATTCGTCCAAAGAGAAACAGTAGGAGTTATTCCCGCCCAAAAAGTGAGCTGAGAAGGGTGTCAGAAATAGAATGGGAGAGTGATGAAGTCAGAAATTTAACGCGGATAATTCAATAAACAAAGTAAATGTGCATCTGTGTGACAACGCATTGAATCATAACATTTTCAATTTTCCCCCTAAGAAAAAAGCCGGAAGTTCCGGCTTTTTTCTATCTAAAAAAACATGCCCGTTGCAGGGGACGATAGCGAGTGATGATTCGTTTATTCGACCCGCAAGATCCTGACCGTATTCGTCGTGCCAACCGTGCCCATGACATCGCCCTGCGTAACGATCACCAGATCGCCGGACATCAGGAACCCTTTGTCGCGCAGCAGAATGACGGCATCATTCGCGGCTTCCACGCCGTCGGAATAACGAGTGAATTGCACGGGTGTGACGCCACGATACAGCGCAGTCAGATTCAGTGTACCTTCATGACGAGACATAGCAAAAATAGGTAATCCGGAACTGATGCGGGACATCATCAGCGCGGTACGACCCGACTCGGTCATCGCGACGATGGCGGTCACGCCTTTCAGGTGGTTGGCGGCATACATCGCCGACATCGCCACCGACTCTTCGACATTATCGAATTCGGCGTCCAGACGGTGTGTTGACACGTTGATGCTAGGGATTTTTTCCGCGCCCAGACACACGTTGGCCATCGCTGCTACTGTTTCCGCCGGATACTGACCCGCTGCGGTCTCTGCCGACAGCATAACGGCGTCGGTACCGTCCAACACGGCGTTGGCGACGTCCATGACTTCTGCACGCGTCGGCATCGGATTGGTGATCATCGACTCCATCATCTGCGTCGCGGTGATGACCGCTCGGTTGAGCTTGCGGGCGCGACGGATCAATTTTTTCTGGATACCGACCAGCTCAGGGTCGCCGATTTCAACGCCCAGATCGCCTCGGGCCACCATGACGACGTCGGAAGCCAAGATGATATCGTCCATGGCTTCATCCGTTGCAACGGCTTCAGCGCGTTCGACTTTGGAGACGATTTTGGCTTCACAGCCCGCCTCCAAGGCTAGTTCACGAGCGTAATTGAGATCGGCGCCGGTACGAGGAAAAGAGACGGCCAAATAGTCCACGCCGATTTTAGCGGCGGTCACGATATCTGCTTTATCTTTGTCGGTCAGGGCCGCAGCAGAGAGCCCGCCACCCAGTTTGTTAATGCCTTTGTTGTTCGATAACGGGCCACCGACGGTCACCTCCGTATAGACCTTCGCGTCAACGACCTCAAGCACTTTGAGCTGAACGCGACCATCATCCAGCAGCAGGATGTCGCCGGGAACAACGTCATCGGGCAGACCTTTGTAGTCGATACCGACGGCTTCTTTATCGCCTTCCCCGCGACCCAGATTGGCATCAAGCAGGAATTTGTCGCCGACGTTGAGGAAAACTTTGCCTTCCTTGAAGGTGGAAACGCGAATTTTGGGACCCTGGAGATCGCCAAGAATAGCGACGTGGCGGCCTAATCTTGCCGCAATTTTACGCACATTATCGGCACGTAGTTGATGGTCTTCTGCGGTGCCGTGAGAAAAGTTCAAGCGGACAACGTTTGCACCGGCGGCAATAATTCTTTCCAGATTATTGTCGCGGTCGGTTGCCGGCCCTAAAGTAGTCACAATCTTCGTTCTTCTTAACCGTCTGGACATGGATGACTCCGTTGACTGGTGAAGCGGAAATAGGGCGAAAGTATCTAAACACGGCTGACGCCGCTCCCTGGGGGAGAGGGCGATCCGCACTGTGGGGATGCCGTGGCGGTTGAACCGTACCGACGAAAAGGCGCGACGCCGGCTGAGTGCAAATCAGTTATATGGGGTGCTGAACGGTCCTTCTTTATCAAAACGCGATTCTTTTAAGGCTTCCTTGACGCGTTTCAAGTTATCTCTAAATTTCGCGCCGCGCCGTAAGGTAAACCCTGTCGCCAGCACATCAATCAGCGTGAGTTGTGCGATGCGCGATACCATCGGCATGTAAACGTCGGTATCTTCCGGAACCTCCAACTTGAGGGTTAGTGATGCTTCTCGAGCCAGCGGCGTACCTTCGGAAGTGATAGCGATAACCGTCGCGTCATTCTCGCGGGCAATACGCGCCATGTCCACCAGGGTTTTGGTGCGGCCGGTATGCGAAATCAACACCACGACGTCGCCTTCGCCTGAATTCATGCAGCTCATGCGCTGCATGACCAAGTCGTCGAAATAGGCCACGGGGATGTTGAAGCGAAAAAATTTGTTCATGGCGTCATGCGCGACGGCCGCCGAGGCCCCGAAGCCAAAGAAGGAAATTTTGCGAGCCTGGGTCAACAGGTCGACCGCCCGGTTGACCGCGGCGATGTCGATACGCGATCTGGCATGTTCAAGCCCGGCCATGGTGGACTCAAAAATTTTAGCCGTGTAGGCCTCGACCGTGTCATCTTCATCCACGTTGCGGTTCACGTAGGGTGTGCCGTTGGCAAGACTCTGCGCCAGCTTCAGTTTGAAATCAGGGAAGCCTTTGCTGTCCAGCCGCCGGCAGAATCGATTGACGGTGGGTTCGCTCACCTCCGCTAACTTAGCGAGTGTCGCTATACTGGAATGGATGGCTGACTGAGGGGAGGCGAGAATGGCTTCAGCGACTTTCCTTTCCGACTTACTCAGTAGCTCCAGGTGCGTCCGAACTTTATCCAGCATTTTCATAGAGTGATACCATCAATGGTCATGTCGATTTCAGCTAAAGGTGAATCGATGCGAATTTCGTGGAAATATACTATGCGCTAACCTGGCGTGGCAGAGGGCGGCGTAACGAAAGTGTGGTTTTTTCACCAGAACATGACATGTGTCTAACTTTCAAAGTAGTCACTCACTGTCAAAACTGTTAGCTCATTTTCTCTTTAAGACTCGTGTCGTTAACAGTGTGACGACGAAGATATTCAGGTATCACGTTGTTACACCGCGATTTATGGGGTAAGTCGCAGGCTAACGGTTTACTGGTCCCAGCCAAAAATAGTACATTACCTATGTAATAAAATTACAGCATCCTGCAATGAGGAGATAGAACATGGCGGTAACGTCAACGGCCCAGGCATGTGACCTGGTGATTTTCGGTGCAAAAGGGGATTTGGCGCGCCGTAAATTGCTGCCTTCACTGTATCAACTGGAAAAAGCAGGTCATATTCACCCGGACACCCGTATCATCGGCGTTGGCCGTGCGGACTGGGACAAAAAGGCCTACACCAAAGTCGTGCGGGAAGCGCTGGATACTTTTCTCAAAGAGCCGCTGGACGATAAACTGTGGAAAACACTGAGCGAGCGGCTGGATTTCTGCAATCTGGATGTACAGGATGCCGCGGGTTTCACACGTTTGGGCGACATGCTTGACCAGGAAAACCGCGTAACGATTAACTATTTCGCCATGCCGCCCAGCACCTTCGGGGCTATCTGCGGCGGTCTTGGCAAAGCAGGGTTAAACAAAGAGCCTGCTCGTGTCGTAATGGAAAAACCGCTGGGAACCGATTTGGCCTCTTCGCAGGTTATCAATGACCAGGTGGCGGAATACTTCAACGAATGCCAGGTTTATCGCATTGACCATTACCTCGGGAAAGAAACGGTTCTAAACCTGTTGGCGCTGCGCTTCGCCAATTCGCTGTTTGCCAATAACTGGGATAACAGCACCATCGACCACGTTCAGATCACCGTCGCCGAAGAGGTGGGTATTGAAGGCCGTTGGGGGTATTTCGACCAGGCCGGGCAGATGCGAGACATGATTCAGAACCATCTGCTGCAAATTCTGACCATGATCGCCATGTCGCCACCGTCCGACCTGACAACGGACCGCATCCGTGACGAGAAGGTCAAGGTACTGCGTTCTCTGCGCCGTATCGATCGTTCCAATATTCATGACACGACCGTACGCGGCCAATACACTTCCGGTTTCGTTCAGGGCAAGAAAGTGCCGGGTTATTTGGAAGAAGAAGGCGCCAATAAATCCAGCAACACCGAGACATTCGTCGCCCTTCGCGTGGATATTGACGACTGGCGCTGGTCCGGCGTGCCATTCTACCTGCGTACCGGTAAACGCCTGCCGAGTAAATGTTCAGAAGTCGTGGTGTACTTCAAAAACCCGGCGCTCAATCTATTCCACGATTCCTATCAGCAACTGCCTCAAAACAAACTGATCATTCGTCTTCAGCCTGACGAAGGCATTGAGATTCAGATTTTGAACAAAATTCCGGGGCTGGATCATAAGCACCGTCTGCAGACGACCAAACTGGATCTCAGCTTCTCCGAAACGTTCAATCAGGAGCACCTGGCCGATGCGTACGAGCGGCTGTTGCTGGAAACGATGCGAGGTATTCAAGCGCTGTTCGTTCGTCGCGACGAAGTGGAAGAGGCCTGGAAGTGGGTCGACTCCATTATGGAAGCCTGGGGGCAGGACAATGATGCGCCCAAGCCTTATCAGGCAGGCTCGTGGGGTCCGGTTGCGTCCGTGGCGATGATTACCCGTGATGGCCGTTCCTGGAACGAATTCGAGTAGTGATTGACCATAGCCTCTGTATAGTCGGGGCCACGCAGTAATGAATCACGGCCCGGTCGACTCATGGGCGGCCGCGCCAAATTAATCAATGCCTATTAGGCATGAGTGGAGAAAGCGCTTAATGAAAAACTGGAAAACCAGTGCGGAACAGATTCTGACGGCAAGCCCGGTCATTCCGGTGATCGTCGTGAATAAACTGGAACATGCGGTTCCCATGGCGAAAGCCCTGGTCGCTGGCGGTATCCGCGTACTGGAACTCACGTTGCGCACCGAGTGTGCGGTCGAAGCGATTCGCCTGATTGCGAAAGAAGTCCCGGACGCGATTGTGGGCGCGGGAACGGTGACCAATCCTCAACAACTGGCCGAGGTTGTCGATGCCGGTGTGCAGTTCGCCATTAGCCCTGGGTTGACCGAACCGTTGTTAAAAGCGGCGACGGCGGGCGATATTCCGCTGATTCCAGGTATCAGCACCGTTTCTGAACTGATGCTGGGCATGGATTACGGACTGACGGAGTTCAAATTCTTCCCGGCTGAGGCTAACGGCGGCGTGAAAGCCCTGCAGGCCATCGCGGGTCCGTTCGGTAAAATCCGTTTTTGCCCAACCGGCGGGATTACGCCGAACAACTACCGCGACTATTTGGCGCTGAAAAGCGTCTTGTGCGTGGGCGGCTCTTGGCTGGTGCCGGCTGACGCGCTGGAGTCCGGCGACTATGACCGCATCACCGAGCTGGCTCGCACGGCGGTTGAAGGCGCTAAAGCCTAATCCAGTACATCATGCGGTGAGCTGACGTTAATGCTGCTTTGGCCGTGTGTTCGTGCTTTGACAACACCATCTCTTCGGAGGTGGTTTTTTTTATGATGATGAGCCCAATGGGCCTTTCGTCGGACCAGGCTATCCCTCTATCTCAGCGTATCCTTCAATGAAGTCCCCCTGCCGTAGTGTCCAAACTCGATGCTGACTCACCCTGCGTATGGTATTCGCGCGTTGCTGACCGACCGGATTTCCTGCGATGTTAAACCCGTAAAGGTGCCACTCTCCGCGTAGCCGTCGGTGCGGCACTTCCCAGGCTCAGTGAGGCGTGTTTGAGCACCCGTCAGGCATCGGAAGCATCAGCAAAGAGTGAGATATCCGGATGTGGCCCGCCAGGCAATGCGTCGGTCCAAAACAGCATAAGGCCTATCGCACACCCCGTCTTTTGCCATGTGGAAATTGGTGGCAAAATAATCCCTACATCAGGGACAAAACGGCATTTGAACGTCAGCATACGACCGAATTCAGATGTTGTTCGTGCGCAAATAAGGGACATATGGTTTCGATCCTAGTGGGTGGTAAGGACAAAACTGCAGCGATCGCCAACTGGTCGATCTGGAGCAAAGGGGACGAAGGCTTACAACTGAGGTGTTCCTACGTCAATGAGGGAACGGCCTTCTATCCTCTCTGTGACTGTAACATCTCCCCTGTTCGTGAGCTGGACGAGATGTTGTTGACCAAGACCGGCAGCACCATTGCCACGCCCATCGCCAAGGCAACGATCTATGGTGAGAGGTATGCCGTCGTGTACTACAAGGACGCAGGCAAACCCTATATCTATAAGGTCGAGGATATCGCCTTTGCTGCGCCGTCGGCGATAAATGACGCGCCGGTTTTCCACTATTTTAAGGAGGTGGCAAATGCTCGCCAGGAGCGGGCTGGGTCGAAGAATGAACGGGAGATTGCCGCCAATGTGCTACGGCAACTGGAAAAACTGCCTGCTCGCGTTGACACAGCACTGCATGCCTATTGCACGGCACGGAATGGCATGCTGGCAGAGGCCAAAGGTCTGATTTATCCATTTGGTGTGAACGAGAGTCAGCTCAAGGCGGTCGAGCAGGCTTCCCGCGCGCAGATTAGCGTAATTGAGGGTCCGCCGGGCACCGGTAAGACCCAAACCATATTGAACATACTCGCCAATATCTTGTTGCGTGGACAGACGGTGGCCGTGCTCTCCAACAACAATGCGGCGGTGGAAAATGTTTATGAGAAGTTGGAGAAATGCGACTTAGGCCATTTGATCGCCAAACTCGGCAATCAGCATAACCGCAAGGACTTCTTCGCCAACCTGCCGGCTCAGCCAACGAGTGAGCCTGAACCCGCACCGACTCTGAACGAGATTCAAACCATGCTGGCCCGGTTGAAAGAGCACCTGCACAATCACAATCGGGAGGCGCAATTACAGGTTGAACTCGATGAGCTGAAGATTGAGCGGCGTTACTTGCAGCAGTGGCAGGAAGAAAGTGGCGTGCGGGCCGTCGCCTCGCTGGACAAGTACGGATTGTCTCCACGCAAGATAGCGGACCTGATGGCTTACCTCGCTCATCTGGGAGAGCAACGCATCCGCTTAAAAGCGCGTATTGAGCTGCTATTCAACTTCAGAATTTTCCGCGCCCAGCCATTCGTTCAGGGTGATGCGCGCCTGTCCGTTTTTTATGCCTTACAAATGCACTATTACGACAAAGCGCTGCAGGAAAAAGAGGCGGAGCTGCGGGCGTGTCGAGCATCGCTGGAGAGCGCAAATTTCATGGCTGCTCTGGAGGAATTGAAGACGGCATCAATGTGTCACTTGAAGCAGCATCTGCATGGATTGCCCAAGGTTTTAGACAGCTTCGACGATCAGACTTACCGCAAGCGATTTGACGCTTTTGTGCAACGCTTTCCCATCCTCGGCAGCGGAACGCATTCCATCGTCAATTCCATCGCGCCGGGGGCTGTCCTCGATTACATCATCATCGATGAGGCGTCGTTGCAGGATATTGTGCCGGGAATTTTGGCGCTGGGCTGCGCGAAGAATCTGATCGTCGTCGGCGACAACCGGCAGTTGGCGCATATTCCCGTCGCGTTAGGCCTGCAGGCTCCCGCTGAGGCTTACGATTGCGAGCGTTACAGCCTGCTGGATTCATGCATTGAAGTATTCAGGCAGGCATTGCCCCGAACGCTGTTGAAAGAGCATTACCGCTGTCACCCCAGGATCATTCAATTCTGCAACCAGCAGTTCTACAACAACGAGCTGGTGCCGATGACGAGGGAGGGTGAAGGTGAAGTGCCGTTACGCCTGGTCGTGACCGCAAAGGGCAATCACACCCGGCAGAACACCAACTTGCGGGAGCTGGACTCTCTGCTGAAGCTGCTTGAGAACGAGGGCGAGGCTGTGGGGGTAGACGGAGAGGGGCGCGGCTTTATCGCACCATTCCGGGCTCAGGTTAACCTCTCCGGAACGTGTCTGCCGACGGATTTCGTCAAGGATACCGTGCACAAGTTCCAGGGTAGGGAGTGTGATGAGATCGTCTTCTCCACCGTGCTGGACAAGAAACGTTACAACCAAGAGCAAAAGCGCCTGAATTTCGTCGATGACCCGCGCATGATTAACGTTGCAGTGTCACGGTCCAAGCACCGATTCACACTGGTGACGGGCGACGAGGTTTTTGCCGGTAACAAAGGGCATATCGCCGCTCTAATGCGCTACATCGCTTATTACGCACAGGACGAGCAGATCGTGCGTGCGCCTGTAGTATCGGCGTTCGACTTGCTGTACCGCGAATACGACCAGTCTCTCGCGCGCTTGAAGGCTCGATTGCGTCCTGAGGACTCACGCTACCAATCTGAGCAGATTGTGGCGCAACGGCTGCGCGAGGCGCTATCTGACCCGTCGTGCCGGGGTTTGCGATATCACGATCAGGTCAAACTTAATCAGGTTGTATCGCCAAGTAACGTGAATTTAACAGAACGCGCGCGGGCCTTCATGGCGCGTGCCAGCTGCGATTTTGTGATCTATTACAAGGTGGGAAAGACCCCACTAGGGGTCATTGAGGTTGATGGCGGCTCCCATGACCGGCCCGACCAGGCGGTACGAGATGTCTTAAAGAACGGTATTTTGGCGAAAGGGGGCATACCAATTCTGCGTCTTCGCACCGTCGAGAGTCGTATCGAAGAGAGAATCGCCGACTTCATCGGCCAGTGGGCAAGCCCAGCGCTCAGCGAGTAAGATGCAATCGGCGTGTGCCGCTCTTGTCAGTGGCCCCGCGGCCCGGTTACCAGCAGCATAAAGCCGGGGGGTAACTGACCTCATTTACAACAATGCTGCAACGAGCGAAGCCTAATCGTCATCGCTTGTCGGCCTTCATAGTAGAGGACGTATCGAAAGGGAAAATGGATAGCGGTCATACCAAGTGACCCTGGGCATGTGAGCTCAGGGGGGAGTCCAAGGCGACCCGGCGGGCTTTCTTCTGGACGGACTCTGCCGCCGACAGCGCGCGGAGCAGTATTCATCTGGTGGCGCTGAAAATGGCCTTTGATGATAAGAATACGAAAGCCTGCTGACAGAGCATATGCGGGCTTGAGATGAGACCCACCGGCCTGCATTCCACGGTCTAAGTGACTTGCTGTAAGTTTTCGGAGGTAGCGGGTAAGGTAATTTGTTTAGCTGGGCGATAACGTTACGGTGACATGCGAATGAGGGAAAAGGGCGCAGACAGGCTGCGCCTTTAAATGTTAACCGCTGACTTTCACCGCCGCCGCGACGGCTGTGGCGCGCTGCACGGCAGCCCCTGTCGTATCGTCCATCGCTAGCGCCACACCCATTCGACGCTGGCCGCTGATTTCCGGTTTGCCGAACAGGCGTACTTGCGTTTGTGGCAGCAAGGCGTGCTCCAATCCCTGATAGTGAACGTCGCTGCTGGTTAAGTTCGGCAATATCACCGCGGAAGCGGCAGCGCCATATTGGCGAATGGCTCCGACCGGCAGGCCAAGAAAAGCGCGTACGTGTAATGCGAACTCCGACAAATCTTGAGAGATCAACGTCACCATCCCGGTATCGTGTGGCCGCGGTGAGACTTCGCTGAAAATGACGTCATCTCCGCAGATGAACAGCTCTACGCCGAACAGGCCGAAGCCGCCAAGAGCGTCAACCACTTTGCCGGCGATAGCTTTTGCCCGCTCAAGCGCAACTGCGCTCATCTGCTGCGGCTGCCAGGACTCTCGGTAGTCGCCATCCTCCTGGCGGTGTCCAATCGGCGCGCAGAAGTGAATACCATCGACAGCGCTGACGGTGAGCAGGGTAATTTCGAAATCAAATTTCACCAGCCCTTCGACAATCACTTTACCGCCGCCGGCCCGGCCGCCTTCCTGCGCACAGCGCCATGCGGAGTCCAATTGTTGGGCTTCACGCATCAGGCTCTGGCCTTTTCCTGATGAGCTCATAACCGGTTTTACAATGCAGGGGAAGCCAATGTCCTGCACGGCTTCGCGAAAGCTTTCCTCGCTATCTGCAAAACGGTAGGGGGAAGTTGGAACGCCCAGGTTTTCAGCCGCCAGGCGTCGAATACCTTCCCGATTCATCGTTAATCGGGTGGCCTGAGCGCATGGCACGATGCGCTGTCCTAGCTGCTCAAGCGCCACCAGCGTATCGGTGGCGATGGCTTCAATTTCGGGAACGATGTAGTCAGGTTTTTCCTGACTGATCAATCGTTCCAGCGCTTCGCCATCCAGCATATTAATGATGTGGCTTCGGTGTGCGACCTGCATGGCCGGGGCATCGGCGTAGCGGTCGACGGCGATGACTTCAATTCCCAAACGTTGGCATTCAATCGCCACTTCTTTTCCCAGCTCGCCCGATCCTAGCAGCATGACACGGGTGGCTCCGGGGCGCAGGGCTGTTCCAATTGTTAACATAAAAGTCGTATCCGATGCGGTTAAGAATTCCGGCCCAGTATAAACGAAACCGTTTGCGTGCGCATCCGTAGGCCTTTTTTAGGCCAGTTAAGGCTGAATCAAAGGGGGTGTTGGTAAAGGGGAGATAGATACCGTCATCCCGTTAGCGGTGACGGTATTAGCGGATCATTTACTGTTGGGGTCGTAGGGCAGTGTGGAGAATTGCAAAGAAAGCTGACGATAAAAGCTGACTCGTTCACGGAAATAATCGCGTAAATGCGCAGGCTGCTGTTGTTCGAGTACGTCAGGGATGACCGGCATGTTATAGCGCTCTTTGAAAGCGACACCGGAAGCGGCGAGATCGACGTTTACTTTTTCCATCTCTTCGAATGAGAGGTCGGCCAGATTATGTCCCATGATGTCCTCCTGTGCATGGCGCGACAAACATAAAACAGCCCGGATCAAATGGCAAGCTACGCGCCGCCCTAGCTCAAATCGTCTTCTGACGACAAAAAGAGAAATGAATGAATTCATTTGCTCATAATGGAACTTATTTTCGAACGAAAACCGACGCCATAAAAATAATAAAAACCATTCTCATAGATGAATGATAATACTTTGAATTTAGGATAAAAATATTGAGATCATTGGTTAATAGTATGTTTTTAATTTTGATATTTTTGTGCATAATGCTTCTCAAATAATCCCCTACCAGTGGAAAAGGATTCAACATGTTAAAAAAAGAAATGATCCAAAAGCTGAATGAACAGCTAAACCTTGAATTTTACTCAGCCAACCTCTATTTGCAGATGAGCGCGTGGTGTGGAAATAAGGGCTTCGAAGGCGCATCGGTTTTTCTGAAGTCTCACTCTCAGGAAGAAATGGAGCACATGCAGCGTCTGTTTGACTACCTGGATGATACCGGCAGTATGCCCGTCCTTGGTGCTATTGAAGCCCCGCCGGTCGAGTTCGACTCTTTGACGGATATTTTCAAACAGACCTTCGAACACGAACAGCTTATCACCGGAAAGATTAACGAATTGGCGCATGCGGCCATGACTTTGCAGGACTATTCTACGTTCAACTTCCTGCAGTGGTATGTCGCTGAGCAGCATGAAGAAGAGAAGCTGTTCAACTCCATTCTGGATAAATTGGCGATGGTGAGCACCTCCGAAGGCGGATTGTTCTTTATCGATCAAGATCTTAAAAGAATGGCGACCGCCACTACGCCTTCAGCCTGATAGGGCACAAAGGCGATGCTTATAGAGCATCGCCTTATCTTTTCACTACGACCCATTCCCCTTGCTCGACTTCCCTCCAGTCTGTCGTTATGATTCTATCGTGGTTTATCCGTGACGAAATGAGTCAAGAAACCTTGTAAATACAAAGGTCTGTTCTGCTGTGGAAATCAAAATGAAAAAATTAATCGGGTTCCTGTTAACGGCCTCTTTATGCTCTTCAGCGCTCGCAACAGCTGGGATCGCGAATGTCAGCAAACTGCAATTTGGCGATAGCTGGGCGTTTACTCGCGAAGAGGTACAGTTGATCTGCCGTCCCGGTCACGCGCTTTATGTCATTAATCCCAGCACACTGATGCAATATCCGCTCAACGACGTTGCCTGGTCACAGGTACGGCAGGGAAAAGTCAACGCTCAGCCGCTGGATTTCATCCTGCTGGACGACCCAAAACAGCCCGGGCAGAAAAAAAGTTTGCAACCCTTTGTGAACCGAGCTGAACAACTGTGCCAGTGAATAAAGCGCCATTTCACCGAGGGTTATCAGGAAACAGGCAGTCACGCTAATTGTGCTGTAGATCACGAATTGAGTCTAAGTAAGGTGATGAAGTACTAAGTAGGCTCATACATAGCTGGAAAAGGGAAATGTCTCGTCTACGCTTAGAGAGTAGGTTCCTTGGAACCTGCGTCAATGCCAACTTTTAGCGCACGGCTCAATCCTAAGAGCCATTTCCCTAGACCGAGTATAGGAATCGTACTCGGTCTTTTTTTTTCGATTAATCCATGATGTTTATGTCTGCTAGACCTGCAAACCGCTTCAAGAAACGATATCCAATCTTTTACTTATAAATCTATTATTGACTCACAACTTCAGCTATTTTCTTTGAATTTACTTATTCATCCTCATGCCACCTGGAGACGAATTTCCACTGGTTCCCTATTTTGTCATTGGAAAATGTTCGCACAGATATAAATGGGCAGAATTGGTCGGCAAAGAGTCATAGATTTGGTTATGACCTCCTAGGGAAAAATGAGTCCGCTGATATGGGATAGTCAAATCACAACTGATCGTGTTTTGCATTTTGAAATGGGGAAATATTGAACTCCATAAAACGTGATTTTTTATTTGATAACATATTAACTTAGATTTAATGAGCTAAGTTCACACACGTCTCTGGATAAAGATAACTGTCAAACTCATAACTAAGCAATTGAGTGAACGTTTCTGTGTGATAGGAAAAAATATATAGTTATATTAATATGTTAGGTCATTAGGGCAGGGGTATTCCGGATGGAATGAAAAGTAAAAGCCTTTATCTACAATATGGTTCTTGTGGTAATTTAAATAAAAAAGCCTTGAATGTTATTCAATATGTGGAAGTAAGCTAAAAAAATCTCTAAAAGAAACTGTATATGTGCCTTAGCATACTGGTGTTATTCTTCGTTATTATTGTCTGTTCTAATGATATTCCTTCGAATGAAACAACACCTAATACCTCCAGTTGAGGTGCTCAGGAAAAGGGTGTCTCAGAACTACCGAATAACGAAGCTGATTTTTTTGCTCTTTCCGATGATGTAAGAGAAAAATTTGTATCAGCAAAAAATGAACTGCAGAAGTCTGTTTTGCGAGATGAAAGGAAAAAACAGCTGCAGAATATGAAATTAACAAAAATCACTGATTGGGTCGGAACTATATCAGAGCTTGATACTAATAATGACGAAAAAAGAATACTGTCGATTAAGCTTTCTCCTAACCTCTCAGTCGGCACATGGAATAATGAACTTTCCGACATCTAAAGTTATACGTTAATTGAAAAAAACACCGTCCTGTACAACTCATTACTGAATATGAACGTAGGGCAGAAAGTTATTTTTTCAGGCATGTTTTTCCCCTCTGACGAGGACGCAGTACAAGAAAAGAGCATGACAATTAACGGTTCGTTGTCAGAGCCGGAATTTTTGTTCAAATTCAAAGCTAACAAACTAATGTAAAAAAGGATGGTTAAAATGGCCCTAATCAGTTGGCCCGAATGTTCCAGTCAAGTTAGCGACAGTGCAGTTGAAAGCCCATCTTGCGCAGTTCAGCTAATAAAGCCAAGCGAAGGTTTTTTGGTAAATTAATCAAATTCTCTTCCATTACCTTCAATATTTTAATGCTTGTCTGGATTATTGGTGGCTACAACTCTGCTTCTGAAGGTATTGAACAGTTATGGGTGCGGAGCAAGCGGGTGGCGCAATCGTAACAGGGCTTGGGATAGCCATGCTTTCCAGTCTCTGGATCGTTGGGGACATTATCCTTGGCTTGTTTGTGCTGTTTACTCGTCCTAAACGCTAATTTTAAACAAGGGTGGCTATGGTCACCCTTGTTTGCATGAGCAATACGGTTTTTGAGGTGTAAAGCTTAGGATCAACGTTCTCTTTACTGGGTGGCACCATTCGGATTTTTTATTTCTATGAATCGACTTATAAAAATTCTGGATGCAACCAAAAAACACACTGAGTGCACCGCATTATTTATCGCTTTTTCGGCGGCATCCTGGTAATCGCATAAAAGTGTATATCCAAGAAAATCATCCTAGGATATGGTTAAAATAAAGTGCCCCTTTATTCCTGTTTCACTCTTCCACGCAAGTATTTTTCGACGTAGTCATCAAGCTCCCGCAGTCGCCCCTGAAATAAGTCGATCATGTGATCTTGTTCAGGCTCAGGAAGTTGACGAAATAAGTTAAGCATTCGTATTTCACGTTCTTTCAAGCCTAAGTCTTCGTCGACCTCTTTACCAAAAAGCCAAGCGATGGAAACACCACTCGCATCTGCTACGGCCAGTGCCGAGGCTTTGCTTATTGTTCCCGTTCTGAACCATCCAGTCACTGCTTGTTTACTGACGTTTGCGGCTCTGGCCATATCGGCCTTGGAAAAACCCTTTTCGTTGAGTTCGGCGAGTCTGGAAATAAGGCTGTTATCGAATTCTTTCATCTGCATAGCGTTCATTTTATTCCGGAACTAAGTTCGGTATAGTTAATTGAAAATTGATTTTATAATAAAGCAATTCTTTATAGTGCTTTCGATATGTTTAGGCTAAAGAGTGTTAAGCAATGATTTAATTAAAAATAGCAATGAGTCAGGCCTAATGTCATTCAATGGTTGATTCGCTTTTTGATGCTGTGTATTGAAATGATGTCACGCCGGTAATGTTCTCACTCTCTCTTAAATGACCGGCGTCATCAGCGTATAATTTCTTTGGGTCGAGTCTATATTTAACTAGCTTCACGTTTTGGGAGCAATAGTTATTACTAATAAATTAAGTGGGAGGGAGCTTTAATTCGGCATCAATGAACCTTCATCTATTAATTCTACGTGGTGGAGATAACCATTCGTATTAGGGAAATAGAATGAGAGCAGGTCATCTTTGCCGACTATTAAGTCTGGCCGCTTCATGACATGACTATATTGATAAAAGCCTTGCGATGCTGAGTGGACACACCCAGGAACCGATCGAGAGCCAGCGAAGAATACGCAACATTCAGGCGGCATAAGCCGCCGGGTGGGTTAGCAAACGCCGAAGGGGCCTTCTTCCCGGTAGTGTTCCACGGAGCCAGCGCCGACGATGACCTCTTTTTTTAATGAGTCATCCACTCGGACGCACCAGAGTTTGTCGTCTTCTACTTTGTGGATGACCATCTTGGGGCCCCCGGTTTTACTCTGGACAACATCACCTTCTTTAAACATAAATTATCCCTCAGCTGTGTAAATTATTTTCACTATAGCAGATTCATCATTTTTTAGCGGTTTCAGTACGGTGAAATTAGTCGATGAGTCATCGGCGAACTGATCCAATATTTTTGTCGTTCAACGCGATTGAATGGGCGGAAGCGTTCTGATAGTTCGCTTTTAATCTTCAAGGGGTTGCTCTCATGCTCGGGCTTATATTGCGGCCACTAAAAAAGTCAATTGAGATGAAAACAAGCATAATAATCAACATATAAACAATTTCGCTTATGGCCTTATTGTCTGTAAGTACGCTGGTCGCCAAAATATCTATTTTCAGCGTTCAACAGGTAAAGAATTTCTTTATTCTAGAATTTGTCAGCCATTATCCTGGGAATTATTCATGCCCTTATAGCTCAGCCAGAAAAGGGAGTCGGTGTGGTGGTCGAAGCGCATGGAGTCGAGCAGGGGGGGATGCCCCTATCTGCTTCGAAAGTGAAGTGTCAAAAGAGATGAACAGGACTTGGAGAAGTCAGCATTAAGCTGCAAGACCTACCTACCTCGCTATTTCGGGGTAAAGTTCTATATCCTGCCATATATGCTTTGATTGTTTTTTAAAACATCAATGGCGGTTTGCATGGCAATTTTATCATCACGCCGTTTCTGCCTGCCCTGCATGACTTGCAGAAACTCCAGCAGGGTGCGCGTATTGACTGGACGACCGACTTTAATGACTTCCAGAACGGCGTTGCCTAATATGATTTTGACAGGAGGGAGTTGGGCAGGATACCAATTCAGGGCGTCTTCTGATTTCATACTAAAAATCTCTGGGAAGGGCAGTATAGCACGTTGCCGTTCTTCGGTTCTTAACTCATCTGCTGCGTTTCGCTGCCTCATCGGCCGTCGAACGACGTCGCGCTGATCTTCATGGGGAATACCGAGCCAGGTGGCCTCCTGTCGGCTAAATGGCGTTACAGGAAAAGGCTCTCATGATGAGCGGGGAGAGCAGGGGAAAGTTTTGGGCTGACTGAAAAAACTGCCGCGTGTAGTTAGAATGCATCCTGATGGCGTCATGGTGAGCCTTCATTGAAGTCAGCCCGGGGATGGGGCGCACCACGATCAGAATAGCTATTCCGTTCGATTATTATCATTGGTGTCGCTACTATTATCCTTATCTCCCTGGTTGCGGGCGCGACGCTGTAGAAATAACTCTATCGTTTGATAACCCGCAATCCCCAACGCTGCGCCAACCCCATTTATGGCAATCGGGGACAGCGTCGGAAATTGTATCAATGCGACTCCGGCAATCATCGACACAAACCCCCCCAGCATTAATCGGCCGGTAAATTGCCCCAGACTGATGGGTTTGCCGCTGATCAAAATCTTGCCGACGGCAATCAGCAGGCCGATTAGGAATAGTGACAAGACACTTTTATCTGTTTCACTCATTATCTTAACTCCTCTTGTAGGACGCTTGATGGGGATAAATTCTCTCCTTAGTAAATGCATCCCCCGTCCAAACGGTCATTCAAGTTGGGATTTCCCAGCTTCCATATGGTAGGGCATATACCACGAGGAAAATGAAATGCTGCTGTTAAGCTGTTCATCCCTCATTTGCAACGCTGTGATACCAGTCACGTTATGTAACCAGTTTATGGCTGTTGGGGGCTAGTGCTTGGGGTTGTATGAGCGTGGAGCAAACAGTGTGTCAGGAATAGGGGGGAAGGTCAGATTGATGCATGCCGCCAAATTCAGCGGCAATCGACAGGGAGTATAGATAGGCATAATTTTTTTTGCAGACTATTTTTTGGTGACCATGTCACTTATTATCGTTTTCGGCGTCATGTTTATGCCCGCGAGAGGAGTGAATACTCTGACGTTTAGCCTGATACATCGCGGTGTCGGCTTGGTGGATGAAGTGGTTGACATCCAAACGGTCATTTTTACCTAAAATGGCGATCCCAACACTGGCGGAAAGCTCGATATCCTGGCCGCGGATGCGAAGGGGCTTTTGGAAGCGTTCTTTCAGCACGCGACACAACTCATCCACTTCACGATCCAGATCCTGTTGCTCGTGTAACACCATGACGAACTCATCGCCCGACAGCCGCCCAATCAAATCTTTAGGGCGAGTATTTTGACCTAAGACACGTGCGAAGGTTTTGATCACCCGATCGCCAAATTCGTGTCCGTACCGGTCGTTGTAGTGTTTGAAGTTATCCAGATCGAAAAACAGCAGCGCCAGTCCATGCTGCCGTTGCTTCGTGGCGAGCTGATTGAGGTAGGAGATCACGCGCGCCGGTTGGGTAACCCGGTGAGATGATCGTGATTAGCTTCAAACTTCAGTTGATCGCGTAAGGATGTCAAATCGGTGATGTCGGTGGAGAACACGTATACCCCCTGCGCCGGCGGCTCTGCGGGCACCATCTGCGTGTGGTAAGTGATCCGGCCTCCTAATGGCAAGTCGACGGTATGTTCAATATGCAACGGCCGCCGATTTTTTCGCACCTTATCCAACAATGGCGTAAACAGTTTGCGTTCTTTGGGACGCAAAACGGTGCTGATATTGCAGTTGATGGGGTCATCGCCCGTGCTTCCCAGCAGCGCCTTAAGATGACGATTGGCGAAGGTGAAGACATTGTCTGAGCGAATACAGGAAATCATCGCGGGGATATGGTCGGTAATATCCTGGATAAACTGATGGCTACGCTGCAGCTCTTCGGTACGCTGTTCAACGCGTTGCTCCAACTCCTTACTTAAGGTGAGAAGCGCGGCTTCAGAAGCTTTCTGATTGCTAATGTCAGTAATCGCCAGTAGCAGGCCGTGCTGGCTACCATCGGGGTTGTACAGAAGCGCTACCGAGACCATCGCCCACATCAATGAACCGTCCATCCGGCGATAGCGCTTCTGAAACGTCGTATTGCGATTGCCATTTTTCAGGAGGTGATCGTAGCGTTCTTTAGTTAATGCAAGATCGCCGTGGTACGTCACACTTTCCATTGTGGTCTGTAACAGCTCTTCTTCGGTATACCCCATCATTTTGCAGATTGTGAGGTTGACTCTGATCGGTTTTTTATCCGGCGTCATCAGTACAAGGCCAATTGCCGCCTGAGAAAAAATTTGGCGGTTGACGTAATCTGCTCGATGGAGCATATCACGCGTGCTTTCAGCTTCGGCCTGCATCTCAACTCTTTGTAGGTAGGTTTGCACTACGTAAGCCAGGTCGCTCAGCTCTTCGAGTTTTTTACTATCAAATTCAATGGGTTGGCTGTGATAGAGACAAAGTGCTCCCAGAGGGATACCGTAAAATGAACGAAGCGGATAACTCGCGTGGAATTGAACTTGTTGCTGACCCGTCACCATCGGATTGTCGCTGAATCTGGGATCGTTGCGCGCGTCGGAAACGATAAGCGGTTCGTTGGAAGCGACCGTGTGAACGCAAAAAGAAATCGATAGCGGCGTCTCA
>NZ_LUTP01000030.1 GCF_002111585.1 Lonsdalea iberica
AGCGTCGAAAAAGCCGACGCGCTATTTTGTGTATTCCAGCCCAGTGATGCCTCGCTGCCGAACTCACGTGCGCCCGGCGTTTGTAGCCACACGTAAGCCGCGTTGGCATAGGGTTCCACGCCCAGATCGGGTGTGATGGAGAAGCGCCGGCTGCCCTCGATAAAGCCCTGCGCCTGATGGGCGTGATAATTGGCGCGAGCCTTGCCTTCCAGGCCGGGAACGCGAAGCGAGCGCTGACTCGACAGCTCCAGATAGCTGTAGTTCAGCCCGGTGCGCCAATCCACCCCCGCCAGCTCGCCATCCATATAGAGCGCCGCGTGATAGGCGGTGACATCCGCGCGAGACGCTCTGTCGCCCATACTGATCCGGCTCTTTTCGCTGCCGACTGCTATGCCCAACGCGCTTGACTCGCCCATCCGAGCGCCGCAGCCCAGCAGGAAGCCGTAGCCCTGGTGGTCCACCGCCGCCTCGCCAGCGTCGCCCGATATTCGCCCATCGTTGGACCAGGTCGTCAACCAAAGCGGCTCGCCGAGACGGGAACGCATCGCGTCGTTGAGCGCATCTCGCACGTTCTGGCTACGCTGGATCATGGCTGAGCGCGAAGCGGCATAGAACTCGCCGCTGAGATTATCGAAGGCATCGCGTGCCGCATCGGCCGAGCTGACGTTGGCGATGGCGCTATACGCAGCTCCGCCGTTCAAACTGTCGAGCGCGTCAGCCACGGAATGCTGATTGATTGTTGCCGCCACATCGCTGAAACGTCGGGCGTTGCGCACCGTTTCAAGCCACGCGGCGTGGTCGTCATACCCCAACACGTCGGTAAGAAACAGGGCGTTGGCAGGTACGCCCCCGTCGCCGCCTAGCACCAGCGCATCAAATCGACCTGATACCACCCCGCTGGCATCAAGCAGCGTGTAGCGAGATCCAAGCGAACTGCGGCGTGAATTCATCACCCGCACCGTGCCGGCCAGACTGGCATTTTTCTCGACGATAAGCCTGTCTGACTGCCCTTGCGCATCAATCTCGAATTCGTAGATCGATCCCGGCGTGAAGCGAACGTTGCCGACGGTTAACGTCCCAATAGACGTCCCGGGCGCCAACATGCCGCCCGAGCCGACAATGACAGCGCCGCCGATGTTGCCATGCCCGCCCAGCACCGCGCTCGACATCACCCAGACATCCCCTGCCAGGCTGCCGCTGCCGCCAGCGCGTTTCGCCACAACCAGCCTTCCACCTTCCACCACGGTCGGACCACGGTAAGTATCATTGCCAGTCAGGTACAGCGTGCCGCCCCCTTGCTTGCGCAAACCGACGTCCAGATCGTACAACGCGCTGCCCGTATCAAGATTACGTACCTGAGCGATGTCATTGCTCCAAGTACTGTCGACCCCCTGAGTATCGACGCTGTACAGCGCGTAGCGTCCGCCATAGGCGTCCGAACTCAGATCGCTATCAGTCAGCCGTTTACCGTCCAGTTTTCCCGGCCCCTGCACCGCCTTATAGGCATTGACGATCCCCTGACCGAACAACGCCTGATAATCCGCCTGCGACATCAGCGTCATCGTGCTATCGGCCGCCGCCGCCAGAATCGCGGCCTTCACGTCGCCGTCACTCATACTGTAAAAGGGATTATTGCCCTTGAGGGCGTTCACCAGCGCGGCCATTTCTTCGTCGCTAAACGTGATGCCGCCCGACGCCGCATACACCTTGAGCTCCACGCCCGTCATATTGAGCGCGCTGTCGACGTTGTTGCGCGCCAGTACCACGGCCCGCGGCAGCTGCGCACCGCTCAAGGGCGTTGCGGTAGACAGCAATACATCGGCCAGCTGTTTGCCCGACAGGTAGGGGAAAGCCTCACTGACCAGTGCGCCCACGGCCGCCACATAGGGGGCGGAGAACGACGTGCCGCTGAGCGAGGAGTAATAGGTCTGATCGTAAGTTGTATAAATGTCGACGCCCGGCGCCAACAAACTGTACTCGGTCGCTCCCTGCGACAAGTTACTGAACGATGCGATAAACGCAGCGCTGGTCGTCGGCTGTCTGGGGTCGAAAGACATCACGCTGAGCCAGTTATTGGCTATCTTGTTCTCGAAGCCGGTCATATCCAGCACAGTAGGCAACGCCGACAGCAGCGTCGGCGTCAGATGCCCCTCATTACCGGCGGAGAAAACCAGCAGTTGCCCCTGCTCCGCGTTGCGCGTCGCTAGTTCGTTGAATCCCGGTATCCAGGTGTCGAACAGCTCGCTTTGCACGTCTGCATCGTAGGAAAACAGCTGATCAGGATAAATATCAAAGCCCCAGCTATTATTAACAATCTTCGTTTCGGGGTACTGCGCCATGATCGCCAGCGCGTTTGCCACGCTCGACGTCGTTAAGTCGACGCCGAGAGACAGAATATGGGCGTTATATGCCAAGCCGTGTATGCCGACATCATTTTTGGCCGCTCCCACCACGCCCGCTACCGCATAGCCGTGTCTGTTGTATTTATCCGGCGTAGATAACCACTGCGTCCCCTCTGCCACGCGGCCCAAAAACTCAGGGCCGCTTAAATCAGATTGGGAATCGATAATGCCTACCGTCGCTCCGGCGCCGCTGTATCCCAGCGAGTAAGCCTCTGCCGCAAACATCGCGTCTAGCGCGGGACCATTGTACTGATATTCCCGAGTGCGAAAGCCGTCGGCGCTCACCGCCTCGGCGGAAAAGGCGGGCAGCAGTAATGACATCGTGACCAGGCAGGCCAGCGGCGTCACGCTGCAACCGTGTTTGCCTTTGCCGCCCGCACGGTGCGGGTTGCGAATTCCCTTCATAAACAACTCCCTGTCAAACGTTGATATCGTGGTGACGCGCGGACTGACTCCGGGCGCGGCGGTTGCCATAACGATTGAAATGACGCGATGCGATAGGCTGGTCATGCACGGCTGCCTCTGCGAAGGAAGGCGTGCATCACTCGTCATCGGCTGGAGGAATCCGTCGCGTTACGCGAAGGCAATGAGGCGATGGCCTGCCATGAACGAAATTGCCTTTCACACCGTCGCAGGCTCCCTGCCATCTCGTCGCTGCCGCGGCCATTATAGGGAAGAATAAGCCATTCAATAACGAGAAAAAGACACTTTACTGACGGAATCTTTACAGTGTGGGGTAGAGAAGACAAACAGGCATGCAAAGAAAAAAAGGGAGGAATCAATGAAGCGAAAAGATGAAAATCCGCAGGGCGGCAAGCCCCATCGCGATGAGCGAAAAAAGAAACGGGGCCCGTAGCCCCGTCATCTTTCGCCCGTTAAGGCAGCGTCTTAAGCAGCGTTTTACGCTGTTCTTCCAGACCAGTCACACGCTGGCAGACATCACGTCCGAAGCGTTGAAAATCCATTTCCTGATTGTTCCACTCCGTTTGAATCGCCTGCTGCAATCCGCCCAGATTGCCCATGACGGCCTGCAACGGGTTGCCGCCGCCGTTGGCCATCTGTTTGACGCCCATCTCATTCAGGCTGTCTTGCAGAACGCCGCCCAGCGTCTGCTGCACAATCTGGCGACCGTCCTGCTCCACCTGCTTGATCGCCTGATGGTGGAAAGCCAATCCGTCGGGACGGTGCTCGATGATGCGGTTCATCTGCTGTTTGAGCTGGGTATTCAGCGTAGTCAGACGGCCACGAACATTGCTGTCGCTTCCCAGTTGCTGAACGATGACCTTATCCAGCGACTGACCGGCCTTTTCCAGATGCTGTTGCGCGCCCGCGTCTATCCACGGCAGCTGCTCACGCAGTTCAGCCTGATATTCCCGGGCCTGACGCCGCTGTTCCGACGTCAGGGTCAGCGTCTGGTTATCTTTGACCACATCCCCTTCCGGTGAAAACGCCAGGTTACCGCTGGCGCCCACAACCTTCACGCTTTGCGGCGAGATGAAAATGTCATCCTGCGGCTGAACCGGGCACTGATACTCCGCCCGCGCCTGCCAGGTCAATAGAATCAGTGCACCGAAGACGAGATTACGCAACAACATAGTGACTCCTGAAAAAAAGGGCGCCCAATGGGCGCCTCAATGATAGCCATAAAGGCGCAGGACCGAAGATGAAAATTCATCGACCTACCGCCATGCGTTTCCGCTTTAGCCCAGGTTCGGCGGCAGATCCCACCAGATGTCGAACAGGTCGCTGACGGTTACGTCGCTCAGCTGCTGTGATTCCAGCCACTCTTTGACCAGCTGGCGGTGTTCGTCCGTGCAATTGCCCAGTTTCTGCTGGCAAACCAGCCCCTGCCACTGCAGGTAGCCGCTGCCTTCAAAAGCCAGACCGCGGGGTTCGATAACATCGTCAACAAAGCGATCCAGCAGCCCGTCGATAGTTTCAACAGACGTGCCTTCCGCGAAACGGAAGCTGACCGAGAAACCCAGTTCCTTGAATTCTTCAATGTGTAACTTTTTACGTAAACGTCGGCTGCGATTAATCGCCATTACTCTTTCCTCTCAAACATGAGATCCCAAACACCGTGGCCTAAACGCTGCCCACGGGCTTCAAATTTCGTTAACGGGCGTGACGCCGGACGCGGTACATAGTCCTGGCTGTCGGACAGGTTGCGATAACCGTCGAGCGCCCCCATCACTTCGAGCATGTGCTCGGCATAAGGTTCCCAGTCGGTCGCCATATGGAACACACCGCCGATGCTCAGTTTGCTGCGCACCAGCTCGGCAAACGGCGGCTGAACAATGCGCCGCTTGTTGTGGCGCGCCTTGTGCCACGGATCCGGGAAGAACAGCTGTACCATGGACAGCGATCCCGCGGGGATCATGTTATCCAGGACATCCACCGCATCGTGGCACATCACGCGCAGGTTATCGATCCCGGCTTCCTGAGCGGACGCCAGACAGGCGCCCACGCCTGGCAGATGCACTTCGATGCCCAGGAAGTTCTGTTCCGGGTGCTGTTCGGCCATCGTGACCAGCGAGGCGCCCATGCCGAATCCGATTTCCAGCACGACCGGCGCATCACGACCGAACAGCGAGGTAAAGTCCAGCGCGTCGTCTTGATACTCCACACCCATTACCGGCCACAGGCTATCCAGCGCCTGTTGTTGCCCTTTGGTCAATCGCCCCTGGCGACGAACGAAACTGCGAATACGCCGCAAAGGACGACCATTTTCATCAAATTCCGGGGAGATGACGTTATTACTCATAGTGCTTACACGTTGTCAGGGGTTATGAAACAAGCGCGCAGTATAATGGATACCTATGAAAAATTCTTTCCTATCTGCCGAGGGCTGTTTCGCGCCTGCCGGGAAGCGAGGCGGCGGGCACCTGGCGGGCCCGCGCCTGTTCGATGCGCTCAGAGCAGTGGGTAGAGATCGCGATGGGTGCGGCAGTTCAGTTTGGTCAGGGACTTGTGTCGCTGGGCATAGAGGGTTTTAACGCTTTTATTCGTGTCTTGCGCCTCGCGTTTGGCACCGCGGCCGGACAGCAAACTGATAAATCCCCACATCTGTCCACGCGATAGCCGTGACTTGATTCGCTCCCGCTCGCTATGGCCGCCGGGATGAATGCGCTCATCGAGAAAGAGGCCCAGCTGGTGCATGGTGCAGCCGTCCAGCGGGAGGAGCACCGAGTCGATATTGTGGTAGCACATCGATAACAGTTTGAGGAGATTGGTTTTTCCAATAATGATCAGCCGTTCTTTATTCATATAAAGGGTATGACTGATATCGGAAGCAAAACGCAAGAAACGAACCAGATCGCTAACATCCTGTAAGAGGAAGATCAGGCGGTCGATGCTCGGACAGTCCGGTATAGCAGTCGTCGACGCCTCATCCGGTTTCACCAGCAGATAATCCAGTCGATAATCCTGTGGTCGTGCATATTCGCTTAACGCGTGCTGGACCGCGGGGTAATACAAATAGCATGACGTCACCAAGAATAATTTTATCTGACTCATCACCTTTTCCCAAGTATGTGCAGGCGGATCGCCGGATTCGGTCCGGACGATGATGGATACATCACAGTGTGCTTATTGATAACTCAGCGTAAAATGCGCGGTCGCGCTATAGCT
The DNA here is from genome assembly GCF_002111585.1 of Lonsdalea iberica. Taxonomy (GTDB): domain Bacteria; phylum Pseudomonadota; class Gammaproteobacteria; order Enterobacterales; family Enterobacteriaceae; genus Lonsdalea; species Lonsdalea iberica. The sequence continues at coordinate 6,033 of NZ_LUTP01000030.1, forward strand.
GCCCGCGGCTAATGGTTCGCTGTCGACCTTTTCCAACCGGGCGCGGAAGTCCAAGCGGTTGTCGCCGTCGAACAAGGGGATCTTGCCCGTCTGTCCATTAAGCGCTAGTAGTTGGTCGGCACGATAAATACCGATGGCAACGCCTTTCGCAACCGAGGCGGAATCAATCGCCAGTCGTCCCGCCAGCGCGGTGTTTTCCTTGCCGGAAAAACTCACCACCACATCGCGCAGGGTTTCCGTGCTGCACTGGGTCAGCACTATCGAGAAATCGTGCCATTCGCCAGCCCGATCTGTCTGCAAGGTCCGCGCCGACGCTTCGCCCATGTCCACATCGATATTTTCTGAGTCCGATCTCAACACGCACGGTGAATCGACCACCCGGACATGGACCCCCACATCGTAAACGTAGTTCTGCGCGTTTCCGCTGCCGGCGGCCGCGGCGCTGGTAGCCAGCGACATCCCGTGAGCCCACAACAGGCCGTGTACGGTGCAGCAGATGACGGTTCTGCGTTTTATCGCGTTCGTCAAGGATCTAGTCATAGTTAAAACGCAAGATGATAAATTTCTCAACGTCGCCGGGTACCGCCGCATCCGACGCATACAGCTTGGCTGTGTATTGCTTTTCCACCGTGCCGCTGGCCGATGTCAGCCCTTTAATGAAGCTAATAAACTGGTTGTAGACGATGTTTGTGCCCGTCGAACCGTCTTCTATTTTCAACGTCGATCCATTGCCCATATCCATTCCGTCAGCGCTTACCAGAACATTGTTTCTGGAAGCCACATCGAAATTGACAGTGAGATCAAACCCTTTGCTGCAGTCCTCGCCGCCATCGGTCGAGGCGCTGATTTGGAAGTCATGCTGCGCCACGACGCCTGCGGAAGCGCTACTCCACGCCTGCACCGTGCCAAAATCGATATAGCTGTTAGGCGACACAATCAGATTGACCGAGCACTGGATGACCTCAATGTTCCTTAGCCCAGACAGCCGGAAAACGTAGTTACTGTCCGGTTTATTATTGATACCCAGTTCGCCATCCACCTGAAAGACGCTTAGAGAGTCTGTCCCTGAGATGCTGTTGGTGATGTCTCCGATTTTTTCCAGATACAGTTGCACCGTGGTGGGCATCACGGTCGGATTTTGCGGCGGCTTGGACCCGGACGGTCCCGGCGCGATAAATCGTCCTGTCGACACTCGCGAGCCAATGCCGCCGCCCCTAGAGACCACGCCCAGATCCTGACCATTGTAAATAATGCCGATCCCTATCCCGGCACCCACCACTTCTCCACCCGGATTGGGGTAAAAGTAGGCGTATTCACCCTGGGGCTTCACATTTTTATAAGCCCAGCAGGCCAGGTTGCGGCTGTAGGATTTAGACGTCCACAGCCGACTTCCCACCGGCAACGTCGAAGGAATTTTCAGCGAGCCGATATCTTCACTATCGAAAACCGGCCCATTGACCGTATCTTTACGGCACTCCAACGCGAAGGCGTCTACGGCCAGCATCGACAACATACTGCCGCAGAACCATGGCAGGCAGCGGCGCGCGCCGGAGGTCATTAATCTGTACATACTCTCCCCTTTTTCATGTTTTCGCCGACGTCGCCATATCTGCAGGTTTAGCGAGTGATGAGCCGTAGCGCGACATCTCCGGCGGTGGCGGCAGTCGATACTGCGCCGGTAAGATCAGTCGGGCCGACTCCTTCGACGTAGCGATCGTCATCTTCGCTCGCTGTCTCAGTGAGTTTGCTTATCGACTAGGGCACAAGTGGCCTGCTGGCAGGAAAAGCGCAGTTCCGGATGACCGCCAAAATCATTGACGTAATACAGCGAGAACTCCCGCACCGACGGGTCTTTGACATCGACATTGACGGATGACTTCGGCGCGATCATAAAAGCCCGGTTCTTTAAAAGAGAGGACGCAGCCTTAGCCGCAGACTGGCGTTGAATATTACTAACGGTGATGTAATACGGCGTGGGATTCTCCACGACTAACTGCTGACCGGACTTGCGGATATTGAGCCGGCGTTGCCAAATATCATCTTTAACCGGTTTAATGCCTTGAGGTCGATAAAACACTTTGATCTCCGACTGCACAGCAATCTGCAGCACATTAACCTTTTCCGGTTTTGGCGGGATCTCCCGCACATTCAGATAGAACAGCGACTCCCTATCCTGCGGAAGTTGGTCAATTCCCGACGTTTTCACCAAACGAATTAGAGTACGCCCGCCCGCCTCGATCCGCTGCAGCGGCGGCAACACCATCAGCGGGGTCGAAATTTTGCGGTGCTCGCTGTCTGTCAGCCAAGTTTGCGCCAGAAAAGGAAGGCTTCCGTTCTCGTTCGTCAGCGTGACGGTCGTGGTTTGCTCCTCCCCGTCGTAGACCACCCGCGTTCGGTCAAGATTGATCGCCGCCTGCAAGGTCGGTGAAAACACCACGATGCACGCCAGCAATACGGCAGGCATCCTGAAATGACGATGTTGGTTCATTTATTCTTCTCCAGTTGTTGCATTCGTTGTGGACAATGGCTGGCAAGGCAGTAGCAGACTCTCCAGGCCGGTTAAGGTTTGAGGCAGGGTGATTCGGTACGGCGCTTCGCCGTCCCATCGCACCGTTAATGTTTCATTTGGCTCGACGCCGGTGAGATAGACCTGCCCTTCCTCGGTCACCATCGCGACCTCGCGTCCGCTGGCATTGGTGACTGTCGCACCAAAGGGCGGGGGGCGGCCGTCTGGTAACCGCATACTGCCAAGCACCTTGCTCCCGCTGACGATCTCAAACTTGCGGTAACCAATCGCGCCCTCGGTCAGCGTACCTTGCACGATGGTTGTTAACGCTTCGGCATCCGCCGGTAGATGCTTTACGTCGACCCGCGTCGATACATCGAGGTAGCTGCTGGTGCCGGCAATCACCGCCAATCCATAGGCATTGGTGACCACGCTGCCGTTGGAGAACGGCACGTCCGCCACGCCGTGGGTATCCACCATCACTCGCGTCCCGCCATTGCTGACCTTCTGATGGGCAGCAACGCCGTAGCGAGTCGCGGTAATTCCCCCGAAGAGTGAAGCGTTAACATAAGTGTAACCTTCTTGCTGCCAGGACAGTCCCATGCTGACGTTGGTCGCCGACGCGGCGTAGTTGTATGTTCCACTAACGTAAGCCTTACTGGCAGCGTCGTAGCGCGTGCTCAAATTCCAGCTCTGGTTTTGATCCTGCTGATTGTTATAGGTCAGCGTCTGAGTCGTCGTACCGCCATAGCTGCCCAAGGCGTATCCCACGTGTTCCCGATCACGCAAGGGGAAGGAAAGATTGAAATAAATGCTATCGTCTGTATTCGCGTTGTAGAACGTTCGCCATGCTGACACGCCAGCGGAGACGCCCTTGAACGGCCCCAGATCCAGATAGGTGTTCAATGAAATGCCATAACGATGCTGCGGCCGCTCGTTCCAAAAGGTCTGTTGCGTATAGCTTAAGTAGGTCGACAAGCCATCCAACCATGGATTTTCACTATCGAAATTTTCTGATAGGGTGATGGCGTAACGCTCTTTTTCGCTGTGATATTGGCTTGCGCTGTTATTCAAGGTGTAAATATATTGGGGCATCCCCATGAAGGTGTTTTCAAGCGCACGGTATCCGGTAATATTCAACTGTCCGTTGATGGCCTCAAAAACCTTCGACCAGTTAACTGAAAACGAGCGCCCAGTTTGATTGGGGATGTTAAACAGGCGGGCGCGGGACTGGGTGATGTCGGCCGACACCGCGCCCAGCAGATAAAGGTTACGCCCGAGCCCCACTGACCCGGACTGATAGCCGTTGGACAAGGTTGTACCGCCATATAACGAGCAGGCGTTGTTCATTCCCCAGGAAAACTCGCTGGAGGAAAACGTCAAATTTTCCTGGCGGCGTTGATTGTCCGACGGGCGTCCTGCCGAAAGCTTGTATTGAATTTGCCCCGGCCGAGTCAGGTACGGGAGGCTGGCGGCTTCAGTCTTAAACGTCGTAACGGAGCCGTCTTCTTCCGTAATGCGGACGTCCAATGTCCCGGACACACCGCTGTTCAGATCCTGAAGAGAAAACGGTCCCGGCGGTACGGTAATTTCGTGAATAACGCGTCCGTTCTGCATAACGGTGACCGTCGCATTAGTTCGGGCCACGCCGCGGATTTCAGGGGCATAGCCACGCAGAGATGGCGGCAGCATGTTTTCATTGCTGACCAGACTGGCGCCGATAAACCGAAAGCTGTCGAACAGGTTGGTGTTGAGATACATTTCTCCCAGCCTGACATCGGCTGATATGGACGGCAGCGGGCGATATGCATAGAACTGATCCCAAGAGAAATGTGTGCTGTGAATACTCTGTGCGACATTCGTGTAATAGAGATAATCAGCGCGATAGCGCCACGCCCCAAGATTGAAGCCCGCCGTGCCATAGCTGCTTAAATAGCGGGATGCCCCCCCATTACCGGAGCCTCGACGCACATTGCCCGTCAGGCTATAGTCCAGCATCGCACCGTTGCTGCCTGAGTCCCACTGCTCCGGCGGCGTCCAGTTTTTATTGCTGTACTTCATCCAGGCCTGAGGAATGGTGATATTGAGCTCCCCCATCCCAATCTGATTGGAAACTTTCACCCCCGGGATGACAGTGACATCCGCGCACCGTCCTTCATTCCACCATGCAATGCCCTCCCCAGCTTCCGGCTTTAGCGCCAGCTTGCCGACGATTTCTTCATCAAGACAAAGACGTGATTTACGCCCATCCGGATCCAACGCTAGATAACTCACTTTACGCTGGTCAATCATTTTGTTGTTGACCTTAATCGTCAGCATATAATCGCCCGGGACAACGTAGTTCGAATCGGCAAAACGGCTCAAATCAATTTTATTACGGTCATCGACATCCAATACGCTAGTATTGAACTCCATCGACTTAACACTATTGGATAAAAAACAAACCACAAAAAGGCAATATAGCCAAGAGACAATCAGCTTATTTATGATTTTCTTTTTCTGTATATAACCTACTAACGCACCCCAGCATTCTTTTAATATCACACAGGAAACAAACATTAAATAACAACATACTCTTAAACCACCTGCGTAATAACATCCTTTACATTTCATTTGTTTATTATGCTACCAATAGATGAATGCCAGCTTAAAAAAACTGGTGTCAACGCAACGAGAATACAATCAAGAAATTTTCTCAATTTTATACAACTCATATTTAAATAAAATAACAAACAAATATCAAACTTACAGACAAACACAAAAATCTTTCAATAAAACACAACGACGGAATCAAGCCTCTGCACATAATTCATTTCAAAAAGCATTTATAAAATGATAAAAATAGTAACAAATCACATCAATAACATGGGTGTTGAACCGTTGAAATAAAAACACCATACCGCACCACATATTTTTTAATCACCCCCTCCACTTAGAAAATAGAAAACACAACAAGAAGTTAGTATTTTCATTTGTCTGATTACGTTATAAGGGCATCCTTTCCCATAAAATCAATTACTCGTAGGAAATAACGAAGTTAGCAGTACTTTCAAAATCACCGGTCGTCACATCCTTATCAGTCGGTAGTTTCTGTACGTAAGAGGTAAAGGATAAAGTGTTGTCGCCCTCAACCAGTTTATAATCACTCACGGCAGCCGTTGAGCCGTCAAAAGACACTTTTTCACCGGAATATAAAACTGCAATACCCGCGCCGCCAGCACTTCCATGCAACGCCAACAGTTTATTTTCCGTACCATCTGCAGTGCTCCCTGAGAATACTACTTTAGCGGTCGTCGACGTCTCAATCGAACAGTCCTTCAACGTGATATCAAAAGGTTTAACAACCGAAGTACCACCGCCTTCCAGTTCAGTTTTACTAATTTCACCAAACTCAATTGTCTGCGCCAAATCCTCCTGAGACACAGAGCATGGCGTATCAAGGATTTCCCCTTTGAAGGTAACCGTTCCATTGTTGCTATCTGTTGCCTGAACATTCATTACAGAGAAAGAGGAAACAGTAATAGCCATAGCCACAGCGATGTTTGATAATTTCATTTTCATTCCTGATTAAATTCAATAGATGAAAACGCGCTTGCTGGCAGCAGTCAACAAGAGCGCCCAGACCGGCCAATGCATTGATGTCAGGATCTTTCATCGACAGCGTATTCATCATCACCTTCTCGCCTTTTCCGCGCCGATTCATAATGTCAAGATCCAGTAGAACCGTCATGCGTTGAACGTACAATCATCTAACCACACACAAAAAACCAAGACAATTATCTTGTAATTAATACATTTATTTAGTCTTTATTCTTGGTTTTTAGTAAAAAATAGATTTTTTTACTAAAAAAATGTCGGGATTTATGTTTTTCACGATGTATATACCTTTATTATCCGCACTCTATTGGATAAATAACAGTTCTAATAAAAAAAGAGTCTGAAAAAATCAACATAGATTTACATTTGTATATATTAATTCCAACAAGCGAAGGCAGTTACTTATTTATTTTTGTATTTTTAATGTGATATAAATACGAACTTGAGGAAGAGTAGGGTCTACAGCCATGATTATACATATTGCTGTAGAAAAAAATACGACTTAGCAATAAACAGGCAACCCCTCATGACCTAATTTTTTCACCTTACCACACTGATTTTTAATATACATTCATAGAGCATCTATAAATGATCTATTTAATTAATAATTCGGTTGTCTTTACAGAAAAAGACAACACTTTAGCATGGGTCAATCGCCCAGAAGAAGCTATCTCTCTGAGCCAACCTGTAGCAAAACTTTTAAAAGTATTACTTATTAACCCAGGAATTGCATTAAGCAAGGAGTATCTGTTGACTGAGGTTCTGGAGAAAAATTCTCTGGCACCGTCGGTGAACAACTTGAACAACTACATTTCTTTATTGAGAAAATCTCTGCGTGAATATGATCTAGCTGGGTTGCTTGTGACTGTCCCTAAAATCGGCATCATGTTTAATACGTTAGATATTGAGGTAACAGACGACGCTCCGCAAGATACTCCCCCCCAACGCATTGAAATAAAGAGAACAACCCATAAAAAACAGTTTCTTTTTATCGTGGGTTTAAGTGCAGTTGTATTTAGTCTGTTTTTTATGTTTATCTTTTCGACTGTTCTTCCTAACAGAGAAATTTTCAGGGATGATAAGATTACATCCTGCCACTTTTCTTATCTGGACGATGACTCTCTAAATGATGGTTTTCCGGAAAAATATCATTACCTATGTAGAGACGATGTCAACCTTTATTATTTTTCCAGGAAGATAACCATACCTAAAATTGCGACCAGAGAAGAAACTATTATCATTTCTTGTAAAAAAGAAGGAAAAAGGTGTTCAACGTATGTCTTTATCAACAACTAAAAAACCATTAATAATAATTGCAGTAACCATATTATTATTGACAATTACATTCTCGTTTTTTCACGATTATTACCCCGCTTATGAAAAACCGCTAATGTGTCGAGGGGAAATAAGTTCAACAATTAAAAACGGAGAGGAATCCATTGTTAAAAGTTATGTAATTAATTTCTATTTAGGCGCAAAAGGCAAGGGATCCATGGCCCTACATGGGATTTATATTGACGTTAATAAACCCTCAGAAATTTTGGAACGTACATTCACGTTTGATTACAGCTGGAATAAGAATTACCTCATTATGAAAAACACCGCCATGTTCAAGAATTCGGCAGATACCGCTCCTGACAATGCGACGCCTTATAGCAAGAATGAGGTCATCCGTTTCGAAATGCTGACGGATAAGGTTTATCTGGTCAGCGCCTTCCGCCCTACGTTCGCCTGCAACGTGCGCTAATGAAGCCAACCCGTGGTCGATGACCTATCGCACGGGTCATCAACCAATGCCGCTCAGCGCATGTCGACAAAGGAATGTCCGGGGCTATTACACGGTAATAAATGCTCCGGCCGCCCCCTCATCACATCGACCACTGAAATTGTCGCGGCGAGTGCCGCGCCGCGTGCTGCATGCGCTAAGGGACTCGTTCAGGAAACTTCGGGTTTACAGCACATTCACACTATGCTGGAATCGCTTTCAATTTTCACCTGCCGGATAGCGATCCCTTCTTATGAAACAAGCGCAACAGTTCGCGCAACACGTGCTGGAGTGGTATGACCGTTTCGGGCGGAAAACGCTGCCCTGGCAACTCGATAAATCGGCCTATCAGGTCTGGCTCTCCGAGGTCATGCTGCAACAAACTCAGGTCGCCACCGTCATTCCGTACTTTCAGCGCTTTATCGCCCGCTTCCCCAACGTGAACGCTCTAGCCGCCGCGCCGTTGGATGAGGTTCTGCACCTCTGGACCGGGCTGGGTTATTACGCTCGTGCACGGAACCTGCATAAAGCTGCGCAGATCATTGCCGAACAACACGGCGGTGTATTCCCCACGACGTTCGACGATATCGTGGCGCTGCCGGGCATTGGTCGTTCCACAGCAGGGGCTATTCTTTCTCTGGCTCAAGGACAGCACTACCCGATTCTGGATGGCAACGTGAAGCGCGTGCTCGCCCGCTGCTACGCCGTCGCGGGCTGGCCGGGGAAAAAAGAGGTGGAAAACCGCCTGTGGAATATTAGCGAAACCGTCACACCGGTTCAGGGTGTGGGCGCATTTAATCAGGCAATGATGGATTTGGGCGCGATGATTTGCACACGCAGCCGCCCCAAATGTGAACTTTGTCCGCTCAACACGCAATGTATCGCCTACGCTAACCACAATTGGGCAGATTACCCGGGCAAGAAACCCAAGCAGACGATACCGGAGAAAAGTGCCTGGTTTGTCATGATCAGGCAACAGCAGCGCGTATGGCTGGAGCAGCGTCCGACCGTCGGACTGTGGGGCGGATTATTCTGTTTTCCCCAATTCGCGACCCAAGAGGAAGCGCATAACTGGCTTCGGCTGCGTGGAATGTCGCTGACCGGGCTGCAGCAAGGCATCGCGTTCCGACATACCTTCAGCCACTTTCATCTGGATATCGTCCCTCTGTTGCTGGATGTTTCCAGCCAGAGCGCCTGCATGGATGAAGGCGCCGGTCTCTGGTATAACTTAGCGCAGCCGCCAGCTGTGGGGCTCGCAGCCCCGGTAGAACGCCTGCTGCAACAGCTGGCTCAGTCGCAGTCCGTCTTTGTCGATGTCTGCGCGCCAAATAATGAGGAAGAAGCATGAGCAGAACGATTTTTTGTACATTTTTACAACGTGAGGCCGAAGGTCAGGATTTTCAGCTGTATCCGGGCGAGCTGGGAAAACGCATCTATAACGAAATATCCAAGGATGCCTGGGGTCAGTGGCAAACCAAGCAGACGATGCTGATCAACGAGAAAAAGCTCAGCATGATGAATGTGGAAGACCGCAAGCTGCTGGAAGAAGAGATGAAAAAGTTTCTTTTTGAAGGCAAGGACGTGCAAATCGACGGCTATACGCCGGAAGATCAGTAATCGCGCAGGGGCCTGGCGGCCCTGATAACACACGCTCCCGACACGGCCTGATATGATGAAGAAACTGCTAGCTTTGCTGTGCATCGCTCCGCTGCTGATCTCTTGTTCCAGCAACAAAGGCAGCGAAGATGCGGAAGTCTATGTCAAAGACACCAACGCCTTTGATATTTTGATGGGCCAATTCGCCAATAACATCGAAAACATCTGGGGCATCAACGAAGTATTGATCGCCGGCCCCAAGGATTACGTTAAGTATTCCGACCAATACCTAACCCGTAGCCACGTCAACTTCGATGCCGGTACGATCACCATTGAAACCATCAACCCGACCCACTACGAAGCCAGCCTCCGTCAGGCTATCGTCACCACCCTGCTGATGGGCGATGACGCCAGTAACGCCGACCTGTATTCCGACGCCAACGATATTCAGATCAGCCGTGAGCCGCTGCTGTATGGTCAGGTGTTGGATAACACCGGCGAGCCTATTCGTTGGGAAGGCCGCGCCGGCAGCTTTGCGGACTATCTGATCCAGAACAAGCTGCAACGCCGCGCATCCGGCGTGCACGTTATCTGGACGGTGACCATTCAGCTGGTGCCGAACCATCTGGACAAACGTGCCCACAAATATCTGCCGCTGGTCCGTAAAGCCGCAGACCGCTATGGCATCGAGCCTTCCCTGATCCTGGCTATCATGCAGACTGAGTCGAGCTTTAACCCCTACGCGGTGAGTCACTCCGATGCATTGGGCCTGATGCAGGTCGTACAGCACAGCGCTGGACGCGACGTCTTCAAGATGAAGGGGAAATGGGGACAGCCAAGCCGTAGCTACCTGTTCGATCCGGAAAACAATATCGATACCGGGACCGCCTATCTGGCCATGCTGAAAAACGTATATCTGGGCGGCATTCAGAATCCGACCTCACAGCGCTATGCCGTTATCACCGCCTACAACGGCGGCGCGGGCAGCGTGCTGCGCGTGTTCTCCAGCGATAAGGAGGCCGCAGTGAGCGCGATTAACGGCATGTCGCCCAACGATGTCTATCAGACGCTAACGACGCGGCACCCTTCTCAGGAGTCCCGTCGTTATCTGTATAAGGTGAACTCGGCGCAGAGAAACTACCGTCGCTGAAGACCACGTTGCGAACCTCCGGCCTCGCCGGAGGTTCGGTTTTATCACACGGTTTTTGAAGGCACGGACAACGGTATGCCGCTTTTGTTTTGGTGGGGGGCGACGGGCTAACGCCATTTCCTGACGAATTTTCCGCCAGTACTCTTGGCCCTCCGGCTTAATAAGCAAATGCTATACCCGAGCTATTGAATAGCAACAATCACTACAAAAAACCAAAAATCGTTCTATATATCACTATATTTTTATAATAATGCATGATTATTATCTCTATTTTATGTATTACTCACGCAGACAATTTTTGCCTAGGATGCCAAGAAAAGGTAGCATCGCAAACGTTTTTCAATTCCTGCCCCTGCATACCGCTAGGGACTGGCAGCATATGCAAAGGCCGAACTTTAACGGTTAACTCATTAAATAATATGTCATTTCTTTCTTATGAATGATAAGACAAGGGATCTGGACGGGTAATGAATCAGCATAAAAGCAAAGACTCTGAACGCCATGCGGCCAAGCGACGCTGGCTCGATTCACATGAAGTGGGATACCACAAAACCATGGGTAACAGACAGGTACAGATGATCGCCATCGGCGGTTCCATCGGTACCGGCCTGTTCTTAGGCGCGGGCGCTCGTTTACAGATGGCTGGCCCCTCTCTGGCTCTCGTGTATCTCGCTTGCGGTATTTTCTCCTTTTTCATTCTGCGCGCGCTGGGCGAGTTGGTGCTGCATCGCCCCACCAGCGGCAGTTTCGTCTCCTATGCCCGAGAGTTTCTCGGAGAGAAAGCCTCGTACGTCGCGGGTTGGATGTATTTCCTCAACTGGGCGATGACCGGTATCGTCGACATTACCGCCGTCGCGCTCTACATGCATTACTGGGGCACATTTGCCGACGTCCCGCAGTGGGTCTTCGCCCTCAGCGCGCTGGCACTTATCACCACCATGAACATGATCGGGGTGAAGTGGTTTGCGGAAGCGGAGTTTTGGTTCGCGCTGGTCAAAGTCATCGCGATTTCGCTGTTCCTGATTGTGGGGACCATTTATCTCGGCTCCGGGCTTGAACTAGACGGCAATCGTACCGGCCTCCATCTCATTACCGATAACGGCGGGCTATTCCCTCACGGAATGCTGCCGGCGCTGGTATTGATACAGGGCGTGATATTCGCCTTTGCGGGCGTGGAGCTGATCGGCACCGCCGCCGGTGAGTGTAAAGACCCCGAGAAAATGCTGCCCAAAGCCATCAACAGCGTGATCTGGCGCGTGGGTCTGTTCTATGTCGGTTCGGTGATTCTGCTGGTGTGTCTGCTGCCGTGGAACGCCTATCAGGCGGGGCAGAGCCCATTCGTGACGTTCTTCAGCAAGTTGGGCGTCCCTTACATCGGCACAATCATGAATATCGTGGTGCTGTCGGCGGCGCTCTCCAGCCTCAACTCTGGGCTTTACTCCACCGGACGTATTCTACGTTCGCTGTCGCTGGGAGGCTCCGCGCCGAAGTTCATGTCCAAAATGAGCGCGCAGTCCGTACCTTATGCGGGTATTTTGGTCACCGTCGGCATCCACGCCATCGGCGTGTTCCTGAACTACATCGTTCCGTCGCAGGTATTTGAGATTGTATTGAACATCGCTTCGCTCGGTATCATCAGCTCTTGGGGCTTTATCATTGTCTGTCAGATGAAGCTGCGTCAGGCGATTAAAGCAGGGAAAGCCAAACCGATCAGTTTCAAGATGCCTGGCGCGCCGGTGACCTCCTGGCTAACGCTGGGGTTCCTGCTGTCAGTACTGGTACTGATGGCGTTCGATTACCCTAACGGCACCTACACCATCTCCACGCTGCCGCTGCTTGCCATCATGCTGACGATGGGCTGGTATAGCCTGCGCCGCCAAAAGCAGGACGCGAATCTGGTTAAACAGAAGCACGAGCAGCAGGAAACCTCGAACCATCCGTAACGCTTTCTGACGTCTATCACCGGGGCTTTAGCCCCGGTATATTCAGTTCCTAGTTCGACACCACATGGGCATACAGCCGTTTACGTCCATCCTCTTCCGTAACGACGTACACGCCCTGCAGCTCCGGCGCAAAGCCCGGCATCAGATTCAAACCTGCCTCCAGCGCCAGGAAGTAACGCAGTACCGCTCCGCCCCACACTTCCCCTGGCACCACGCATAGCACGCCCGGCGGATAAGGCAACGCCCCCTCAGCCGCAATACGCCCTTCGGCCTCGTCCAGCGTAATCAGTTCGATATCGCCCCGGATAAAACAGCTGTGCGCCTCTTGCGGCAACATGACCGCCGCAGGGAACTCCGCTTGGCGGAACATCGCTTTCTGAAGACGCTTCACGTCATGACGCGCATAGAAATCGTGCATTTCCTGACACAACCGACGCAACGTATAGCCTTCGTAGCGCTGACGATACTTCTGATACAGGCTTGGCAGAACGTCGCTTAACGGAGCGTTTTGCTCAATCAACTGCTCGAAGCGCGCCAATGCCTGCACTAAATGATGCATCTTGCGGCTATCTTCCGCCGGGGTCAGCAGAAACAGTATCGTATTCAGGTCGCATTTTTCCGGAATGATGCCGTGTTCGCGCAGATAGTTGGCCAAAATGGTGGCCGGTATGCCGAACGGCGTGTACTCACCGCTTTCCACATCAATACCGGGCGTCGTCAGCAGCAGCTTACAAGGGTCGACAAAATACTGATCCTGCGCGTATCCCTCGAAGGCATGCCAGCGTTCCCCCGGTTCAAAGTGGAAGAAGCGGACGTCCTGCGCCATCGACTCCGTGTCGTGCTCCTGCCAGGGAATGCCGCTCACCGACGTTGGGACGAAAGGCGCGATCATGGAACACTGTTCGAGCAGCTGTTTGCGGGTTTCGATGCCCAACTTCACGCACTCCTGCCACAAGCGGCGGCCGCTCGTGCCTTCATGCATCTTGGCGTTGACATCCAGCGCGGCGAAAAGTGGATAGAACGGACTCGTCGAGGCATGCAGCATAAAGGCATTGTTGAGCCGCTTATGGTTGCAGAAACGCTTCTGCCCCTTGATGTGGGTGTCTTTCTTGTGGATCTGTGACGTTTGGGAAAAGCCGGCCTGTTGTTTATGCACCGACTGCGTCACAAAGATCCCCGGATCGTTTTCATTGAGTTCGAGAAGAAGCGGCGAGCACTGCTCCATCATCGGAATAAACTGTTCGTAACCGACCCAGGCGGAATCAAACAAAATGTAGTCACAAAGATGACCGATACTGTCGACCACCTGACGCGCGTTATAGATGATGCCGTCATAGGTGCCAAGCTGGATCACCGCCAGACGGAATGGCCTTGCCACCTCGGCGCGCTCAGGGGCTACCGCCCTGATCTGCTCACGCAGGTAAGCCTCGTCAAAGCAATGAGCGTCGATGCCGCCAATCAGACCAAACGGGTTTCGCGCCGTTTCGAGATACACCGGCGTCGCGCCCGCCTGAATGAGCGCACCGTGATGATTGGACTTGTGATTGTTACGGTCGAACAGCACCAGATCGCCCCGCGTCAGCAGCGCATTGGTGACGACCTTGTTCGCCGCGGAGGTGCCGTTCAGCACAAAATAAGTTTTGTCCGCATTGAAGATCTTGGCTGCGAATTTCTGGGCTTTTTTCGCGGCACCTTCGTGGATCAGCAGGTCGCCCAGTTTCACATCCGCATTGCAGATATCCGATCGAAAGAGGCTCTCCCCATAAAACTCATAGAACTGACGCCCGGCGGGATGCTTGCGGAAGAATTGTCCGCCTTGATGACCCGGGCAGGCAAAGGTCGTCGCGCCCATTTCGACATATTGGGTCAACGTGTCGAAAAACGGCGGCAATAGCGCATCTTCATACGTACGGGCCGCCGCCTCCAGCAGAACGGCATGCTCGCCCGCCTCATCCAGGTTCAGCCACTCACTGCCTGGGGGCAACATTTCGGTGCTCCCCTCTTCCGGCATACGCAGCACAAAAGCCGGGATAGCAAACCCCGTGTGATGTAACACTGACAAAATACCACTGTGAGCTTCATCAGCAGATACCACCACTGCAGCGATATCCGTAAAGTCGGTCTGACTCATGGCGACTACCGCTCGTTCAGTGATTAAACGGGCGGCAACCGCTGAATTGGCCGCAATTTTCAACTGTTTCATGTAACAAACCCAAACGATCAAAGATGAGTATATGTGCCTGAAAGACACACCGCTGGGATAACGCGCCCAACCGTGCCGGTCGTGTTCCGTCCGCCGATACCATTTAGTGTATGACTCGTGCGGAAAACTGCCGAAACAAAGGAGATACGGGCCCGTTTTATCCGATAGACATCAGTAAAATCAGAGCGATAACTCTATTTTTAATCATGTCTAACAGTGAGCGTCGACACGCCTCACCGCATAGCGAAGGGAAATAAACTAGAGAAAGAGAAAGCTACAGCCACGTGACCGGAGTACCGAGACATCATCAAAGTCGTGGCGCGCAGCGTCTGCACCAGAAGCATTGAGTCCGACATATCAACGACCCTCGATAATCACAGATGAAAGGAAAGTCAAAAAACCGGGCAATATTCGCACTATTTTTTATCCAATTCAAGAAAGCCCCAGCCGCATAAGTCGGGAAAATCGAAAATCGCCCTCCCCCTACCTGGCTAGCAGCGCTTCTACGTAGGAGATCACGACATTGTTTGAAAATAGAGCAAGCAGGCGGCATGAGGCAGAAACCCGTTGACGACTCCGGTGATATACGGTTTAATGCGCCCCGTTGCCCGGATAGCTCAGTCGGTAGAGCAGGGGATTGAAAATCCCCGTGTCCTTGGTTCGATTCCGAGTCCGGGCACCATTTATTAAAGAAACCAGCCTATTGGCTGGTTTTTTGCTATCTGGGGTACAGACTCTTCATCGAACCCCGTTCGATTATTCGCCGCGAGCGGCTCACCCCTTCGGGGCCAGCGCGGAACGCGCTATTCAACGCCTGCGGCGTAGTCTGAGTCCGGCACCACCTTTCCTTTTTTATGCCTCCCTATCAATCCCTATGTTGTTGCGATTTAATCAGTTGGCGTAAAAATCTTTTCCGATGCGTTTTGATTTATCCCTTCGTATCCGGAAAATTCGGGGTCAGATTGCGGGTCATTCAGTTCGATGAACGAAGGAGACCCTCACATGGCCCTGAATGACAGCAAAATCCGCGCAGCCAAATCTCGCGCAAAATCCTACAAACTTACCGACTCGCAAGGCCTGTACCTGACGGTATCCGCCAACGGCGCTAAGTTATGGTATTTCCGCTATCGCTTCGGCGGTAAGGAAAACCGTCTGGCCTTTGGTCCCTACCCGCAGGTGACGCTGGCGGAAGCCCGCGAGAAGCGCGACGCGGCGCGTAAGCTGCTGGCGTCCGGCCTCTGCCCTTCCTTGATCCGCAAAACGGATAATACCGCCGTTGATGAATCCCACAGCTTTCAGTACATCGCCACCGCATGGCACACCAGTTGCCTTAAGCTCTGGTCGGACGCTCACGCCGATAAGATCCTCACCTGCCTGAAACGCTACGTTTTTCCCAATATCGGCGCGATGGATATCGCTCAGATTGAGACCCGCCATCTGGCGCAGTTGGTTAAAACCATCGACGATAAAGGCGTGCATGACGTCGCCGGGCGGGTACGTCAGCACCTGACCAAAATCATGCGCCACGCGGTCCAGCAGGGCGTGATTAAATATAATCCCGCTTACGATCTGGATGGCGTCGTGACCCCGGTGGTGACCCAACATCATCCCGCCCTGCCGCTAAAACGCCTGCCTGAACTACTGGAGAAGATTGATAGAGCTACAAACCCGTCTGGCGCTGGAATTGAATCTGCACGTCTTTCTGCGCTCCAGCGAGTTACGGCTTGCACGCTGGGATGAATTCAATCTGAAAGCCCATATCTGGACCGTACCCGCGCAACGCGAGGCTGTAAAAGGCGTAAGGTTCTCAGAGCGAGGCGCAAAGATGAGGGATGAACATCTGGTGCCGCTGTCACGGCGGGCGGTCGCCCTGCTGAAACAGATTCAGGTGATTTCCGGCGAGTCGATATTCGTTTTTCCGGGCGCACATATGCTCAACAAGCCGATGAGTGAAAACACCATCAATAAGGCGCTGCGCGTGATCGGCTATGACACCAAAACCGAGGTGTGCGGCCACGGCTTCAGGACCATGGCCTGTAGCGCCCTGAACGAGTCCGGACGCTGGTCAAAAGATGTCATTGAGCGGCAGATGAGCCACAAAGAGCGCAACGGCGTGCGGGCTGCTTATGTGCATAAAGCGGAGCATTTGGAAGCCAGAATCGAAATGATGCAGTGGTGGTCGGATTATCTGGACGTCAGCCGGGATGGATATGTCGTGCCATATATTTATGCGCGACAGCATAAGGCCGCGGGTACAGCTTGACGGTTAATTCTCTGACAGGAGCAGACCTGATGCGAGGGATCTGCCTCTTTGCTTTCTGAAAGGTTTTACCTTCTGATTTTTAACGACCATTCGGGAAACGCCTAAAATTATTCTGAATGTCAGATCAGGTCCGAGCAAATATAGGGTACGAGCATACTATGTTAAATTTCACTGACATTGCGTACTCATGCAAATAATCACAAATCAGGAATAAACCCTTCTTCCCTCAGAGCCTTAATCACCCCACGAATCAGATACGAGTTAGAGAACTTCGCTGTATAGGTACGAGCCCCTTCTTCTACTGGCTGGAGCAATCCCCGCTCAATCAGCTTACCAAGCTGGTAAGTCACCTGCGTCGGTTTCAGATCAGGTAAAACGGCGCGGAGATCGCCTGCTTTTATCGTCCCCAGCTCAACGGCGCGTTTCAGAACTTTCGACTCCAGTGGGTTTATCAGCCCTCTCTCCGAGGAAAAATCGATAGCCGGATACAAGATCTTTTCGCTCAGAAAAGCGTGGTTTGTCAGTTGATCGACTTTCTTCAGCTCAGAAGAGATCCCCGAAAGGACATATAAGCACCATTCCTCGAGCCCCTGTTCCGTTCCTTTATCGGCTAACGAAAGCATGGCGTAATAGCGTTTACGATCGTTACAGAATACCGCTGTCGGGTTAAGTACACGGCCACCCGCCTGAACATTAAAACCATATTTGATCAGTAACGCATAGGTCAGCAGTCTTACCGTGCGGCCATTACCGTTGCCAAAGGGATGTATCCAGCCAAAACGGTGATGCACCAGAGCAATCTTCATCAGATCATACTTTGGCTTGTCGGCTCGGTTAATAAAGGCGGTCAGGTCAGACATATAGTCAGCAACGCGGATGTGGTCTGGCGGCAAATAATCAGACTGAGCAATGCTGACATTATGTTGTCGATATGCACCGGGCGTTCTGTCGCCCTCCTGTTGCAGCCCGGCGACTGCCAGACTATGCAACTCGCGGATAAAATATTCCGTTATCTCATCGCCATCGTTCAGGTATTCGTCAATGAACTCCATCGCGGCTTCAATATTGTTGATTTCTTTGAGCTGATCCGTCGAACTCTGTGTTCCCTCAACCTTGCTTTCAACATAGTCGGCAAGCGTGGTGTGGTTTCCCTCAATCCTTGCAGAGCCAAGACTCTCCAACATGTGGAAAACCGCCTTCAACTGCGCAAACAGGATAGGGTGAACATCGGTTTCCAGCCGTAGATGCCGGAGTAACTCCAGCTCCGTCAGCGCATCGACCAAAGGGGAGTCAAAGCTGGGATTCAGAAGCGAGAGTTCAAAGTGATTAAATTGAGCCATGATGTTTAGTTATCTCAACTGGTGCATGACGATATCTCAAAAGTATAGCAAAAATACTAATAGAATCTATAAATTAGAAATTTCATCTTTTCTCATTATCTCAAAAAACTTTGTTCCAACATATCAAATGTAAGTTTGAACGATGTTCAATCGGAAGGGTAGGATCCATTGTCCGCATGCTGTTAGCAGGTAAATTGTTAGGGGCTAGTCAATAAGAAACTTATTAAGAAGATTGCGGCTTTCCGAGAGCGCTTCAAACTGACGGTCTATCTGCATCAGTTGTTCTCGCACTTTAGCTTTTAGTTCCTCGCAAGGTGAGGTTCCTGCATGTACGCAGTTCAGCAAACTACGCACAACCGGTAACGTGAAGCCTGCACCATTCAGAATAAGTATCCGTCTGAGAATATCCACATCTTCTGACGAGAAACTTCGATAGCCTGCGTCGGTTCGCGAAGGATGAAGCAAACCTGCGCTCTCGTAGTACCGAAGCATCCGTATGCTAACGCCAGTCAATGCCGCCAGTTTTCCAATCTGCATAACGTCCTCTTGACTCTGACACCACTGTCAGAGTGTAAGCTTTGAACTCCCGAAATGACAGGAGTAGCGACATGTTAAAACTAGTCATGTGTGTCAAAAGGCGCGCCCATTTAACGCGAGAAGAATTTGATCATTACTGGCGTAATCAACATGCCTCACTGGTGGTTAAACACTCAGAACGTCTTGGTATTCGTAAGTACATCCAGACAGTTCCCTTTGCGAATAATACTGCGCAATCGGCGCTTCAGCAGACAAGAAATTCATTGCCCGTCGATTTTGATGGTTGCGCCGAGTTGTGGTGGGACAGTCTGGAGTCGCATCTTGCAGCCCGAAAAACAGAAGAAGGATTAAGCGCCCTTCAGGAGCTTATTGATGATGAGGGGAAATTCGTGGATTTGCAGCATTCGCAACTCTGGTACAGTGAGGAGCGGTGCGTGATTTGTGAGTGAAACGTCGACGGGTTTAAAAATTACTCTATTCGTCTATTCAGAAGCGACTTTTTGGTGAAAATTTAAACCAACTCATTCTAGCGTTATATATGGACCTGGACACATAACGGAGCCCCAGCCCTTAAACATCGATTTTTCGTAATAACCCTCACAAAAACAAAGTGATTTTTTATGGGGGCTTTCATGGGGGCGCGGTTTACAAGAAATACCAACAAAACCAATAATAAACAGCATATTAATCGTCGATATGATCCCGAGTCCGGCACCACTTATTAAAGAAACCAGCCTATTGGCTGGTTTTTTGCTTTCTGGGTACGGACTCTTCATCGAACCCCGTTCTGCTCTCTATCTTCGGGCCACCCCGCTTCGGCTGGGGAATATGCACTATGCAAACACTCTCGTCCTTTGTGTCTGGGTTAAGCCTCCCTCCGTCCTCTACTACGCCTATTACTCACTGCGCCAATACAATGCGTTCAGCCGTCGCGAAAATCCTCCACAAACATTTTCATGTGACCCTCAGAGCCTGATAACGCATGGGCCAAACTACGATTAATTCAGTGAGATTAACGAAAATCCCGCGTAACCTCGTTGAAATAATACGGCTGATCTTCATTTGACCAATAACAGGGTTGTTATAAAAAAGAAGAAAAAGCTATAAAGAACAATCACTCTTTAAAAAGAATCAAACAGAGTTTAACACCAATATCAATCAATAAATCGCATATATAGTTCTGAATTATTTAACTTATTCCTTTTTGGAATTAATCTATTTTGATTATATTTTTGTGGTTATTTTAACTTATGGCGTTTTGTCTATAGCGTAAAAATAAATCTTCAGAAGGGCTAATGTAATGACTATAAACGCATTCTCGAAAATTTATATTTT
This sequence comes from Lonsdalea iberica, assembly GCF_002111585.1. GTDB lineage: Bacteria > Pseudomonadota > Gammaproteobacteria > Enterobacterales > Enterobacteriaceae > Lonsdalea > Lonsdalea iberica. The sequence goes on from NZ_LUTP01000030.1 coordinate 26,268, forward strand.
GTTTAATGAGATAGAAAGAGACAGTACCAAAACAGTACTTTCGAAATTGCTATTGAATAAATTAAATTTATACATAACCGCTAAACCTCCTCCTAATCCCTGTCCAATCAATTCTCATGAAGCATTGCAAATGCTGGCCACCGCCTTCCATCGACGAGAACAAGAACAGGAACAGGAACAGGAACAGGAACAGGAACAGGAACAGGAACAGGAGCAAATTGTAGGTACTAAAACAAATTTCCACAGATTCGATCTTTATTCTTCCAGCTTCGCTGTGAGCCGCTGTTTTGACGCTCGAGTTTCTCACCATCCTTCATCCTGCGATTATTTTATTTTATATGAACAGCTCAGAAAATCAGCTCAGGAAGAATGTGGACCTCACCGCGTATCAAAAGAGATTGAAGAAGCGGCAAAGGATATCACGCAATTTGACGAAACCTTTTTAATACCAGCCTTGCGGCTGGCTGTCGCTTATATGACATCATCAATGGAGAAAGATGCACTTATTTTGGCTGACCTTATCTTGGTATATTTTAATACCTTTTCTGAATTTTCCACATGCTACCAGACTAGCGGGAAGTTTTGTTCTGCAGCAGAAATTGACGACAGCGCGCAGTCTACAGATGAAAAAATAAGAAATATTATTGCGTTTAAGGTCCACAAACTCATAGATCAAAATGACGGTATCTACGCACTGCAAACAATGCTTCTCAAACTGAGCGATATCAGACAAACCGTACTGAACAACTTGGCCGTTTTATCACACAAAAATCGTGATTATAGGATAACGGTGGAGAAAATCATTGCCAGCAAAACCGCTATGGCTTATGGCTATCATCATACAAAAAGGCTTAATAATTGCCCCTTCGACGAGTTAATGAAAAGTGATCCACGGGCATTGATGCACCTCCTTAAAAAATCCGTCTGGTTCAGAGGTAAAACTCCGGAAAGAATGCCGTTTTTCAGTCAGCTGACCGCTTTCAAGGGCCCGATGTACAAAGTCTTCAATGATCGGGAATTATTAGCCATTAAACACTGGGCAACAGTTGAACCGCCGCCCCCCCAATGTGCGACAGACGACATCTCCAATATCGCCCTATCCCCACCCATAACACTACCGCAACACGAACAGCAATATCGCCGAGAAACGAATATACGAAACTTGTTCCACCAATTGATGGCCAGTGATGATCATGATTATCTTGACTGGCAAAGTGAAAAGTTTACCGATGCATGGCTTGCTCGGGCCAGGAAAAAAATCAGTAAAATCCCGTTCAAAAATTACAGTAACGACTTGCTAGATAAATGGTTTTTAGCTAGGGCAAAAACGCAAGCAGCCGATTATTCTCAGGGGAGAATGGTCAGTAACAAATCGAAGCAAGAAGTCATCGATGAGGCTGTTCATTTAGCCCCGATGATCCTCTTAGATGGTGCATGGATTAATCATTACAGTTCCCCCCCTCTTATTGATGACGAAATTGGTAGCATTCTGTTTGATATCTATGCGGATGAAATAGGTAATGGACACATAGAAAAAAATCACCCCGTGATTTACCGGGATCTTATTTATGATATGGGTATAAAATTACCTGATATTAGCAGTGAAGAATTTTCCGCATCGGCCTACTTTGATGATGATGATTTTTTGGTGCCTGTTTTTTGGCTTTCCATATCAAGGTTTCCTAAAAAATATTTGCCAGAAACCCTTGGCCTCAATTTGGCTATGGAACTAGCTGGCGTTGGGGGAGCTTATAAACAGGCTCATGATGAATTGAAGCAGTATGGATTTAACACCTCATTTGTCGATCTCCATAACTCGATAGATAATGCAGCCTCAGGGCATTCAGCTAATGCCTTGATCGCGATTAAAACTTATATGAACAGGTATGCAAATAAAGAAAACCTGCAGCTGACGAAACTCGTATGGGAAAGAGTTTGGACAGGCTATCTCTCTCTCGCACCATCAAAAAATGCATTGTTCTCTCCTTTAATATCGAGAAAGTATCATATCTAGGATGGATAATATGAGAAATAACCAGGATAAATTCACTATCGGATTGTCATGCTATTATCACGACAGCGCAGTGGCTTTAATGAAAGGCGAACGCATAGTCTGCGCCCTGCAAGAGGAAAGATTTTCGAGGGTAAAACAAGATAAACGTTTTCCTGCGCGGGCTTTTCAACGCATCCTTGATGACCACGGCCTTACCTTAAGCGACATCGACAAGATATTTTATTATGAGAACCCAGAAAAAAAATTCTCTCGTATTATCGAAACCTATTCTTGTTTTGGTCTGAAAGGGATAGGCACGTTTAATGAGGAAATGCCACTATGGTTTTCTGAAAAAAGAAATATTAAAAGAAAACTACATAAAGAATTAAACGCACATTATCCAACGGATAATATCCCAACGATCGAATATATCGACCACCACCATTCACACGCGGCCTCGGCGTTTTACCCAAGTCCTTTTAGAACTGCCGCCGTACTCTGTATTGACGGTGTAGGTGAATGGGCGACCACGTCAGCATGGCGCGGAAATGGCCGCCAACTGGAAAAAATATGGGAAATAAAATTCCCCCACTCATTGGGCCTACTCTACTCCGCTTTCACTTGGTATTGCGGTTTTAAAGTCGACTCTGGCGAATATAAATTGATGGGGCTGGCCCCATATGGCAGCCCCATTTTCGTCGATAAAATTAAAGAAAAGATCATCAAGGTCAATGATGACGGCAGCTTTATACTCAATATGAAGTACTTCGACTACGCGGTCGGAAATTGCATGTTGTCAGAAAATTTTGATCAACTATTTGGCCATCCCCCGAGAACAGCGGAGTCCGCACTCAGTCAACACTATTTGAACATGGCCGCTTCTATACAAGCGGTCACCGAAGAAGTGGTCATAAAAATTGCCCGCTATCTGCGAGAGATTACGGGCGAAAAAAATCTCTGCATGGCGGGCGGGGTTGCTCTTAACTGCGTGGCCAATGGAAAAATAGCGCAGGAAAACATATTCGACAATATCTGGATTCAACCGGCGGCTGGCGATAGCGGTGGCGCGGTAGGGGCTCTCTATGCGGGTACCGCCAACCTTTACCCGCGTCAGCAATATGGTACCGATTTAATGGGCGGAGCCTATCTTGGCACATCCTATGATAACGCCATTATCAAACAGTATCTTGACAGTATCGGCGCGGTTTACCAGGAATATCAATGGGAGTCGCTATTAAACCGAACAGTAGAAGGTATCCAGCAAGGCAACGTCATTGGTTGGTTTCAAGGCCGCATGGAATTTGGCCCTAGGGCATTGGGTAATCGCTCAATCATCGGTGATCCCCGTGATACCACAATGCAAAGCGTGATGAATCTCAAGATTAAAAACCGCGAATCTTTTCGCCCTTTTGCACCAATCGTCATGGAGGAACATGCCCATGAATGGTTTGATATCCATCAAGATGATGAATATATGCTTTTCGTTACCGGAATTGCCAAAGATAAGCTGATCCCTTACCGAGACGACAACCTCAGGGGAACTGAAAAACTGCAGGTTCTGCGTTCCCAAATTCCAGCAGTTACGCATGTAGATAATTCCGCCAGGGTTCAGATACTACGCAAAAAAAATAACAGAAAGTTTCACGATCTCCTGACGACTTTCTACCGGAAAAGTGGCTGCCCGGTTTTAATTAACACTTCATTTAATGTAAGAGGGGAACCGATCGTAGAATCGCCGCACGATGCCTATAAATGTTTTATGCGCACGAAGATGGATATGCTGATAATGGGCAACATTATCTGTATCAAGTCTGAACAACCGCCTTTGCCTGATGATGAAGACTGGCAAAACATTTACACATTAGACTAAGTGATAAATACAGTGATTAAAATATATTATTTTCTTATTTTATTACCGTTGGGTTTTGTCAAAAATAAAATCAACGATCCCATGAATCTAAAATTTGCAGATAAAAAAAGCTTTTATCATTTTGAATCAGGACGATCCGGAGTGAACAATGAAAAATAAATTAAGTCACGACGAGGCGGTGAAAGAAGTCTATCGTTTAACACCACAAATCCGCGACTATGATGAGTTTATGTATCTTGGGGTAAGATGGCTACCCTACACAATGTTTTTTCATCAAACGGATTTCACTTCCAAAGCAATAAATACGGATAGTCTCGGTTTTCGTTACACGCAATACCAAAATGGCTATATTTCTACAGATTCGTTCCCCCCTGATTTGCCAATCAATATCATTGTTGGCGGGTCGACAACATTAGGAACCGGCGCCACTGCCGATGAGCATACCATCGCTTCAGGGCTATCGAAACTAACTCAAGAACCCTGGATAAACTTTGGCGGCAGGGGTTATAACTCCACTCAAGAAGTAATTCTGTTTTTGATGCATCAACATCGTTTCAGTCATATTAAGAATGTGGTTGTATTTAGTGGGATGAACACCCTCACTCTGGAAGGTATTCCCGATGAATTAGCGACAGAACACGGCAGGTATTATTACTCATACGAATATCATCATTATATGGAAAAATATAATGATGATTTAAAAGCCAGAAAAAATAGCTATGCCTCAGACCTGGACATACGTACTGGCAACCCAATAAAAAGGTTATGCAAGAGATTGTTAGGGACCTCTGTTCACTTCAACCCTGCAGACGTGGTCATTACTGATAATGCAACGGAGACTTCTCAACGTATAAGCAGAACTGCGGACGTGATTAGCCAAAATCTTAACCAATGGAAATCATTATTAGCGCCCTATAATGCCAAATTATCTTTCTTTTTACAGCCAATGTCTTACTGGTCAAAAGACCAATTCACCCATGATGAAGAAGAAATATTCAACGCTATTGATCAGTGCCCAAATAACTTTTGGCGCCTATTTTCCCGTATATTGGACAAGAAAAACCATCCTATGCTTGTCAATGGCTTGTACAAAAGGTTATCTAAAATAGGCGTGGATTTTTACGATATGAATGCCTTGATGAAGGACTCTCCTCTTATCAATAAAAGTCTCTATGTAGACCGTGTACATTTTAATGACACAGGTTATTTTGAAATGGCCAGATTAATTAACCAACAAATTGGTGATTCCCATGAGTAAAAGAAATAAAGGCTTGTTGAGCAAAATTTTCTCTTTTTTTAAACGTAAAAAAAAGAAACCGAACTCCATCTATCCATTACGCTAAAAGGAATGATTATGCCAAAGATTATTTTTTTATGGGGGCCAGCCCGTTCGCTGTCTACGGCAATGCTGAAATCATTTCAGATGCGCGACGACACAATAGGTTTATTTGAACCCTATGCAGATACCTATTATTTTTCCAAGGATAGAATGACCGATATGTATGGCGACCGCCCAGAGCTTTGGGAGCAAACGGGCGAAATGGTTGATCGGCAACTCCTGTCACTCGATTCACCGGTCCTATTTATAAAAGAGATGGCCTATTTTGGTCTCCCTTACGTGGGTGATGAAATCTTTACCAAAGGCAAGCATACCTTGATAATCCGTGATCCAAAGGCATGCTTGCGCTCGCGAAAAGCAGTACGTAAGAATGAAATCGGTGAGTGGGAATTTGGTTTTACAGCCTTAGACCAACTTTGGGAACGCATTTTCAAAGCTGATGAACCGCCAGTGGTCATTGAAGGAGATGCGCTACGTAATGCGCCTGAACATTCACTGCGAAAGTATTGCCAAGCGATAGGCCTTGATTTTCAAGACGCTCAGTTAAGTTGGCGTGATGGCAACGTCCGTAAATGGACCCCTGAAGAGGCTGAGGCCCACGCGCGTTTCCATAAGACGCTAGAATCCTCCAACGGCTTTATCCCTGAAAAGAATATGCACTATGATGATAACTTTCAGTTTAGCGATGCTGAATGGGACATGGTTAACCGAGCCATGGCGATTTATGAAAAAATTAAACCTTTTGCTATAAACTTATAAACCGTATCAGCCATCGGCGATAGGCCGATGGCTCAAAGGAGAAAAGATGAGGAAAAATGGTTTAATTACGATATTTTGCTTTTGCTACTTTGTGGTAAATTTTAACATATCCTTTATTTACCCAATGGTCCCATCATTACAAAATAACTTTTCGGCTAACGAACACCATATCGCACTTTTGCTAGGTGCGTTTCCTTTTATCGCATTTACTTGTAATTTATTATACGGCCCTTTTATCGATAAATACGGAAAAAAAAGGTTTATACTTATTGGCGCGGCTGGAAGTCTTTTATCTTATATAGGCTCAGCTCTCTCTCCCAATATCGAAATGCTCATCACGTTCCGTATTCTAGGCGGATTTTTTGTACCGATGATGGGAGCAACCATTTTCCCACTCATTATTGAGCTGTTTGAAGATGAAAAACGGTTGTTCGTCACAGGGATAGTACAGGGAGCTGCATCACTGGCTCAGCTGATCGCCCTGCCTTTAGGTATACTCTCAGGCGATAAAATATCCTGGTACTTTCCATTCGTTTTATTGATCATAATACTTGCTATCAGTGTCACATTAATGATGGTTTTTCTTGGTCGTGAAACAAGATCGGCTGGGAAAGATATTAGTATCAGAACCTACTCCTCTAAATACAAATCCCTTTTACGTAACCCACTAATATCTAGTTATATACTACTGTATGCGCTCTTTGGGTTATCCGTATTTGTTGTGTTTGGTATGTATGCCTATTGGTTGACTAAATCCGGTACAGGTAATAGCTATCAGCTTGCCATTTTGTTTATTTTTTCCGGTATTGCCGGTCTGCTTGCTTCCACAACAATAAGCCATGTCAAGAACTTTTTCTGCAGCTCGATAAACATGATGATTTTATTACTCGTTATCGCAGTCGGTTCCGTCCTCTTCATGCCTTATTTTTCTGGCTACATCGTTATACAAACTCTGCTTTTTTCACTATTCTCTTGGGTTAGATCTTCACTTAATCCATTAATATTCGTAGAAGTTTACAAAAACGCGGATATCACCGAACGCGGTACGCTCAATGGGTTGATGAATGCGTCATTCCAGCTTGCGACCTCTATAGGCGGTATCATTAGCACTGCCTGTTTTTTCTACTCCCCCTCATTTTTGCTCAATGCGGTAGTGTTCAGCATTTTCATTATTATCTGTGTTGCGCTGACGCTCAAAACACAAAGACATTAAGGAGTTAACTCAATGAAACATTTAGTTTTTATTGACGCTAACAATGCGGCGATTCAAAGCATGGACGAAGCCTTACAGCTGGGTTATAACGTGACATTTCTACGCCAGGAGAATGTCGCCTTTTATCAAAAAAATACGTATACCCAATCAGTAATCGCGCGTCTACATCGCATTATCGATATGAAAAACGGCACCAATACTGATGAAATAACGTATCTGTTGAGTAATATTTTAAAAGATGAAGTGATCGATGGCATTATTGCTCCTCTAGAACCTAGCCTTGAAGCGGTATCCGAAGCTTGCAAACGTTGCGGTATTCCCTTTACCGCCCCTCAAGGGGTTAAAAATGCCAGGGATAAACGTCAAGCACGCGCAATCCTTCAAAAACATCATGTTCCAACAATACGCTCATGGGTAGCACAAACCCTCGATGAAGTTGACGCTATCTTCAGCCGATATACGCCTCCATTTATTCTAAAACCTGTCAGTGGCTACGATAGTTTATATGCGGTAAAAGCCACGAGCCCCGCTCAAGCCCGAGACGCAGCTACCGATATTCTGAACGCCGTTACGACTAGCGCACTTCCTTATCAAGAGATTTTCTCACGAGGTATTCTGATAGAAGAATTTTTGCAGGGAAAATTATTATCCGCAGAGGTCGGAATCTATAACGAGAATTTTTATGAGTTTATGATCAGCGGCCGCTCTCAATCGAGATTCAACGAATGCATTGAACTTGGCTCTCTAATGCCCGCAGAGGTGACAAGCCAGCAGAGAAAAGAGTGTTTCCGATATGCCAAAGCTGTCTGCCAGGCGTTGGGCTTGGATTACGGTATCTTTCATATTGAAATCATGTATACCGATAAGGGTCCCATACTCGTCGAAGCAAATCCCCGCCTGATGGGAGGAGTCATGCCAGAAATTTATCGGCAAGCCACCGGAGTATCCATTTATCCGGCTTTATTTGCGATGGCTACCCGCGCCGATACTTCCATCTCGATGCCTGCTGCGAATAAAACCGTTACTGTCAGAAAGATTATGCCCCTGGCTGACGGCGTGACTGCGCAAGCATTTAATGTCGACGATATCCACACCAATCCCAATATTGTCAATTTTTACTCAGATAAGTTAACCCCAGCAAGAAAGGTTTATAAAAATGAAGTGCTAGGCAGAATTATGGTTTCACATCAAGAATCAGATGAGGCTGGCCGTATTGCCGATAGTTTACTTAGGGATATTGAAAGCCGGATTGGTATTAAAATCCATCAACCTCTCTAGCGTTTCGCTGATGTTAACAGCAAGCGAATTAAGCCCATTTATGTGACTTTAAATGGGCTACTGGTCTTGGCATAAAATCTATTCCACTTTTATTGAGTAATAATCGAGTGAAGTCTAAAGATAGCTATAAATAGTTTAGAGGCGCGGCTATGTCCCCTAAACCGAGCAGCGTGATCACACTCAATCAATCATAGAGAAAAGGAATAATTGGCATGAGTATTTTCCTTTTTATTGTTCAAAACCCTTCGCTTATAACGTATTCAAGGCCCTTGGCGTTACGACTTAACAAGCCTATTTATTTATCGCTCGTAGGATAACCATAGGAATTAGACTTTATGGCCGTCTTTGCAACGTTCAAAAAACTTGCCGTTTCACACTCAACTGAGACGGTTGTGATCTCACACAACCAAAATATCACGTTCAGCGCCTTATTGGCGTTGAGCGAGAAAATAGCCGCAAGTTTAGAGAAGGACGGGATAAAAAAAGGGGATCGCGTTGCCGTCCACATGGGAAACAGATTGGAGCTACTTGCTATCTATTACGCCTGTTTGAAAATAGGTGTCGTATTCGTTCCTCTCAATTTGAAATTATCAGCCAATGAAATAAACATATTAGTACAGCAGAGTGGCGCTAGACTCTACATTGGTGATGCAGCTCGGTTTTACGAAATGGGGCAAGGGATTGAGTCATGCTTTAGTATTGAGACAATATGGGTCATAAACCTCAACCCTCGCGATGAGACCGACCACATTCGTTCTTGGGATTACGCCATTTCAGACGCTAAATTACGAGATAGTGACGAAAGACTCCCTGACGATATTGCATCCATATTTTATACATCGGGCACGACCGGACAGCCCAAAGGGATCGTTTATTCGCAACAAACGTTGGTCGATGCACTCAATTTAACTCAGGCGACAATAAACCCCACAGACAAAATTTTAGATAGCAAAAAATCCGTTATTGTTAGTCTGGTTGACCTTACCAGCCCCTGGAGCGTACTGATTACGTTGGCGGCCATTCAAAAAGGCTGCGTAGTATTATTACTTCCAGAATCCAACATCATTCAGTTTTTCGATATTTTAAAGAAGAAAAAACTCGCATGGATAGCGGGAACACCGTCAAACTTTCAGGCGATCCTTAACGCCTCGGAAAAACAAAATACCCCATTCGACCTTAGCGACACGGTTTGTGTCGTGGGTGGCGATGTTTGTGGAACCGAACTAAGTCAACACTTCCTCCTACATTGCGGCTCTCGGTTGCAAAGCTCATACGGTCAGACAGAACTCGGTGGGCCGGTCATGTTCCATCACGATCTTTGTGCATTGAATGAACCATCTATCGGTTGGCCCCTCCCCTCCGTTAAATTTAAAGTCGAAAGCACTCAATCGGATAAGGGCGAACTTTTCATTCTTACCCCTGCTAAAGCATTGGGTATTTGGAACGGGACCGGGATCGATAGATTCCCTCCCGAACGATGGATCGCCACAGGCGATATTGTTCGACAAGACACAGATGGCAATTTTATTTTTATTGGCAGGAAAAAAGAGCAAATAAAAATCGAGGGATATCCTGTTTACCCAATAGAGATTGAGCAAGCTCTTATTCAGCACCCAGATATTTCAGCAGCCGTCGCCTTTAGTATCCCCGATACTTTTTCAGGTGAACGCATTGTTGCTCTAGTTCAAACGACATCAGATAGTATTCCTGGCGCGAAATATTTGTCAGCGTTTTTATCTCAATATATTGCCAACTACAAACAGCCTTCTGAATATATAGTTGTTCAGGACATCGCTGTCGCGACCATAGGAAAAATTAGCAGGCGAAAGTTATCGACTCAATATGAGCAATTAAAAGATCAGGCCGTGAAGCACACTACCTTATAAAGACAACGTGATGTGAAAGCCCATGCTGGGTATTGGGTATGGCGAGCATCAGAGTTAATTCAAAAATACAGTACTGTGATGGAACAGCCTTCTGCGGATTAGCATCCCAAACGAATACAGAAATCAGACACGAGCGAAAGAATTTTTAGGAGATAAATGATGGCTAACGCTCCCCGCTTATCGCTTATCGCCCTCACTAGCTGCCGTATTCCCTACGCGGTGACCGGTGATGTCGGACGGTGCTTAAATGATGAGACGCGATATATCCGGCGTGCGGCTGTCAGTCATTCAACTATCGAACCCTCTCAACCCTATTGACCCTATGCGTCGAGCCTAACCTCACCGGTTTCCCGCCACATCTGAGCAAGGGAGTGTAAAGGTGATGCGTCACAAGCCCCCGAGATAGGGTTCTATCTCTGAACCAGCGAGTGTCTAACGCCATGTCAACCAAGGAAGAAATGTCATGATGCAAAGAACTGACAAAGGCATTACGAAAAATACCCCCGCAGCTGCATCGGGTGAGAATAATCCCGACTCACGCCTTGTTGAAGCGTTACGTCAAAGTTTGCTGCTCAACAAACAGCTGAAACAACACAATCAATATTTAACTCAGGCGGCACATGAGCCGATCGCCATCATTGCTATGGGGTGCCGGCTCCCCGGCGGCACCGACTCGCCTGAACAGCTGTGGCAATTACTCGCCGATGGCAATGAAACCATCGGTCCTTTCCCCACCGACCGAGGATGGGATATTGACGCGCTGTTTGCGCAGACGCCCGACCTCAAGACCCTTGCAAAAACCTGGAAAGGGGGATTTCTGGCTGACGCTGCCGGTTTTGACGCAAGTTTCTTCAAAATATCTGATCGCGAAGCACTGGCGATGGACCCACAGCAGCGATTATTGCTCGAAATCAGTTGGGAAATTCTCGAACGCGCGGGCATTGTTCCCGCCACACTCAAGAACAGCCAAACCGGCGTTTTTATCGGCACAACACACAATGGCTATATCAGTGATATTGAGCGGCGTAACCCCGCCGCAGACGGCTATCGCTTGCAAGGCAGCCTAAGCAGCATCAGTTCAGGACGCATTGCTTACGTGCTGGGGTTGAACGGCCCGGCAATCACATTGGATACGGCCTGTTCCGCGTCCCTTACGGCCATCCATCAAGCCATCAGTTCCCTAAGAAATAGGGAGTGTTCACTCGCCATCGCCGGCGGTGCGACAGTGATGGCGTCGCCGGATGTATTCGCCGAATTTACACGTCAGGGAGGGCTCGCCGCAGACGGAAAGTGTAAAGCGTTTTCCGACACAGCGGATGGAACCGGATTTTCTGAGGGTGTCGGGCTCATTCTGCTGGAAAGGCTCTCTGATGCGGTGAAAGCAAACCACACCGTTTTAGCCGTCATTCGCGGGAGCGCGATTAATCAGGATGGCGCCAGTAACGGACTGACGGCCCCCAGTAGCTCCGCGCAGGAACAGGTCATTCGCCAAGCGCTGAATAACGCAGAACTGGCTTTTTCCGATATTGACGTCATCGAAGCTCACGGTACCGGCACATCGCTCGGCGACCCCATCGAAGCGCACGCGCTGCTTAACACTTACGGAAAACATCGGCCCGACGACCAACCGCTGTGGCTGGGGTCGTTAAAATCCAACATCGGTCATACGCAACTCGCTGCCGGCGTCGCCAGTGTCATGAAAATGGTCTTGGCTCTTCAAAATGGGCAACTCCCCAAAACGCTGCATGCT
>NZ_LUTP01000031.1 GCF_002111585.1 Lonsdalea iberica
CGCCGTCGCGTTCCAGCGTATCTTTGACGAGCTCGGTCTGAAAACCGGCTCGAGCCTGCGAGAGATCGATATCGCTCAATGGATAGTGCGCGCTAACAGCGGATGTCCCGGCGGCGAAAAGCCCCGCTGCCAGCAGAATGGGTTTCAAGTTGCTATGAATCACTGCAATATTCCTTTTGTCGTCAAATAACCTGACTACCGCCGCGTCATGCGGCGTGTAGTTAAACCGGTGGGGGAGGGGTACGCTATAAAAGCGGAACGTACGGATTGGCGTCCCGCTACTCATGATTCAGGCGCGTTTACAGCGCTTTTTTGATACCGGTAATCCGGCACCACTCTTCTTTTTCCGCCACAGGATCGAGCTCGAACTTCTCCTGATAGGCTTCTGATACGTTGGCGGCCTGTGTCGCCAGTACGCCGGAGAGGCCCAGATGACCACCTGCTTTAGGTAATTCGCCGATCAGCGGAGCCAGTTCCCGCAGAGGGCCTGCCAGAATGTTGGCGACGACGACGTCGGCGGAGAGCGCTTCCGGCTGATCTTGCGGCAGATATAGCTCCAGACGCTCGGACACGCCGTTACGCTGAGCATTATCGCGGCTGGCTTGGATGGCCTGCGGGTCGATATCGATGCCGATGGCGCGAGCGGCGCCCAGCTTCAGCGCCGCGATGGCCAGAATGCCGGAGCCACAACCAAAGTCGATGACGGTTTTACCTTGCAGGTCGAGACCGTCCAGCCACTGCAGGCACAGCGCAGTGGTAGGATGCGTGCCGGTGCCGAAGGCCAGACCGGGGTCCAGCATCACGTTGACCGCCTCCGGGTCGGGAATATCGCGCCAGCTGGGGCAAATCCACAAGCGCTTGCCGAACTGCATCGGATGGAAATTATCCATCCATTCACGTTCCCAGTCTTTATCTTCCAACTGTTCGATTTTGTGTTTGAAACCCGCACCCAGTAGCGGTTCCTGTTCCAGGGTCGCGACGACGGCCTTCATGTCGGTCTCGGCGTCGTACAGTCCGATTACGTCGGTATCGCCCCACAGGCGCGTTTCGCCCGGCAGCGGCTCGAACACCGGCGTGTCATGGGTGTCCTGAAACGTGACGGATACCGCGCCGCTCTCGACCAGCGCGTCTCCCAGGGGTTCGGCATGTGCGCCGGAAGTATTAATTTTGAGTTGAATCCACGGCATAACGGCCTCTTACTTAACGTCGGATGAAGTAACGGCGGCGGGCGCAGCGTGCCCGAACCGGTTACCAATAATAAATGCCAGCAGGCTTAATGCCAGTGAGGGGACGATCGGATGGAATCCGCCCCATTGGATCTTGAAGCTGGCCAGCAGGGTATAACAGAGTGCACCCCCTATCATGGCGCACAGCGCGCCCGTCGCGTTGGCGCGTTCCCAGTACAGTCCCAGCACCAGCGGCCACAGGAAGACAGCCTCCAGTCCGCCGAACGCCAGCAGATTGAGCCAAATGATCATTTCAGGCGGTCGCCAGGAGGCCAGCAGCACCAACAGTCCCAGCACCAGCGTGGTCAGGCTGGACAGGTGTTTGATGTATCTTTCGTTGCTAGCCCGCTGGGGGCGGACGCTGAGATACAAATCTTTGACGATGGTGGCCGAGGCTTGCAGCAAATGCGCATTGATGTTGGACATAATCGCCGCCATCGGCGCCGCCAGGAAAATGCCGGCGGCTAGCGGAGGCAGAACGGCAATCATCAGTTCAGGCAAGACCTGGTCAGGAATAGTGAGGTTGGGCAGTATCGCTCTCCCCAGCGCCCCGGCCAGATGCATGCCGAGCATCAGGAGGGTAATGACGACGGTGCCGATGACAATGCCGCGGTGCAGCGCTTTGCTGTCCCGATAGGAGATACAGCGCACCGCCGTATTCGGCAGACCGATAACGCCGAAACACACCAGCAGCCAGAACGAGGTCATGAACGGTCCGGAAAGCACATCGCCGGGCCCCTGCGGAGAGACCAGCGCCGGGTCGATATGACGCAGTTTCTCCACGGCAACGGGTAGGCCGCCCGCGGCGTAAATCACGCCAACCACCAGCAGCAACGTCCCCACCAGCATCACGATGCCCTGCATGGCATCATTGAGCACGCTGGCTCGGAAGCCGCCAAAAGCGGTGTACAGCGCGATGGTTATGCCGAAGATCAGAAGCCCGGTGTCATAAGGGATGCCGACCGCGGTTTCGAGCAGACGGGCCCCGCCGATAAATTGTACGGCCATGGCGCCGATGAAGGCGACCAGAAGGCTGAGGCTGGCGAACCAGACCAGCAGCCGACTGCCGTAGCGGGCGTACAACATATCGTTAAGCGTGATCGCGTTATAGCGCCGCGCCAGAATCGCGAACTTTTTTCCCAAAATGCTGAGCGAGAGCAGCATGGTCGGCACCTGGATCATCGCCAGCAGCACCCAGCCGAGTCCATATTTATAAGCGGCGCCGGGACCGCCGATGAAGGAGCTGGCGCTCACATAGGTCCCAATCAACGTCATGGCCAGCACGAAGCCGCCCATCGATCGGTTGCCGAGAAAATATTCACGCAGGAAATTGCCTTGCTGGCGGCGGGTATAGGCGTAAACGGACAGCCCGAAGACCAGCAGCAGGTAGGCGATCAGCGGAATGACGATCTGGCTATGCATCCTTATCCTCCAGCGAAATATCGCGGAACAGATGGCGGACCATCAGCCAGCATAGAATGATGAAGGCCAGCGGCAGCAGCAGGCACGACATCTCGAACCAGTGCGGCAGTCCGGTGATGCCGGATTCGTTACTCGGCAGATACGCGGCGGCAATCCACAGCAGCAGGTAACCCAGCGTCAGGCCGAGCGCCCAGCGAGCTTCCCGGTGTGCCTGAAGAAAACGTTTATCCATCTTGTTATAAAACCCAATTGGTATTCATCAGTAGGCGTGTGCAAAACAGGGGATTTTACGGTATGTGAGCGCATTGCCTAGCAGGAATTCACGTTCACGTGCGAATGGCTGGAGATAAACGGATGCGTTTCCGAATGTGGGAATAGTGCAGAAAAAGCAGTAATCGACTGAATAATCGTTATTTTTATCTTTTATCGCGGGGGCGAAAAGACAAGGCCGGTCCACTGCCTGAAAGCGGTCGACCGGCCTTTATCTCATCTGCGGCGTGTTACTGCAGGCCGAGTTTCTTCTCCAGATAGTGGATGTTGGTGCCACCATGCTGGAAGTTTTCGTCGTTCAGGATCTTCAACTGCAGCTCGATGTTAGTCTTGATGCCGTCGATGATCAGTTCCGCCAGCGCATTGCGCATACGGGAGATCGCCACGTCGCGGCTTTCGCCATAGGTAATCAGCTTGCCGATCATGGAGTCGTAATAGGGAGGCACGGTATAGCCCGCATAGATATGCGACTCCCAACGCACGCCAAAGCCGCCCGGCGCGTGGAAACGCGTGATTTTACCCGGGCTGGGCAGGAAGGTGTTGGGGTCTTCCGCATTGATACGACACTCGACCGCATGGCCGCGGACATGCACTTCTTCCTGTTTGATCGACAGCGGCAGACCGGCGGCGACGCGCAGCTGCTCTTTGATCAGGTCCACGCCGGTGACCATTTCGGTCACCGGGTGTTCTACCTGAATACGGGTGTTCATTTCGATGAAATAGAACTCGCCGTTTTCATACAGGAATTCGAACGTACCGGCACCGCGGTAGTTGATGTCCACGCAGGCTTTAGCGCAGCGTTCGCCGATGTAACGACGCAGCTCGCTGGTGATGCCCGGCGCTGGCGCTTCTTCCAGCACTTTCTGGTGGCGACGCTGCATGGAGCAGTCACGCTCAGCCAGATAGATCGCCTGGCCCTGACCGTCAGCCAGTACCTGGATTTCCACGTGGCGTGGGTTTTCCAGATATTTTTCCATGTAGACCATATCGTTGTTAAACGCGGCCTTGGCTTCCGCCTTAGTCATGGAAATGGACTGTTCCAGCTCTTTATCGCTGCGGACGACGCGCATACCGCGTCCGCCGCCGCCGCCGGAAGCTTTGATAATAACCGGGTAACCGATGCGTTTAGCAAAGGCGCGGTTTTTTTCCATATCGTCGCCCAGAGGACCATCGGAACCGGGGACGCAGGGAACACCCGCTTTTTTCATCGCGCTGATGGCAGACACTTTATCGCCCATCAGGCGAATGGTGTCGGCGCGAGGGCCGATGAAGATAAAGCCGGAACGCTCAACCTGTTCGGCGAAGTCGGCGTTTTCGGACAAGAAGCCGTAACCGGGGTGGATGGCCACCGCGCCGGTAATTTCAGCGGCGGAGATCAACGCGGGAATGTTCAGGTAGCTTTTGGTGGACGGCGCAGGGCCGATGCACACCGTTTCGTCAGCCAGCAACACGTGTTTCAGGTCGCGATCCGCCGTGGAGTGCACGGCGACGGTTTTGATGCCCAGCTCTTTGCAGGCACGCAAAATACGCAACGCGATCTCACCACGGTTAGCGATAACAATTTTATCTAGCATGGTACGCCCCGTTATTCGATGACAACCAGCGGCTCGTCAAATTCAACCGGTTGACCGCTTTCCAACAGAATGGCTTTCACCACGCCTGCTTTATCTGCTTCGATTTGGTTCATCATTTTCATGGCTTCGACGATGCACAGCGTATCGCCGACGTTAACCTGCTGGCCGACTTCCACAAACGCTTTCGCTTCCGGGCTTGGCGTACGGTAGAACGTCCCGACCATCGGTGAACGTACGATGTGACCGCTGATTGCGGCTGGCGCTGCGGCGACTTCGGCGACCGGCGCTTCGGCCACGGTCGCGGCCAGTGCAGGCTGCGGCTGCATCGGCGCATAGGCCTGCTGCATCATCGGGTAGGGCTGTGCGGCGGGGGAACGGCTGATGCGTACTGACTCTTCACCTTCGGAAATTTCCAGTTCGGCGATGCCGGATTCTTCAACCAGTTCAATCAGTTTCTTGATCTTACGAATATCCATGAATAGGGTTCCGTACTCTTGTTAATTGGAAATTGACAGGCGTTTTACGGCCGTCTGTAAAGCGTAACTATAACCATCTGCCCCCAGGCCACAAATGACCCCGACTGCCACATCGGACAGATAGGAGTGGTGGCGGAAGGGTTCACGCGCATGCACGTTGGACAGATGAATTTCGATAAAGGGGATGGCGACCGCCAGCAGCGCATCCCGCAGCGCAACGCTGGTATGGGTATATGCCGCTGGGTTGATCAGAATGAAGTCGGTGTTGCCTCTGGCCTGATGAATTCGGTCGATCAGCGTGTGCTCCGCGTTGGACTGCAGGTGCGACAGCTGAACGTTCAGCGCCAGCGCTTCTTGTTCCAATCCGTTAACGATTTCCGTCAACGTGGTATGGCCATACTTCTCAGGCTCGCGGCGCCCAGAAGATTCAGGTTTGGACCGTTCAAAAGCAAAATGTTGAACTTATCTACCATTATGCTGCTATCTCCCGCGATTCGCTTCGTGCTGCACAAAATAGCGCGAAGCTATTCGTTTGTCACCTTTCTAGGCGCAAATTGTCCGATGCCTAAAAACAAAGTCGTGCATTATAAACATTTCGTTGCAATTAGCAGCCATATAGTGGCTTTATCTGCGGAGATATCCATCTCGGCGTCTGTTCCGCCCCGTTTCGGCGCTTTTATCACACCGTTGAAGCCCGGAGCTTCAGCGCCACCACTGGCGAAATTTTTTATAACGCATCAGTAACAAAATGAGGGCGAGAAGAGTATAGAAAATAGGTGGCGGAGACAACGTTTTAACCGACCAAATGTAGTGGATGGGGGCAAGAATAGCGACTAGATAAAGCGTGTTATGCAATTTTTGCCAGCGGGATCCCAACTTCCGCATCATGGCCTGCGTGGACGTCAGCGCCAGCGCCAGCAGGATTATCCAACTGACGATGCCGAGCATGAGATAGGGGCGCGAGAAAATCTCGCTGACCAGCAGCGAAAGGTGACTGAGTCCCAATTCCAGCAGCGCGTAGCTCGCCAGATGCAGCGTCGCCCAGGCGAAACACCACAAACCGATGGGCCGTCGACAGCGGATTAGCAGCGGCTGTTTGCCGTAGCGCGCCAATGGCGCTATCGCCAGTGTGGCCAATAGCCATTTCAGCGCGATTCTGCCGGTAAAATGCTGGATATCCTTCGCTGGATCGGCGCTCAGCCATCCTTGGCTCACGGTCAGAAACAGCCACAGTAGCGGCAATATTCCCGCCAGATGAATAACTCCCTTAATCCAAAACAGGTGTCGGGGTTGCAAACGCATTCGACGCTGACTCCAAGTATTGGGCACGATTGTGCGCGGAAAATTTAGAAGTTCGCCCGCAAGTCCAGACCGTGGTACAGCGAGGCTACCTCGTCTGCGTACCCGTTGAACAGCAGGGTCGGTTGTCGCTGCACATCAAGAATACCGCCCGCGCCGATCACCCGCTCCGTCGCCTGCGACCAGCGCGGGTGGTCGACGTGCGGGTTCACATTGGCGTAAAAACCGTACTCGTTCGGCGCCGATAAGTTCCAGGTGGATGGAGGCCGATCGTGGGTAAATCGGATTTTCACGATGGATTTAATGTTTTTGAATCCATACTTCCACGGCACCATCAGCCGCAGCGGCGCGCCGTTCTGCGGCGGCAGCGTTTTGCCGTAGACGCCCACGGCCATCAGCGTCAGCGGGTTCATCGCCTCATCCATCCGCAGCCCTTCGACGTAGGGGTAATTGAGCCCTCCGCCGATAAAACTGTTCTTCTGTCCCGGCATCTGTTCTGGATCGTAGAGCGTCTGAAACGCGACATAGCGCGCGTTGCCGGTGGGGTTGGCAAAGGCGATAAGTCGGGAAAGCGGAAAGCCGATCCAGGGAACGACCATTGACCAGGCTTCGACGCAGCGGAATCGATAGATGCGTTCTTCCAGCGGGAAGCGCTTAAGAATGTCGTCCATATCCAACGTGATGGGTTTGGCGACGTCGCCGTCGATCTCGATTTTCCAGCCTTCGGTTTTCAGGCCGCCCGCGTTGGCTGCCGGGTCCGCCTTATCCAGTCCGAATTCGTAAAAGTTGTTGTAGCCGGTGACTTTGTCTTCCGGCGTGAGCGGCAGATCCAAGCGCCAGTTCGGCGGTTGATCGAAGGTCAGCGGTTTGCCCGGCGGCGCGTTGGGCCGTTCGTCGCCTTTGAGCCAAGACAGCAAATCCGCCTGCGCGGACAGCGGCAACGAGAGGGTTGCGGTGGTAATGCCCAGAAACTTCAGCAGTCGGCGCGCTGATGGAACAGGGCTTCCGGCGTGACGTCTGCTTCGGTCGGCGTGCGAATTTTTTTCATGGTATTCCGCCTTTATGCCTGTGTAGTGACTCGACGCGCGGCGTTCAGGTTGTGCGCCGCAGTATGGCTTAGACCAATCCCTACCGGGGTGATGGGCGCAGCCGTAAGAAAAGAGGGCGAACTCCGCGAGTCAACGGGACCCTATCCGGTGTCGATAAGCCGTTTGCGTACGGCTCAGCGTCAAGGGGAGTGGGAGCATGGTCCAAATGAGGCGGTTATTAATGTATAGATGATTCTGTCGTGGAGAGATTCCGCACAAAAAAGAAAATTTTCTCTCTTTCTGAGCATCATAAAAAAGGCCACCCGAACAGGGTGGCCTGAAAAGAGGGGGCTTGAGGTGAACTTAACGCAGTTTTACCAGTGTCCGGCCCGTTATCCGATTAGCGATGAGATCGGCGGCCGCGGCGGGAGCCTCTGCCAACGGGATCTCTTTGGCGATCTGGTCATAGAACGAAACGGGCAGCAGTTCGGCCAGGCGCTCCCAGGCCTTTTGTCGGCGCGGCTGCGGCGCCATGACCGAATCCACGCCCTGTAGCCGCACGTTGCGCAGAATGAACGGCATGACGGTCGTTGGCAGCGCGATGCCTCCGGCCAGACCGCAAGCGGCGACCGTCGCGCCATAATTCATCTGAGCCAGCAGGGTCGCTAGCACGTTATCACCCACAGTATCGATAGCGCCGGCCCAGCGCTGTTTCTCCAGCGGACGCGGCGCGGCGGTAAATTCCTGGCGGTCGAGCACCTGTCCGGCGCCCAATTGCCGCAGATAATCGGCGTTTTCCGCTCGCCCGCTCAGCGCGGTCACCTGATACCCCAGCGCATGGAGCAGGGCAATGGCGGTACTGCCCACGCCGCCGCTGGCGCCGGTGACGATAATCTCGCCATCTGCGGGCGTGACGCCGCCTTCTTCCAATGCCATGACGCACAGCATGGCGGTAAATCCTGCGGTGCCTATGATCATGGCCTGACGCGTCGAGAGTTTTTCAGGCAGCGCGACCAGCCAGTCGCTTTTCACCCGGGCCGACTGCGCGAGTCCGCCCCAATGATTTTCCCCGACGCCCCAGCCGGTCAGAATCACGGACTGCCCGACGGCGAAAGCGTCGTCGCTGCTGCTGTGTACGGTTCCTGCAAAGTCAATGCCGGGTATCATGGGGAATTGGCGGACAATTTTGCCTTGGCCGGTGATAGCCAGCGCATCTTTATAGTTGATGCTCGACCAGGATACATCGACAGTCACGTTCCCTTCCGGCAGTTGCGTCGGGTCGATGGAGCGGACTTCAGGCACCGTTTTACCCTGGTGCTGTTCGAGAATCAGAGCCTGCATTGCATTACCTCCTTTCGAGGATCGAACAAATAGGTAGAGGGAAGTCAGGTACAGACTATATTGGTAATAGACATGACATGCACTGATAAACCGCAAGGAGCAGGCGGCGTGCCGCCGTCGCATTTATTCGGTTATAAGGCCAGGAGTAAAAGACCCAAGGATGAGATTGACCACCAAACTTTCCATGCTGATGACGACGCTGACCCTGTTGGCGATTGCGCTCATGTTCGTCAGCAGTATTTCCAGCTTTATTTACTACAGCCATAAACGCATGGAGCACCAACTTGAAGCCGTGGCGACCAGCATCGATCAGGCCCTGCTGATGAACTCGCCCAGCGAAATCGTGGCGTGGCTGCCGCCGGTGATGAGGAGCCTGGGGATCGTTGAGCTGGAGATCCAACAGGGGCTGGACAGCAGCGATATCATCAGCCTGCCGGAAGATAAGCCGGATGACCAGACGATAATGTATCGTCGGGCGCAAATGTCGCTCATGCAGCATCCCAATATTTCGCTGAAAATGATCTACGTTGATCCGCTGATGGGCTCCCCCCGTTATCTGTTTTCGTTTCTGTCCGTCATGGTGGTGATGCTGGTGATGTCGATCGCCATCTTCTATGCCGTGCGCTGGCTGCGGCGGCAAATGGCCGGGCAGGAGCGGCTCGAAGAACGCGCGGAGCGCATCCTCTACGGTGACAGCGAAGTGGTGCCGCCCGGCTCTGGTCGTGAATGGCCGGTCAGCGCCAGCGGCGCGCTCGACAAGCTGTTGGGCGACCTAATGGAAGCTCGGGAAGCCAAAGGTCGGGTGGATACGTTGATCCGCGCCTTTGTCGCACAGGATGCGGAAACGGGTTTGAATAACCGGTTTTTCTTCGATAACCAACTGGCGACACAGCTGGAGGATCCGGAGTCCGTCGGCACGCACGGCGTGGTGATGATGGTCAGACTGCCGGACTTCGATACCCTGCAGGGAACTCATGGTTATGACCGCTCGCTAGCGGAATACTGCACGGCCCTAATTAGTCAGCTCTCTTTGTTCATTCACCGTTATCCGGCCGCGCTGGTGGCCCGGTATCACCACAGCGATCTCGCGGTGCTGCTGCCGCATCGCACCTTGAAGGAGGCGGACGGCGTCGCGGCGCAGATGGTGCGGGACGCTGAGCGCCTGCCCGCGCCGTCTTGCATCGATAGAGACGATATTTTGCATATCGGTATCTGCGCCTATCGCAGCGGTCAGCGGGTGGATCAGGTGATTGAGAATGTGGAGGACGCAACCCGTCATGCCGTATTGCAAGGCGGCAGCGGCTGGTGCGTGTTTGACCGGCGCGTGCCGGAAAAAGGGCGAGGGAGCGTGAAGTGGCGCACCTTGCTGGAAGATACGCTGTCTCGCGGCGGCCCGCATCTCTACCAAAAACCGGCAATCACCTGTGAAGGGTGGGTGCATCATTACGAGCTAAGTAGCCGCATTGATGATGGCACGCAGGAATTACTGGAGGCGGAATTTATGCCGCTGGTGCGCCAGCTCGGTCTGACCGCCAGCTACGAACGGTTGCTGGTGACCCGCACGCTCGCGCTGATAGCGGGTGATGCCGACGTCACCTTGGCGATCCCCATCACCGTGGATTCGCTGTTACAGCCTTCATTCCTAAGATGGCTATGCGAAACACTGCAACAGAGCGTTCAGGAACAGCGCTCTCGTCTGCTGCTGGAACTGGCGGAGGCCGACGTATGTCAGTACCTTGGACGTCTTCGTCCGGTGATTGCCGAGCTGACCGGGCTGGGCTGTCGGTTGGTGGTGGCGCAGGCAGGTCTAACGCTGGTGAGCAGCGCCTATATCAAGTCACTGCCGGTTGAGGTCATTAAACTGCATCCGGGGTTGGTGCGCGGCGTCGAACAGCATCCGGAGAACCAGCTATTTATCCACAGTCTGACCGAAGCTTGCGTCGGGACGAAGACGCGCGTTTGCGCCGTCAGCGTACGTACCCGTGAAGAGTGGCTGACGTTATTGGATAAGGGCGTGCGTGGCGGGCAAGGTGCGCTGTTTGCCAACTCGACGCCCGTCGGGAATACGCTGAAAAAATATTCACAGCAGTTCCATGTTTAGTGTGAATGTCCGGCCCGATTTAGCGTAGAATGAGCGCGCCGTGGAGAGCATGTCGTTACTGCTGATATCACCGCGAAAATGTTAGATTTTATGTCCGTTGTCGGCGCAAATTTTCGGGATTGTGCGCGGCCAGTCTAGATGCCGCCTGAGGGGATCCCCCTCCATGAGTTTCGTGCCTAACCCAAATTTGTGCGGCATACGTTTTTTTCACCGTAGCAGAGCCTGTTCGCGCCTTGTCGCTGCTGCGTGTGGTTGGTAAAGTAGGCGGATTTTATTTATTTCCGCCCCCAGCTTGCAGGATTATCCTTTAGTTATGTTTAAGAAATTTCGTGGCATGTTTTCCAACGACTTGTCCATCGACCTGGGTACCGCCAATACCCTGATTTATGTAAAAGGACAGGGCATTGTACTGAACGAACCTTCCGTGGTGGCGATTCGCCAGGACCGCGCGGGCTCTCCGAAAAGCGTTGCCGCAGTAGGCCATGACGCCAAACAGATGTTGGGGCGTACGCCGGGCAATATCGCGGCTATCCGTCCGATGAAGGATGGGGTGATTGCCGATTTCTTCGTGACTGAGAAAATGCTGCAGCACTTTATCAAACAGGTGCATAGCAACAGTTTCATGCGCCCCAGCCCGCGCGTGTTGGTCTGTGTGCCGGTCGGTGCGACGCAGGTTGAACGCCGCGCGATCCGTGAATCCGCACAGGGTGCGGGCGCACGCGAAGTGTTCCTGATCGAGGAACCCATGGCGGCGGCTATCGGCGCGGGACTGCCGGTGTCTGAAGCGACCGGCTCCATGGTGGTGGATATCGGCGGGGGTACAACGGAAGTGGCGGTGATCTCCCTGAATGGCGTGGTCTACTCCTCTTCGGTCCGCATCGGCGGCGACCGCTTTGACGAAGCGATTATTAATTACGTTCGCCGTAACTACGGCTCGCTGATCGGCGAAGCGACGGCGGAACGCATCAAGCACGAAATCGGCTCCGCCTATCCGGGCGATGAAGTCCGTGAAATCGAAGTGCGCGGTCGTAATCTGGCTGAAGGCGTGCCGCGTGGCTTTACGCTGAACTCCAACGAAATTCTCGAAGCTCTGCAGGAGCCGCTGACGGGCATCGTCAGTGCGGTTATGGTCGCGCTGGAACAGTGTCCGCCAGAGTTGGCGTCTGACATCTCTGAACGTGGCATGGTGCTGACCGGCGGTGGCGCTCTGCTGCGCAACCTGGACCGTCTGCTGATGGAAGAAACCGGCATTCCTGTCGTTGTTGCGGAAGATCCGCTGACCTGCGTTGCGCGTGGCGGTGGTAAAGCGTTGGAAATGATCGACATGCATGGCGGCGATTTGTTCAGCGAAGAATAAGCCGGCTTGCCAGAAATAAAGAAGGGGGAAACCGTATGGATGAAGGTTTGTTGAGTTCATCCCGTCTGGTGGCCCCCTTTTTCTTTGTCGAGGAATACGCCATTTTATGAAGCCGATTTTTAGCAGGGGCCCCTCCCTGCAACTGCGACTTTTTCTTACCGTCATCACCGCGATTGTCATCATTGTTGCTGACAGCCGGCTCGGTACGTTTGTCAAAATCCGCACTTATATGGATACCGCCGTCAGCCCGTTCTATTTTCTGGCGAACGGCCCGCGCGCGGCGCTGGACAGCGTCTCGGCCAAGCTGACCTCGCGAGAGCAACTGGAGCGTGAGAACACGGCGCTGCGTCAGGAACTGATGTTGAAGAACAGCGATCTGTTGCTGCAAGGGCAGCTCAAGCAAGAGAACGCGCGGCTGCGCGAACTGCTTGGCTCCCCGCTGCGTCAGGACGAACACAAGATGGTGACGCAGGTTCTCTCCGCCGGTATTGACCCCTACAGCGATCAGGTTGTGATCGACAAAGGCGCCGTCAACGGTGTGTATGAAGGCCAGCCGGTCATCAGCGATAAAGGCGTCGTCGGGCAGGTGATCGCCGTTGGACAACTGACCAGCCGCGTGCTGTTGATTTGCGATGCCTCGCACGCGTTGCCGATTCAGGTGCTGCGTAACGACATTCGGGTGATTGCCGCGGGCAATGGTTGCACGGAAGATTTGCAGCTGGAGCACTTGCCGAACAATACCGATATTCGCGTCGGAGATGTGCTGGTCACCTCGGGTCTGGGGGGACGCTTCCCCGAAGGCTATCCTGTGGGCGTCGTCTCTTCGGTGAAAGTCGACACTCAGCGTGCCTACACGGTCATTCAGGCGCATCCCACGGCGGGACTGCAACGTTTGCGCTATCTTCTCCTATTGTGGGGAGGGGATAACGACGCCCACGCGGCGATATCTCCGCAGGAAGTGCAACGAGTGGCGAACGAACGCCTGATGCAGATGATGCCGCATGTGCTGCCGTCGCCTGACTCAATGGGGCCGCCCGCGCCCCCGGTAAATACCGCTTCTCCGACAGACAGCGCCCCTGCGGGCGGTCGTGCGCCGGGAGGCGAGCAATGAACCGTTATCGTCGTAACGGCAACTGGATTATCTGGCTGTCGTTCCTGATAGCGCTGGTGCTGCAGAATATGCCGTGGCCGGATGAGATCTACATGTTCCGTCCCTCCTGGCTGACGTTGCTGCTGATTTACTGGGTGATGGCGCTGCCGCACCGGGTGAATGTGGGAACCGGCTTCATTCTGGGGATCATCACCGATCTGATTCTTGGCGCGACGTTGGGCGTGCGTGCGCTGGGACTGAGCATCGTGGCCTATCTGGTGGCGTTTCGCTTCCAGCTCTTCCGCAATATGGCGCTGTGGCAGCAAGCGTTAATCGTGATGCTGCTGTCGCTGATGCTGGATCTGTTGATCTTCTGGGCCGAGTTTCTGGTTCACGACGTGGCGTTCCGCCCTGAAGTGCTGTGGAACTGCGTGGTGGATGGCGCGCTGTGGCCGTGGCTGTTTTTACTGATGCGGAAAATCCGTCGTCAGTTCACCGTACAATAGAGGTCGTGCATGACAGCACTGTATTTGGCGTCATCGTCCCCCCGACGTAAGACCCTTTTGGGGATGCTGGAGATCCCGTTCGTGACGCTAACGGCTGTAGTGGAAGAACAGAGACGGCCTGACGAAACGCCGGAACATTACGTGAGCCGTCTGGCGCAGGATAAAGCGGCGGCGGGCGTTGCCGTCGCGCCGCAGGATCTCCCTGTACTCGGCGCGGACACCATCGTCGTGCTGGAAGGCGATGTGCTGGAAAAACCACGCGACGAGGCGCACGCCGCCGAGATGCTGCGGGCGCTGTCCGGCCGCCGGCATCAGGTGATGACGGCCATCGCACTGGCCGATAAAGAAAAAACATTAAGTCAACGTGTGGTCACCGACGTAGTTTTTCGGCGGCTCTCAGAACAGGATATCGTTAGCTACATTGCCAGCGGTGAACCCATGGATAAAGCCGGCGCCTATGGTATCCAGGGCAAAGGCGGGTGCTTTGTAAAATCCATTGCCGGGAGTTACCACGCCGTTGTGGGACTGCCGCTGGTGGAAACCCTTGACTTGTTCAGCCGATTTGCCGAACTGCGTACAGCAAGAGGAACCCATGACCGCTGAGTTACTGGTAAACATTACACCGTCAGAAACGCGCGTCGCTTACATTGACAACGGCACGATGCAGGAGATTCACATCGAGCGCGAAGCCAAGCGCGGCATCGTCGGCAACATCTATAAAGGGCGGGTCAGCCGCGTGCTGCCCGGCATGCAGGCGGCGTTTGTCGATATCGGTCTGGATAAGGCCGCTTTTCTGCACGCTTCCGACATCATGCCGCACACCGAATGCGTGGCGGGCGATGAACAGAAAAATTTCCACGTCCGCGACATCGCTGAGCTGGTGCGTCAGGGGCAGGATCTCATGGTGCAGGTAGTCAAAGATCCCTTAGGCACCAAAGGCGCGCGTCTGACGACGGATATCACGCTGCCTTCGCGCTATTTGGTCTTCATGCCGGGCGCCTCGCACGTCGGTGTCTCCCAGCGTATCGAAAGCGAAACCGAGCGCGAGCGACTCAAGCATATCGTGTCCGCCTACTGCGATGAGCAGGGCGGCTTCATCATTCGTACCGCCGCCGAAGGCGTGGGCGAGCAGGAGTTGACGGAAGACGCGGCGTTCCTGAAGCGTCTGTGGGCCAAGGTCATGGAGCGTAAAAAGCGCAACAAAACCCGCTGCCAGCTGTATGGCGAACTGGCGTTGGCCCAGCGCATCCTGAGGGATTTCGCCGGCGCGGCGCTGGATCGCATTCGCGTCGACTCCAAGCTGACCTTCGACTCTCTGGTGGAGTTCACCTCCGAATATATCCCCGAGATGGCCAGCAAGCTGGAGCTGCACGCGGGTAAACAGCCGATCTTCGATTTGTACGATGTTGAGAATGAAATTCAACGCGCGCTGGACCGCAAAGTCGAGCTAAAGTCGGGCGGCTATCTGATCATCGATCAGACCGAGGCGATGACGACGATTGATATCAATACCGGCGCCTTCGTCGGGCATCGCAATCTGGACGAAACCATCTTCAATACCAATATCGAAGCGACCCAGGCGATTGCCCGCCAGCTGCGGCTACGTAATCTGGGCGGCATCATCATCATCGACTTCATCGATATGAGCAACGAAGACCATCGCCGGCGCGTGCTGCATTCGCTGGAGCAGGCGCTCAGTAAAGATCGGGTGAAAACCAGTATTAGCGGCTTCTCTCAACTAGGATTAGTGGAGATGACCCGTAAACGTACCCGTGAGAGTATTGAGCACGTATTGTGCAGCGGCTGTCCCACCTGTCATGGCCGCGGGACGGTGAAAACGGTTGAGACCGTCTGCTACGAAATCCTGCGTGAAATTGTGCGCGTACACCATGCTTACGATTCCGACCGCTTCCTGGTTTATGCCTCGCCGCGCGTCGGCGAAGCGCTGAAAGGCGAAGAGTCCCATGCGTTGGCCGAGGTGGAAGTGTTTGTCGCGAAACAGGTCAAAGTCCAGATTGAACCCCTGTACAGTCAGGAGCAGTTCGACGTGGTGATGATGTAATACAGACGGCGTGTGGGTGCTGGCGGCAGCGATAGCAGAACGGAGAGTCGATGTGATGTGGGTATGGCGCCTCCGCCCGCTCCGCAGCCGGTGACGAACAACAAGGAGATATGCGTGAGGCGACTGCCCGGAATCTTACTTGCGACGGGAGCGACCCTTATTGTACTGGTTGCGCTGGCGGTCAGTGGACTGAGGCTTGCCATGCCGCATCTGGACGACTTCAGGCCACGGCTGGTGGCCTGGGCGCAGTCTGTCTCCGGGATCCCCATCGAGGTCGGGGGCCTCAACGGCAGTTGGGAGCCGTTCGGCCCCACGCTGGAAATCAACCAAATTCGCATTCAACATCCGGATGCCGACTGGCAGTCCAAACGGGTCACGCTGGCGCTGGATGTGTGGCAATCGCTACTTCATTTGCGCTGGCAGTTCCGCGATCTGACCTTCTACCAGATGCAGCTGGACCTCAAACATCCCCTCGATTTTTCGCAAAAGAATAACGATAGCGGCTGGCAGGCGAACCAAGTCACCGACCTGTTTCTACGTCAGCTCGACCATTTCGACCTGCGCGATAGCCATATCACTTTTTTGACGCCCTCCGGCCCGCGCGCCGAACTGTTTATACCCCAGTTGAACTGGCTTAACGGCCATAATCGCCATCGCGCCGAGGGGCAAATCAGCCTGTCGAGTTTTAACGGCCAGCATGGCGTGGTGCAGATGCGGATGGATTTGCAGGACGATGGGGGATGGCTGAATGACGGCACCCTTTATCTGCAAGCCGACGATATCGACATGAAGCCCTGGCTGAGCCGCTGGTTGCGCAACAATACCGGTCTGGAGAACGCGGACTTCAGTTTGGCGACCTGGCTGCATGTGCGTAACGGCGAGATCGCCGGGGGTGACGTTTTGCTGAATAAGGGGACGGCGGGCTGGCGCGATGGCAAAGAGACCCATCGCATCAGCGTCGGCAACATGATGCTGCAGGCCAATCGGCAGGATAACGGCTGGCAACTGACCATTCCGGCGCTGAAGGTCGCGACGGACGGGCAAGCCTGGCCGCAGGCAGCCATCTCCGCGCTGTGGTTGCCGACCGATAAGCCGGTCGACGGCGAGGGGCTACAGGGCGAACTTCGCGTGCGCAGCGGCAACCTGGCGCTGGAGCGCTTTACCCCGCTGCTGCCTTTGCTCTCTTCCGCCATGCCTGAGTTGAAAACACGCTGGCAGGCGCTGCAGCCGAAGGGTCAATTAACCACGCTGGCGCTGGATATTCCGCTGGCGACGCCGCAGGACAGCCGCTTTCAGGTGGGGTGGCAGGATGTCAGCTGGCAGCCCTGGCAGATGCTGCCGGGCATCGACCATTTTTCCGGTGCGGTGAGCGGGAGCGTGGGAAGCGGCGAGGTGCATCTTCAGCTGCTCCGGAGCACGTTGCCTTATCCGGGCATGTTCCGCGCGCCGCTAGAAATGAAGAAAGTCGAAGGGAATCTGCACTGGCGAAGCGATGACCAAGGGTGGTCGCTGTGGTCGAAAGGCTTGGATGTGCAGGCCAAATCGCTGTGGGTCAACGGTGATTTTGACTACCACCATCCCACTAAAGGCGAGCCGCAGTTAAATATCCTCGCGGGGCTGCGTTTGAGCGATGGGGCGGAGGCATGGCGCTATTATCCCGAACACTTTATGGGAAAAAGTCTGGTCAATTATCTCAGCCAGGCGGTGCAAGGGGGCTCGGTAGACAACGGAACCCTGATTTTTGCGGGTAATCCCTCGAACTTCCCCTTCACCCATCATGACGGACAATTTCAGGTATGGGTGCCGCTGAAAAACGCCAAATACGGCTTCCAACCCGGCTGGCCTGCGTTGAATAGCGACAATATCACCCTGAATTTCCTGAATAATGGATTATGGATGAATGCGCCGCAAGCCCGGCTCGGCAACGTTGAAGGTCGCAACATTGATGCCGCGATCCCTAACTATCAGCAGGAGTTGCTGCTGATTAACGGCAACCTGAGCGGCAGTGGCAAAAATGTGAGTGATTACTTCATGCAGACGCCGCTGAAATCCTCGCTGGGAACCGCGCTACAACAATTGCAGATCGGCGGTAATGTGGCTAGCACGCTGCATTTATCTATCCCGCTGAACGGTAAGCAGGTGCGGGCAAGCGGCGAGGTCACGATGAATGACAATAGCCTGTTCATCAAACCGCTGGGCGTCACGCTGCGCCAGCTTACCGGTCGCTTCAGTTACGACAACGGCAATGTGAAGAGCGAACCGTTGCAGGCCAGCGTGTTCGGTCAGCCTCTGACCGCCAGCTTCACCACCAAAGAGCAGGAGAAGGCGTTTCAGGTCAATGTGGATCTGCAGGGGAGCATACAACCGGCGCGGTTGCCGGGCTTACCTGCCGATGTCGTGAGCGCGCTGGGCGGCAACGCGACCTGGAAAACACAGGTGGGCGTGACGCTGCCGCACAAGGGCGGCGCAACCTACGAGGTCAACGCTCAGGCCGATCTCAAAGAAGTAAGCAGTCACTTACCTTCTCCGCTCGACAAGGCCGCGGGCAAAGCGCTCCCGGTCCAACTGAGCGCCAAAGGTGACCTGCGCGGCTTTACGGTACAGGGCGTGCTGGCGAAAACTCAGCGATTTAACAGCCGCTGGCTGCTGAAGAAACAGTCGGTCGCGCTGACTCAGGCGGTCTGGCAGGACGGCGGTAAAAGTGCCCCTGCGCTGACGGGTAAAGACGGCATCACGCTGCATCTCCCCGCGCTCGACGGCGAACGTTGGCTGGGTCTGCTGTCCGGCGCGAAGTCCTCCGCGCAGGGGGCGAGCGGCGGCGGATTCTCGCTCCCGGCACGCGTCACCGTGACGACGCCGCAGTTAACACTGGCGGGCCAGCAGTGGCGCGATCTGGCGCTGAGCGCATATCCTTCCGGGAGCGGCACCGCGGTGACGGCGCGCGGCCGCGAGATTGACGGACGCTTGGAGATTCCGCGTAGTGGCGTATGGCGAAGCGACATTCGCTATCTTTATTACAATCCTCAATGGTCCGGGGGCGCATCTCCTACGGGGTCGGGCAAAGCCGCAGCGCCTTTTACCCTCACCAATGAGACCTTCGCCGGGTGGCCTACGTTACAGGTGAACTGCAACGAATGTTGGGCGATGGGACAGAATCTGGGCCGGATTCAGGCGTTATTAGTGCCGGAGAAAAACAAGATTTCGATTCGTGGCGGGCTGGTGGATGACGGCAAGGCGCGTTTGACCCTCAACGGTACCTGGCAACAGGCTGAGGGCGGAAGCCGCACCTCGGTCAAAGGCGTGCTGTCGGGCGATAGCCTGACGGAAAGCGCCGAGTGGCTGGGCGTCTCCACGCCGCTGCGAGGTGAGTCCTTCAACATTGATTATGATCTCTACTGGCGCGGCGAACCGTGGTCGCCGGACCTGCCCACGCTGAGCGGCATCTTGCAGACCCATCTCGGCAAAGGGGAAATTACCAGCGCGAGCAGCGGGTCTGCCGGACAGCTGCTGCGTCTCATCAGTTTCGATGCGCTGCTGCGCAAATTGCAGTTCGATTTCAGCGATACTTTCAACAAAGGCTTCTACTTCGACAGTATTCGCAGCTCCGCCTGGATTAAATCCGGCGTGCTGCACACCGATAATCTGCTGGTCGATGGGCTGGAGGCGGACATCGCGATGAGCGGCGATGTCGATCTGGTGAAACGGCAGATCAATATGGAAGCCACAATCGCGCCGGAGCTGTCCGGTACGGTCGGGGTGGCGGCGGCCTTTGTGGTCAACCCCGTCGTCGGCGCGGCGGTATTTGCCGCCAGCAAAGTGCTGGCGCCGCTGTGGAATAAATTTTCCCTGATTCGTTACCATATTTCCGGTAGTGTGGACCAACCGAAGATTCAGGAAGTTCTGCGCGAAAAGCAGAAAGCCCGCGCGGCGACATCCGGCCAGTAAGGGCGGCATGTTTATCTGATTACCTTGACATTAAGAGTGACATCCTATGAGTCTGACGTTAGTCAGTGAGCAATTACTCACAGCCAACAAGCTGAGCCTGAACGATTTACACGCGATCCTGGAGACGCTGAATGCGCGTCGTCTGGACTACGCCGATCTCTATTTCCAATCCAGCTACCATGAGTCTTGGGTATTGGAAGATCGCATCATCAAAGACGGTTCTTACCACATCGATCAGGGCGTGGGGATCCGGGCCGTCAGCGGCGAAAAAACGGGTTTCGCCTACGCCGACCAAATTACGTTGAACGCGCTGCAACAGAGCGCGCAGGCGGCCCGCAGCATCGTGAGAGAACAGGGCGACGGACGTGTGCATGCGTTGGGCGAGTCGGCGCATCGGGCGCTGTATCCGAGCCAGAACCCGCTAGATAGCCTGACGCGAGAAGAGAAAATCGCCCTGCTGCAGCGCGTGGATGCGACCGCGCGTGCGGAAGACGCCCGCGTGCAGGAAGTTAGCGCCAGCCTGACCGGCGTGTATGAACTGGTGCTGGTGGCGGCCACCGATGGCACGCTGGCCGCGGATATTCGTCCGCTGGTGCGCCTGTCCGTCAGCGTGTTGGTGGAGCAGGACGGCAAGCGTGAACGCGGCTCCAGCGGCGGCGGCGCGCGTACCGGTTACGACTATTTCTGGCAGTTGGTGGACGGCGAAGCGCGGGCGGAAGCCTGGGCGAAAGAAGCCGTACGCATGGCGCTGATCAACCTTTCCGCCGTCGCGGCG
This sequence comes from Lonsdalea iberica, assembly GCF_002111585.1. Taxonomy (GTDB): domain Bacteria; phylum Pseudomonadota; class Gammaproteobacteria; order Enterobacterales; family Enterobacteriaceae; genus Lonsdalea; species Lonsdalea iberica. The sequence goes on from NZ_LUTP01000031.1 coordinate 20,473, forward strand.
CCCGCGGGCTCGATGCCTGTCGTGTTGGGCGCGGGCTGGCCGGGCGTACTGCTGCATGAAGCGGTCGGTCACGGTCTGGAAGGCGACTTTAATCGTCGCGGCACCTCCGTATTCAGCGGCCAGATGGGCAAACTGGTGGCCTCAGAATTGTGTACCGTGGTGGATGACGGGACGATGGAAGGCCGTCGCGGCTCACTGGCGATGGACGATGAAGGCGTACCGGGTCAGTACAACGTGCTGATCGAGAACGGCGTGTTGAAGGGTTACATGCAGGACAAGCTCAACGCGCGCCTGATGGGCGTCGCGCCGACCGGCAACGGTCGCCGTGAGTCCTATGCGCATCTGCCGATGCCGCGTATGACCAATACCTACATGCTGGACGGGAAGTCGACGCCGGAAGAGATCATCGCCAGCGTCGACTACGGCCTGTATGCGCCGAACTTCGGCGGCGGTCAGGTCGATATCACCTCCGGCAAGTTTGTGTTCTCGACGTCGGAGGCGTATCTGATAGAAAAAGGCCGCATCACCAAGCCGGTCAAAGGCGCGACGCTGATTGGCTCCGGGATCGAAGCCATGCAGCAAATCTCGATGGTGGGCAACGATCTCTCGCTGGACATGGGCGTCGGCGTTTGCGGTAAAGAAGGCCAGAGCCTGCCGGTCGGCGTCGGTCAGCCGACTTTGAAGCTGGACAGCCTGACGGTAGGCGGCACGGCTTAATCTCCCTCCGTTCTCCTCCGTCGTCTCGGCGTGCTGTCAGGGCGCCGACGACGGAGGCGTCTCCTGGCGATACCCTTGATAGGTCAGCGCCACTTTTTTAAAGTACTCTGTCAGATAATTAATGCACACCTGCACCTTCAGCGGCAGATGGTCCTTTCGCGTGTATAACGCATAGACCGGACGCGGATCGGAGTGGTAGTGGGAAAACAGAATCTCCACCTCACCGCGTTTAATCTCCTCCAAGACCCACATTAACGGCACATGTGAAATGCCCGCACCGTGCTTGAGCCAGCGGATTAGCGTCTGGGAATCATTGGTGACGAAACGCCCCTGCGGTTTCAGACGCGTCGTTAATCCTTCCGGCGAGATCAGCTCAAATTCGCTGTCGGGCCGCACGCTGTATTCCAACCAGGAAAAGTTGTCGATGTCGGACAGTTTCTCCGGCGCACCGTTCTGCGTCAGGTAGCTTTTGGCAGCACAGACCACCATCGGCATCGAACCCAGACGGGTGGAAAACAGGCTGGAATCTTGCAGCGACCCGACGCGAATCACGATATCCAGACCGTCGGCGATCAGGTCCGGCGCGGGGATACCGCTGACCAGATTGACGGACAGCCCCGGATACTCCTTCAGCATTTCCGCCGTCATCGTCGCCAATACGTTCTGAGCCATGGTCGAGGTGCTGCCGATACGCAGCGTGCCGATCGGCGTATTGGTAAACGCATACAGCTGATCGTGAACTTCATGCGCTTCGACCAACATACGACGGCAGCCGTGGTAATAGATTTTCCCCGCCTCGGTCAGCCCGATGCTGCGCGTACTGCGGTTCAGCAGCTTCACCTGTAACGCATTTTCCAGCTTGGTCACCGTTTGACTGACGGCGGAGACGCTCATTTTCAACTGCCGGGCGGCGGAGGTGAATGAACCGAACTCCACCACTTTGGCGAAGACAGTCATGCTTTTTAATCGTTCCATTGTTAAGCCTGGCTTAAAAGTGATTTAGATCACGCTGGGTAGATAAGGTCATAATAAACATCCATAATGAGGCGTGTCTAAGCAGGAAGCGCGGTGTTCTCCTCGCCGTATTCCTGCCTTTGTTACCTCAATGAATGAAAAAGTAAGCGCTTCATCATACCGATCATTCGTTACGTGTGTTCTTCATATTGTTATCAGTCTTGCTGTGTCTTCCCCTCGCTTGCAGTCAATGGCTGCGGGCGGAGGTTTTTTTTGGTTATTTGCTATGCTGCTTACAGGGCGTATCGCGCATCAGAGTGAGAGATAAGAAAAAGATGAATTCGCTTCCTGTTATGGTTCTGTTCGGCCTATCGTTCCCGCCGGTATTTTTTGTCCTGCTGGTATCGCTGGCGCTGTTTTATCTTTGTCTCCGTCTGCTGCAGCCGACCGGGATCTACGATGTCGTCTGGCATCCCGCGCTGTTCAACACCGCGTTGTTCTGCTGTCTGTTTTATTTGCTGTTCCGTTTCGGTCTTTGAGGTCGTTGTGAATACATCCGCTCTGACAATCTATCTGAAAAAATTTGCCCGTATCGCGATTACGCTGGTGCTGGTCCTATTGGCCATCATGGCGATTGTGCGTGTATGGGCGTTCTACACCGAGTCCCCCTGGACCCGCGACGCGCGATTCACCGCCGATATTGTCGCTATCGCGCCCGACGTCAGCGGACTGCTGACCGCCGTCAACGTTCACGATAACCAACTGGTCAAGAAAGGCGACATCCTGTTTGAAGTCGACAGACCTCGCTATCAGCAGGCGCTGGCCGAAGCGCGGGCGAACGTCGAATATTATCAATCGCTAGTCGTGGAGAAAAAACGGGAAGCAGGACGTCGTCTGAAACTCGGGACGCAGGCGCTGTCGCGTGAAGAGATCGAACAGTACGGCAACACGCTGGAAACCACGCAGCATCAGCTGGCGCAGGCGCAGGCCGCGCTGGAACTGGCTCAGCTCGACTTGGATCGCACCGTCGTTCGCGCCCCGTCGGATGGTTGGGTGACCAACCTGAATCTGCAAGTCGGTGAATTTATTACCCGTGGCGCGACCGTGGTCGCGCTGGTGAAAAAAGATTCCTATTACCTGTGGGCGTATATGGAAGAGACCAAGCTGGGCGGCGTTCGTCCCGGCTTGCGGGTGGAAATCACGCCGCTCGGCAGCAACCAAATTTTGTACGGCACCGTGGATAGCGTGGCGGCGGCGGTGACTAACAGCAATATCACCACCGACAGCAGCGGTTTGGCGACGGTCGACTCTAATCTAGAGTGGGTGCGGTTGGCGCAACGCGTGCCGGTGAAGATTCGGTTGGACCAACAGAGGGGTAACCTTTACCCGGCGGGCACCACTGCGACGGTCGTGGTCACAGGGGAAAAAACGGAGCATACGAAATCAATGTCGCCGATGTTGAAACTGATGCACCGGCTGCGCGAGTTCGGGTAAGGCACCGTCATGTTCAATTTTCCCGGATTCATCCGGCTACGATTTGCCTTCAAGCTGAGTTTTGCGATCCTGCTCTCGCTCATGCTCGGCTTCTATATGCAACTGGAAACCCCGCGCTGGGCGGTGCTGACCGCCGCGATCGTGGCCGCCGGGCCCGCTTTCGCCGCTGGCGGGGAGCCGTTTTCGGGCGCCATTCGCTATCGTGGGCTGCTGCGTATTCTGGGAACGTTTATCGGCTGTATCGGGGCGCTGGTCATTATTGTCAGTACGGCGCGCGCGCCGGTCGTGATGCTGATGCTGAGCTGCCTGTGGGCGGGCGCCTGCGTGTGGATTTCCTCGCTGGTGCGGGTGGAAAACTCCTACGCTTTTGGACTGGCGGGCTACACCGCGCTGATTATCGTCGTGACGACGCAGAGCACGCCGCTTCAGGCGCCGCAGTTCGCCGTCGAACGCTGCAGCGAGATCGTGCTCGGCATCATGTGCGCCATCCTGGCGGATCTGCTGTTCTCTCCGCGATCTATTAAACAAGATATCGATCGAGCGATGAAAGCGCTGCTGTTGGATCAGTTCCAGCTGTTGCAACGTTGCGTGTCCGGCGCCTCGAAAGAGGATCTGGATGCTCACTGGCACGCGCTGGTGCGTAATACCCAGTCGCTGAACGGCATGCGCAGCCAGCTGCGCGTCGAGTCGTCCCGCTGGCAGCCCAGCAACCTGCGCCTCAAAAGCATGGTGACCCAGTCCTGGCTGATGATCACTCAAGCCTGCGAAACTTACCTGATCCTGCAAGACAGTGAAGCGTCGATCAATGGCGCACTGTCTGTGCTGCTGGAGCAGCCTGTCACGACGCCGGAAGAAGGTCGTCAGCGTTTACGGCAGCTGCGTTATCTGGTGGCCGTCAACGGCGCCAGCCTGCCGCCGTCGCTGGTCGGTTGGGTCGCGACGGCGACGCGTTACCATCTCCTGATGCGGGGAGTACAGAACAACGGTCGCATCAACCGCATTGAGGCGGATGCGCTGACGGCGGATGCGGCGGTTAAAGCCACGTCGGCAGAAACGCATCACGCCATGATCAACGGGGTGCGGACCTGGGCGGCCACCACCTTGGGGTGCCTGTTCTGGCTGGTGACGGGATGGAACTCCGGCAGCGTCTGCATGGTGATGCTCGCTGTCGTCACCGCGCTGGCGATGCGCCTGCCCAATCCGCGCATGATGGCCAAGGATTTTTTGGTCGGGACGCTGTTCGCGCTGCCGCTCGGTTCGTTTATGTTTATGCTGGTGCTACCCGCCACGCAGCAAAGTCAGCTGTTGCTGTGTCTCAGCCTCGGCCTCATGGCGTTCTTCATCGGTATCGAGGTACAGAAACGACGGCTGGGATCGCTGGCATCGCTGGCAACGACCATCAACATTCTGGTGTTGGATAACCCGATGACCTTCGATATCGCGCAGTTCCTGGACAGCGCTATTGGGCAAGTTATCGGCTGCTTCCTGGCTTATTTGGTCATTTTGCTGATTCGGGACAACTCGCTGGCCTGGACGGGACGGACGCTGATGAACCGCTTCGTTTTCGGCGCGGTGTCGGCATTGAATACGCGTCAGCAGCGGCGGCAGGACAATTATCTGCCCGCGCTGTATCAATACCTGTTTTTGCTGCTGAACCGCTTTCCGGGCGATATCGCCAAATATCGGCTGGCGCTGTCGCTGATCATTGCGCATCAGGGGCTGCGGCAACTGGCTATTCCCGTCAGCGAAACGCTGGTGGCTCACCACCGGCAGCTGCGGGCGACGGCGGGCCGCGTGATCAAGGCAAAGCAGGATACGGTGCGTAGCCGCTACTTCACGCAGTTGCTGGCGGAGATGGACGCGTATCAGCAGGCTTTGCTGGAGCATCAGGTGGCGGAGAAAACGATCGCCTCGGTCAGCCGTCTGATCGCGTTGCTGCGACGAAATCAAAATGCGTTTATCGGCTAACGACGCCGCCAAAGCGTCTTCACGCCGTCCCTCCCGGCTGGCTATCTCTGTTAAAGCGGACGGTGTAGTATCTTCTGAACCTTTTTTGACTGACTTTATCCACCGTAACGTGCGTGGCGACACGCGCAGCTGACGTACAGGTAACGACGTATTATGACTTTGCACCTTTGGTTGGTTTACACCGGCGTGATCGTGGCGCTGATCGCCATTCCCGGCCCGTCTGCGCTCATCAGCATGACGCATGGTCTGCGCTATGGACAACGACGGGCAATCGCTACTATTGCGGGCGGGGCGTGTGCCGCCTTGCTGCTGATGACCGGCTCTGCGCTCGGATTGGGAGCGATCCTCGCGGCGTCGACGACGGCGTTTATGCTGCTGAAGGTGGTGGGCGCGGCTTATCTTATCTGGTTGGGGATTTCGGCGTGGCGGGCCAAAACCGGCCCGGCGACAGAAACCGAAAGCGTAGCGCTCCCGGTCGATGAACCCGGCGCATTCACGCTGTTCAGACGCGGTTTCACGGTGGGCATCAGCAATCCGAAAGATCTGCTGTTCTTCGCGGCGTTGTTTCCCAACTTCATCGACACCAGCGTGCCGCAGGCAAGTCAGTTTGCGCTGCTGGCGCTGACCTGGACGGTGTTGGATTGCAGCATCATGTTTTGTTACGCCTGCATGGGAAAACGCGTGTCTTCCCTGTTTGCGCACCCGAAACGTCTGCGGATGTTCAACCGCGCGTCCGGTTCACTGTTTATCTTTGCGGGCACTGCGCTGGCGGCATCGGCTAAGTAGCGATAAGGCGGACCGGCGGCGAGGAGCACGCCAGCTGCCGGTCACGGCTTCACGCTTCGGTTTCGGCCAGTTCGCGCAGATACTGATACAGCTGACGGGAAGATTTCGGGGGCTTGTTCGCGGCCTTTTCTTTTTGGGCGTTCCGCAGTAACGAGCGCAGTTGCTGGCGATCGGCCCGCGGATAAAGCGTCAGCACGTCGCTGATGGCGTCGTCGCCATCCGCCAGCAGGCGGTCACGCAGTTGCTCCAGCTTATGGAACAGCGCCACCTGTTGGTTATGACGATTCTTCAGTTTATCCAGCGCCAGTTGAATAGGTTCCGGATCGCGCGCGCGCAGCATTTTGCCGATCAGCTGCAGCTGACGTCGGCGACCTTCTTTCTTGATGCGCTGAGCCAGCTCGACGGCGGCCAGCAGCTCTTCATCCAGCGGGATGCGTTCGAGGGCATTTTTCCCCAGGGCGACCAGTTCCGCCCCAAGATCTTTCAGGGCTTCCGCATCGCGTTTGATTTCGCTTTTGCTGACCCAGATAATTTCGTCGTCGTCGTCTTCTTCCTGGCTGGTAGGCGGGACGTCGTCCTGCCAGTCTTCGGGGTGTTTATTCATGCGTGGTTTCCTCAAAAAGAGGTCGATCCTATCAGGTTATGGCTTGCTGCGAAATTGTCGGCAGATCCTGTTAGACTCAAGGATATCACGCTACCTCTTTATTACGCAGAGGTATGGCACGAATCGCGCGCAGACGCGCCTCGTGACCGCCTACATTATCAGGATGTTTTCTTACTCATGATGGCGAATCAATGACAATTATCACTCAGGTTGCAGAGCAGCGAAAAACGCTGGAACAGGCAGTGGCGCAGGCGCTGGAGTTGGCCCGCGCCGGTTCGGACGCGGCGGAAGTCGCGGTGACCAAGACCACGGGGATCGGCGTCAGCACCCGCTATGGCGAGGTGGAAAATGTTGAATTCAACAGCGACGGCGCGTTGGGCATCACCGTCTACCATCAGCAGCGCAAAGGCAGCGCGTCCTCGACGGATCTCAGCCCGGAAGCCATTGCCCGTACGGTGCAGGCAGCGTTGGATATTGCCCGTTACACCTCGGTTGACCCTTTCGCGGGCCCGGCGGACGAAGCGCTGCTGGCGTTTGATGCGCCGGATCTCGATCTGTTTCATCCCGCTGAACTGGATGCGGAGCGCGGCATTGAGCTGGCGGCCCGCGCGGAACAGAGCGCGCTGCAGGCCGATGACCGCATCACCAATACGGAAGGCGGCAGCTTCAACAGCTACTACGGCGTCAAGGTCTTTGGCAACAGCCACGGCATGTTGCAAAGCTACTGCTCCAGCCGCCACTCCATGTCGAGCTGTGTGATTGCCGGCGAAGGCGGCAACATGCAGCGCGATTACGCATACACCATAGGCCGCGCGCTGGGCGATCTGGAAACGCCGGAGTGGGTGGGTCAGGAGTGCGCGCGCCGTACGCTATCGCGACTGGCCCCGCGTAAGCTGTCCACCATGCAGGCGCCGGTCATGTTCAGCGCAGAGGTGGCGACCGGCCTGTTCGGCCATCTGGTGGGCGCGATTAGCGGCAGCAGCGTTTATCGCAAATCGACGTTCCTGCTGGACCAGTTGGGCCAGCAAATCCTGCCGGAGTGGCTGACGATTCGTGAGTTGCCGCATCTGCGAAAAGGGCTGGCCTCCACGCCGTTCGACAGCGAAGGGGTACGCACCCAGGAGCGAGACATCGTGAAAGACGGCGTGCTGCAAACCTGGCTGATGACGTCCTATGCGGCGCGCAAACTGGGGATGCAGAGCACCGGACACGCGGGCGGTATCCATAACTGGCGCATCGCCGGACACGGTCTGGACTTCGATGGCATGCTGCGCGAGATGGGAACCGGCCTGCTGGTGACGGAACTGATGGGACAGGGCGTGAGCGGCGTGACCGGCGACTATTCGCGCGGCGCGGCCGGTTTTTGGGTAGAGAACGGTCAGATCCAGTATCCCGTCAGCGAAATCACCATCGCGGGCAATCTAAAGGACATGTTGCGCAACATTGTCACCGTTGGCGGCGATATCGAAACCCGCAGCAACATCCAGTGTGGTTCGGTCCTGCTGCCGGCCATGAAGATCGCCGGGGCATAATCCTCCCGACGCGCGGCGCTTGGTGCGTCGCGTGTCCGCTACAGTTTTAGCCTCAGCCCGTCGTACGCCGCCTGCACCTGCCTTGGCAACGGATGTGCCCGCAGCCAGCCGTCCAACGTATGACCGATATGCGTCAGGTACATTTTCCTCGGCTTTAATCGGTCGCAGATATCCAGCGCCAACGTCAGATCGTTGTGATTCCTCGGCGGCGTGGGCCGCGGCGGTTCGCTGCAATCGAGCACCAGATAGTCCACCGGGCGTCCGGCCAGAAAACGCGCGGTATCCTCCGGCAAATCCACGGTATCCGTGAGGTAGGCCAGCGAAGCATACTGTGTCTCAAACAGATATCCATAGGTTATCCTGGAGTGATTCAGGGGCAGCGGGGTGGTGGGCACGCGGCCGAACGCGACCGTCTCAAAGGGTTTTAGCGGCGGTTGAAATTGCAGTATACCGGGGTGCTGATAAAGATCGTCGCAGCCGTTCGGGTCGGGCGGGCCGAACACGGGAATCGGCTCACCGCAGCCCCAGCGCAGCGGGAAGAGTCCCTGAACGTGGTCCATGTGGTAATGGGTGAGTAGAAAGCGGCGAATCTCCCCGGCGCTGAAGCGGCTCTCCAGATCGGGCAAGCCCGCGTCAATCAGCGTCATTTCCCCGTGATCGATCAGCGCAGCGCAGCAGGCCCGCCGCCGCCGTTGCGGTGACGACCGAGCGCTCTGGCACACGGCGCAGTCACAGCCGAATGCGGGCACCTGTTGCGCGCCGCCGGTACCCAAAAAGTGAAATGTCGACATGTAGCGCTTCTCACCAGGCATTCTCTTTTTTCTCCGTCTGAGACAGCAACTGCCAGAATTGCGCCAGCGTCTGGGGCAGCGGACCGTTGTTTAGCAGGATGGCGCAGTCTGAGGGTACATGGCGCTGCTGCTCCTGCGCCCGCTGCATCCGCGCTTCAATCTGACCTGCATTTTCGCGTCCGCGCGTCAGCAGTCGTTGGCGCAGGATCGGCGGCGAGACCGCCAGACAGAGCGGAAACAGCCGCGATCTGTAAAGTCGTTGCGCCCGTTTCAGGTCACCCCGCGAACCATTGACGACCACATCCAGCCCCCGCGCCAGCCAAAGATCGATCTCGATTCCGATGGCGTAGTGGTTATGATGCGCCTGCCAGTGCAGCGCGAACAGTCCGTGACGACACCGTTGGCCAAACTCGTTGTCCGTGAGCGAAACGTGGTTTTCTCCGGGCAGATCGGCAGGCCGCGTGATGTAGCGGTGAGCGACCAGCAGGCGCTTCGGCGAGCTGGCGCGTATCGCATCCAGCAGACTGTCCTTTCCTGAGCCCGAGGGGCCTATCAAATAGATCAATCTGCTCATATCAGAATACCTGCTCGCCTTGTCGCCACACCCGTTGCAGCGCCGTCTGCGGACCATGACGACGGACCAGAACCAGGTCCGCGCGCTTTCCCTCGGCGATCACGCCCCGGTCATTCAGATGCAGAGCCTGCGCCGGGTTACGGCTGACCAATGCGATAGCTTGGGACAGGCTGTAAGGGTTGCGCTCGTCCTCGGCTATCATAAAGGCGGCCTCCAACAGGCTGGAGGGATAGTAGTCCGAGGAGAGCATCTCCAGCAGCCCTTCTTCCGCCAACTGATGCGCAGCGACGTTGCCCGAGTGGGAGCCGCCGCAGATCACGTTGGGCGCGCCCATCAGCACCTGCATACCGACCCGACGGGCCGCGCGGGCGGCGATCGCCGTCGTGGGAAATTCGGCGATCGCCACGCCGTGTCGATAGGCGTCCATGATGTGTTCTTCCGAGGCGTCGTCGTGACTGGCCAACGTGATCCCTTTCGCCCGGCACAGATTGACAATGTCTTTGCGGTTGGACTGGGACCAGCGCTGCGAGCCTTCAATCTGTTCCGCTTCGAACTGCGCCATGTCTTCATCGTTCAGGTGGTATTTGCCTTTGTAGTACGCGTGATACTTCTCCCGTGAGGCGAACTGGCGCTGCCCCGGCGAGTGATCCATCAATGACACCAGCGTGACCGGCGGCAGATCGCACAGCTGTTCAAACAGCGGCAGCGTATCCTTATGCGGCAGTTCGCAGCGCAGGTGCAGTAAATGCTCGGCGCGGTTCAGGCCGGCTTTCTGCGTCGCGACCACCGTGTTGGTCATGTTGAGCAGGTTGTCGAGCCGGTGGCCCCCGTCCCGGACATCGCCCACGGCAATCGCATCTAACACGGTGGTGATCCCGCTGGCGATAATCGCGGCGTCGTGCGCGCGCATAGCGGACTCCTTCGGCCAGCTGACGCCGGGACGCGGGGTGAAGAATCTGTCGAGGTTGTCGGTATGCAGCTCAATCAGTCCGGGGAGCAGCCAGGCGCCGCCGCCGTCCAGCGCGCCGGGCAGGCGACTCGGCGCATCGCTGATGTGCTGAATCACACCCTGATGAACCAACAGCGATCCGCTGAGGATCTCATCCGACATCACCATACGTACGTTATTAATGATCATAGGGTTCTTCCTCCTGAGGCGCGGTAACGGGCATGGCATAGACGCGGTCCGACACCCGCTCCCGAACCTCTTCATCATGGAAAATACCGACGATGGCCGCGCCGCGCGCTTTGGCCTGGATAATGCACCGCGTGACGGCTTCGCGATTGACCGCATCCAACGAAGCCGTCGGCTCATCCAGCAGCAAAATGGGATAGTCGGCGATGAGCCGCGGGCAATATTGACTCGCTGCTGTTCGCCGCCGGAGAACGTGGCTGGTGCCAGCGACCACAGTCGCTCCGGCACATTCAGCCGAGTGAGCAGTTCACCGCCGCGGAGTTCGCTTTCCTGACGCGAGATGCCCCGTTCCAATAGGGGTTGGATGACGACGTTCAGCGTGCTGATCCGGGGAATAACCCGCAGGAACTGGCTGATCCAGCCGATCGTATAGCGGCGCGCGTCAAGAATATCGCGGGCGTCGGCCGAGACCATATCCACCCAACCGTGCTGATGGTGTGCGTAGATATGGCCGCTATCTGGCTGATAGTTGCCGTAGAGCGAACGCAGCAGCGTGGATTTACCACTGCCGGAATGGCCGTGGAGGGCGACGCACTCGCCGCTTTTGACTGTCAGATTGATATCTTTGAAAACCGGCAGACGAGTGCCCTGCTGGTTATGCAGTACGAAAGTTTTACTCACATGTTCAATACGTAGGCGAATATCCATTGACGGCGCCTCCTGGGTGATGGATCTGCTAGAGGATGGATGACACCAGCAGTTGGGTATAAGGATGATGAGGATCGTCCAGCACGCGGTCGGTCAATCCCTGTTCGACGACCTGTCCTTGTTTCATGACCAACAGCCGATGGGATAGTAGGCGCGCTACGCCCAGATCGTGGGTAACGATGACGACGGCCAGCTGCATGTCCGTCACCAGCGTACGCAGCAGGTCCAGCAGGCGAGCCTGCACCGAAACATCCAGTCCGCCGGTCGGCTCATCCATAAAAATGAGACGCGGCGAGGTCACCAGATTGCGGGCGATTTGCAGACGCTGCTGCATCCCGCCGGAGAAGGTGGTCGGCAAATCGTCCATGCGTTCTGCAGGCAACTCGACGTTGTTCATCCAGCGCGCGGCGTCTCGCGAATGTGGCCGTAATGGCGCTCGCCGATGGCCATCAGGCGTTCGCCGATATTGCCGCCGGCGGAGACCGCTGGCCGCAGCCCCAGCAGCGGATGCTGCCAGACCACGCCCCATTCTGTACGTATCAGCGCCCGACGCCGACGCTCGCTGATGTCATAAATCGGCAACGCCTGTTGCTGGCGATCCCGGTAGGTGACGCAGCCTTGTTGCGGCGTCAGACGGGCGGAAATCGCGTTCAGCAAGGTGGTTTTGCCTGAACCGGACTCTCCGACGATCCCGAGAACCTCACCCGGCCAGAGCTGGAACGAGACGTCCTGGAATCCTTTGCCCGGCGCATACAGATGGGTGAGTGAATCGACGGACAGCAGCGGCCCGTCGTCATTACGGGTGGGATTACGTGTTCCCATGCGCTTTCTCCTGGCTATCTTGTTGCTGCTGGCAATAGTCGGTATCCGAGCAGACAAACATGCGGCTACCCGCATCGTCGATCACCACTTCATCCAGAAAGCTGTCGCGCGAGCCGCAGATGGCGCACGGCTCATCCCAGTGCTGCACGGTGAAGGGATGATCGTCGAAGTCGAGGCTTTCGACGGGGGTATAAGGGGGAACCGCATAAATGTGTTTTTCGCGTCCGGCGCCGAACAGTTGCAGGGCCGGCATCATGTGCATCTTGGGATTGTCGAATTTGGGGATTGGGGAGGGGTCCATCACGTAGCGCTGATTGACCTTGACCGGATAAGCGTATGTGGTGGCGATGTGTCCGTAGCGCGCGATGTCCTCATACAACTTGACCTGCATGACGCCGTACTCTTCCAGCGCGTGCATTTTTTGGGTCTCCGTCTCCCTCGGCTCGATAAATCGAAGCGGCTCGGGAATCGGCACCTGGTAGACGATGATCTGGTCTTCCTTCAGCGGCGTCTCCGGTATTCGGTGCCGAGTCTGAACGATGGTCGCCTCTGCCGTTTTTTCCGCCGTTTTCACTTTCGCGACGGTGCGGAAGAAGTGACGGATAGAGACGGCGTTGGTGGTATCGTCCGCGCCCTGGTCGATGACCTTGAGGACATCGTCCGGTCCGATAATGCTGGCGGTCACCTGGATACCACCGGTTCCCCATCCGTAAGGCATGGGCATCTCCCGGCTGGCGAAAGGCACCTGATGGCCGGGGATGGCGATGGCTTTGAGTATGGCGCGACGGATCATGCCTTTGGTGTCCTCGTCCAGATAGGCATAGTTGTATGCGCTTTGTTCTACATCTTCAGCAGCGTTAGTCGTCATGATGTGGGCCTTCCTGCGTGGATGAATACTCCTGTCGAAGACGCTTGAGGAGTTCCAGTTCTGATTGAAAATCGACGTAATGGGGAAGTTTCAGGTGAGAGACAAAACCGGCCGCTTCGACATTGTCGACATGAGACAGAACAAACTCTTCATCCTGAGCCGGGCCCTGGGCTTCTTCGTGATAGTCGGCGGCCTGCAGCGCACGGTCCGCAAGGGCGACGGTAATCGCTTTGCGTTCGGCTCGCCCAAAGGCCAGCCCATAGCCGCGGGTGAAGTGCGGGGCCTGTTCCGTGGGTTTGATAAAGCCATTGACGGTTTCGCACTCCGTCACCAGGATGTCGCCGATTTCCACCGTCATATCCACTTCCTGAATGAACATCGTCACCGTGACCATGCCTGTGCGGATTTCGCCGACAAAAGGGTGATTGCGGCCATAGCCGCGCTGGGTGGAGTATCCCAGCGACAGCAAAAAACCCTCATCGCCGCGGATCAGCTGCTGTAGCCGCGCCGAACGCGGACACGGGTAGCTCGGCGGGGTGATGGTGATATCCGCCGGCTCTTCGTCGCGTTCGTCCACCGGCGGCACCAGCTCCTGCTGTGTCAGGAAGTGAAAGGCATGAGGAACCGTGTCCTCGGCCGGCGCCTCATCCTGTGTTTCCGGCACCGTCGGGGCGGTTGGCGGTTCGCCCTCCGCCAACAGCGTGAAGTCCAGCAGCCGATGGGTATAGTCGTAAGTCGGCCCCAAGAGTTGCCCGCCTGGAAGATCTTTGAAGATCGCGGAAATGCGCCTTTCCAGACGCATGGATGCCGTAGCCAGCGGTTCGCTCACCCCCCAGCGAGGCAGGGTGGAACGGTAGGCGCGCAGCAGAAAAATCGCTTCGACGAGATCGCCGCTAGCCTGCTTGATCGACAGCGCAGCCAGCTCGCGATCGTAGATATTGCCTTCGGTCATGACGCGGTCGACCGCCAGGCCGAGCTGCTGTTCTATCTGTTCACAGCTCAGCTCCGGGATCGTCGGCTGACCGCGTCGACGACAGGCTTGAAGTTGGTGTGCGGCTTCAATGGCTTTTTCACCGCCCTTCACTGCAACATACATCAGCACTCCTCCACTCGAGTGGTTCTGGGTATAGCGAGCAGCTTCTTGCCGGAGGTGAACAGAAAATCGAGACCCATCGGGAAAGGATGTGGCCGCTCGCAGAGATAGCGCCGTATCGCGCTGGGAAGATGCGGGGAGATGATTTTGACGTTATTTACGCCCGGGCCGCTTAGCTTGAGCAATCTCCCGTTGTTCAGTCCATCCACTTCCAGAATGAGGGTGGCTGATTTCTCCGGCTCGGCTTCGTTACCGCACGGGAAACACATCAGATCGTGTTGGATAGGTCGACTATCGAACGTGTTGGTTCTCCCGTTCAACAGAACGAAATACGCTTCTGCGGCATTGGAAGTGATCGGCACATTGGTGTGTAAACACAGCGTTCTCAGCAGGAGTGGATTGCTGATATTCCTGCCGATGAACAGCGGCGTCTTGGGACTGGTCAACGTTAACAGCACAGCGATGGTGGACGATGAAATGTTGCCCAGTCCTTCAATGCCAGGAACGGTCACAGTCACCCCGGGTTCGCTCATGGCTTTGACGATTTTTCTGAAGCAGGCTTGGGTGCCAAATACCGGATTGGCGAATCCATTCGACATGTTCATGATTATTCTCCTCTGACCAACGTGAAGAAGTTGACTCGACTGGGGGCGACTTCACGGCGCTGACGGTCATGTTCAGCTTGCTGTTGCTTGGCTAGAGGTGAAACCACACGCTTCCACAGTGGGTTGAAAGCGGACTGGGTTTGCAATAAAGCATCAATGAAGGCACAGCGTTCGGCATGGGGTTTGTCTCTGCCGACGATATAGCTGTAGCCGCAAATGCCGTCCTTAATTTGGACCGCCGCGCGGGTGACGGTCAGGTCGCCCACCATAAAACGCTGTCCTGTGGATTCCATGCGGCCTTGCAGTTGCAGCAGGCCGATCTCCGTCGGCCGCAGCAGCTGATAGTCAACGGCAATATTGAGGGGGTGCCAATATGACAGCAGTGCTTCGGCACGGCTGCGTGACAGTACGGACATCCAATAAGCGCGTTGCTCTTTTTTCGTCACCATTTACGCCTCCAGCTCTGGCTGTTGTGATTGCTTCGACAAATAGGCAAAACAGGCGGTCTGATCCTGTGGCGGCCTGAGGGCTTCGGCGGTTTTTAGGTAGATACGTTGGATAGGGGTGAAAAAGGTGCTGTGGACTGTCCGTTCTTGAAACAGGGCGTGAGCCAGATCCAGATCCTTGATACGGATAGCCAACGGCACGGAAATCAGGTCTGAGGGGTAAAGATAGCGGTTCAGCATCACGTCCATATAGGCGGAGCGACCTCGCCCCAGCGGAAGCGCTTTCTGCAATGTCGCCTGACTGATGCCGGACTTCTCGGCCAGCAGAATCGATTCTGCGGCGACCAGCAGGTGGACGGCTTCACAGTAGTTATTGATGACTTTCATGGTCTGTGCGGCACGGTTGCTGTCCATGACGACATAGTCGTCGCTCAGAGAGGAGAGCAGCGGGGGCAGGACATCGGCAAAGTCGGGCGGGATTGGGCCTACCCAGCAAGCCAGTTTGCCGGTGCGCGCCCCTTCGGGGCCTCCGGAGACGGGGGCTTCGACATACTGAGCGCCCTGTCGCTGGAAAAAAGCTTCCATCTGCTGGCTGTCCTGAGGTCCGATGGTACTGGTGTTGACGATAAGTGGCCGATGTTCCAGCAGTTTGCTTTCTATTTCCGGAAGGCAAAAAAGGGCTTTCATGGCCTGAGCATCAGTCAGGCAAGTCAGGATGACGGAGGGTTTGCGCGTGAATAACTGGCTGAGCGAATTCACCGCATGTATGCCGTTTCCGGTAAGGGCTTCGGCCTTACTTGCCGTGCGATTGTAAAGGCTGATGTTGTATTGGCATTGGCGTAGCCTGAGAGCCATCGCTTTTCCTAGTACGCCGACGCCAACCAGAGAAATGTGATTTGTCATATTGAGCATCCTTTCAACGCCACCGATACGGGTAAGGGTGGTAGGGGGTTATCAGCGGGAGTGAGCTGGCTGCGACAGGAAGTGCATAAAACAGGTTCGATTCTGAGAAGGCGATGTTGTGGGCCGTCCCA
>NZ_LUTP01000032.1 GCF_002111585.1 Lonsdalea iberica
GGGGCGTCAGGCAAGGACGCCTGCTGCTGCGCGGCCTTTCGAGCCTTAACGCGGGCAATAGCGGCGTCTACGGCGGCTTTGCGGGGATCGTTTTCCGGCCGGTGGGCCGGCATAGCATCGGCAGTCGACGCAGGTTGATGGGGCATGGCTGCTGGCGGTGGCGTTACCTTAACTTCTGCCTGAAGAGCCTTAGCGCGTTCTATGGCGGCCATGACGGCGGCACCGGGTTTGCCGGAAGTGATGCTGGTTGTCCCCGTAGCAGGCTTAACGTCCTCCGATGGCGTGGTGTGCGTCTTTGCCGCAGGCACGACACGCGTTGCAGCCCGTTGATGTCGCTGCTCCCTGGCCTGTTTTTCACGCTCCAACCGGGCTGTTTTCGCCACAAAACGCGCTTTGGCGGCGGCGGCGCGCTGGGCTTCCTGTTCCCACGACTGAATCTCGGCTTTCGACTGACGAAAGTATTGCACCAGCGGAATATGGCTGGGGCAAACATAAGCGCACGCGCCGCATTCAATGCAGGCGGACAGGCGATGCTGGCGCGCTTGTTCATGGTCATCGTCGCAGATCAACTTGAACAGCCGTTGCGGCTGGAGGCCCGTCGGACAGGCATCGGCACATTCGCCGCACTGGATACAGGACTGCTCCTCCGTCTCGGGCTGAATTTCATCTTGCGACGGCGCCAGTATCGCGCTGCTGGTCGGGAGGATCGGGACATCCAGCTCTGGCAGCGTGAATCCTGTCATCGGACCGCCCACAATCACAGTGGGTTGTCCGCGCGTCACCCGATAGCCGGCCTGGCGCAGAAGAAAGCGAACCGGCGTACCGAGTCGCGCCCAGACATTGCCAGGTTGTTGAAGCGCCTGACCCGCCACCGTCACCACTCGCTCGGTCAACGGTTCGCCGTCAATTACCGCGCGTTTAACCGCGTAAAGGGTACTGATGTTTTGCACCGAGACGCCCACATGGGTGGGAAGCTGGCCGTCGCGGAGAGTTTTGCCGGTGAGTACTCGCGTCAGCACGGCGGCATCGCTGGTGGGATAGCGGGTAGGGATGACACGGATTTCCACGCGAGGTGATGCGTGCAGCGCCTGTTTGAGCGCGGTAATCGCCTGCGGCTTATTATCTGCAATCCCCAGCAAAATACGCTGAGGCGCGAACAGGCGATCAAGAATATCGATACCGACGGCCAGCTCCTCGGCGCACTCTTGCATCAGCCGGTCATCGGCAGTCAGGTAAGGCTCCGATTCGGCGGCGTTGATGATGAGCGTGTCGATGTCGCACGCTTGGTCCGTCGTGGGGGAGGCCGTGGCGAGCCCGGCGATCCCCGCCTGATGCAGATAGTCGCGCAGCGTGTGCGGCGCGACCTGTCGATAGTTCTGCAAAGGGCGACGTTCCACCCAACGATCGTCGCCGTCGGGTGTCAGGATCAGGCTCAGCACCGGCAGCCCGGACGGATGCGTAGCGGTGTGATAGCGGACGGCCTGTATCGTGCCGGACGTGGGGGCATGTACCGGCACCGTTGTGCCGAGACTTCGCGTCAGTGGCTGACCGCGCAATACCTGCTCTCCAACCTGTACGCACAGATCGCTGTCCGGTCCCAAATGAGCCTGAAGCGACACAATCAGTCGGTCAGGCAACGGCAGTCGACGCAGTGGTATCTGATTCGACGGCGATTTCATTTGCGGCAGGCGAACGCCGCCCTTCATGGGCCAAATGCGATTTTTTCCGAAGGCAGTCAGTAAATTAAACATGATGTCCCCCCTGTAAAACTCGCACGGGGATCGTGTCCAGGTCCCAATTCCAGCTGTCGGGGGTCGGTGTGACCGGTTCCAGCGCAATGCAGTCGGTCGGGCAGGGGGAAACACACAGATTGCAGCCGGTACATAATTCGCTGACGACGGTATGCATAGCACGTGCGGCGCCGACAATGGCATCTACCGGGCAGGCCTGAATACATTTGGTGCAGCCGATGCAACGGCTTTCGTCAATTCGTGCGACCTGACGTTCCGGCTTGCCCGGCATCGCATCGTCCGGCAAGGGCTGCGGCTCGACGTTCATCTGTACAGCCAGTTTATGCATCAGAGGTTCGCCCCCCGGCACGCATTTATTGATCTGTTCGCCGTTTTGAACCATGGCTTCGGCATAGGGACGGCAGCCCGCGTAACCACATTGGCGGCATTGGGTCTGCGGCAGCAGCTCTTCCAGCTGTTCGATGGAGGGGCGGGGGGGGCGCGAAGAACGTCGGCGCGAGGCGTAGCCAAGCATCAGACTTGCCGTCAGCGTGAGTGCGCCGAGTGCGGCTATCATCATCCAAAAATTTATCATCACCATTTCACCAGTCGGGTAAAGCCCGTAAGAGCCGACACGTTCGCCAAAAGGCGCCAACCGGTAGCCGCGGGTATTCGCTCATTACAGTACTTACAAAATAAAATCGCCGTATTATCCGGTATTGTCCTGGCTTCGACAACCTGAACGCCCGTCATCAATAGCTGCCGGGGACTGAACGTCTAACTTGTGCGCGCAGGCCAGTCTGAGGGGACAGTTGAGCGATGAAATGTAGACGCGGGGATGGACGTGTGTGACGGGGAATGCATTCCCTTTCGTGACAGGATGGGTGAGGGCCAGGCGCCTCGGCACGAGACGAAGCGCCCTGGGTTGATTCGTCTTTACTGACTCATTAGCGAGACTCGCCATTGCTGCGAATGAGCTGTTGATACCAGAAAAAGCTTTTCTTGCGTTTACGGGCCAGTTGATGCTGATGGTCGACATAGACAAAGCCGTACTGCTTCTGGAAGCCGTTCAACCAGCTCAGCAGGTCGATGAATGACCAGGGGTAGTAGCCCCGAACGTCGGCGCCTTGCGCAATCGCCTCCCCGACGGCATCGATGTGCTGACGCAGATAGTCGATACGGTCATCGTCCACGATGTCGCCATTCACGATGGGGTCTTTGGCGCCCAACCCGTTCTCGGTGATGTAGATCGGGATATCGCCGTAACGCGCCTTGATATTCATAATGCCCTCGGTCAGTCCCTGGGGATAAATTTCCCAGTCCCAGTCGGTATAGACCCCGGTAGGATTACGCACGAATTTAAACAGATCCTTAAACCCAAACTCATTTCCGGCCTGATGCGCACTGCCTTTCTGGCCCGTGGTATTGATTTGCAGGCGCGATTCCCCATGATTCGCCGCCACCGTTTCCCGCTTGTAATAATTCAGACCGATAAAGTCGCAGACGTTGTCGCGCAGCAACGCTTCGTCGCCCGGTTCGAACACCGGCGCGCCGAGGCTTGACTGCGCCAGATGCAGTAACTCCATCGGATATTCGCCCCGTAATACCGGGTCGTATAACCAGTGGGTAAAAATTCCGTCCGCCAGCTGACAGGCGGAGATGTTCTCCGGGGTGTCGTCGAGGGGGGTATTCGTTTGCAGTACGTTGACGAAACCGATTTTTCCGTTGATGCCGGACTGACGGAAAGCGGCGACGGCGCGCGCATGGGCGATAAAAACGTGGTGACAGGCTTGCAGGGCGCGGGACGGGTTGCGAATACCGGGGGGATGCGCGCCGGTGATGTACCCGAAACCGATAAAGCAGATAGTTTCATTGAATGTCGACCACAGCTTGACGCGGTCGCCATAGCGCTGGTAGCAGAGGCGGGCATACTCCTCGAAGGCATCGATGGTCTGACGGGATTCCCAGCCGCCTTGATCTTGCAGCGCCTGCGGTAAATCCCAGTGATAAAGGGTGATCATGGGTTCGATGCCGTGCTCCAGCAGCGCATCGATCAACGCACTATAAAACGCGACGCCTGCTTCATTGATCCTGCCGCGCCCTTCGGGAAGCAGTCGTGGCCATGAGAGGGAGAAGCGATAGCTTTTCAAGCCCAGCTCCGCCATCAGCGCGATATCCTCACGGAAGCGGTGATAGTGATCGACGGCGATGTCGCCGTTGGTCCCCTCAAAGGTGGTCCCGGGCAGATGAGAGAACGTATCCCATATCGATGGGCCTTTGCCCTCGGCGTCGTGTGCGCCTTCGACCTGATAGGCTGCGGTGGCGGCGCCCCACAGAAAGTCTTTCGGAAATGTGGCCATGAACACCTCGCTCTTGGATGGTTTCAACTCACTGATGAAGAGTGTAGGCGGGTTAAATTCCATGTTGCAACCGGTTTCCGAAACCGGTTTCTTTTTGGGGGTGAAATTGTGATCGTACTCACATCACCGGGTCATGCGATCGCACCAGATGGTCGTGTGTGAAGCCAGACGAGCGTGAACAGAAGGGACAGGGATGCGAAGGGCGGCGTTTTGAGGGTCTTATCCGATAAATCTGTAAAGCTCGCGGTGGTATACTGGCCGCTCCAATACAACGGGGAAAAGCCTGTCGCTCAGGCTGGGGGAATGATTTATGGCAGATACCATTCGTGTCGGATTGTTGGGATATGGCTATGCGAGCAAGACGTTTCACGCGCCGCTCATTGCCGCGACGCCTGGAATGACGTTGGTGGCGGTATCAAGTCGGCATCCGGAAAAAGTGCGTGAAGATTGGCCGTCTGTGCGGGTAGCCGAGAAACCTGAAGCGTTATTCGATGACCCAGAAATCGATCTTATCGTGATACCCACGCCGAACGATACGCACTTTCCCTTGGCGAAACGTGCACTGGAGGCAGGCAAGCATGTGGTGGTGGATAAACCGTTTACCGTCACGTTGTCTCAGGCTTACGAGCTGCATCAGGTTGCCGTCCATATGGGAAAAGTGTTGTCCGTCTTCCACAACCGCCGCTGGGACAGCGATTTTCTAACCCTCAAACACTTGGTGCAGAGCGGCGTACTAGGCGAAGTGGTGTATATGGAATCCCACATCGACCGCTATCGTCCGGAAATTCGCCAGCGCTGGCGTGAAGACGGCAGTGAGGGCAGCGGCATCTGGTATGACCTCGGGCCTCATCTTATCGATCAGGCGTTGCAGTTGTTTGGCGCGCCGGTCGCCATTCATGCGGATCTCGCCCAGCTGCGTCCCGGTGGGAAATCCGCCGACTACTTCCATGCGACATTGATTTACCCGCAGCGCCGCGTCGTGTTGCACGGCACGTTGCTGGCCGTTGCGGAAACAGCGCGCTACATCGTTCACGGTTGCCACGGCAGTTATGTGAAATATGGCATTGATCCTCAAGAGGCGAAATTGAAGGCCGGGCAGATGCCGGATGATGATACGCTATGGGGGCACGATGAACGCGATGGCGTGCTGACGCTGAACCGAGAAGGCTTGGCGGTGGAAGAAGCGATGATGACGATTCCAGGTGATTACACGGCTTATTATGCCGCTGTCCGCGACGCGTTGAATGGTCAGGGTGACAACCCGGTCCCGGTTGCGCAGGCGATCAAAGTGATGGAATTGATCGAACTTGGACTGATTTCTAATCAGAAAAAATGCGCGGTGACGCTGAAAAATAGCTAGCGTTGCGTGTATTTATTTCACATATTATCTCTCTATCTCACAGGCGATCTTAGGATCGCCTGTATTGTTTATTGAGAGGATATCGTTTCGTTATGGGATGGTTGCAACGTTTAAAGATCGATAAATTTCTGTTAGTTCTGGTTCTGGTGGTCATCGCCGCTTCGTTTTTTCCCTGTGAGGGGGGGGTGAAGGTGTTCTTTGAATACCTGACGACTGCTGCCATCGCACTGCTGTTCTTCATGCACGGCGCGAAATTATCTCGGGAAGCGATTGGTGCCGGCATTAGCCATTGGCGTCTTCATTTGGTGGTCTTCGCCAGCACGTTCGTTCTGTTCCCGTTGCTAGGTTTGGCCATGTCGTTTCTGGTTCCAGGAATACTCACGCCGACCGTCTATCTTGGATTTCTCTATCTTTGCGCGTTGCCCGCAACCGTTCAGTCCGCCATCGCGTTTACTTCGATGGCGCGTGGCAATGTGGCCGCGGCGATTTGCAGCGCATCGGCATCCAGCATTCTTGGCGTCTTTCTGTCACCGGTCCTGGTCGGACTGCTGATGCATACGCAAGGCGGTCAGACGGATACGTTGCATGCAATTGGGTCGATCATCCTGCAATTGATGGTACCGTTCGTTCTTGGTCATCTGTCGCGTCCGTTGATCGCCAACTGGGTGCAGCGCCATCGCAAGCTGGTCAATATTACTGACCGTTCATCGATACTTCTGGTGGTTTATGTCGCATTTAGCGAGGCGGTCGTTCAGGGGATTTGGCATCAAATCAACGGCTGGTCTCTGTTGTCTATCGTGGTGTGCTCGTTCGTCTTGCTGGGGATTGTGCTGGTGTGCACCACCATGGCAGCGCGTAAGCTGGGCTTCTCGAAAGCCGATGAGGTCACTATCGTGTTCTGCGGTTCGAAGAAAAGCCTCGCTAACGGCATACCCATGGCCAACGTGTTGTTTCCCGCTGCGGCCGTCGGCGCTATGGTGCTCCCGCTGATGATCTTCCACCAGATACAGCTGATGGTGTGCGCCACGCTGGCCCAGCGTTATGCTAAGCGGCCGGTAGAAGCAGACAACACCGAAGAGTAGCCGCGAGTTCGTTGGAATGCTACGCCATGAGTCAGCACTCATGGCGTTTTTTTATCCAGATAATTTACGATGGTCTGTTTCACTTTGAGCGCTGAAGTCTTCCAGCGCCATCCATAGAGCCCGAGATAAATTAATCAGGGGGCGTATGTCATGGCGTAAACGATTCTGTTGTTCCTGTGTAAGACTTGGATCACAGGAATAGATTTCATTTAATTCGTCAAATAATTCCTCGATGCTATTATCAAAATAATGATATTTACTATCACCCTGTTTTAATTGAGCGCCGCTTTTAACATATTCATTAAACGCATCCCCAAGGTGCATCATGTCTTTAGCAGTCTGAAGTAAACGTTCATGATAAGGTGCAAAGCCATCTTGCAGTATAAGGTTATGTCCCGCATCAATATAGTCAGAAATTTCCACTACTATCTGACCTAAGGGAGATTCGTCCTGCATTTTAATATGAGGGTCTTGTGGTCTGGAGCTGGCTCCGTGATAGGATCTTTTCGACGGGGGTTCGGTGGAATAGACGACAGGTCGCTCGATGTTATTCCAACGAACAGGTATGCAGTACGCATACATCTGACGTCGAGATTCAATGTTAAATATGGCTTGATCATACGCAGGCCAGCCATTGAATTCTTTTATGAAATTCATCAATACGTCTAAAGGATCTAACTGGGGTTGGGTAGACAGGCAACCGGCTAAGACGGCAACAAAAACTCCACATCCATTGGGGACATTTTCCTGCATGTTAGCGTTGATAAACGTCAGATTCTTTTCTGAGTAGACTCCGGCGAGATCGGCCGCACTATTAAACTTCTCTTTTACATCCTCTCTTAATTCTATTGTTGAATTAAAGACAAAGCCTTTGATATTTCCGTCAGATTTGTCTTTATATAAACCGAACAATACCCAGTGCTCCCCGGTATTGATAGGGAATAGTTCTGTTTTATCGAGGAAGTGAGGGGTGGTCATCATTTCAGCGAGTTGCTCGGATAACGAATTTATGTTGTCGACGGCATGGCTTAATGAGATAGGGAAGTTGATTGAGACGTCATCGTTGTGCATGTTTTTGATGGCGGCGTATAATTCATCTGTGTTGATCATTCTATTACTACACCACACATCAGACTCGTCAAATTGTTCATCAGATGACTGTGAAGAGAATACGCTGGTAAATAAATCCGACGCTTCTTGCCTTTGTATTTTGCTCGGCATAGCAGATCCAGCCATATAAAGCAGGCCGGATGGAGAGTAGAGTTTTTCCATGTCGATATTGTTTTTTTCTTTTGCTTTGATCGCCGTATAATATAAATTCAAACTGGCCTGTTGAATGACTTTATCGATACCTTTCTTTCCTTTGGTTTCTCCACTGAATAAATCAAATAAAATTTTTTCTGATTGATTGCCGATATCATCCGAACGAAGCGCGAGATTGAATAAGATATCGATACTATCAAGATTACCTTCGGTGGCGGATTGACCTAATAATGATAAAGCCTCACGGCTGATATTATTTGAAAACAATTCATCAAATTGATTGATATCCAATGGAGAGTAAGAAAATTCGTTAACGATCATAACAAATCCTATTTTTACAATGTCAGATAAGACGTTCCTCGCAAAGAGTAAATCTGGGCTACCTTAAGTGATATAAGCTCTAACCCTGCTTTTAATATCTAATAACGAGACATATCGAATGCCAGGAAAATAGCTTAATACCGCAGAACGCACAGTCTCGTTAATAGGGGAGTATGATTGTGGTCATGACGCCGCACGTCATTCGTATAGGGTTCTATGAAGGACAAAAATAACGAGGTGGGTGAATATAGGGGCAAAACAGGCGTTAGGGCATCGTTGAACCGCCGCCTCCACCGACGATTAATAATCGGAGAGGGGGCGGGAAGAGCGAGCGTTATGCCGCGCGCTGTTTCGCTTTTTGGCGCAATTGCTCTTTTTCCTGTTCGCCAATGAAGGCGACGGTCAAGCCGTTTTCCTGAGCCTGATGGATATCTTCTTGCGTCAAGCCCGCCTGCGGCGCGGCGACATTGTACTCGTGCTCGATTTCAATCCCCTGTACGGCCGGGTCGTCGGTATTGATCGTCGCCAGCAAACCGTAGCGTAGGAAGTGCACCAACGGGTGGGCGAGCAGAGAGTGGACGGTGCTGGTCTGGATATTAGACGTCAGGCAGGACTCTACGCCAATCTGGTGCTCCGCCATATACTCCATCAGCTTACGATCGACGATCGCTGCAACGCCATGGCCGATGCGCTCCGCGCCCAGCTGGTTAATCGCCTGCCAGATGCTTTCCGTACCCGCGGCTTCACCCGCATGCACGCTGATATGCCAGCCGGCATCTCGCGCCTGACGGAAGTGGTCGGTAAACAGCTCCCCGGGATAACCCAACTCATCGCCCGCCAAATCCAACGCGGTGATATGGTCTTTGTGTGCAAGCAGTGAACTTAGCTCCTGCTGGCAAGCCTGAGTGCCGAAGGTGCGGCTCATAATCCCCATGAGACGAATCATGACCTTGTCATCATTGTCCCGGCAGCCTGCATGGATGCCGTCGATGACCGCTTCAACCACGCCTTCCAGCGGAAGCTGATAGGCCTGCGCCATGTAGTAAGGGGAAAAACGTAGCTCGGCGTAGTCCAACCCTGCGCGGATTGCATCCTCAACGTTTTCGTAGGCCACGCGACGACAAGCGTCCAAAGAACCCAGCACGTTCACCCCCCAGTCAAGCTTCTTCAGAAAGCTGAGCAGGTCCGGCTCGTTATCGACAATCTGCACATGAGGACGCAGCGACTCCAGGTCCTGTCCCGGTAACGCGATATTGAATTGGCGACCCAACTCAAGAATGGTCTGAGGACGGATATTACCATCCAGGTGGCGGTGGATATCTGTTAATGGGATGTGCGGATCAATCATGTTTTACTCTTTATTAATGAAATCAATTAGTCAGTAAATAGCCGTTAGTATAAGAATAAACTCGGTCAAATTGCCATTTATTCGCAGAAAAGTTCATGTCCAACGGTTACGAAATGACGGTGGAGAAAGGCCGTGTAGCAGGGTGTCTGGTCGCTAAAGGGCGGGTTGAGGGGGTAAGGGCAGGCACCCAGGGAGGTGCCTGCTAATTGCTGGTTTACTGTGCCTGCGGGGCAGGTGCAGGGACGGCTTGCGGCGCATCCTGAGCGGGGACGGAAATGTACGGCGCGATGAATTCCGCCAGCGTCAATTTGCGGCCGTTGAAGGTCACAGTGCCGTCGGCGTACTGCAGCGAACTGGTGATCGCATGGTCCTTGGTGACCGTCAGCTGGCTCATCTGGCCGACACCGGCAATCAGTTGCGCCTGCTGGCGGGCCATAGCTTCAATCTGCTTTTTGTCGTTGTCGTTGGCCACTTTCGGACCGGTCTGGACGAACAGCTCCGTCAGCATATCCAACGGCAGATTGAGTTTCAGGTCCACGTTCTTGATGGACTGACGAATAAGCGCTTCTTCGTCAGACACGCCGGTCATGGCGTTGTGATCTTTCTGCAGCGGATCGGTCAAATTCAGCGCCAGATTAAAGTCGCTCTGTCCTTTGGCGTTTTTCCAAGTGAGCGGCGAGATGTGGATCTGTGGATTCCCTTTCAACAGCTGGGGCAAATTATGCAGCACGACCATCGCCATTTGCTGTTGGTACTCGTCGGTCGTGATCGGTTCCGGGCTGGACATCAGCGACTGGAACTTGGCGCGATAGGCGTCTGAGAACTGCTTCAGCCCATGACCATCGACGCCGGCGAAGCTGGCCTTCATGTTGACGGCACCCAGATTCTGGTCGCGCACGACGACGGAGGCGACATCGACACCCAGCTTCCCGGACAGATTCGCGTCGTCCGCATTGTTCTCGCTGGAGACGTTCACATCATTGATGGTCAGCCCATTTTCGTTTTCGACGTTCAGCGTCAGTTTCTTCAACGTAATGTTGGCGTCACCGACATTGATGTCGAACTTACTTTTACGCGAGGTGGAGTCCAGCGCCAGATCTTGCAGCGTCAGCATTTCGTTCTGGCCCAGCTGGTTTTTCTTCTCGGTCGCCAGATTGGCGATGTTGCCCACAATGTGAGCCTGGCTGAGGTCGCTCGCGACGAACAGCTTGAGGTCGGAACCGCTGAAGTTTAGTTTCTGGTCCGGATTCTGGAAATCGATCGGCGCCAGATGAATATCGGAGTGGGTATCCCCACTGTAGGTGACGCGCGTTTCCGCGTTGATGAATGGAACGTCTTTAGTCAGTTCGAACAGCGGTGCGACGGCGTCGGTTTTCACCAGTTCGCTGTGCACAGAGGCCATCGACGGGATCAGGTTCAAGTGCTTGATTTGGGACAGCGGGAATGGTCCGTGATACAGCGTCTCTTTAAAGACCACTTCCTGATTCTTATCCAGCACCTGATAGTCGCTGGCGGTGCCGTCGGACTGAAGCACATAGGTCAGATTACTGCTGAACAGGCCGCGCTGGTAATCTCGGTAGCTGACCTTCAGTCCGGCGTTGGGATAGTTGGTTTTCAACTGGCTGTTGATGTTGTCTGTGAATTCACCAATATGCTTTTCGACCTGTTTGCCAGTAAACCAGGAAGCTCCTGTCCAAGCTACGCCTAGAGCAACGATGACCCCTACGGCCACGACTGTTTTTTTCGTCACGCTTGTATCCTTTTTTATCTTGTGTAGTACCGCCCCTCATCGGGGCGTCAGCATCATGCTGTTTAAAGTCTAGTTATAAACGCGGGCAATGCGACCCGTACCGTGAATCTGCACGGGAGATTCATCAGCGCCGATAAAGCAGGACTCTCCCGGCTGCAACGTAATCCGCTGTTGAGCTTTTTCCGCGGTGGCTTCTCCGCTGACGCAGAAAAGAATAGCAGCACTCTCCTGAGTCAGCACCTGCGGCTCGGCGGTGAGATCGTGAAGGGAGAAAGCAAAATCGTCAACCGGCACGGAGAAGGTCAGCGTCTTATCGCCGACGACGGGCTTCGTCAACAGTGTTTCCGCCGGCTTGGGCTCAAACTGCACGTTAGACAACAGTTCGGGAATATCGATGTATTTCGGCGTCAGACCGGCGCGCAGAACGTTGTCTGAATTGGCCATGACTTCCAGCGCGACGCCATTCAGATAGGCGTGAGGCGTTTCCGCCGTCAAAAACATGGCTTCTCCCGGCTGTAACGTGACGACGTTCATCAGAAGAGGCGAGAACAGCCCGTTATCGTCCGGATAGAAGCGGGTGATGTTGCGGATGGTCGCCCAAGGCTCGCCGTCGCGGCTGTTAAGCGCGGCTTTGAGGGTCGCGATAGCGGTGTCTTTCTGCTCTCCGCTCATTTCGAGCAGGTTGGCGAACAGCATCGACAGGCTCTGGCGGTCAGGCTGTTGCAAAAAGGCGGCGATGGACGGATGCGCACCCGCCAGCGGCTGCAACAGCTCGGCGATTTCTTCAAGTTTACGGAATCCGTTGATGGCGCTGAACGGCGTGAGTGCAAAGACCAGTTCCGGCTTGTGATTGGCGTCTTTATAGTTACGTTCCGCCGCGGTGACGGGAATGTCCGCCGCATTTTCACGGGCGAAACCTTCCTCGGCGGCGCTTTTGCTGGGATGAACCTGAATGGACAACGGCTGATCGGCGCATAACACTTTAAACAGGAACGGCAACTCGCCAAAACGCTGTGCAATGCGCTGGCCCAGATAACGCTCCGGGTCGGCGGTGATGATATCCCGCAGGCTGACCTGCTGCCCCTGATTGTCAACTAACAGGGAGCTGCTGCTGGGGTGAGCCCCCATCCACAGTTCCGCCATCGGACGATTGTCGGGATTTTCCATGCCGTACAGCTCGGTCAATGCGCTTGGGCTGCCCCAGGCATAATGCTGAACACGGTTAAGCATTTTCTGCATAACGGGATCCTAGTGTTATTGGTGATTTCACGTTGTGAACTAAGGGTTAAAGACACAGGGGACGGGTGATGATCCAGAACCTCGATTCCCATCATGGTAATGCTTTATTCGTGACGATACCATAACGACAAGTACCTCAATTATCCGAAAATAAACGCATCTTCTAAGGAGATAGGTCATGTCCGATATTCGTGTTGAGAAAGACTCTATGGGACCGGTTGATGTACCCGCCGACAGGCTGTGGGGAGCGCAGACCCAGCGTTCACTGGAACATTTTCGTATTTCAGAAGAGAAAATGCCCCGTGCGCTGATCCATGCGCTCGCGCAGACCAAGCGTGCGGCGGCGAAAGTGAATCTCGATCTGGGATTATTGCCACAAGACCGCGGCGACGCGATCATCAAGGCGGCGGATGAGGTACTCGCGGGGCAACATCCGCACGAGTTCCCGCTGGCGATCTGGCAGACCGGTTCCGGAACCCAGAGCAATATGAACATAAATGAAGTGCTCGCGAACCGCGCCAGCGAGCTGCTGGGGGGAGGACGCGGCAATGAACGCCTGGTTCACCCCAATGACGATGTGAATAAGAGCCAGAGTTCCAACGATGTTTTCCCGACGGCGATGCATGTCGCCGCCGTGACCGCCGTGATCGAGCATCTTCTCCCCGAATTGAAAACGCTGCAGCAAACGCTTTCGACCAAAGCGGTGCAATACCATGACGTCGTCAAGATCGGCCGTACCCATCTGCAGGACGCTACGCCGTTGACGCTGGGGCAGGAGATCTCCGGTTGGTTGGTCATGTTGGAGCACAGTCAGCGACACATCGAACATACTATCCCACATCTGTCCGAGCTGGCTTTGGGGGGCACCGCCGTTGGGACCGGGCTGAACACGCATCCGGAATATGCGGTGCGGGTTGCGGCGGAATTGGCGTCTCTGACCGGCCTGCCGTTCGTGACTGCGCCCAGCAAGTTTGAAGCGCTGGGCACCTGCGACGCGCTAGTGCAGGGACACGGCGCGCTGAAGGGATTAGCGGCGTCATTAATGAAGATCGCCAACGATGTTCGCTGGCTGGCCTCCGGACCGCGCTGCGGCATCGGCGAATTAAGCATTCCTGAGAACGAACCGGGCAGTTCCATCATGCCGGGCAAGGTGAATCCGACACAGTGCGAAGCGATGACGATGCTGTGCTGTCAGGTGCTGGGCAACGATGTCGCGGTAAACATCGGCGGCGCTTCCGGCAACTTCGAGCTGAACGTGTATCGGCCCATGATTATCCATAACTTCTTGCAGTCTGTGCGGTTGCTGGCGGACGGTATCAAGAGCTTCAATGAGCATTGCGCCGTCGGTATCGAACCCAATCGCCCGCGTATCGAACAGTTGCTCAATGATTCGCTGATGCTGGTGACCGCCTTGAATCCGCATATTGGCTACGATAAATCTGCGGAAATCGCGAAGAAAGCGCATAAGGAAGGGCTGACGCTGAAAGCCTCGGCCCTGAAACTGGGCTATCTGACATCCGAGCAGTTCGATGAGTGGGTTCGCCCGGAGGACATGGTAGGAAGCCTGAAGCGCTAAGCGTTTTCGTCGGTGTACAGGTGAAGTCGCGGGATCAGCAGCCGCAACGGATGGGCTTTAGGTTTGTGCTTGTGTTTAATGCTGTCGGCATCATAATCCTTCAGCTCTCCCAGAATGGGCGCTGATGCGCCGTCGCTCTGACGACACAGGACGATGAGCGGTGAAGGGCAGGGGTACTGCACCTGTTTTTGCTGCTCCTGATACCAGGCTCGCGCAATCGGCTGAACTTTCACCGGCCTTTTGATCTTCAGTAACGCCTGCTCCGGCAGGCGTTTGACATCAGATATCTCCTGCTCCAGCAGCGAGGCCCATTGTTCCTGACTATAAGGCGCAACTGTGCGGCCTGACTGCTGGCTTTTCTCCAGCTGTTTCAGCACGTCGTCGCGCGTCACCCTCTTGATGATGTTTTTGTTAGCCCAGCCAAAACGGACGGATGCTGGATTGACGATCATCGGGATAGTGCGATAGGCGCTCAGCGTGATCAGCCCGCGGAGATGCGTATGCACGAAGTCAAATCGTTGTTCAGGCGCAAGTCCTGACTCGACGGTGATGATGTATTCCAGCGTCTTCTTCAGCGTGTTGATGTGTTCAATACGCTGCTCAGCCTCGAGAAACTCTGTGTCATTCACGGAGAAGCAAAGCGCGCCGGGCAGGCGAATGGCGGCTTTGCTGCTGATGTTTTCCGCATAATGATGGATAAACAGCCGCTGAAAATGTTGCAACGCCAGCTCGCGAGCGGCTTCGCTCTCCGACGGCGTCACCGCAATCTGTGTGATCGGGTCGTGCTCATGGCCTTTTTCGATCTCAGGGAGCGTGAATACGCGGGCGGCGGCGAGCTTAAGCTGTGAAAACTGCTGCTGCATTTCCCGGAGTTCTTTCTCCAGCTCGATAAAGTGCTGATTCATCCGTTCGATCAAGTCGTAGGCGGCCATGACATCCCTTTTAGTTACAACATGCTGCTAGTTATAACCCAATTCCCCTGATGAGACAACCGTGTTTATGCCGTTAGCCTACCAGGGAAAAAGGGCGATGGGATTAACGTTGCAGCGCTTTTAAGCGGAAGCTGATATAGAACGCCAGCAGCAACAGTGCGGCCAGGAATCCTACGACGCCTGGCCAGCCGAACTGATACCAGAAGAAACCGCCGGTGGTGCCAGCCAGGCTAGAGCCGAGATAGTAGAAGAAAAGATACATTGACGACGCCTGACCTTTCGCTCGATGCGCGCGCTGGCCGATCCAACTGCTTGCGACTGAATGCGAGGCGAAAAATCCTGCGGCAAACAGCATCATGCCTGCGAATACGAGGACCAGCGGCGAGAACAGCGTCAATATCAATCCGGTCAACATCAGCAAGACTGAGCCTGCCAAGACCCGGCCGCGGCCGTATTTTGCCGTCATGGCGCCCGCGCGCGGCGAGCTGTAGCTCCCCGTCAGATAGACGACGGACAACAGGGCGACGACCGCCTGATTCATATAATAAGGCGCGCCCAGCAGACGGTATCCAATGTAGTTGAACAGGGTGACGAAGGAGCCCATGAGCAGAAACCCTTCGACAAACAAGAGCGGCAATCCCGCGTCACGCCAGTGCAGGCGCACATTGATCCAGAGCGTTTTCGGCTTCAGCGAACCTGCGCGAAAATGGCGCGATTCAGGCAGCATGCGCCAGAACGCCAACGCGGCAAACAGGGCCACAATCCCCAGAACGAAAATCGCGACGCGCCAAGGGAAGAAATCCGTCAGTACCCCGGTAATCAAACGCCCACTCATGCCGCCTATTGAGTTGCCACTGATATACAGCCCCATCGAAAACGCGATGACGCTGGGATGAATTTCTTCGCTTAAATAACTCATGGCGACGGCGGCGACCCCGCTTAGCGACAGTCCCAGCAGCGCCCGCATGACCAGCACGCTTTGCCAGGTGGTCATGAAGCTACAGACCAGCGTACAGGCGGCGGCCAGCAACAGAGAGACCACCATGACATTCTTGCGTCCGACGCTATCAGAGATGGGACCGGTAAAGAGCAGTCCAACGGCCAAGGTCACGGTCGAGACGGACAGCGAGAGGCTACTGGTCGCGGGCGAAATACCGAAATCTTGAGAAAGGATAGGGAGGATGGGCTGAACACAGTACAACAGAGCGAAGGTGGCGAGACCGGCGGAGAACAGCGCCAAAGTGACCCGCATAAAGGCCGGGGTGCCGCGTTTAATATAAGGTGTTTTGTAAATCGAAGGGGTGCTTTTAGGAAGAGGGTCTGCGTCATCAGTGACGGTGGACGCTATTCCTTGTGAAGACAGCGGGGTACTCACAATCGATCCTTATCTGGATAAGAGGGCAATATTGAAAACGGAGCGACGATCATAGAACTGCTAGATTCTTTTGTATAATATATTAATCATCATGAATGATAGTTTTAAAATATGAATATAGAGCTGCGTCACCTTCGTTATTTCATCGCCGTTGCGGAAGAACTGCATTTCGGGCGCGCCGCCGAAAAACTGCGTATTTCGCAACCGCCGCTGAGCCAGCAAATTCAGATTTTGGAAGAGCAGGTCGGTGCCCGGCTGCTGGACCGCAATAATCGGACGGTCCGGCTGACCCCCGCCGGAGCGCAATTTCTGAAAGAAGCCTGGGCCATTATCAATCAGCTAAATCAGGCCGCCGATCGCGCCGCACGCATTCAGCGCGGAGAAGTGGGCGAGTTGAATATTGGTTTCACCTCGTCAGCGCCGTTCGTTAAGTCTGTCTCCCGCAGCCTGCTGCAATTCCGCCAATCGTTCCCAGAAGTTCATATCCAGATGGTGGAAATCAACACTAAACAGCAGATTGAACCGCTGCTAAGCGGCAAACTGGATATTGGCGTCATGCGTAACAACCCTCTGCCCGACACACTGCGTCATCAGGTATTGCTGCATGAACCCCTCGTGGCCGTCGTTCATCAGGAGCATCCGCTGGCGATGGCCCCGGAGGGGCGCATCAGCGTTCGCCAGCTCGCGCAGGAACCCTTCGTGTTTTTTGCCCGTGAAGTGGGAACGGCGATGTATGACGAAGTCATGACCTTGCTCAAGAACTATGGCGTGAAACCCTACATCACGCAGGAAGTGGGAGAGGCGATGACCATCGTCGGTTTGGTGTCGTCCGGACTTGGGGTCTCACTGTTGCCGGCCTCATTCAGACGCATCAAGGTTGATGGGGTTAAATATTTGTCGTTACAGGAGAAAGACGCCATTAGCGAAATGTGGCTGGTCACGCATCAGCGACGGCCGATCAGCACCGCCGCACAGACGCTGATTTCGCTGATGTTGAATCACTCCGGCTCAAATATGTGCGGTAAATCACATAACGAATCAAATAGTTGACGGCTTTTATGAAAAGCGACACCATGGCCGCAGTTTTTTATTTTGCAGTGTAAAAAATAACAACATCGCATGATAAATCAGGAGTCGCTTCAGCGTGATTGCCAGCGGTCAGCCCGGCCACATCGACCAAATTAAGCAAATGAATGCAGGGGCCGTCTATCGCCTGATCGACAAACTCGGTCCCGTCTCTCGCATCGAACTCTCCAAAAAAGCCCAACTGGCGCCAGCCAGCATCACTAAAATCGTCCGCGAGCTGATGGAAGCGCATCTGGTCCATGAAACCGAGTTTCCCGATGTCGGTAGCCGGGGGCGACCCGCCATTGGTTTGGTGCTGGAAACGGAGGGGTGGCACTATCTGGCGGTGCGAATCAGCCGCAATACCATGACGCTGGCCCTGCGGGATCTTAGCAACGCGTTGGTCACGGAAGAGACGCTGCCGATGCCCGCCGAACATCCTACTCCGCTGCTGTCTCGCATTCTGCAAGAGGTTGACGCGTTCTTTAGCCGCCATCAACGTCAGCTTGAAAGACTGACGGCGATCGCAATTACCTCGCCGGGGATCGTCGATGCGATCACCGGCACGATTCACCGCATGCCGTTTTTTGATGTCCATGAAATGGCGATCGGCCCCGCATTGTCTGAGCGCATCGGCGTGCCTGTTTACCTGCAGCACGACATTTGCGCCTGGACGATGGCGGAAGCGCTGTTTGGCGCATCGCGCGGTTATCAGAATGTGATTCAAATTGTTATCGATCACAACGTGGGTGCTGGTGTCATTACTCATGGGAAGGTCTTGCACGCAGGGAGCCGCAATCTGGTTGAGATTGGTCATACCCAGGTCGATCCTTACGGCAAACGCTGCTATTGCGGCAATCATGGTTGCCTGGAGACGGTCGCCAGCACCGAGAGCATTTTGGCGTTGGCCCAGCAGCGGTTGTCCCAATCCATGAGTTCGGCGTTGCATGGCGTCCCGCTAACGGCGGCATCTCTGTGCGATGCTGCGCTTAGTGACGATCCGCTCGCCAACGATATTATCGTGGATGTCGGTCATAATGTCGGACGGATGGTGGCGATTATGGTCAACCTGTTTAATCCGGATAAAATCTTGGTGGGCTCGCCGCTGAACCGCGCCGCGGACATTCTGCATCCGGCGATTCTGGCGTGCGTTCGTCAGCAATCTTTGCCCGCGTACAGTCATAATTTGCAGGTGACCGCCACCGAATTTTATAACCAGGGCACCATGCCCGCCGCCGCCTTAGTGAAAGATGCCCTGTACAACGGCTCTCTGTTGGTAAAATTGTTGCAAGGCTGATCGTAAAACCCTCATTTATTCGCGAGTTCGCTCCCCTGCAAAACAAAATATTGAGCTAACGCAAGCTGGCTGCTCCGGCTATCGCCTAGACTTTTGACTTCGACATTGAATTTTACATTTTTATCTATTTCCCTGGTGGTTCCTTCCGGAGTGGTATCTTCATGTTAAAACGTATTTTTATTACAGGCACGGATACGGCCATTGGTAAAACGGTGGTATCAAAAGCGTTATTACAGGCGCTGGCGAAGTCTGGCAAAACGGTTGTGGGCTATAAGCCTATCGGCAAAGGGTGTATCGAAACGCCGGAAGGGCTGCGTAACAAAGATGCCATGATCCTGCAAGAGGCCTCCAGCCTCACTCTCCCTTATCAGCAAATCAATCCGGTGGCGCTGCCTGAGGATGAAATTAGCGCCAGCGAGCTGACCATCGACTATTGCGCCATGACGGAAGGTCTCCAGCAGATCTCCGCGATGGCGGATGCTGTAGTGGTTGAGGGTAGCGGCGGGTGGCGTACGCTCATGAATGACATGCGTACTTACTCAGACTGGGTGATCCAGGAGCAGTTGCCGGTCGTCATGGTGGTTGGCATTCAACTGGGGTGCATCAACCATGCGCTATTGACGTCTCAGGCGATCCTTAACGACGGACTGCCGCTGGTTGGTTGGGTCGCTAACCGGATCAATCCCGGTCTGGCGAATTACGCCGAAGTCATCAACGCGCTGCGCAGAAAAATCCCGGCACCGCAGCTGGGCGAGCTGCCTTATCTGCCGCGTCCGGAACAGCGCGAGCTATCTTCCTACGTCGATTTATCCGCGCTCGACCAATAAGCGTTGCGGACAACGTTTCTCGCTGGTGCATCTTTCCCCGCTTTCATAGACCCGGCGCTCTACGCCGGGTTTTTTGGCTCCGCCGGTCGAAAGTTAAGCGTTTGTATCAGACTTTGCTACTTTTAACACGTAGCCTGCCGTGACTTCGTAACGTGACGGTTTTCACCATTCACTGATTCCCATCATCCAGTGCGAACACTTTCCTGCAGCGTGATTGGCTGCCCTTTGGCGTCCGTGCTCAGGAGTATCTGCGTGAATAAAAATTTCCTTGCTTGGTTTAAGCCTGAACCCCGCCCTGTTTTCCCCCTAAAAGGGCCGGCGCTGAAGCCTGGCGAACATCCTGATACCACCATTAAAGCTGAACTGTTCTCGGCCGACCAAATGGAGCGCTACGGCCGAAAACTGGCTCGTTCCCACAAGCTGACGCAGGAAAATGCGCCGTATTATCTGCTGAAGAACCTGGCGGAGCATGAGGCTGTACTGACACACAGTTGTGATGTGATTAACACCAGCGACAAATCAGCGATTACGCCGGCAGGGGAATGGCTGCTGGATAATTTCTATCTGATTGAAGAACACATTCGTGCGGTTTTTCAGCATTTGCCGAAAAACTTCGGCAAAGGGTTGCCGCAGCTGGGCGCGCCGTTTAACGGTCCGCGCATTTATGACATCGCGACCGAAGCTATCGCCCATGGCGACGGCCGCTTCGATGCTAAGACGTTAATGCGCTATATCGCCGCTTATCAGGAGATTACGCCGCTAACGCTCAGCGAACTGTGGGCTTTGCCCGCCATGCTGCGGCTCGCCATTATCGACAACCTCAGACGCGTCAGCGTGAAAGTGGCTACCGCGCAGCAGGAGCGCAATCTTGCCGATGCCTGGGTCGACAAGTTCCTGGAAGGCGCCGAAATCGACCCGTCCAACCTGATTATTGTGATTGCGGACATGGCGCGGTCGAACCCGCCGCGATCCAACTCATTTGTGGCTGAAATGGTTCGTCGTCTGCGCGGCCACGGCAACATGTTGGCGCTGCCGTTGACCTGGGTGGAGCAACGCTTGGCCGAGGAAGGGTTGACCACTGACGCCATGATCCATCGCTTTAATCAGCAGCAGGCCATCAATCAGCTCTCGGTCAGCAACAGCATCGCCAGCCTGCGCCAGCTCAGCGAGACCAACTGGCCCGATTTTGCGGAGTCGATGAGTCTGGTCGAACAGAGATTATTGCAGGATCCCGCCGGCATTTACGCCGCCATGCATTTTGATACCCGAGACCACTATCGTCATACCATCGAAATTCTGTCCAGGCAGTGTCCCTATAGCGAAATCGAGGTGGCGGACGCCGTTTTGACGATGGCGAAAGCGGCACCGGAAGGAGGGCGTAAGCGCCACGTCGGTTACTACCTGGTGGACAAAGGCCGCGCCGCGCTGGAACAGCAACTTCAGGTGCATTATCCGCCGTTCACGCGGTTGCGGCATTGGTTCAATCAGGAACCGCTGCTGTCGTGGCTAGGCAGCCTAAGCCTGTTGACCACAGCACTGAGCGCCGATCTGCTATTGAGAACGCACGAAGCCGGCATGGGATGGACGCTGTGGCTGATGGCAATCCCCGCGGTCATCGTCTTTAGCCAACTGGTGCTGGATCTGCTGGGCGACGCCACCATGCAAACGCGCACGCCAAGCCCGCTGCCGAGACTCGACTTTTCCACGGGCATCCCCTCGGACTCACGGACGCTGATTGTGATCCCGTGCCTGCTTAGCAGTCGGACCAGTGTCGATAAGCTGATCAATAGCCTGGAAGTCTGCTATCTCAGCAATGTCTCTCCGAACCTCTATTTCGCGCTGCTGACGGATTTTCCGGACTCCGCCACCCAGACGGAGCCGTGGCACGACGAGCTGCTGGCTTATGCCAGCCAGCACATTCACCGCTTGAACCAGCGTTATGCGAACCCGGTGGATGCCTTGTTTTTTCTGCTGCACCGCAATCCGCAGTGGAATGAGAAGCAGGGCGTCTGGATGGGTTACGAGCGTAAGCGCGGCAAGCTTCAGGCGGTGAACCGCTGGCTGCGCCAGCAAAGTCATGAATTCGACACTGTCGTCGGCAACCAGAGTCAGACGCTGGACGACATCAAATATGTCATCACGCTGGATAGCGATACCGTGTTGCCGCGCGACGCCGCGCACAAGATGGTCGGCGCAATGGCGCATCCGCTTAACCAGCCTGTTTACGATGTGGACAAAGGGCGCGTGGTTGCTGGATACGGTATTTTGCAGCCGCGTCTGGCGGAGG
Organism: Lonsdalea iberica; assembly: GCF_002111585.1. GTDB lineage: Bacteria > Pseudomonadota > Gammaproteobacteria > Enterobacterales > Enterobacteriaceae > Lonsdalea > Lonsdalea iberica. The sequence continues at coordinate 21,813 of NZ_LUTP01000032.1, forward strand.
AAATCCCCCGTTACGGACAGAGCCGGTATGCGGCGTTGTCCAGCGCCATTCCCGGCAACGATCCCTATTCATTTATGGCGTCAGATATTTATCAGGACCTATTCAGTGAAGGGTCTTTCGTCGGCAAGGGGATCTACGACGTCGATACGTTTACCCGTGCTAACGAAGGCACCTGTCCGGAAAATCTGGTACTGAGCCACGATTTACTCGAAGGGTGCTATGCCCGTTCCGGGCTGTTGAGCGATGTTCTGCTGTATGAACAATATCCCACCTGTTATCTGGCTGATATGGCGCGGCGCACCCGTTGGATCCGCGGGGACTGGCAGCTGTTGAACTGGTTGGGCTTTTATGTTCGGCGGGAAGATCGTCGGCGGGTTGCCAATCCGCTGAGCGGGCTGTCCCGCTGGAAGCTGCTAGATAACCTCAGGCGGAGTTTATATTCCCCGAGTCTGTTGATCGTGCTGTTTTGCGCATTAACCTGGGCGCCCAATCCGGAGCATTGGCTAACGGCCGTCGCCCTGGTTTTGCTATTGCCCACCGTACTGACGCTCATTTATCAACTGATCAGAAAAAACCGGCGCCGCACGTTCTCGCAGCATTTACGCACCGTTTTCAACACCGCGTTGCAGCGGTTGATGCGCGTCGGAATGAACCTGTCGACGCTTCCGTATGAAAGCGTGAATACCCTGCAGGCTATCGGAGTGACGCTGTGGCGTCTGGCGATCAGCCAGCGCCACCTGCAAAACTGGGTGAGTCTGGATGCGGGACTCGGTCATCATCTGCTGCGCCGGGTCAATGCCCCTCAACAATATTATCTGGTGATGTGGGCTAATCCGATCGCGGCGGTGTTCCTGATGGCGCTGACGGCCTACTTTAATCCGCTGTTACAGGTGGTTTCGGTTCCGCTGGGCGCGCTGTGGCTACTGGCGCCGCGTTTGCTGTGCTGGTTAAGCCGGGAGCCGCAGAGGAAGAAATCAGGGTTGACGGACGAGCAGCGTCGTCGGCTGCGCGAACATAGTCGTGAGATTTGGTTGTTTTTTGAAACGTTCGTCACCGCAGAAGAAAATTGGCTGCCGCCGGATAACTTTCAAGAGGAGCCGGGACCGATTATTGCGCGGCGTACTTCGCCAACCAATATCGGCCTTTCGCTGTTGGCGAATCTGACGGCATGGGACTTCGGCTATGTCAGTCAGGCTAGCGTGGTGACCCGGACATCGCTGACGCTGGATACGCTCGACAAAATGGCGCATTTCCGCGGACATCTGTACAACTGGTACAGCACCGACACCCTCACACCGCTCGCCCCACGCTATATCTCCAGCGTCGACAGCGGCAATCTGGCGGGGCATCTGCTGACGCTCCGTTCAGGGCTGGTCTCCATGCGTACGCAGCCGGTCATGGATGTGAGCCGGATTCTGGCGGGGCTGGATGACACGCTGTCGCTGCTCGAACGCGTTTGGACGCGCGCGCCCGGCGTGCTGAATCAGCTCCGCAAAAAATGGGCCTCGGCGCATGATGCGCCGCTGTTTCGCTTCGACGCCGAGCTACAGGCGATGCTGGGCTTGAGTCATGCGTTGGCTGAGCTGGCCGCGGCGGAGAGTCATGTGATCCGCCAGTGGGCCGAGAGTCTGGACGCCCAGATTAGCGGGATAAGTCAGGAATGGTCGCAGTTGTTGGGCTGGATGACGGAAGAGGACCGCGCCGTCACCACGCTACCTTCGCTGGTCTGGTTAGCTCAGTACACGCCGTCGGTCGCAACGGCGCACTCCCTCTCTATGTCCTCCGCCATCGAACTGGCGCGGCAGCGGTTGTCGATTTTGTCCGAGTTGGAACAACGCCTGAGCGACCACGCCACGATGGATTTCCGGTTCCTTTATAACCCGGTGACGCATCTGCTCAGCGTGGGTTACAACTGCGACGCCAATGTCATGGACAGCAGTAGTTATGACCTGTTGCCGTCGGAGGTCCGGTTGACGAACTTCGTTGCCGTGTCCGCCAATCAGTTGCCGACCAAAAGCTGGTATGCGCTGGGGCGGCTGTTTACGGTAATTGATAACGAGCCGGCGCTGATGTCGTGGAGCGGTTCGATGTTTGAATATCTGATGCCGCAGTTGGTCATGCCGGACTACCCCGGAACGTTGCTGGAGCTGATGAGCCAGTCCGCCGTGAACCGCCAGATTGCGTGGGGTAAAATTCGCGGTGTGCCGTGGGGCATTTCCGAGTCGAGTTACTACGCCTTTGACGCCAGCCGTAATTACCAATATCACGCGTTCGGCGTACCCGGTCTGGGGCTGCGGCGCGGTCTTGGCGACGATACGGTGGTCGCGCCTTATGCCACATTACTGGCGTTGATGATCAATCCTGCCAAAGCGTGCGAAAACCTGACGACGCTGGAGAATAACGGCGCCCGAGGGAATTACGGATTTTATGAGGCGCTGGACTATACGACGTCGCGTCTGGCGCAAGGTCAGTTCTATGCCATCATTCGATCATATATGGCACATCATCAGGGGATGGGGTTGCTGGCGCTGTCCCACGTGCTGCTCGATGCGCCCATGGTCGAGCGCTTCGCCAGCAACCCGATGTTCCAGTCAGCGCGCCTACTGTTGCAAGAGCGCATGTCTGAGGTGGTAGAGCTGTATCGACCACGTCGACACTTCGAGACGCATGAAGGGGTACTGAAACCCGCGAAGTACGATATTCGAGAATTCAGCGATGTCGACAGCCCGATCCCGGAAGTTCAGCTGCTGTCCAACGCCGATTACCATCTGATGCTGACGCAAGGCGGCGGCGGTTACAGCCGCTGGCGTGATTTGGCGCTGACGCGTTGGCGTCAGGACAGTACCTGCGATAACCGGGGTTCATTCTGCTACCTGAAAGATACGGCGAGCGGGGAAGTGTGGAGCAATACCTGGCAGCCTGTGGCCGGAGAGGAAGGCCAGCATCGCATCGTGTTCACGGACGCGGGCGCCGAGTTCATCCGCGTCAACGGCTCGCTCACCGTACATACTCATGTGGTGGTGTCGCCGGAAGACGATATCGAGCTGCGCCGTATGACGCTGGTTCATCGCGGCCGCCAGCCTCGCAGCATTGAGATTACCTCCTATGCCGAAGTGGTGCTGGCGCCTGCGGCTAACGATCTCGCGCACCCGGCCTTTAGCAATCTGTTCGTACAGACGGAACTGATGCCGGAACAGGACGCGATTCTCTGTCACCGCCGCCCGCGAGAGCCGGAAGAAGCGTGCCCGTGGTTATTCCATACGATGGTCGTGCATGGCCATAACAGCGGCTCGACCTCCTTTGAAACTGACCGCGCCGCCTTCATTGGCCGGGGTCGAAATAGCGCGACGCCATTGGCCTTGGAACGTGACGGTGCGCTTGCTAATAGCGCGGGCGGGGTGCTTGACCCGGTCATGGCGATCCGCCAGCGGATCCAACTGGAGCCGGGCATTCCCGTCGTCGTCGATCTGGTATACGGCATCACCGAGGCGCGTGACCCAACCATTGCGCTACTGGAAAAATACCGTGACCGCAATATCGCGGATCGCGTGTTCGAGCTGGCGCGCTCCCACAGTCAAATTGTCCTGCGCCAGCTGAATGCCAACGAAGATGATGCCAGTTTGTTTAACCGCTTGGCGGGCGGCGTGCTATTTCCGACGCAGGAGTTGCGGGCTGACGCGCAAACCATCATGGCGAACCGGCGTGGGCAGTCGGGCCTGTGGGGGAACGCAATTTCGGGCGATTTACCGATTGTGCTGTTGTCCGTCAGCAGCAGCGTCAATATCGGGTTAGTCGCGACGCTGGTTCAGGCTCACAGCTACTGGCGCCTGAAAGGTCTGCCGGTCGACCTGGTCATTATCAATGCCGACCTCGGCGGCTATCAGCAGGATCTGCAAAACCAGATTTTGGGCCTGATTTCCGCGGGCGATGCATCCAGCCAGCTCGACAAACCCGGCGGTATCTTCGTACGCGGCGATATTCACATGTCCAACGAAGATCGCACGTTATTGATGAGCGCGGCCTCCCTTGTTCTGGACGATCGCGGCGAGAGCGTGATCGAGCAACTGAATCAGCGGATGCAAAACACCCTGTTGCTGCAAAAACCGCTCATTCCTCTCAGCCCCGCGCTGCCGGACCGTCATACGCCGTTCACCCCAGACGTCAGTCAGCTACAGTTTTTCAACGGCCTAGGCGGCTTTTCTGAGGATGGACGCGAGTACCATATCGTCCTGAACGAAGGGGAAAACACGCCGGCGCCGTGGTCCAATGTGATCGCCAACCGGGAGTTCGGCACCGTGGTCTCCGAGAGCGGACAGGCATATACCTGGTACGAAAACGCTCATGAATATCGTCTGACTCCGTGGGAGAACGACCCGGTCAGCGACGCCTCCGGCGAAGCTTTCTATTTACGCGATGAAGAGAGCGGTCAGGTATGGTCGCCGATGGCGCTGCCGGTCAGGGGGCGTGGCGCTTACCTGACGCGACATGGATTCGGTTACAGCGTGTTTGAACATCGCGAATCGGGCATTGACAGCGAACTGACCGTGTTTGTCGCCGAAGACGCGCCGGTAAAATTGTTTATTCTGACGCTGACCAATAAATCCGGGCGGCCGCGTAAACTGTCCGCCACGGGATATGCCGAATGGGTGCTTGGCGATCTGCGGTCCAAGTCCGCAATGCATATTGTGACGCAGGGAACCCCGGTTGAGCGGGGATGCTCGATATTGGCCAGGAACTACTACACCGGCAACGGTTCAGAGCGAACCGCATTCTTTGCCGTGACCGGCGCACATTGTTCCATTTGCGGCGACCGGCGCGAGTTTTTGGGCCGAAACGGTTCCCGTGCGGCGCCTGCGGCGCTGAAGCTGCGTCGTCTCTCCGACAGAAGCGGCGCGGGATTAGACCCGTGCGGTGCAGTGCAGTCGGCCCTCGCGTTAATCGACGGCGACCAGCATACGCTGATTTTTGCGCTGGGCGTCGGACAAGACACGGCGCAGGCGGAGGCACTAATGCAGCACTATCTTGGCGAAACCAGCGCACGCGGCGAGTTGGAACGCGTGCAGCACTATTGGCGCGGCATTGTGGGAAAAATGCAGATCACCACGCCGGACCCGGCCACCAACTTGCTGGCGAACGGCTGGCTGCTCTATCAGACGCTGGCCTGCCGTATCAACGCCCGCAGCGGGTACTATCAATCCGGCGGGGCCTTTGGTTTCCGTGACCAGTTGCAAGATTCGCTGGCGCTGACACATATCGCGCCGGAGCGGATGCGCGAGCAGATCCTCCTTTGCGCCTCACGTCAGTTTATCGAAGGGGATGTCCAACACTGGTGGCATCCGCCGCTGGGTAATGGCGTACGCACGCGCTGCTCGGATGACTATCTCTGGCTGCCGCTGGCGATCTGCCACTACGTGGAGGTAACCGGCGATATCGCCGTGCTGGACCAGCCGGTGCCTTATCTTGAAGGGCGTTTACTCAATCCCGGCGAAGAGTCGAGCTACGAGCAGCCGGGCATCAGTACTACGGTAGAAACGCTGTGGCAGCATGGCGAGCGGGCGATCGCAAATGGTCTGCGCATGGGGCAGCACGGTTTGCCGTTGATGGGCTGCGGCGACTGGAACGACGGGATGAATCTGGTGGGGCTGCAAGGCCGGGGCGAGAGTGTTTGGCTTGGCTTCTTCCTGTATACCGTATTGCAGCGCTACGCAACGCTGGCCGAAACGCGCGGCCTGGCGCAAAAGGCCGATTTTTATCGGGATAACGCCGCGACGTTGAAAGAAAATCTGAATACCCACGCCTGGGACGGCGACTGGTATCGTCGCGGCTATTTCGATAACGGCGAGATGTTGGGTTCACATACCGCGGAAGAGTGCAAAATCGATGCTATTGCGCAGAGTTGGTCGGTCTTGTCCGGCGCAGGTGATGAAGCCTACCGACAAAAGGCAATGAAGGCGCTGGACGCACATTTGATCGACGATGCGTCCGGAATCATCAAACTGCTGATGCCTCCGTTCGACGGTCACGGCCCTAACCCCGGCTATATTCGCGGTTATCTGCCCGGGGTCCGCGAAAACGGCGGCCAGTATACGCACGGGGCAATTTGGGCGGTGATGGCCTTTGCGGAAATGAATAATACCGAACGGGCCTGGGAACTCATGTCGATGATCAACCCGATCAATCACAGTCTGGAACCCGCATCAGCACAGCGCTACAAGGTGGAGCCATATGTCATTTGCGCCGACATCTATGCGGTCAATCCCCACAACGGACGCGGCGGCTGGAGCTGGTATACCGGTTCTGCGGGCTGGTCCTATCGGCTCATCACCGAGTCGCTGTTGGGGATCACCCGTCATGGCGATAGCCTGTCCGTCGCGCCGCATCTCCCCGCCGACTGGCCGCAGTTGGAAATCCGCTATCAGGAAGGCGGCAGCCAATACGTGATTACCGTAAAACGCGGCGAAGGCGAGGATCGCGTCACGGTGGATGGTCAGAGCTTGAGTGAAGGGCTGATCCTGCTACGGGATGACGGCAGATCGCATCAGGTAGACGTATGGGTGAGCGGGGAGACGTCAGTGGGGCGATGACCACAGAGCGAAAAACGCGTCCCACGAGTTTGATTTCGCGGGACGCAGTGGAATTACAGTCTGTTTATTGCTGGGCAGGCGCGCTTTCCGCAGGGGATTCGCTCTCGGCAAAGCGGGTATAGACAATCTTTTGCGAATCGTTTTCGCAATGACCGACAACCTGTCCGCCTGCCTGGCCTACTTGATCGTTAGGAACAATATCCAGCTTGAAGCCAGATTCCGGTACGCCGTTATGGACAATTTTGTGTGAGATGGCATCACGAACACTTTCACACGATGCCTGTGCAGCCAGGGGGGCAATCACGAAAAGCGCGGCACTTAACATTATCGTTTTTTTCATTTCATCACCTTTGTTCAAAGAAACCTAACGACTGCCCGGCGAGTGCCGGGACTGAGGTCGGGACTCTCTACAAGCGTAGACGAAAAGTTACGGCATGACAGTGCGGCCGGTACGGCGGTCAAGACAGCGGGAGGTATTAGGTTCCCAATAGGCGTTGACGTTGGCGCTGGTCGTGCATCGTTCCCGGCCGTCAATCGCGTTTGCCGTCTTATCGAACTCTTTTTCGACTCGCTGATTCACTTTCTTACGCAGTCGCTGAGTGTCGTTCCACTGTTCCTGGCTCTGGCGGGCCGTTTCTTTGGATAACGCGCTGTTGCCGTTATCCACGATAATATGATCCGTCTGCGCCTGAGCGGGGTGCCAACTCGCCGAGGCTAACAACAATGCCAGCGGAATGACAAAACGCAGTGCTGATGGGGATAACTTTGTGTTCATAATTCACCCTGAATTCGGTATGTGCCAACGCGATTCTCGCTGTGATGCCCAAACAATAACGTCATCTATGACAACGAAACTATAACCGACCCGCCATTCACGTCAATCGCACGTGGTGAGATCGCGTTAATACCCTTATAAACTATACTGGTATTGTCGACGGCGACCTTCGCTGCCAGTTTTGGGGTTTGGGAGGGGTGATGAGCAGTAAAGGAATATTCCCTTACTCAGGTTCATCTTTCGTGATCAAAAACACCTATTCTGAAGGCGACAAGGTAACCGTCGAGTTTATGACCGGCAATATGGCGGGAACGGTTACCGTTTCAATGGGAGTCATTGCCGGATGATTATTATCTGATTTGCTGGCAGGAGGATGATAAGTCGACAGTCGTGCATGGCGATAATTTTGTGAAAAAACTTCACGCGAGTTCTATACGATGATGGATGGCAGCTTCTACGTCATGAAGGGGGAACTATGTTAAAACGTCGGAGGTATCACCGAGGTCTTATTATGCCCTTGCTACTAGGCGCGGGGCTTTGCCAGGCGCAGACGCCGAGTAAAGGCAATACGATTCATTATTGGAGCGTATGGGTTGACAAAGCAGGTATTTCTCACCAAGCGCAGTGCAAGCTGAATACGCTGAAGCTCGAACAATTTAGTGCTAAAGGCGACCCTGAATGGGTGTCTCAACAGGATCTGCCCACGTCGCGTTATGTCTTTAATATTATGCCGGTAGGCTGGGTGAGTCCCTGGCATAAGAACCCGGCGCCGCAGTGGATTATCCCGCTATCGGGGCGTTGGTTCGTCGAAACGATGGATGGCAATCGGGTGGAAATGGGGCCGGGAGATATCTCTTTCGGCTATGACAAAAATACCGGGATGTTTGGCAAAAGAGTCGGCCATACCTCGGGGACGGTGGGTAAAGCACCGGCCAAGTTGATGGTAGTTCAGGTGACGTCGGCGCTGGACAAGCCCACGGATGAACGATGTCCGGCCGGAGGCGTCGGTCTGTAGTCAGGACGTAGGTGAATGATGTTACATAGCTGTTGTGTCAAAAAGGGAAGGGATCGTAACGATCGCCTTCCCAATTTTTTAATGCCGACATCGATGACAACGTCGGTTACTCGTCGCGATAAACCTTCAGCCCAGCATAGGTCTGGCTGACCGGCATCATTTCCATCGTATTAATATTGACGTGCTGCGGCAACGTCGCTACCCAGAATACCGCCTCGGCGACGTCTTCCGGCATCAGCGGGTTGGTTTTGTCATAGGTTTGCTGAACCTTGTCTTCGTTGCCTTTGAAGCGGATGCCGGAGAATTCCGTGCCGCCCACCAGTCCCGGCTCCAGATTAGTGACGCGAACCCGGCTACCGTACAGGTCCGCGCGCAGCCCCAGACTGAACTGACGCACGAACGCTTTCGTTGCGCCATAGACGTTGCCGCCGGCATAAGGCCAGTTACCGGCGGTAGAGCCGATGTTGATGATATGGCCTGCGTTCTTGCTCACCATGTCCGGCAACAGGGCGCGGGTCACGAATACCAGGCCTTTATTGTTAGTATCAATCATGGTTTCCCAGTCGTTGACGTAGGCCTGCTGCGCAGGTTCCAACCCGAGTGCCAGCCCAGCGTTATTGACCAATACGTCGATCTTGCGCCACGCGGCAGGCAAGGATGTGATGGCCTGATCGATTGACCGTTGATGGCGCACGTCCAGGCGGAGCGTATGCAGCGAGTCGCCAAATTCCTCTTTCAATACATCCAGACGCTCTTGACGGCGACCGCAGGCGATAACCCGGTGGCCTTCCTTGATGAAACGTCGGGTTATTGCTTCACCGAATCCAGCGGTGGCTCCAGTAATAAAAATAATCATGTCAGTTCCTCTTTACTGCGCGATGGTCATCTCAATCATGGCCGATAAGGGGGATATTTCAACTCAAGGCTGCAAACAGAAAGTAAAGACGGGCGAATTCGGATTTTTCGGCGTTCATGTCGTCTTAGACGCGCGGGGCAAGAATTAAGTCCTGCCGGTAGCCCTAAAGATCTAGGGCGCTTCGGCGGCTTAGCGGATCCAGCTTTAGATGGAGTACGAGGCGAAAGCGCCGTTTGGAAGCGGTTCTCCCGATGCTGCGCCGACCGAATGGGTCGCGGACGTCCATCGAGGCCAGGCCGCGTCGGTTGCCCGGCAGCGGGCCTCGACGGCGTAGGCGGCGGCCAAATTGTCCGACCTGCCGCCAGATCCTGCAATTAAAGTTTTACTCTTCCGACGAAATCTCCTGACGGTCGGCTTCCACCGCTTCGTACAGGCGTTCCAATATGTCCGGAAAGGCCGATTGCACGCGGTTCCAACTGGGAACGAACGGTTTGTCCCCCGGGCTTTCGCTAAAGACCTGGCCCGACTGCGTGATGACATCGGCAAACAGCTCGACCGCGGACTCTTCCGTATGACGGTCGAAATGTAAACCGTTCATGCGGGCGTCATGCTCGAACGAATCGATCATATCCAGCGCAGTACGGTAGTACGTCGCGCGTAGCACACGAAATGAGTCGGTGGTGATATTCACTCCCTGGATCGCCAGTTTGCGGTAAAGCGCTTTGGTGATGTCCATCGCCATACGCTGTAATCCGGCGTTCGGATTGCTTTCCGACATCGGCTGATGTTTGTGATCGTAATTGTCCGCGATATCCACTTGGCAGATACGGCTGGTCGCCGTGCCGCGATGAATTTCTGACAGCACGCCAATTTCCAGCCCCCAGTCGCTCGGGATCCTCAGGTTGCGCAAGACGTGGCTGCGCATCGCGAACTCGCCGGACAGCGGATAACGGAAGCTGCGCATGTATTCCAGAAAATCTGAATTGCCATACACGTTTTGCAGTGATTTGAGCAAGGGGAACACTAATAGGCGGCCAACGCGGCCATTGAGCTTCCCTTCGGCAACGCGGGCGTAATAGCCCTTGCAGAAGTCGTAGTGAAAGTGAGGGTTGGCGATGGGATAGAGCAGGCGAGCCAGCATACTACGGTCATACGTGACAATGTCACAATCATGCAGTGCGATACAGGACGAGCGGCGGGACGCGAGAATGTAGCCCACGCAAAACCAAACGTTACGGCCTTTACCCGGCTCCATCGGCGCCAGCCCCTTTTCAGCGAGTTCCTGACTCAACTTGGTCAGGCGCGGTCCGTCGTTCCATAAAATCCGATGGCGCTGAGGCAGGCGCGAGAAGAATGAATGAGCAAACTGGTACTGACCGCGATCGGCTCTGTCGAGTCCGATAACGATTTCTCCCAGATAGGGCACTTGCGCCAACATCTCCACAATGTTGCTGAGGGCCGGGCCCTCAAGTTCTGAAAACAGAGAGGGTAGAATCAGGCCCATACTGTTTTGACCCGAAAATACCTGAAGATCGTATTCCAACTCTTCTACGCTGCGCTGGGTCAGGTTATGAAAGTTGGTAATGATGCCATCCTGATAAAAATCGCTCATGCCTTCACTCTCCCTTAATAATAAACCGTTCGATTATTCAGTTATGATTTGACTGAGGTAGTGACTGAGCCCTTCGCTCCATCCCCGTGGCCCGGTAAGTGCCGTGCGATAAATTTCGCCAGGATATTCAGGTGACAACGTCACTTTGTCGCTAACGACACCCTTGATGATGACGGCGTGCTGTGTCGCCTCCAACAGGGCGCGGTCATTCGGTCCATCGCCGAGTCCCAGTGTGGTGATAGCGGTTCCCGCCCGTTGTTGGTACTGCTTCGTTAGCCACTCCACCGCATGGCCTTTGCTGACGGCTTCGCCCATCACATGGTAAAAGCGGCCGCCCTGCGTTAAGGCGAGCTGATAGGGCTTGAGACAAGCGGCAAAGCGTTCCAGTTCAACGTCATTGCCCAACCATATCAATGGTTCTGAACCTTCCCGGCGCCGTGCAAGCGCTGCATCGCTCATAGCCAGCCCGGTAATATCGGCCACCTCGGCGTCCGTCATCTCTGAAAACCCTTTGAAATCAAACGCGTGTTTTATCCGCAAACGGTGCAATATTTCACAGAGACTCGGGTAGTCAGCACTAAAGATTTTGTGAGGGAAATCAGGATGATTCTTCCAGGACGCGGGAAGCGTCACCAAAGCGCCGTTTTCAGCAATGAACGGGGCGTCGCTCAGGCCGAAGGCGTGCTGTAGCGCCGCCACTTCGGCGGCCGTTTTACTGGTGGTAATAATGACCGGTACCTGTGCGGCCCGCAGGCGTGTAAGCCACGGTTTGGCCGGTTGCCAGTCGTAAGTGTCATGGTCCAGCAGCGAACCATCCAAATCGGTAAAGATCACCCATTCAGCTGCACATTCAGGCATTTGACCTCCATTAACGATAGGGGGACATAACAAGGTAACTCTGGCAGGTGTAGGGACGCCGCGTTGTCAGTAGGAAAATGGGCTTAAAATCAGAACGATGAGCTCGGCCGCTGCATTTCACGCTTCACTAAGCGTATGCACGTATTTTCATTTGTGCAACTTGATGAGCAGCCGAGTCTCCTGTCGGTAGCAGGGATAGGTGGGGCAGATTTAGATCCCCAGCGCGGCGCGGGCGACGCGACCCGCCGCCAGATCCCATGCGCCCGTTCCCACGGTTTTGTACACGATCGGCCGTCTCGTCGCCGGGGCATCACGCAATGCGCTGATCAGTGAGCGGACGGAGGCCCAATCCACGCCAGCCTGAAGCAGATCGCCGGCTTCTTGTTTCGCGCCCTCGGGATCGTCAACGTAGATGTCGCTTCCCGCCAGCGTTCGGGGACCGATTTCCGCCATGTTCGGCTTAAAGGCGCCGACGCCGATGACCAAGACCTCCGGGCGCGCATCCGCATGATAAAACGCCGAGGTGCTAGTCGTGAGGGTAATGACGACGTTCGCGCTCGCCGGGAGGGCATCGGATGCGCAGGGGGTAAGCGCGGGATGTAGAGACGCATGCTGTTCGCAGAAGGCTTCAGCGCGTCCGGGACGAGACCCTCGGACCCACACCTTGCAGTTTGGGTACAGTTCGGCAATGGCGCGCAGATGATAAATCGCCTGCGTGCCGGTGCCGATGAGCAGTATTTCTTCAGGGGCCGCCTGCATAAAAGTACGAATCCCGAGCATGGATACGGCGGCGGTGCGACGTCCGGTGACTTCCGGCCCGTCGAGCACGAACAGCGGGACGCCGGTTTGTGCGTCGAATACGGTGACTAACCCGTGGATGGTGGGGATGTGACGAATTTTGTTATCCGGGACGACGTTCACCAGTTTGTGGATAGCCACGTCATGGCTGACGGCCGGCATGCTCAGCATGACCGCACTTTCCGACATGGGAACCACCAGTCGCTCAGGGCTGAGGATCCCGCCTGTCGCATACTCTTGCGCCGCCTGGGCAATCGCATCGACCAGTGCAGAAAAGTTAAGCAATTTGGCGGTATCTTCGCGGTTATAGGTAACGTAAGACTGAGTTTTCATTAAGACTCCCTGAAGGTGAGTTTACATAACGGCCCAGGGCGTTAGGAGACGACGTCGCCGGCCTTTATAGAATAGAGGCTAGAAAATCGACCATTCGAGCCGTTCTGACAGCCGCTCCAGCGCTGCAATGCCCGCAAGCGAGTTCCCCGACGCATCCAGCTCAGGTGACCATACGGCAATGCTCATTTCTCCCGGCACGATGGCGATAATTCCCCCGCCAACGCCTGACTTGGCGGGCATTCCTACGCGCCAGGCAAACTCCCCGGCGCCGTCGTACATGCCGCTGGTCATGAGTAATGCATTCACCTGACGCGTCTGACGCGAAGATAACAACGCGGGCGTATGGTCTTGAGAACGTCCATGACTGGCGAGAAAAAGGAAGCAGCGCGCGAGCTCCGCACAGCTCATCGACAGTGAACAGTAGTGAAAGTAGGTTTGAAGTACCTTGGGAACGTCGTTGTCGAAGTTGCCGAAAGATTTCATCAGCCAGGCTATTGCGGCATTGCGAGCGGAATGTTCGAATTCAGATTGCGCCACCGTTCGGTCGTAGTCGATGTCGGGCTGGTCGGTCAGCGAACGCACTAGTTCCAGCATTCGATGACGCGGTGCGGCGAGTCGTGTTTCGAGCATGTCGCAGACGACAAGCGCGCCGGGATTGATAAAGGGGTTGCGGGGTTTGCCGTGTTCGAGTTCCAGCTGTACCAGTGAGTTAAAGGGATGTCCCGACGGATCTTTGCCGACGCGGCGCCAAATCTCGCTGTCCTGATAACGCGTCAGCGCCAAAGACAAGGAAAGTACCTTGGATATCGACTGGATAGAGAAACGCGTGTCGGCATCGCCCGCTTGATAGCATGAGCCATCAACGCCGCAAACCGCGATCCCCAGATGGTCCGGCGCGACGCCGGCAAGGGCAGGGATGTAATCCGCAACGTGGCCTTGCCCAATCAACGGTCGGACGTCTTCCAATATTTCTTCCAGTAAACCCTTGCTGAGTGCGGCCAAGGC
>NZ_LUTP01000033.1 GCF_002111585.1 Lonsdalea iberica
CAGTCTCGGCAACATGGCTGGGGAGATGCAAATAAAGCCAATTGGTTTACTTTTCTTATAAATTTCCTGAGTGAGTATTTTTAATTCTTCATCGACCTGGCACTCGCTTCCACGGGTCGCAAAATCGCTTAAATTTTTCGCCGCGCCGAAACCTCCGGGAACAATCAGCGCATCGAGCTGGTCCGCGTCAGCCGCGGAAAGAGGCTGGATTTTTCCACGTGCGATCCGGGCTGATTCCGCAAGGACATTACGCTTTTCGTCAGTCACTTGGCCGCTAACATGGTTCACGACATGCCGCTGATCTTTGTCCGGCGCAAAGCAGATTGCTTCGGCTCCAGCACGGTCTATTGCAAGTAGAGTCAAAACCGCTTCGTGGATTTCTGAACCATCGTAAACACCACATCCGCAGAGTACGACACCGACTTTTTTCATCATTAAGTCCTCATTTCATTACATCAACTAATTGATTTTTTAATTGACAAACACTAATCTACATCACACATTTTAAGGATACTCGTAACGAGCAACGCCATTTTGTTATGTTGTCAGTTACGTGAAATGTATTACTGCACTTGCGAGCTAACAAACCTGAAATCAATAGCAGGTGTACCAGTTTCCCTGGTGTTGGCGCATAATTCGCGCACCCCGGCTTCGGTCGGGGTCATTTTTTTTCCGCCTGATCAACCCACGCTTTCAACACGTCAACATCATGACGCCAATCTTGTTTCAACTCATCAATCCATTCATGCACATTGTCCCACCATGCAGGCAACGTCGTAGTTTGAATCTGTTGCGCCACCTGCTGCAGATGCCGTAACCCGACAGAACCTGCCGCGCCTTTGATTTTGTGACCTTCCTCCGCAATGCCCTTCTGGTCGCGCGCCGTCATGTTGGACTCCAGCACCGCCAGATAACTCGGCATCATCTGCTCAAACATCTCCAGGCTCTGGTGAATCAGCGAGGGGCCAACCAAATCCAGATACTGCTGCAACATGGCGACGTCCAGCATCGATTCAGCTGCGGAGGCATCGACCGTTCCATCGGCGGTAGCCTCCGGCTCGCTATTTTCGGGAGTATCCCAATACTGTTTGATGATCGCCGTAAGCGCGGGAACCGCCAGCGGTTTGCTCAGCACGTCGTCCATGCCCGCATCCAGATAGTCTTTTTTGTCTTTCAGTACGTTGGCGGTTAGCGCCACCAGCGGCGGCAACGTTTGCTGACCGTAACGGGCGCGCAGCTCTCTCGCCACATCCAACCCGGTCATATCCGGCAATTGGATATCCAGCAGCACCAGATCGAACTCGTCAGGGTCGAACATCGCCAGCGCTTCCCGACCGGTCATCGCCACGTCGACGCTGCTGCCCAGTTTCTCCAGCACCGAGCGCGCGACGACGACATTCAGTTCGATATCTTCCACCAGCAGTACATGCAATGCCGGCAACGGCAGCGTTTCATCGCCGTTCTCATTCGTTGCCGCCTCTTCCACAATCGGCGCGGACACCGTCAGCGTGAAGCGGGAGCCTTCGCCCAATTTGCTGGCGACCTGGATGTCACCGCCCATGTTTTGCGCGAGCCGCTTGGAAACGGCCAGACCAATGCCGGTGCCGGTTGCCGGTTTACCGCCGTTCTGGTCCTTGACCTGGTAATACATAGAAAAGATTTTTTCGAGCTCGTCATTCGGTATACCCATGCCCGAATCCGCGACCTCGAAACGCAAAACGTCGTGCTGATCGTGCCCAACGCGGATCACAACCTTACCCTTCTGGGTAAATTTCACGGCGTTGCTCAGTAGGTTCCACAGAATCTGCCGCAGACGCGTGCCATCGGTGATGAGGCTTTTCGGCAGCGGCTGTTCGAGAACCATTTCCAGCTGCAAACCCTTAGGTTCGGCCAGAAGGCCGCCCAGATTTTCCAGGTCGGCGACGAATCCAATGAAATCCACCGGCTGGTTATCCAGTTGGACCTTACGACGCTCCTGTTTGTCCATTTCGATGACGTCGTTGAAGATATTGCCGAGGGTGATAGCGCTGACGTGAATGGTTTTGAGGTATTTCCGCTGCTCCGCATCCAGATGGGTGTCGAGCAGAATGCGGCTAAGACCGACAATGCCGTTAAGCGGCGTACGAAGCTCGTGGCTGATCGTTGAGATGAAGGTCGTCTTCTCCCTACTGGCCTTCTCTAACGCGTCCTGGTAGCGCTTACGTTCCGTTATATCGCGGCCAAAACCCATCAGCCCATGTCGCTTGCCCTGTCGATCGTAAAACGGCACCTTGCGCAACTCGAAACAGGATTTGCGGCCGTCCGGGTACACCAGCCACTGTTCATAGGTCAGAGACACGTTGTGGCGAAACACTTTCTCGTCCGTCTCGACGACTTTGGCCGCAATATCCTGTGGATAGACATCGAAGGGCGTCAGGCCGATCATTTGCTTCTGGCTCTTGCCCAACAGTAGCTCCATCGCGCGGTTGCAGCCGGAAAACGCTTTATTTTCGTTGCGGTAGTAAACCAGATCCGGCGACGCATCAAGGAACGAGCGCAACAGCGCCGACTGCTGCTCCAGCTCCACCTGCGCCTGTTCGCGCCGCGCCATTTCCTCGCGCAGTTTGCTGAGCATCTCAAGGCGCGACTTTTCGGCCTTGATGCGGTCGGTGATTTCCTGATTGAGCTGAGCGATGTTGTTTTGCAGCTTCGCGTTCAGATCCTGATCGCGATGCCGCATCACCTCTAATTTGGCCACCAAACGCGACAGGCGCTGTCGAGACTCTTCAAGCTGCTCAACCACTACCGACAGGAAATAAACTGCCCAGGGCGTGATTAGAAGCCCAAAAAAGATGGATCGCACCACGTCGATGCGTTCGACCTGACCGCTGAGCAGCATGGTCACCGCCATCTGGACCACCAGCGCCAACAGCACCAACGCGGAAGCCAGTAGAATGGAAAAGCGAACCAGCCCAAGTCTTACCATTAAATCAACGTAATACTGGGCTAACAGCCGGATTTGCTTCATAGAATTTTTCCTTCATCGAGATCCCGCAAATCATACCGTAAAAGTCATGATGCGCGGGAAATGAGCAGAGGATTTAAAAACGAGGTGTAGCGTCAGGCGGGAACAAAACGAAAGGCGTCGCCCAGAGCGGAACCCTGAACGCCATACTGCGACAGATAGCGGTCGATCTCCACCATACCGGTCCAGCGATTTTCACACCACAGGGGGGCCAGCAAGGTCGGTCGACGGGCGCTGGCGGAGATGCGGTGAAAGACCACGTTCGCAGGCGTATGGCGGATCATTTCACCGGCCGTTTCCACGTACTGCGCCAGCGGCAGTTCCGGCAATCGTCCCGCACGCCAGGCCTTGCCCATGATGCTGCCGTCAACGATATGCAGCGGGTGCAGTTTCAAACCGTCGACGCCTGCGTCAACCACGCGGCGCAGGGTGGACAAGCAACTCTTCTCGTCCTCGCCCGGTAGGCCGACAATCAGGTGTGTGCAAACGTTGAGGCCGCGTTCTCTGGCGCGGCGCGTCGTCTGCTGATAGCAGTCAAAAGTATGACCGCGGTTAATGCGGTGTAATGTCTTGTCGTTGGCCGTTTGCAGGCCCAACTCCAGCCAGACCTCGTAACCCTGCTGGCGATACTCTGACAGCAGATCCAGCACGGCGTCCGGAACGCAGTCAGGCCGGGTGCCCACGCACAAGCCCACCATATCGGCTTGTGCCAGTGCCTCGCGATACATTGACGCCAGAACCTGTACCTCGGCATAAGTGCTGGTGTAGGCCTGGAAATAGGCCAGATAGCGCTTGGCCCGGTTGACTTTACCGGCCTGAGCGGACAGCTGCTCGGCGATGCTGCGCTGTTGCATCTGTTCGTCGGCGAACGAAGCCACATTGCAAAATGTGCAGCCTCCCCGACCTAATGTGCCGTCGCGATTTGGGCAATTAAAACCGCCATGCAGAGTCAACTTGTGAATTTTCTCGCCATAACGACGCTGGAGATCGCCGCCAAACATGTTGATTAATCTTTGTAATTGCATATTCTGACTCTCCTCCTCCGCGGGAGGTGCAGCCTACCGTTTCCTCACTCAGCCTGCGATGACGCCGATCAAGTCCTCCTCCCTACCCCAACCTGAATAACTATTCTTTTTCTGTGCAAATAAATTCACAAATAGCTTGATTAATTTTGCTAATCACCTGCTTGTGTCGCATTAGAAATTGACCAGAGATAAAAAAACAGTGGCATGAGTTAAAAAACGGAAAGCTACCAGAATAAGATGCCATCAAGTCGAGATATCGCAGCACGTCGGGACAGCAATCCGGCTTTCTTACAGTGATACAACTCACATTTCATCCGGACTCCGCATAGATACAATGTCTTCTTTTTATTGATAAAATCCTTATTTATCATAATCATAAGTAAATATTATCCTTGAAATACCGATTTATGTAGGGGATTTGACCTGAACAGGGTTTCTCGCTAATTTGGGAAATGGCTGGAAGCTTTCCTGACGAGACTACGACTCGTCATATTTATGCAGTAACAAGAAGACTCCCTCATCAAGCACGTCATCACCCCTTGTGAGACCGTCACGAGAGTCCGGAAATAGAGAGCGACATTTTCCGCTGAGATATTCACTCTTAGCGAGGTGTCGCTCGCGGTAAAGTCGCCTGCATTAGGTTGGCGATGAGGCAGTCATACAGAGCCCGGGGAGGTTCATTCATATGTTGTACGATGCATCCCAAGAAAAAGACAACTGTGGCTTCGGACTAATCGCCCATATAGAAGGTGAGCCAAGCCATAAGGTCGTGCGTACCGCCATTCACGCACTGGCCCGTATGCAGCACCGTGGCGCGATCCTTGCCGACGGCAAGACCGGCGACGGCTGCGGCCTGTTACTTCAGAAACCCGATCGTTTTTTCCGCCTGGTCGCGGAAGAGCGTGGCTGGCGGCTGGCGAAAAATTACTCCGTCGGCATGATGTTCCTCAGCCAGGACGAAGCGGTCGCCAAAGCGACCCGCCGAATTGTGGAAGAAGAGCTGCAGAACGAGACGCTGTCCGTTCTGGGCTGGCGCGAAGTGCCGACCAATCCGGATGTTCTGGGTGAAATCGCCCTCTCCTCCCTTCCGCGTATCGAACAGATTTTTGTTAACGCGCCTGCCGGCTGGCGCCAGCGCGATATGGAGCGACGCCTGTTCATGGCCCGTCGCCGCATTGAAAAACGCGTGCAGGATAAAGATTTCTACGTGTGCAGCTTCTCCAACCTGGTGACAATCTATAAAGGTCTGTGCATGCCGGCGGATCTGCCGCGCTTCTATCTCGACCTGGCCGATCTTCGTCTGGAATCCGCTATTTGCCTGTTCCATCAGCGTTTTTCGACCAATACCGTGCCACGCTGGCCGCTGGCGCAACCCTTCCGTTATCTGGCTCACAACGGCGAAATCAACACCATCGCCGGCAACCGCCAGTGGGCGCGCGCGCGTGCTTACAAATTCAAAACGCCGCTGATCCCGGATCTACGTGACGCCGCGCCGTTCGTCAATGAAACCGGTTCGGACTCAAGCTCGCTCGATAACATGTTGGAGCTGTTCCTGGCCGGGGGTATGGACATCGTGCGCGCCATGCGCCTGCTGGTCCCGCCCGCCTGGCAAAACAACCCGGATATGGATCCTGAGCTGCGCGCGTTCTTCGACTTCAACTCCATGCACATGGAGCCGTGGGATGGTCCGGCGGGGGTGGTATTGTCCGACGGCCGCTACGCCGCCTGTAACCTTGATCGTAACGGGCTGCGTCCGGCGCGCTACGTCATCACGACCGATAAGCTGATCACCTGCGCTTCCGAAGTAGGGATCTGGGACTACCAGCCGGATGAAGTGGTGGAAAAAGGCCGCGTCGGTCCCGGCGAACTGATGGTGATCGACACGCAGGAAGGACGCATCCTTCACTCCGGCGAAACCGACAACGACCTGAAGAGTCGTCATCCTTACAAAGAGTGGATGGAGAGAAACGTCAAACGCCTGGTGCCGTTCGAAGAGATGCCGGACGATCTGGTCGGACAGCGCGATATGGACGACGTGCAGCTTGAGGCCTATCAGAAGCAGTTCGGCTACAGCAACGAAGAACTGGACCAGATCCTGCGCGTGCTCGGCGAGAACGGCCAGGAAGCAACCGGCTCGATGGGCGACGACACGCCGTTTGCGGTGCTGTCCAGCCGTCCCCGCATCGTCTATGACTACTTCCGCCAGCAATTCGCGCAGGTCACCAACCCGCCGATCGATCCGCTGCGGGAAGCCCATGTGATGTCGCTCGCCACCTGTATCGGCCGTGAAATGAACGTCTTCAGCGAAGCGGAAGGACAGGCCTATCGCCTAAGCTTTAAATCGCCCATTTTGCTCTACTCCGATTTCAATCAGCTGATCCATCAGGATCAGGAGCACTACCGCGCCGACCAGATTGACCTCACTTTCGATCCAGAGCACCAGACGCTGCAGGAAACGATTGAGAAACTGTGTGACGAGGCAGAAAGCAAAGTGCGCGACGGCACCGTGTTACTGGTACTGACCGACCGAGCGATCGCCAAAGATCGCTTGCCGGTGCCCGCCCCTATGGCTGTGGGAGCGATTCACAGCCGTCTGGTCGAACAGAGTCTGCGCTGTGACGCCAACATCATCGTTGAAACGGCGAGCGCCCGCGATCCGCACCATTTCGCCGTGTTGCTCGGCTTTGGCGCGACCGCGATTTACCCCTATCTGGCGTACGAAACGCTGGCCCGCATGGTGGACAACCGCACCATCGATAAAGCGCGCCGCGTTGTGATGCTGAACTACCGTAACGGTATCAACAAAGGCCTGTACAAGATCATGTCCAAAATGGGCATTTCCAGCGTGGCATCTTACCGCTGCTCAAGGCTGTTTGAAGCGGTCGGCCTGCATGAAGACATTACCCGCAGCTGTTTCCCTGGCGTAGTGAGCCGCATAGGCGGCGCCAACTTCAGCGACTTCGAGCAAGATCTGCGGAATCTGGCTAAGCGCGCGTGGCTGAAACGCCAGCCGCTTGAACACGGCGGCCTGCTGAAATTCATTTATAACGGCGAATATCACGCCTATAACCCGGACGTCGTAACAACGCTGCAAACGGCGGTCCAGAGCGGCGAATACGGCGACTATCTGCATTACGCCAAGCGGGTCAACGAACGTCCGGCGGCGACGCTACGCGACCTGCTGGCGCTGAAGCCGCAGGAGAAAAGCACGGCCATCGATCTCGATCAGGTAGAACCAGCATCAGCGCTGTTTAAACGCTTCGACACCGCCGCGATGTCCATCGGCGCGCTCAGTCCGGAAGCGCACGAGTCGCTGGCTGAGGCCATGAACACGCTGGGCGGCTACTCCAACTCCGGCGAAGGCGGAGAAGACCCGGCGCGTTATCGCACCAATAAAGTGTCGCGCATCAAACAGGTGGCCTCTGGCCGCTTCGGCGTTACCCCGGCCTACCTGGTCAACGCCGACGTGATTCAGATTAAGGTGGCTCAGGGCGCGAAACCGGGCGAAGGCGGTCAGTTGCCGGGCGACAAGGTGACGCCTTACATCGCCAGATTGCGTTATTCCGTCCCCGGCGTAACGCTGATTTCGCCGCCGCCGCATCATGATATCTACTCTATCGAAGATCTGGCGCAGCTGATCTTCGACCTGAAACAGATCAATCCGACAGCGATGATTTCGGTGAAACTCGTTTCCGAGCCCGGCGTGGGCACTATCGCCACCGGCGTCGCGAAAGCCTATGCCGACCTCATTACCATCGCCGGCTATGACGGCGGCACCGGCGCCAGCCCGCTGACCTCCGTGAAGTATGCGGGCTGCCCGTGGGAGCTCGGTCTGGTCGAAACGCAGCAGGCGCTGGTGGCGAACGGTCTGCGTCACAAAATCCGCCTGCAGGTGGATGGCGGACTCAAAACCGGGCTGGATATTATCAAGGCCGCGATCCTGGGGGCGGAAAGCTTCGGCTTCGGCACCGGACCGATGGTCGCGCTCGGCTGTAAATACCTGCGGATCTGCCACCTGAACAACTGCGCTACCGGCGTGGCCACGCAGGACGACAAGCTGCGCCGCGACCACTATCACGGTCTGCCGGAACGCGTGATCAACTATTTCCATTTCATCGCGCGGGAAACCCGTGAGCTGATGGCCGAACTGGGCGTCAGCCAATTGGTGGACCTGATTGGCCGTACCGACCTGCTGACGGAGCTGGACGGGTTTACCGCCAAGCAGAATAAACTGGATCTGGCGCCGCTGTTAAAGACAGCAACGCCGCATCCGGGCAAAGCGCTTTACTGTACCGAAAACAACCCGCCATTCGACAAAGGCGTGTTGAACAAGGCACTGCATGAGCAAGCCGAGCCTTACGTCGAAGCCAAACAGAGTAAGACGCTGTACTTCGACATTCGCAACACTGACCGCTCCGTCGGCGCCACGCTCTCGGGGGCTATCGCTGAAAAATATGGCGATCAGGGACTGGCCAGCGATCCGATCAAAGCCTACTTCACCGGCACCGCGGGCCAGAGCTTCGGCGTCTGGAACGCGGGCGGCGTGGAGCTGACGCTGACCGGGGACGCCAACGACTATGTCGGTAAAGGTATGGCGGGAGGCATGATTGCCGTCCGTCCGCCTGTCGGCTCCGCCTTCCGCAGCCATGAAGCCAGCATCATTGGCAACACCTGCCTTTATGGCGCCACCGGAGGCAAGCTGTTTGCCGCCGGACGCGCGGGGGAACGTTTCGCCGTGCGTAACTCCGGGGCCATTACCGTGGTGGAAGGGATCGGCGACAACGGCTGTGAATATATGACCGGCGGTATCGTCTGTATTCTGGGACGCACCGGCGTGAACTTCGGCGCCGGGATGACCGGCGGGTTCGCCTACGTGCTGGATGAAGACGGTGAGTTCCGTAAGCGCGTTAACCCAGAGCTGGTCGAAGTCCTGAATGTCGATAGCCTGGCGATCCACGAAGAACATCTGCGCGGCATGATCACCGAACATGTTCAGCACACCGGCTCATCACGCGGCGAAGAAATCCTCGCCAACTGGCCGGTATGGGCGGCGAAGTTTGCACTGGTGAAACCCAAGTCCAGCGATGTGCAGGCGCTGTTAGGTCATCGTAGTCGTTCCGCAGCCGAGCTGCGGGTTCTGGCGCAGTAAGAGGTCATCATGAGTCAAAACGTTTATCAATTCATCGACCTACAGCGCGTAGATCCGCCAAAAAAACCGCTGAAAGTCCGAAAAATTGAGTTCATTGAAATTTACGAGCCATTTTCAGAAAGCCAGTCCAAAGCCCAGGCTGACCGTTGTCTGTCGTGCGGCAACCCTTACTGCGAATGGAAGTGCCCGGTGCATAACTACATTCCCAATTGGCTTAAGCTTGCCAATGAGGGACGCATTATCGAGGCTGCCGAGCTTTCTCATCGGACCAACAGCCTGCCTGAGGTTTGCGGACGCGTTTGTCCGCAGGATCGCCTGTGTGAAGGTTCCTGCACGCTGAACGATGAGTTCGGCGCGGTCACTATCGGCAACATCGAGCGCTACATCAACGATAAAGCCATCGAGATGGGCTGGAAGCCAGATATGTCCGGCGTTCAGGCCACCGGCAAGAACGTGGCGATTATCGGCGCCGGTCCGGCTGGTCTGGCTTGTGCAGACGTCTTGGCCCGCAATGGCGTCAAAGCCCATGTCTATGACCGTCATCCGGAGATCGGCGGCCTGCTGACATTTGGCATTCCCGCCTTCAAGCTGGAAAAAAGCGTGATGACCAAGCGCCGCGAAATTTTCTCCGGCATGGGCATCGAGTTTCATTTGAATACCGAAGTGGGCAAAGACATACAGCTGACCGACCTGCTGACCAATCACGACGCCATCTTCCTCGGCGTCGGCACCTATCAGTCCATGCGTGGCGGACTGGAGAATGAAGATGCGCCGGGGGTTTACGACGCGCTGCCGTTCCTGATCGCCAACACTAAACAGCTAATGGGCTTCGAAACGGCTTCGCCGGAAGCCTATGTTTCGATGGAGGGCAAACGCGTCGTCGTGCTGGGCGGAGGCGATACGGCGATGGACTGTGTGCGGACCTCAATTCGTCAGGGCGCGGCGCATGTAACCTGCGCCTATCGTCGTGACGAGGAGAACATGCCGGGTTCGCGCCGTGAGGTGAAGAATGCGCGCGAGGAAGGCGTTGAGTTCCGATTCAACCTGCAGCCGATAAGCATCGAAACCAACGAAGCAGGCAACGTCTGCGGCGTGCGCATGGCGCGCACCGAGTTGGGTACGCCAGATGCCAACGGGCGTCGCCGACCGGAGATCGTTGCAGGCTCGGAGCACGTTTTGGAGGCCGACGCGGTCATCATGGCATTCGGTTTTCGTCCGCACAGAATGGACTGGCTGGCTGAGCACGATGTGGCTTTGGATGATCAGGGGCGCATCGTCGCTCCGGAAGAGAACGACAGCGCTTTCCAGACCAGCAACCCGAAAATCTTCGCCGGCGGAGATGCGGTGCGCGGCTCCGATCTGGTCGTGACCGCGATTGCTGAAGGCCGTAAGGCCGCAGACGGGATCCTAAACTATCTCGACGTCTGATTAGCTATCTTTGATAGAGCAAGGGCGGCCATCGGGCTGCCCTTTTTACTGGCGGGTCAGGCTAACCCTGAGATTGATACGAATCCAAAATATCCTGCTCCGTCATTTCTGGCGTTTGCTGAGTAAAAGCGTAAAAACTCGGCTTTTTGTCGATATAGATTTGCGACACCATGCGGGTGTTCTCATCGCTGCCGAACAGTCCCACCGGCACGAAATAGGTCACCGGCGTCAGCTGCTTGTAAAACAAGTGCGAGCCACACTGACGGCAAAATGCGCGCTCCGCCCACTCTGAAGACCGGAAATAGGAGACAAAGTCCTTACCGTCGATAACAAGATCATCTTTGCAGTCAATCGACATCAGCGGGCCACCGCTCCAGGTCTGGCACATACCGCAGTGGCAAACGGAAACGTCATGGATATTGCGCTCGGTGGATAGCGTGACTGCACCGCATAAACAACGTCCTTCCATTTCCAGTCCCCTTTAAACGAAAAAAATAAACATCAATTTCAAGACAAAAGTATGTCTCTATTTTGTTTAGATAGACAATGCTGGGGGGATGAAATAAGGAAAGTGAAAGCGATATCGAAAGGATTTTTGGATATAAAAAAGGGCACTTGCATCGTGCCCTTTTGTACTGAGTTACTTCACCACCCGCAGCGCAGGACGCCCGCCGCGAGGCGGCGAAGGGGGTTCGTCGTCCGGCGTTTCATTGCCGGAGGGGGTGGTTTCAACATCGTCGACCGTACGTAACGATGGCTTGTGCGGCTCATCATCCTGTACCAGCGCGTCATCAGCGCCCTCACCGGCTTCATAGGCAGGTTCAGGCTCGAACATGGTGCCTGCGCCGTTTTCACGGGCGTAGATCGCCATGACCGCCGCCATTGGCACCATCACCTGGCGAGGAACGCCGCCGAAACGAGCGTTAAAGCGTACAAGGTCGTCAGCCAATTCAAGATTGCCCACGGCAAGCGGCGCAATGTTGAGCACTATCTGGCCGTCGCGGGCAAACTCCATCGGCACCTGCACACCGGGCAGCGAGACGTCCACCACCAGATGCGGCGTAAGCTGGTTATCAAGCAGCCAGTCATAGAAAGCGCGTAATAAGTACGGGCGGCGCGGTGATAGCTGAGACAGAGCCATGTATCTTAACCTCGGGTCTGTAACCGGATTTCGCGCTCGGCTTCGGTCAGGGAAGCCAGGAAAGCGTCGCGTTCAAAGACGCGCGTCATGTAGCCTTTCAGCTCCTTGGAACCCGACCCGCTCAGTTCGATGCCCATCAACGGCAAACGCCACAATAACGGTGCCAGGTAGCAATCCACCAGGCTGAACTCTTCGCTCATGAAGTAAGGCGTTTCATTGAATACCGGCGCAATGGCCAGCAGCTCTTCGCGCAGTTGTTTACGTGCCGCGTCGGCCTGCGCCGCTGTACCGGTGAAGATGGTTTTCAACAGCGAATACCAGTCTTGCTCGATGCGATGCATCATCAGACGGCTGTTGCCGCGTGCGACTGGATAGACAGGCATTAGTGGCGGATGCGGGAAACGCTCATCCAGATATTCCATGATGATGCGGGATTCATACAGCGTCAGTTCACGATCCACCAACGTCGGGACGGAACCGTAAGGGTTGAGGTCAATGAGATCCTGCGGCAGATTATCCGCATCTACCTGTTCGATCTCGACACTCACTCCTTTTTCCGCCAGTACTATACGTACCTGATGGCTGAAAATATCGGACGGGCCGGAAAACAGCGTCATTACCGAACGTTTGTTGGCAGCGACAGCCATGAAAACCTCCAAGTTTATCGAGAAAATACGGCATAGAACCGATCGAATATTATCCTGCAGGCCTTGCCGCGTTTGAACTTCTTACTGGAGTAAGAAACCGCTGACGACAGCTGTCGTTTTATCAAAACTTACTAGCTGGCAAACAGGTACAAAACCGGCGATTAGTGTATCAGATTTTGTTCGTTTTGGGGGGATATAAGCGCCAATTCATCGTTAACCATAAGGAATTAAAGAGAATTTTTTAGACGCTCGGAGAAACAGGCAAAAAAAACCCGGTGACGAGCACCGGGTTTCTGACGTTGATTTCGCTGCAAAGCAGCCGGAAATTAACGTTTGGAGAACTGAGGACGACGACGTGCTTTACGCAGACCGACTTTCTTACGTTCAACCTGACGAGCATCACGCGTAACGAAGCCAGCTTTACGCAGCTCAGAACGCAGAGACTCATCATATTCCATCAGTGCACGGGTGATACCGTGACGGATTGCACCAGCCTGACCGGAAATACCACCACCTTTAACAGTGATGTACAGATCCAGTTTGCCAACCATGTCGACCAGTTCCAGCGGCTGACGAACTACCATACGGGCAGTTTCACGACCGAAGTACTGATCCAGGCTGCGCTGGTTGATAACGATGTTGCCACTGCCCGGTTTGATGAACACGCGAGCGGCGGAGCTTTTGCGGCGACCAGTGCCGTAGTATTGATTTTCAGCCATTGCCTATAATCCCGATTAAATGTCCAGAACTTGCGGTTGCTGTGCCGCGTGATTGTGCTCGTTACCCGCGTAAACTTTCAGTTTACGGTACATAGCACGACCCAGCGGGCCCTTCGGCAGCATGCCTTTAACCGCGATTTCAATCACACGCTCAGGACGGCGGGCAATCATCTCTTCAAAGGTCGCCTGTTTGATACCACCGATGTGGCCGGTGTGATGGTAGTACACTTTGTCAGAACGTTTGTTGCCGGTGACAGCAACTTTTTCAGCGTTCAGGACGATGATGTAATCACCAGTATCAACGTGCGGAGTGTATTCCGCTTTATGCTTGCCGCGCAGACGACGAGCCAGTTCAGTAGCGAGACGGCCCAAAGTCTTACCGCTCGCATCAACAACGTACCAGTCGCGTTTTACGGTTTCTGGTTTAGCTGTAAAAGTTTTCATTAAAAGCTTACCCAATTTAAGTTACACGTTGGTGAACACACAAACGCTTCAATAAATAGTGTTGAGGTTCACACGGCTATCTAGTCCAGCAAACCTACCCCTTCGAATAGCTATTGCCAGCGCGATTAAAGTTTCGGGAAAAAAACTTTGTTGTAACGTGGGGTCGCAGGATTATAGAGAAGCCGACATCAAAAATCGACCTTTTTTCTACCACATTGATAGAAAAGGCGGCAGCACCCTTTACGACAAATGGGGCAGTTGAAGGTAGTCTTCGCTTTGCATCTCCTGCAACCGGGACAGGCAACGGCGGTATTCGAACACCAGACGAGCGCCCTGATAGAGATCGGCCATCGGCACCTGTGCCGACATTATCAGCTTCACCCGGCGCTCGTAAAATTCATCGACTAACGCCAGGAAACGCCGCGCGATGTCCTCCTCCGCCTCGCCCATCACTGTGACGTGATCC
Organism: Lonsdalea iberica; assembly: GCF_002111585.1. GTDB lineage: Bacteria > Pseudomonadota > Gammaproteobacteria > Enterobacterales > Enterobacteriaceae > Lonsdalea > Lonsdalea iberica. The sequence goes on from NZ_LUTP01000033.1 coordinate 14,024, forward strand.
AGTAGCACGCAGTGATAACGCTGAGATAACGCAATGTAGTCGTTTTGGCTGCGCGCATCGGCGCACAACGTGGCGAAACTTACCGCCAACACGCCGTTACGGCTGCCCAGCACAGGCATCGCACGGTGGTTTATCTCCAGCGTTTCACCCTCGGGCGTGTGCCCAGAGAGATCCGTGAATATTTGCCGCATCGCATCGTCGGCATGCGCATCAAGCGGAGAAAAATAAAGGTGAGCTTGCCGCAGCGTTCGCTGTCGATAATCAATGCCCGCATCGACATTGACCACGGCGCAGTTCTGCTTAATCAGCTCAATGGCCGGTAAAAAGCGCGACCGCTGAAGGCCGTTACGATAAAGCTCGTCCGGCGGAATATTGGACGTCGCGACCAGCGTGATGCCTCGCGCGAACAACGCGCCGAGCAGCTCGGCCAGCAGCATGGCGTCGGTGATATCAGAGACGAAAAATTCATCGAAGCACAGCACATCGGTCTGCGCTTTGAATTCATCCGCTACCTGCTCCAGCGGGTTTTCGTGTCCCTGTAGCCGATTCAGCGCTTCATGAACTCGCAGCATGAAGCGATGGAAATGAAGACGCAATTTGCGCTCGCCGGGCAGGCTGTGGAAAAACAGATCCATCAACCAGGTTTTCCCCCTCCCCACACCGCCCCACAAATATAGCCCTTCGACGGGCGCCTGCGCTGGCTGTTTTTTCCTGCCGAGACGCTGAAGCCAGCTTAACGGCTCGCTGGCCTTAGATGCCTGCTGACGCGCCGCCAATGCGCGGTGGATATCGTCAAGCCGCAGCACCGTTTGGCGCTGCACCTCATCCGGCTGATAATCCTGCGTCGCTAAAGCCTGCTGGTAAAGCGTTATCGGCGTCATATTCTGCATGGCGGCCAGATCCCTATGAAGAGGAGATAATCGGTCTTTTCTCGTTGAAGAACCTTAGTTTAGCGTCTAAATCATAGCACTTAACGCCCCCACAGCGGCTTACGCTCACCAACTGCTTTATTACATCCTGTTTCAGGACTCCACTCTGGCAAGCTTAGCGGTTATAGTGACTATTATTGAGTGAAAAATACGACGGAAAAACGAAGTCAAATAGGAGTCATTATGACCTGGGAGTACGCGCTGATTGGATTTGTTATCGGTGTCATCATCGGTGCGGTGGCGATGCGCTTCGGCAATCGCAAACTGCGCCAGCAGCAGGTACTGCAACACGAGCTAGAGAAGAGCAAAGCCGATCTGGAGCAATATCGTCAGGAGCTTGTGGGTCATTTCGCCCGTAGCGCCGAGTTGCTGGACAACATGGCGGACGACTATCGCAAGCTGTATCAGCATATGGCTAAAAGCTCGAACGATCTGCTTCCTGAAGGGCAGTCACGCGAAAATCCGTTCAACTATCGTCTGACAGAAGCCGAATCAGACAACGATCAGGTGCCGGTGAAGATGCCCCCGCGTGATTACTCGGAAAGCGCCTCCGGACTGCTGCGCAGCGAAACGCCGTTGCGGAAATAATTCCTCTTCTTCCCCACGCGCGGGGCATTTCTTGCCCCGCTCTTCTCTTCCGCGGCGCAGGCCGCTCCTTACATTTCACGAATAAAACCGCAATGAACTTTACACGTGAATAGTCGGTCTGACTCTTCACCACAAGATTGAGTTTATATATCATCATTTTATTTCTACGCAGGTCGAGAGAGAGTTAACAATCAATGAAAAAGACATCGATGTTATTCAGCGCACTAGCCATTAGTATCGGACTGTCCCTATCTACGCTGCCTGTTGCCCAAGCCGCTCTACCTGCGGTCGTCGCCGGTCAATCGCTGCCGAGTCTGGCCCCCATGCTGGAAAAAGTCCTGCCCGCCGTCGTCAGCGTCCATGTGGAAGGCACTCAGGTTCAAAATCAGCGTATCCCGGAAGAGTTTAAGTTCTTTTTTGGCCCCAACGCGCCGGCCGAAAAACAGAGCCGTCCGTTTGAAGGACTTGGCTCGGGCGTCATCATTGATGCCGCCAAGGGTTACGTACTGACCAATAACCACGTGATCAACAATGCGGACAAAATTCGCGTCCAGCTGAATGACGGCCGTGAATATGATGCCAAGCTCATCGGTCGCGACGCGCAAACGGATATCGCCTTGCTGCAGTTGAGCGACGCGAAAAACCTGACCGCCGTGAAGATGGCGGATTCCGATCAGCTCCGCGTCGGCGACTTCGCCGTCGCCGTCGGCAACCCCTTCGGTCTGGGTCAAACCGCCACCTCCGGCATCATCTCTGCGCTGGGCCGTAGCGGTCTGAATCTGGAAGGGCTGGAAAACTTCATTCAGACCGATGCCTCCATCAACCGCGGCAACTCCGGGGGCGCGCTGGTCAACCTGAACGGCGAGCTGATTGGGATCAATACCGCGATTCTGGCGCCCGGCGGCGGCAATATCGGCATCGGCTTCGCCATCCCCAGCAACATGGCGCAGAACCTGACTCAGCAGCTGTTGGAGTTCGGGGAAGTCAAACGCGGCCTGCTTGGCATTAAAGGCAGCGAAATGACCTCTGAAATGGCCAAGGCCTTTAAGGTGGACGCACAGCGCGGCGCGTTCGTCAGCGAGGTCTTGCCGAAATCCGCGGCGGCCAAAGCCGGTATCAAGGCTGGCGACGTTCTGGTCTCTCTGGACGGTAAGGCGATCAACAGCTTCGCTGAACTGCGTGCCAAAGTGGGTACCACGGCTCCGGGTAAAACCGTAAAAATCGGCCTGATTCGCGACGGTAAACAGCAAGAGGTTTCCGTCGTTCTGGACAACAGCGCCAACGCGTCCACTAACGCCGAAACGCTGTCTCCTGGCCTGCAGGGCGCCACATTGACAGACGGTCAGTCGAAGAATGGCGGCAAAGGCGTCGCAATTGACAACATCGCCAAAGACAGCGCCGCGAGTAAAATTGGTTTGCAGAAAGGCGACGTCATCATCGGCGTTAACCGTGAACGCGTGGAAAACATCGCCCAGTTGCGCAAGATATTGGAAGCCAAGCCAACCGTATTGGCTCTGAATATCATCCGCGGGGATGAATCGATTTATCTACTATTACGCTGATCCCGCTAAAAACTGGACGCCGCGCCGTGCGGCGTCCTACCATCTTTGTTATCCTGCGCTTTATTCTTCTTTAAGTCCCAAACGCTCATGTTAACCAAACTGATACGCTCAGCATTGATTGGTGTCGTCGTGGCCGCGATCTTGCTGTTGGCCCTTCCCGCACTGCGCTCCAGCAGCCTAGTGCTGAAAGAGGAGACATCGACGCTGAACGAGGCGCCCGTCAGCTATTACCAGGGGGTGCGCCGCGCCGCGCCAGCGGTCGTTAACGTCTATAATCGGGCTGGCGGCAAAGACGAACTCAACGTCCGCACGCTGGGTTCGGGCGTTATCATGAACAACAAGGGCTATATTCTTACCAACAAACATGTCATCACAGACGCCGAACAAATCGTCGTCACGTTGCAAGACGGCCGCCTGTATGAGGCGCTGCTGGTCGGCTCGGATACGCTGACCGATCTGGCGGTACTTAAAATCGAAGCCACCAGCTTGCCGGCGATCGCCATCAACGATCACCGGACCGCCCACGTCGGCGATGTCGTGATGGCCATTGGCAACCCCTACAACCTGGGACAAACCATCACACAGGGCATCATCAGCGCCACCGGGCGAGTCGGGCTCAGCTCATCAGGCCGTCAGAACTTTCTCCAGACCGACGCTTCCATCAACCGGGGCAACTCCGGCGGCGCGCTGGTCAATACGCTAGGAGAACTGGTCGGCATCAACACCCTGTCTTTTGATAAGAGCAACGACGGCGGAACGCCGGAAGGAATTGGCTTTGCGATCCCTGTCGCGCTGGCGACGAAAGTGATGGGTAAGCTCATTCGCGACGGTCGAGTCATCCGCGGTTACATCGGCATCAACGGCGCCCAGATTGAACGAGTGGGCAACAAGAATGCCGGACTGGAGCGCCTGCAGGGCATCATCGTCAGCAAAGTCGAGCAGGACGGTCCAGCGGACAAAGCGGGCATCAAGCAAGACGATCTGCTGCTGAAAGTGAACAACAAACCGGCGCGGTCAGTCATTGAAACTATGGACCAGGTGGCGGAGCTGCGCCCCGGCACGGTGATCCCGGTCGTAATTTTCCGCGACAACAAAGAGATGACGCTCGACGTGACCATTCAGGAATTCCCGGCGAACTAGCGCGTAACGTCACGCTTTGCCGCTCACAGAACGAGAAACGGGACGACGGCCTCACGGCTATCGTCCCGTTTTTTAAGGCCGAAGAAACTTACTCCGCGCCCGCGATGCGTTCGATGTTCGCGCCAAGACCACGCAGCTTATCTTCGATACGCTCATAACCGCGATCGATGTGGTAAATGCGATCGACCAGCGTCGCGCCATCCGCGATACAACCCGCCAGCACCAGACTCGCCGATGCCCGTAGGTCGGTCGCCATGACCTGTGCGCCCGAGAGTTTTTCCACGCCGTGGCAGATAACGGTGTTGCTCTCAATCTCCGCCTGCGCGCCCATACGGATCAGCTCAGGGATATGCATGAAGCGGTTTTCGAAGATGGTTTCCGTGATCACGCCAGTGCCTTCCGCCACCAGATTCAGCAGGCTGAACTGCGCCTGCATATCGGTTGGGAAGCCTGGGTGCGGCGCGGTGCGGATCGTTACGGCTTTGGGACGCTGACCATGCATGTCCAGACTAATCCAGTCTTCGCCGATTTCGATATCCGCTCCGGCTTCGCGCAGCTTAGCCAGCACCGCATCCAGCGTATCAGGACGCGTACTGTGGCAGACGACTTTACCGCGAGAAATCGCGCCGGCGATCAGGAAAGTGCCGGTTTCGATGCGGTCAGGCAGCACGCGATAAACGCCGCCGCCCAGACGCGCTACCCCATCGATGACAATACGGTCGCTGCCCGCGCCGCTGATTTTGGCGCCCAGCGTATTCAAGAAGTTGGCCGTATCGACAATTTCCGGCTCACGGGCCGCGTTCTCGATAATGGTCTGACCTTCCGCAAGCGTAGCCGCGCTCATGATCGTCACCGTGGCGCCCACGCTCACCTTATCCATGACGATATGCGCACCCTGCAAACGCCCGTCAACATGGGCCTTAACGTACCCTTCTTCCAGGGTAATCTTTGCACCAAGCTGCTCCAGACCGTTGATATGCAGGTCGACCGGACGCGCGCCGATAGCGCATCCGCCCGGCAGGGAAACCTGTCCCTGACCAAAGCGTGCCACCAGCGGCCCCAAGGCCCAGATGGAGGCGCGCATCGTTTTCACCAGCTCGTAAGGCGCGCAAAAAACGTTGACGCCGCTGGCATCGACATGGACGGAACCGTTGCGTTCCACACGAGCGCCGAGTTGTCCGAGCAGCTTCATCGTGGTGTCGATATCCCGCAGTTTCGGGACATTCTGTATTTCTACCGGTTCTTCAGCCAACAGCGCGGCGAACAAGATCGGCAAAGCCGCATTTTTAGCCCCGGAGATAGTGACTTCACCAGAGAGCCGGGTCGGCCCCTGCACACGAAATTTATCCATAGTGACGATTTCTCAATAATTCAGTTCAATAGCGCCGCGCTATTTAGAAGCCGCTGAGCTTGCGATCGCGCTGCCACGCTTCGGGGGTATAAGCCTTGATAGACAGGGCGTGAATACGGTTGTCCGCGATATATTCCATCAGCGGCGCATAGACCGTCTGCTGCTGTTTGACGCGGCTCATGCCGGCGAATAAATCACCGACCGCAATCACCTGAAAATGGCTTCCATCGCCGGATGCATGAACTTCCTGAAGTGCCAATGCGTTCATCAGCACGGATTCGATTTCTTTATTTTCCATCGCTCTCGATTCTACGTCTGGGGGGATGATAAACAGCGGGTATCTTAGAGGAATCCGCCGCTATCTTAAACAAAAGAAATCCCCCGTTGCGCAAAAGGCAATGGGGGAAGAAGGGCCGTAAACACCGAGCATTAGCAGGTTGTCTGCACTGGAATGACGTCGTTTAGGTTATACAGATCGATCAGCGTTTTCAGCCGGTCGCTCACCCCGATGATCCGCAGCTCGCGGCCCTTCTGCGTCTGCTGGTGATAAAAATGCACCAACAGCGCCAGACCTGCGGAGTCCACCCGCTGTAGCTGGCTGACGTCCAACCCGACCACGTTCTCCAGCAATGCCTCGCGCTGTTGCCAAAGCGGCAGCAACGTTTCACGATCTAAATCGCCTTGCAGCGTCAGCGTGCCTGCCTGCGATTGCCAGTTCAGTGGATCAGCCATTTTTCTGGTCCAGCGTGATCGGCTGCTGTGCAGAAATTTGTAGCTGGCGGGTTAGCCCGTCGACACCCTGCTGGCGCAGTATCGACGCCCATTCGTTCTGTTTGGTCGTAATCATGCTCACACCTTCGGCGATCATGTCATAGGCCTGCCAGTGGCCGGTCTGACTGTTCTTGCGCCACTGAAAGTCGAGCCGCACCGGCGGGCGCCGCCGTTATCAACGATCGTCACGCGGATAGACACGATGTTGGCATCCCCCAACGGTTGCTGGGGCGCGATCTGGTAGGTCTGCCCGTGATACAGCGCCAGCGCCTGACCGTAGGCCTGTTCGAGATAAGCGGAGAACGCCTTGAAGTAGGCTTCGCGTTGGGCGGGCGTCGCCCCCTTGTAATATTGTCCCAGCACCAGCGCGCCAGCATATTTCACCTGCACATAGGGCAGTAGCTCTTCACGTACGATATTGCGCAGGTAATTGGGATTCTGACGGATACCCGGCTGTTCATTCTTCAGGCGGTCAAAGGTTTTCTGTGCGGCATCAGCCATCAGGCTGTAAGGATTGGTCTGGTCGGCGGCAAGCGCCGCGGGGGCCATCACCAGCAGCGCCGCCGCCATGAATAAACGTTTCAACATGCAGATATCCTCTTAAGAATGTGGAGTCACGGGGGTGTTCTGGGATTCCGGAGCGCTGGCTGGCGCACTGCCGTTCGGCTCAGCATGCTCGTTGCTGCCGCCGCTCTTATACAGGAACTGCCCGATGAGGTCTTCCAGCACCATCGCCGATTTGGTGTCCTGGATTGTACCGCCGTCCTTGAGGATCGACGTCCCCATATCCGGGTCTTCAAAGCCCATATTCAACGCCAGATACTGTTCTCCCAGCAGGCCAGACGTACGAATCGCCAATGAACTGGTATCCGGAATATGATCGTAGCGTTTGTCGATCGCCATCGTGACCCGCGGTAAATACGTTTTTTGATCCAGGTCGATGCTGTCCACCCGACCGATGACGACGCCGCCGACTTTCACCGGCGAACGCGCTTTCAGACCGCCGATATTATCGAACGTCGCCGACAAACGATACGTCTGCTGGTGCCCCAACGTGTTCAAATCGGCCACTTTCAGACAGATAAAGATAATGGCGCCCAGCGCAATCAGCATAAACACGCCGACCCAGATTTCATGTTTCTTCGTTTGCATCACTTAGTTCCCAAACATCAGTGCCGTCAGCAAAAAATCCAATCCCAGAACCGCCAGCGATGAATGCACGACGGTACGCGTCGTTGCACGGCTAATCCCCTCTGACGTCGGGATCGCGTCATAACCGTTAAACAAAGCGATCCAGGTTACGGTAATCGCAAAGGCCACGCTTTTGAGCAGGCAGTTTACGATATCCAGCCGCCACTCGACGGCGCCTTGCAAGGCCGACCAGAAAAAGCCGCTATCAATGCCTTTCCAGTCCACGCCCACCAGCGAGCCGCCCCACACACCGACGGCGACAAAAATCACCGTCAGCAGCGGCATGCAGATCACCCCGGCCCAGAAACGCGGCGCGACTACGCGACGTAACGGGTCGACCGCCATCATTTCCATGCTGGACAACTGCTCAGTCGCCTTCATCAGGCCGATTTCCGCGGTCAGCGCCGATCCTGCGCGACCGGCGAACAACAAGGCGGTCACCACCGGCCCCAGTTCACGCAGTAGCGATAGCGCGACAATCATGCCGAGGCTGGCTTCCGCGCTGTAGGTCGTGAGCACCAGATACCCCTGCAGGCCCAGCACCATACCGATAAAGAGCCCGGACACCATGATAATCAATAGCGATTGTACGCCCACGCTGTACAGCTGGCGGCGGAGCAGCGGCCATTGTCTGGCGAACTCCGGTTTGCCCACCAGCGCATTGAACAGCATAAGTCCCGCGCGTCCGAACGACGTGCAAACGTTAATGCCGACGCGTCCAAAAGACGCTAATGCCTGAAATAGCATGACTAAATTAACTCCCTGCTTCCAACAGCTCGCGTGTGTAATCTCCCGCCGGATAGCGGAAAGGCACCGGCCCGTCGGCAATACCGTCCAGGAACTGACGGACACGCGGGTCGGCGTTCTGCTGCAGATCGTTCGGCGTGCCTTCGGCGATCACGCGCTGATCGGCAATGATGTAGGCATAGTCCGCGATACTCAACACTTCGGGCACATCGTGCGAGACCACGATACAAGTGACACCGAGCGCATGATTCAGTTCATCGATCAGTTTGACCAGCACACCCATGGTAATCGGGTCCTGCCCCACAAACGGTTCGTCAAACATAATTAGCTGCGGGTCGAGTGCAATGGCTCGCGCCAGCGCCGCACGTCGCGCCATCCCGCCGGACAATTCGGACGGCATCAGGGAGGCCGCACCACGCAACCCCACCGCTTCGAGTTTCATCATCACGATGGTGCGCAACAGTTCCGGCGGCAGTTGGCTGTGCTCGCGCAGCGGCCAGGCGACGTTATCGAACACATTCAGGTCGGTAAACAGCGCGCCGGACTGGAACAGCATACTCATCTTTTTACGGGCTTCGTACAGGCCGGAACGGGAAAGCGCAGGAATGTTTTCGCCGTCGAACCAGATTTCGCCCTGATCCGGCGGCAGCTGTCCGCCGATGAGGCGCAACAGCGTGGTTTTGCCGATGCCGGACGGCCCCATGATGGCCGTCACTTTACGTTTGGGTACGTTCAGAGAAATATCGGTGAAAATCTGCCGATTTCCCCGGCGAAAACTGAGCTCGCGAACTTCGACCAGGTTTGAGGCTTCGGGATTCATCATGAGTTTCCTTTCCAACTGCGCGGGCGGCGCAGTCATCAGAGTAAAGACCGTATGTTGAGCCGCCCTACAACGCCGGATGACGCATCGGGCATTCACTGTGACAAACGGCCATCACTAATTCGTGACCAAAGTTGCCATTGGTTTTACTTTTTCACACTACACAGTCAAAATTAGCGCCAAAGATGAAAAATGATTTTTTTATTCACTCTTCGTCCCAAAAATACTGGTTTGTGCGCCAATAAACCGGTGATTATACCTGAAGAAAGGACGCTGCATGCTTTTTGCGACAGTACTCTTGATTGTTGGTTTGATTCTGCTGGTTTATGGTGCCGACCGTCTGGTTTACGGCGCTGCCGTATTGGCCCGCGGCTTCGGTATTCCGCCGATGGTAATCGGCATCACGATTGTAGGACTGGGTACCTCGTTGCCTGAACTCATGGTCTCAGTCACCGCGGCAATGAACCACCAGATCGATATGGCGGTGGGCAACGTACTCGGCTCCAATATCGCCAACATTCTGTTAATCCTCGGCAGCGCCACGTTGATACGCCCGCTGACTTTCCATTCAGTGCTGGTACGCCGGGAACTGCCGCTAATGTTAATCGTCACCGCGTTGTGCGGGGTATTGCTGTACGACCATGTCCTCAGCCGACTGGACGGCGTGATACTGCTGCTGGCCGCCGCGGCCTCGATCATGATGATATTGCGCATGGCTCGCACCGCTCAGCGAGCGGGCGTTGATAGCCTGACGCGCGAGCAGATGGATGAGCTGCCGCGCGACAATAACGCGACCGTCGCCTTGCTGTGGTTGGTTTTGGGCGTCATTATTCTGCCGATGGCGACCCGCATCGTCGTGGACAACGCCACCGTGATCGCCCGCAGCTTCAATATCAGCGAATTGACCATCGGGCTGACGGTACTGGCTATCGGCACCAGCCTACCTGAACTGGCCACCGCGATCGTCGGCACGCTGAAGAAAGAGGACGACATTGCGCTTGGCAACCTGATCGGCTCCAACATTTTCAACATCGGCATTGTGCTGGGCGTACCGGCGCTGCTTTCTCCCGGCGCGCTGAACCCACTGGCGTTCAGCCGCGACTACTGGGTGATGCTGGGAGCCAGCGTACTGCTGGCGGCACTGTGCCTACGCCAGAAACGGTGCATCGGTCAGGGCGCGGGCGCGCTATTGCTGTGCGCGTTTATCGCTTACCTCGCCGTGCTGTTCTTTTTTTCATAGCCGGGCCTTAACGGCCACGCAGGACGTTTTGCATGTCACACTTTGAGCTACCCTCCGATTTCGATTTCCAGAGCGCAGGGAAACAGGTTTTATCCATTGAGCGCGAAACGTTGGCGCAATTGGATCAATATATTGATGATAATTTCACCCGCGTCTGCGAGATGATTTTCCGCTGCGCGGGCAAAGTCGTCGTGATGGGAATGGGAAAATCCGGTCATATCGGCTGCAAGATCGCCGCGACCTTCGCCAGTACCGGCACCCCGTCCTTCTTTGTGCATCCCGGCGAAGCCAGCCACGGCGATTTGGGGATGATTACCGCGCAGGATATCGTTATCGCCATCTCCAACTCCGGCGAATCCCATGAGATTCTGGCCCTGATCCCCGTCCTCAAACGTCTGCACGTCCCGTTGATCTGCATGACCGGCAATCCGGACAGCACCATGGGAAAAGCCGCCGACCACCATCTCTGCATTCATGTTTCGCAGGAAGCCTGCCCGCTGGGTCTGGCCCCTACCTCCAGCACAACTGCTACGCTGGTAATGGGCGACGCGATAGCCGTGGCGCTGTTACAGGCCCGAGGATTTACCGCGGAGGATTTCGCGCTGTCCCATCCGGGTGGAGCACTTGGCCGCAAACTGTTACTGCGGGTGAACGATATCATGCACATCGGCGACGAAATCCCCCGAGTTCCTCGCGATGCGTCCTTGCGCGATGCCTTGTTGGAGATCACCCGTAAGAACCTGGGAATGACCGCCATCTGCGCCCCTGACGGCACTATCGAGGGGATCTTCACCGATGGCGACCTGCGCCGTATTTTCGATCTGGGTATCGATCTGAACAGCGCGCGCATTGTCGACGTCATGACCGCTGGCGGTATCCGCGTCACGTCGCAAATGCTGGCCGTGGATGCGCTGAACCTGATGCAGTCGCGTCATGTGACGGCATTGATGGTCGCTCAAGACGATCGCCTGGTCGGCGTCGTGCATATGCACGACATGCTGCGTGCAGGTGTGGTTTAATCCAGCCACGCCGTCATCTCAGCGTTGACCCAACGACTTCAACCCGGCTGTAAACCAAGGACAAGCGTGAAATGAGTGAAACCCCGCCGAATACCGAGACCTGCTACGGCCCCGTCGCCGCTGCGGTGATGGGCAAAGCCCGAGAAATCCGACTGCTCATCTGCGATGTGGACGGCGTGCTGTCCGACGGCCTGATCTACATGGGTAATCAAGGCGAAGAGCTGAAAACGTTCAACGTTCGGGACGGCTACGGTATTCGCTGCCTGCTGACCTCCGATATTGACGTCGCCATTATTACCGGTCGTTCAGCCAAGCTCCTGGAAGACCGCTGCAAGACCCTGGGGATTTCTCACCTATACCAGGGACAGTCTGATAAGCTTTTGGCCTTCCGCGAGCTGTTGGATAAACTGGCGCTTGAGGCCCATCAGGTCGCCTATATCGGCGACGATTTGATCGACTGGCCGGTCATGGCGGAAGTCGGACTGAGCGTTGCCGTGGCGGATGCCCATCCGCTGCTGGTGCCCCGCTCGGATTATGTGACGCGCACCGCAGGCGGGCGCGGCGCCGTACGCGAGATTTGCGACCTGATTTTACAGGCGCAGGACAAGCTGGAGTTCGCTAAAGGGTTGTCGATATGAATAAAACAAAGCGCTGGCTGACCGTCCTGCTGGCCCTGATCGCACTGGTGTTGATCGGCCTGAATCTGACCGGTACCAACGATGACGCAGCGCCCGCCGTGTCGGAGAGCAACGCGCCGACTTATACCACTCAGCAAAACCTCACCGTGGTGTATGACCCAACGGGAAAACTGGCCTACAAGCTGGTGACTGAAAAAGCCGAATATTACGAAAATGACCAGTTGACGTGGTTCACGCAGCCGGTGGCCACGATGTACAACGAATTAGGCGTCGCCACCTGGTCAGTCCGCTCGGATCGAGCCAAACTGACTAAGGACCGCATGCTGTATCTGTACGGCCACGTCGAAATGAACAGCCTAACGACAGATTCGCAGTTGGAACGAGTCAAAACAGAGAATGCCCAGGTAAACCTGATCACCCAGGATGTCTCATCCGATGATGAAGTCACGCTGTACGGTGCCAGCTTTACCTCCAATGGTTTAAAAATGCGCGGAAATTTGCGCAACAAGACAGCAGAGTTGATCGAAAAGGTAAAAACCTCCTATGAAATTCCAAAAAATCAATAAAGCACTGCGCTACACGCTGATCGCCAGCTCGCTGTTTTCCGCCAGCATGCCGGTATTGGCGCTGACCGGCGATACCGATCAGCCGATTCATATCGACTCCGACCAGCAGTCGTTGGACATGCAGGGCAACGTCGTGACGTTCACCGGCAATGTCATCGTCACGCAGGGGTCGATCAAAGTTCAGGCGGATAAAGTCGTCGTCACCCGTCCGCAAGGGCAGCAAGGTCGCGAAGTCATCGAAGGATTTGGGAATCCGGCGACGTTTTATCAGATGCAGGACAACGGCAAGCCGGTCAAAGGCCATTCACAGAAAATGCGCTACGAGCTGGATAAGGACAACGTGATTCTGACGGGCAACGCCTATCTGGAACAGTTGGACAGCAACGTCAAAGGCGACCGCATCACCTATCTGGTCAAACAGCAGCAAATGGAAGCCTTCAGCGATAAAGGCAAACGCGTGACCACGGTGCTGGTGCCTTCTCAGCTGCAGGATAAAAATGGCCAGCGCACCGCCCCGGCCAAGGCCCCCAAACCGCAACAGCGAGCGACGCAATAACTCATGGCTACATTAATCGCAGAAAATCTGGCTAAGGCGTACAAAGGCCGCAAGGTTGTGGAAAACGTCAGCCTGAGGGTCAATTCCGGCGAAATCGTCGGCCTTCTGGGTCCTAACGGCGCGGGAAAGACCACCACGTTCTATATGGTCGTCGGCATCGTACAGCGCGATGAAGGCCGCATCATCATCGACGACGATGATATCAGTATGCTGCCGCTCCACGACCGCGCGCGCCGCGGCATCGGCTACTTACCGCAGGAAGCGTCGATTTTCCGGCGGTTGAGCGTTTACGATAACCTGATGGCCGTGCTGCAAATCCGTAAGGATCTGACGCAGGAGCAGCAGGCGGACCGCGCCAATGAGCTGATGGAAGAGTTTCATATTGCTCATTTACGCGATAGTCTGGGACAATCCCTCTCCGGTGGGGAGCGTCGTCGAGTGGAAATCGCTCGGGCGCTCGCAGCCAATCCCAAGTTCATCCTGCTGGATGAACCTTTCGCCGGGGTGGACCCAATTTCGGTGATAGATATCAAAAAAATTATTGAACACCTCCGCGACAGCGGTCTGGGTGTCCTCATCACCGACCATAACGTCCGCGAAACGCTGGACGTCTGTGAACGTGCCTATATCGTCAGCCAGGGCCATCTCATCGCCCACGGATCACCGGCGGATATATTGGCCAACGAACAGGTCAAACGTGTCTATCTGGGCGAAGGCTTCCGACTCTGACGTCATATTTTTGTTCGTATTATCCAAGGGAAGTTAGCGCTATTTATGAAGCAAGGTTTGCAACTCAGGCTTAGCCAGCAACTGGCAATGACGCCACAGTTACAGCAGGCAATCCGCCTGTTGCAACTGTCCACGCTTGAACTCCAGCAAGAAATTCAACAGGCGCTGGAAAGCAACCCCTTGCTGGAACAAACCGATCCCCACGAAGAGGTCGAGACGCAAGAAAGCAGCAGCAGCGAAGCGCTGGATACCCGCGAAGCGCTGGAGCAGAAAGAGATGCCCGACGAGCTGCCGCTGGACGCCGCCTGGGATGAAATCTACACGGCGGGCACGCCCTCCGGCACCAGCACCGACTACCGGGATGACGAGCTGCCGGTTTATCAGGGCGAAACCACACAATCCCTGCAAGACTATCTGATGTGGCAGGTGGAGCTGACGCCGTTCTCCGACACCGATGCCGCCATCGCGACCTCCATCGTCGACGCCGTCGATCCTACCGGTTACCTCACCATATCCTTGGAAGAAATCCGCGACGGCGTCGGTAATGAAGAGCTGACGATGGAAGAAGTGGAAGCCGTTCTAAAACGGGTGCAGCGTTTCGATCCGGTGGGCGTGGCTTCGCGCGATCTGCGTGAGTGCCTGCTGGTGCAGCTGTCGCAGTTCGACAATAAAATGCCGCGCTGGGAAGAAGCGACGCTGATCGTCAGCGAGTATCTCGACCTGCTGGCTAACCATGACTTCCGTACGTTGATTCGCGCCAGCCGTTTGAAAGAAGACGTGCTGAAAGAGGCGCTGGCCCTGATTCAATCCCTCGATCCGCGTCCGGGACAGTCCATCAATACCGGCGAGTCGGAATACGTGATTCCTGACGTTCTAGTGCGTAAGGCGCAGGACCGCTGGTCGGTCGAACTCAACACCGACAGCGTACCGCGGCTGCAAATCAACCAGCAGTATGCCGCGCTGGGCAACAGCACACGCAGCGACAGCGACGGCCAGTTCATCCGCAGCCATCTTCAGGAAGCCCGCTGGCTCATCAAAAGTCTGGAAAGCCGCAACGACACGCTGCTGAAGGTGACCCGCTGCATCGTCGAACAACAGCAGGCCTTCTTCGACCACGGCGAAGAGTACATGAAGCCGATGGTGCTGGCGGATATCGCCCAGGCGGTGGAAATGCACGAGTCCACGATTTCCCGCGTCACGACGCAGAAGTTCCTGCACAGCCCGCGCGGCATCTTCGAACTAAAATATTTTTTCTCCAGCCACGTCAACACGGACAGCGGCGGAGAGGCCTCATCCACCGCCATCCGGGCGTTGGTCAAAAAATTAATCGCTGCGGAAAATCCCGCCAAACCGTTGAGCGACAGCAAGCTGACCACCTTGCTTTCCGATCAGGGAATCATCGTGGCCCGGCGCACCGTCGCCAAATATCGCGAGTCTTTATCCATCCCACCGTCCAATCAGCGTAAACAACTGGTTTGACCTTGAACTGAGAAGGAAGACGCTATGCAGCTGAACATTACCGGACACCATGTTGAAATTACCGATGCTCTACGCAAATTTCTCAATACGAAGTTTGCGAAGCTGGAACAGTATTTCGATCGCATTAATCAGGTGTACGTAGTGCTGAAAGTGGAGAAAATTCAGCAGATTGCTGAAGCCACCCTCCACGTCAGCGGCGGTGAGCTGCATGCCACATCAGAAGCGCAAGAGATGTATGCCGCGATCGATCTTCTCATCGACAAGCTGGCGCGACAGTTAAACAAACATAAGGATAAACTGAAGCAGCACTGATTGTTCCCCCGCCTCCAGGCGCAGGAACCGGAACGGCAAGCTGATAAGGGGAGCCGTTTCGGTAGCTGGAGGCCCGAGTGTTGTCAGGTGAATATAAAATGAATAACGATTCCATTATGCAACTCAGCGCCGTACTTCGTCAGGAGTGCACCCGCAACGCCGTAAGCTGCCAGAGTAAAAAGCGCGCTCTGGAAATTATCAGCGAACTCGCTGCGGCACAGCTCAATCTGCCCTCACAGATTATCTTTGAAGCGATTCTGGCGCGGGAACGGATGGGCAGCACCGGTATTGGCAACGGTATCGCCATTCCTCACGGCAAACTCGATAACGATGACACGCTGAGCGCCGTGGGCGTCTTCATTCATCTGGATCAACCCGTCGCCTTTGATGCCATCGATAACCAGCCCGTGGACCTGCTGTTTGCCTTGCTGGTTCCCACCGAACAATGTAAAACCCATTTGAATACGCTGGCGCTGGTCGCCAGACAGCTGTCGGATAAGGCGCTGTGCCGCCGGTTGCGGGGTGCCCAGAGCGACGAAGAGCTGTATCAGATCATGACCGTATCGGATAGCGCCGAACAGCCCTGAAACAGCAGGGCGTCGCGCATCCAGATCGAGAAGATGACACGAGCGGACGTCGTGCGACAACGCGCACGTCCGATAAAAACACCGGCTAAGGCCGGATGACCAACATAAGCTAACGGTGGCAGCGAGACATTCACCATTCCGCTGCCTGAGGGGAGTCGTCAGATGGTGCTGATGATTGTCAGTGGTCGTTCAGGCTCGGGCAAATCCGTGGCCTTGCGCGCGCTGGAAGACATGGGTTTCTACTGCGTGGATAACCTGCCTGTAATTCTGCTGCCGGAACTGGCCAATGCCCTGGCGGCGCGGAACATTTCGGCGGCGGTCAGCATTGACGTACGTAATATGCCGGAAACGCCTGAAGTGCTGGAACAGGCGCTGACTCGGCTGCCGAGCAGCTTCTCGCCACAGTTGCTGTTCCTGGACGCCGACCGCAATACGCTGATCCGCCGCTACAGCGATACCCGTCGCCTGCACCCGCTATCCAGCCAGAATCTGTCGCTGGAAAACGCCATCGACGAAGAGAACAATCTGCTGGAGCCTCTGCGCTCGCGCGCTGACTTGATCATCGACACTTCCGAGATGTCAGTGCATGAACTGGCCGAGATGCTGCGCGCCCGCCTATTGGGCAAGCGGGAGCGCGAGCTGACGATGGTGTTTGAATCGTTCGGCTACAAGCACGGCATCCCCATCGACGCCGACTATGTCTTTGACGTTCGCTTCCTACCGAACCCACACTGGGATCCGAAGCTGCGCCCCATGACCGGGCTGGATAAACCTGTCGCGGCGTTTTTGGATCGCCACACCGAAGTGCACAATTTCATCTATCAAACGCGCAGCTATCTTGAGCTGTGGCTGCCGATGCTGGAAACCAACAATCGCAGCTATCTGACCGTCGCTATTGGTTGCACTGGTGGTAAACACCGTTCGGTATATATCGCCGAGCAGTTGGCCGATTACTTCCACTCCAGAGGCAAAAACGTGCAACTGCGCCACCGTACGCTGGAAAAACGTAAATCATGACCGTAAGACATACCGTTGAAGTCAAAAACCGTCTGGGTATGCACGCCCGACCGGCGATGAAGCTATTCGAACTGGTACAAAATTTCGATGCCGAAGTCATTCTGCGCAATGAGAGCGGCACGCAGGCGGAAGCCAGCAGCGTGATCGCCATGTTAATGCTGGACTCCGCCAAGGGCCGGCGCATCGAAATCGAGGCGACGGGTCCAGACGAAAACGAAGCCCTTGCGGCCGTCGTTAAACTATTCGACGCCGGCTTTGACGAAGAATAACGAGGTTTCCGCTCGCTTTTCCACTTCAAACCGTCCACCTCCCCCTCTCCTTGTCATCTCCCAATCTTCCCTACACCTGAACTATTTTTGAGCTCATAACGTTCGAAGTGTGTAAATAAAAACCCGTGTTCCTATAAAGGTTCTCAATTGTTTTGTTAATTTCAAAAAAACCAAAGTTCACAACTTAACCGGATAAATAACATGAAATTATTTTCTTATCTTCATTTTTATAAAGAAACCTTGAATTTCCATTAGGCCCAAAATCTGGAAAGTGCCTTAAACAATATGCGATCATATTTATTCGCGAGATTAATAAGAAGTTTATTCTATTCGTTTCAACCAAGAATGCCATTTTCCCTTTTAACTTCATGCAGATATAAAAACCTGTAAAAAAAACAAAAAATATTATCTGATTTGAAATTAAAAAAATTATTAATAAAAATACGAAAACACAATCTACCAAAATGGCTAATTAGTGAGCCAAAGTAATATCTTGTCATTTTGGCAGGGTTAAGTGACTACAAGATAAGTAGTAGGAATAGAAATACGTTGATGAGGATATCACGATGTCTAAAAGTATAGCCAATAAAGGCCAAACACCAGATTCTCGTCGTGGCGCACTGAGGGAACTACTGAATAGTAAAAAAGCGATTCGCGTAATGGAAGCTCACAGTCCATTATCCGCCATGCTCATTGAAGAAGCAGAATATATAAGAGAAGGAGTGAGTCATAAATTTGACGCTTTTTGGTCAAGCTCTCTGACCGATTCTACTTTACGCGGTCAACCCGATACAGAATTAGTCAATTACAGCCGCCGGTTTAATTCCATCGCGGATATTTTCAATGTCACGAACAGCCCATTAATTTTGACGGTGATACCGGCGGCCAGATAGAACATCTTGTGTACCATATCCGCGAGGCCGAAAATCTGGGGATTTCCGCCATTATTATCGAGGATAAAACCGGCCTGAAGAAAAACTCACTATTTGGTAACGATGTAAAACAAACCCAGGCTAGCGTGGACGACTTCTGCGCCAAAATCAAAGCGGCCAAACAGGCTCAGTTGACGCCGGAATTCATGTTGATTGCGCGCATTGAAAGCCTGATATTGGAGGCCGGTATGGACGATGCCATTGACCGCGCGCTGCGTTACGTCGAGGCGGGCGCTGATGGTATTATGATCCACAGCCGGCTTAAAACTCCGGATGAAATTCTCGAATTTGCAAAAATCTTTCGCAGTCATTATCCGCAGATCCCTTTGGTATGCGTGCCGACCAGTTTTAACGACATTACCTTTGAACACCTGGTCGATAGTGGTTTTAACATCATTATCTATGCCAACCATATGTTGCGCGCATCTTATCCGGCCATGCGTGAAATTCTTCCCCACATTCTCAAAAATGGCCGTACGCAAGAAATAGAAGACAAATGTATTTCTATAAAGGAGATCCTCAATTTAATTCCGGGCACGAAATAATCACTGGGTGACTCACAATTTAGCAATACAACCAATCATTAAAAAGAAGGAAATTATCATGATTAGCCCTGATGATTTTTTGGTTTTTTTACACCAGAAAGGTATTCGATTCTATAGTGGCGTCCCTGATTCTTTATTAAAAGAATTCTGTCTGGCTATCGACGGATCAAAAGAAGATATGCGTCATCAGTTAGCTTGCAATGAAGGCGCTGCAGCAGGAATGGCTATTGGCTATCAGTTGGCAACAGGCTTAGTACCTGTGGTTTATTTACAAAACTCCGGGCTGGGAAATATCGTTAATCCAATTTGTTCATTGGCGACGACAGACGTTTACAGTATCCCGATGCTATTTATTATCGGCTGGCGAGGTGAAACCAAAGCCGACGGAACGCAACTGAATGACGAACCGCAGCATGTTATGCAAGGTCGGGTCACGCTACCGCAGTTAGAGATACTCACTATTCCCTACCATATATTGGAAGGCGAGCCTGATATCGACTTCCCGCAGATAGAACAGCTCCTGGAACAGGCAAAACGCGATAAACGTCCTGTCGCTTTAATCGTACGTAAAAATACATTCTCTCCCTGCCAGCAAGCCAGGCAGCCGTCGCGAACGTCAGCCACGCTGCTGCGCGAAGAGATCGTTGCGGAAGTTCTGTCCGTACTACCGGCCGACATCCCCATTGTCAGCACCACCGGTATGCTATCGCGTGAACTGTTCGAGCTACGTGAACAGCGCGGCGAAGAGCACGACCGTGACTTTCTGACCGTAGGCGGCATGGGCCTCGCCAGCCAGATAGCGCTGGGTATCAGCGAAGGTCGACCGGGTAAAAAAGTTGTCTGTCTGGACGGTGACGGCGCGACGTTGATGCACATGGGCGGGCTGACCAATAGCGCCCTTTCCCCCACGCTTATCCATATCGTTATCAATAACGGCGCCCATGACTCCGTCGGCGGTCAGCGAACGGCGGCGTCGCGCCTGCCCTTAGCCCCCATCGCTACCGCCTGCGGCTATCGACAGGCCTCGACAGTAGGAAGCCGAGAAGCCCTGCAAGCCGTGCTTCGTCAGGCTCTGACGAGTCAGGGAAGTCAATTTATCGAGGTGAAATGCCGCATTGGGCATCGCGACAATC
>NZ_LUTP01000034.1 GCF_002111585.1 Lonsdalea iberica
GACCGGATGCGGGCTGCACTCCAGGAAGGTCATGGCGCCGGAGCGGGTCAGCGACAGGACGCGATCGACAAAATGGACGGGATGGCAGAGGTTGTCGCACCAGTATTTGGCGTCCAGCCGCGTGCCGTCGAGCGGGGTATCGTCAAGATAGCCTTCGACGGTGCTGTAGAAAGCGATGCGCGTGGGGCGTGGCGTCACCGTGGAGAACAAGGACATCAGCATCGGACGCAGTTTATCCATCCCCGGCGAGTGTCCGGCGACGTCGACGGCGATCCGTTTTGCTCGAATGCTCTCTTTCTTACAGCGTTGCAGGAGGCGGGCGATCGCTTCCGCATCACCGGAGACCACGGTGGCGCTGGGGCTGTTAAAGACCGCAAGCGTCAGCGCATCATCGCGCTTTTCAATAAACGTCCGCGCGTCGCCGCCACTCAGTCCGATCATCGCCATGGCGCCGCTGCCGGACATCGTGAGCATCAGCTGGGAGCGCAGGGCGACGATCTTCACGGCTTCCTCTAGCGTCAGCGCGCCAGCGATGTACGCAGCGGCGATTTCCCCCTGAGAGTGTCCGACCACGGCATGGGGTTCGATCCCGAAAGATTGCCACAGCCGCGCTAATGAGATCATCACGGCGAACAGCGCGGGCTGCACGACATCGACGCGTTCGAGCGTCGGCGCGTCCGGCGACGACCGCAGAACGTCGATGAGCGACCAGTCCGTATAGGGTTTCAGTGCCTCGGAGACCTGATCGATGGCCTGACGGTACACCGAAAACGCGTCGTAAAGCGCCATGCCCATTCCCGGCCACTGTGAGCCTTGCCCCGGAAAAACGAAGACGCGTTTGCCCGCGCCAGACGGCGGCACGGTGTCCTTGAGCACCGACGAATGATCGCCGCCTTCCGCCAGCGCCGACAGGCCGTCGAGCAGGCTGTCTCTCGTCGGGCCCCATACCGCTGAACGGGCGGGGAAACGACTGCGGGAAACGCCCAGCGTATAACCGACGTCAATCGGGTCCAGTTCGGGATGGGAAAGGATGAATTCATGCAGGCGTGCCGCCTGATCGCGCAGCGCGGACTCTGTTTTCGCGGCCAGCGGCCACATCATCTCGGTAGGCGCGGCGGGGTGTTCCGTCGTCACCGAAGGCGCGAACGGCGGTTCTTCGACAATCAGGTGACCGTTGGTGCCGGAGACCCCGAACGAGGAGATCGCGGCGCGACGAGGATGCTCATCGCTTCGCGGCCAGGGCAGCGGTTCGGTGAGCAGCTCGACCGAGCCGGTCGACCAGGCGACTTCCGAAGAAGGCGCGGTGACGTGCAGCGTGCGGGGCAGTTGCTGATGCTGAAAAGCCATCACCATCTTGATCAGCCCGGCCACCCCGGCGGCGGCCTGCGTATGGCCGATGTTCGATTTTATCGACCCCAGTCGTAACGGGCGTTCCGCCGGGCGCTGTCCATAGGTGGCCAGCAGCGCATTGGCTTCGATCGGATCGCCGAGGCGCGTCCCCGTGCCGTGGGCTTCGACGACATCGACGTCTTCCGGCTGCAACCCAGCATTGGCCAGCGCATGGCGGATGACCTGCTGTTGCGCCGATCCATTCGGCGCGGTCAGGCCGTTGGAGGCCCCATCCTGATTGACGGCGCTGCCGCGGATGACGCCTAAAATCGTATGCCCGTCGGCCTGGGCCTGCGACAGCGGTTGCAGCAGGAGCATACCGACGCCTTCGGATAATCCGACGCCGTCGGCTGATGCTGAAAAAGCTTTACAGCGGCCGTCGGGAGCCAGCACGCGCTGCTGAGAGAAGTCGATCAGGACGCCCGGCGTAGGCATCACCGTCACGCCGCCCGCCAGCGCCAGCTTACAATCGTTGCTGCGCAGCGCTTCGCAGGCCGTGTGGATCGCCACCAGCGAGGAGGAGCAGGCGGTATCGAGGGTGACGGCTGGACCATTCAGTCCCAGGCTATACGCCACGCGGCCGGAAGCCACACAGGTGGCGGTCCCCATGTAGCCATAACCGGAAACGTCTTCCGAAGCCTGTTGAAGGTGCGGGCCATACTCGGTGCCCATTACGCCCGCGAAAACGCCGGTGCGGGTGCCGTGCAACGTCGACGGATCGATGCCCGCACGTTCAATCGCTTCCCACGATACCTCCAGCAACATGCGCTGCTGCGGTTCGATCGTGACGGCTTCGCGCGGAGAAATGCCGAAAAACGCCGCGTCGAACCCGGTGGCGCCATACAGGAAATTGCTGGTGCGAGCGGAGATCTTGCCGAGTTTGCCCGGCTCCGGGTTATAGAGATGGGCCGTATCCCAGCCGCGGTCGGACGGGTAGTCGCCGACGGCATCACGACCTTCGGCGACGAGACGCCACAGAGATTCTGGATCGCTCACTCCGCCGGGATACCGGCAGCTGATCCCGATGATGGCGATTGGCTCGTCGTTGCGGCCGTCCGTCGCGTAGTCTTCCTGACCGTCTTCACCTGTGGACAGGCCCAGCGCCTGACGCAGATGCTCGGCGACCGCGCGGGGCGTAGGGTGGTCGTAAACCAACGTGGAAGGCAGTTCGAGCCCCGTCGCCGAGGAGAGTTCGCGGGCCAGCTCCACCACGGTCAGCGAGGTAAAATCGATGTCGCGGAAAGCCTGCGTCTCAGAGACGAAGCGCTGTTCCGTCAGCAGTTCGGTTTTAGCGTCAATGAGTGCGAGTAGGACTTCCCTCTGCTCCGCAGGGGAGCGGTCCAGCAAGGCTGCGCTATCGATCATGTCATCCGACTCAAGGGACGGACGCGAGAGGAGTTTTTCCGCCCCGGCGTCGGTACTCGCGGGCGTATGCTGAACGTCGGTAGTTAGCGTGACGTCGGGAAAGAATTGTTGGCAGACCGCGCTCCAGTCGAGCGATGCGCCGTTGAGGTAAGCGTGCGTGAGCGCGAAGATGACGCTATGTTCATCTCCTTTTCTGCGTTCCAGCGTTGAGATCGCCGCGCCAGCGACGCCTTCTTCGCGCAGCAGCTCTTCAATGACCGCCGTCAGGACGGGATGAGGGCTGACCTCAATAAACAGTCGATAGCCGTCACGAATCATCGCGCGCAAGCTTTTCTCGAACATCACGGTTTCGCGCAGAATGCTGAACCAATATTCGGGCGTCATCTGATTGTTGCCCAGTGGCTCGCCGAGGACGGAAGAGTAAAAAGGCACGCGCGGCGAGGCGCTGGCCGTCGGAGCCTGCGCCACCACCGCGTCGCGCAGGACGTCGACATGACGGCTGTGGCCCGCCACCTCTCCGCCCGGTACTTTCCAGGCCCATAATCCTTCCGTCTTGAGAACTTCCAGCAGCGCATCGACAGCCGCGAGATCGCCGCTGGCGGTCACGCTGCGGGGACTGTTGATGGCGGCGATGCTAAGCCGACCCTCCCAACGCGCCAGCAGCGGTTTTATGCGATCGACGGACGCGGCGATGGAGACCATGGCGCCCTGGCCTTCGATTTGGGTCAGCGTCTTGCCCCACAGGCAGGTTACCTGGGCGGCATCCTCGCCGGTCAGGTGGCCGGAGGCATATGCCGCTGCCGCTTCGCCGACGGAATGACCTACGACCGCCGTTTCTTGTACGCCGAATGAGCGCCACACATCCGCCAGCGCCGAGGCGAGTGCGAATTGAAGCGGTTGAATTTGTACTAACCGGGTGAACGGTTCTTCGGCGACGATGGCGGCCGCCAAATCCCAGTCGGTATGCCGGCGTACCGCTTGGGCATAGTGCTGAAGACGTTCCCGATAAGCGGGGTAACGTTCCATCAGTTCCGCCGTCATGCCCGGCCAGAGCGGCCCTTGTCCGGGGAAGACGAAGACGGGGCGGCAGCGATCGTCGGCGACGCCTTTAATGACATTGCGCGCGGCGCGTCCCAAAACCAGGGCCGTAAGGCCTTTTTCCGCCTCGTTGTGATCCTTCGCGAAGACGGCCCCTCGATGATGCCCATGCGTCTGCGAAAGTTGCCGGACGCAAAGGGCGTGCAGATCCTGGGTGGAAGAGGCCTTTTTCACCTCGGTCAGCAGACTGTCGGCCGCGGCTGACAGGGCATCGGGGGAGTTGCCTGATACGATCAGGGGTAAATTCATCAAATTCATGTGACTCATCCTTTTGTCGAGGCGGGGGCCGGTTAGGGCGCTGTTTTTCTCCAGCCGGTGCTGAAGGCGGGATGTAGCACCAGATGCGTCGGCTGTTCGCTACGCAGCAATACGCTACCGAGCTGTCGTCGAATGTCGTTTTCCTTCAGCGACGCGTCTTCGCAGTAAACGTCGAGCGTAAATGCCGCGTCCTCGCCGTCGCCGTTCTGTACCCAGGCTTCCGCTCTCACCACGCCGGGGAGGGTTTCGGCGATTTCGCAGATGGATTTCATGCATACTTTCTCCCCGCGGCTCATCACATAGCTGGGTTGCCGTTGGCGGAAGAAAAGGTAGCCTGCGTGGTCGATCTCGAACAGATCGCCGGTGTGGATCACGTGCTTACCGTCGTCGTTGGTTTCCGATTCTTCAGTGTGCTGACCTAACCGCTGTTTCATCCCTGTGGCGGTTTCGACGATCAGTTCACCTACCGTGTCGTCGGGATGCTCTTTCTTCAATGAGATGTTCACGCCTTCCATCGGTACGCCGACTGAGGCGTAGCGTTCGGGCGACTCCAGGTGGGCGGCCAGCGTCGCTACCCGAGGGCCGGCCTGAGTCAGACCATAGGTTAGGTAAACCTCAAGGCCGGGATTGCGCGTCAGGAGTGCTTCCACTGAGGATGGCGTGAGCGCATCGCCGCCGACGGTCAGTCGACGCAAGGGGGACGGGAGTTTGCCGGATTCAGATTGCAGCCAGGCATTCACCATCAGCGGTGTCAGCGAGGACTGCGCTATCTGGTAGTCGCGGATCGTCCGTTCATAGTGCAAAGGCGTGAACGGCGGACCGGCGATAATGGCGGTGCCGCCGAGTGAAAACGTCGTCAGCAACTGCGCGACGAAGGCATAGGAGTAGTACATGGGCAGATTAATGAGTACCCGATCTTCGGCCGTTTGTCCGATCGCTTCGGCGTGGCGTAAGCCGTTGAGTAACAGTGCGTCGAGGCTGAACAGACAGCCGCTGAAGATGCCGGAGGTACCGGACGTCAGCAGGATCACCTCTCCCGGCTGATAGTATCGGACGCTCAAATCGTCCAGATAATTGAGTTTGATGCGTTCAGACAGCGGGTAGGCGCTGATCTGCGGTAGTCCCTTGGGGGTATTCAGCGAAATCAGCGCATTGGCGCCAAGCACGGCGGCGATACGATAAATACGAGACGGCGGCGCGGAAGAGGGCAGCAGCACCGGAACGGCGCCCAGCGTTAGCAGGGCGAAGACGATGGTCACGAACTCGATGCTGTTTGGGATGGTGATCATCACCGGCTCGCCGGGCTGTAACCCCAGATCCTGCATGTTATCCAGCACCTCGGGGAAGTTGGGGACGGTCTCAGACCGATCCACTTGCACCAGCATGTCTAAAAAGCGTTGCGCTGCTTCCGGCGTCATTGTTTTGTTCGTCATCAGTGAGTCCCCCCTTTGTCGATGTGGGTGAAGATGACGCTAGTGACCGTATGCCCGGCGGGATCCGCCTCGTGACAGGTGACGATCACATGGCTGGCCGCGTGTTCGCTGAGCCAGTTTCGGGCAATCGCGGCGGCGGCGGGGAGTCCTTGTTCCGCGGGCATCGAGAGCACCATGCTCGGGCCGTTAAAACCGAGAAACTGGCCCGGCAGGGCGCAGACCAATCCGGGGCAGGCGCCGGAAAAACGCAGTGGAGAGATGCGACCCGACGAGATGGCGGCTCCGATCTCCCGCAGGGTATGGGCAGTGCACTGGTCGCTGATGACGATATGCCCCACGGTGCGTTTGGCCGCGCAAATCGCCTCCCGGTCTTTTTCCAGTGCGAGCTCGACCGCGTCATAAACCATCCACGCTAGCGGATCGGCGTAGAGCGATGCTTTCCGCCCGGCTTTCATCGCGGCTAAGTCCGCCGCGACGGCGTGACCATAGCCGATGGCGGGCAGGTCGCACACAGCGATAACATCCTGTTCAGTCATACTGTCGTTCCCTCCCATTTCTGGAAAACGAGGCAGGTATTGAAGCCGCCGAAGCCCAGCGTCACGCTGATCCCGTAGCCATAACGTATCGGCATCGGGGCGCCCGCAGGCATCGGCAGCGTGACTTCAGGCATCGGCGTTTTCAGCCCCTGAATCGGTGGTACATGACCGGTTTCCAGCGCCTTCAACACTGCGACGGCTTCGATAGCGCCCGTCGCCCCCAGCGCGTGTCCGAGCGCGCCCTTGGTCGCAAAAAGGGTGGGGGGATGAGGCACGTCGGAGAACAGTTGGGCGTAGGCGCGGGCTTCCACCAGATCGTTGGTCGCCGTGCCGGTGGCATGCGCATTAATGATGGAGACGTCCGACGGCGCGATCCCTGCGCTTTGCAGCGCCCGCTCGACCGCCAATACGACGTTTCGGCCCGATATATCCGGTGCAACGGCGCTGGCGGCGTCATTCGAGGAACCGGCGCCCGCGAGGATGCCGTAAGGCTGCGCCCCTCTGGCCTGTGCATGCGCTGCGGTTTCAAGCACCAGAAACGCGGCGCCTTCTCCGAGTAGCGTGCCGTTGTGGCTGACGTCGAACGCATTCAGATGGTCGGGTGACAGCGTGCCGAGTCGTGAATGACTAAGCCGTTTGCCCAGCGTGAGCGTGTCTGCGCCGCCGCAGACGCAGATTTCCGTCATGCCGCTCTTTAGCAGAGCCAGTCCTGCCTGGATGGCGTCAGCACCGGCGGAGCAGGCGGTGGAAACCGTCACTGGGGCGTTGATGCAGCCCGCTTCGTAGGCCGCCCTGTTGGACCACGCGGATAGTGAAACGGTATGCTCCGGCTGGTCGAGATGGGCGCCGAAGCTGGTGCCGATCACGGGCAGTAGACCGGGATCGTCCGCAGAAAGTCCGGCGTCCTCCACGGCGCGCGCCAGCGTGGCGCGCGTCAGGCAATCCTGACGTTTGTCCGGCGGCCAATGTAACGGCAGTTCGGGCACAACGGCGGCGTAGTTGGTGCGTAAAGGCAGCGGTGAAGCGACCTCGACGATGCCGGACTCGCCGGCGAGCAGAGATTCCCACGCGGCGTACAGCTCTGAGCCGAGCGCCGTTGACCACGCCATCCCGGTGACCCAGACAGGCGAGCTCGTGTCTACCATAGCTGTTCTCCCAACACTGAGATGTCTTTACGGACGAGAGAGCCTTTCAGCGTGCCGACCACCTGGCCGGAAACCTCGGCCTGGCAGGTAAACGTCATAAAGTCGTCACGCAAGCTATCGCAGTGCATGTTGAAGATCAGGACGTCGCCGGGGACCACGACTCGGGTGAATCTCGCCTTCACCGAGCCGACGAGCGTGATCTCGTCCTGCCGCAGCGGCGAGGTCGAGACTTGAAACAGGATGATCCCGGCCTGGGAAATGGCCTGCATCATGTGGCTGGCCGGAAAGACGGCCCGTTCAGGGAAATGTCCGGCGATGGCGTCGGTCTGGCCGGAAACGGCCATCAGGGCCGTCAGACTTTTCCCTGGCTGATAATCCGTGACGCGGTCAAGGAAAATCATCGGATGGCGATGCCGCAGCCAGCGCTTCAGTTCGGTGAATCCCATGACGCGTGAAGACGGCGTTGTCGGTTGAGTTGTCATCTCGTTCATTAGGCATTTTCCCCTTGTACAGAGGAAGAGGTGAGGCGCTTGACCAGTTGCGTTAGCGTGTTGACGGAGTGGAAGTGTTCCGGCGTAAAGTATTCATCTTCAATCTTGATGTTGAAGGCGTATTCGCATTGCGCGCGCAGTTCGCTGAACCCCAGAGAGTCCAGCCCGAGGCCGTCTCGCAGGTTGATGTTCGGGTCAATATCCGAGCGGGGAGTACTGATGAAAAGGTCGTCGACCAGAATGCCGATCAGGGTGTCTTCAATGTTCAAAGTGGTATCTCCATATAGCCGATTAACAGATGACGTTCAGGGTGAATAAGCAGGACGTCACGGTGACGCCTGATAAAACCAAAAAGACTTAATACGGATAACCCGATGGTGATTGGCGCAAACCCGAAAGAAATAATAACCTTTAGATAATATTTTTTGTTTGATGTTTTTTGATTGCATTAATAAAGCTTATTTTGTAAAAATAACGCTAATGTTCTGAATGGTTATTCATTCAGGTGAAGTCAGTGGTTTATTTTACGGGGCTCTTATTGTTTGTTTATAAAGAGTTTGACGGTGATTTTTTGTAAATTATTCCTTGTTAAATTAATGGTCGAGCCTGTAGGGGCTCGATTACGGGCGTTTCTTTATTCTTGTTGTGAAGCACAAGCTTCTTTTTTAACGTTTAATAAAAAACATGAAATAAATAACAGTGATAATTGAATGCCTTTCGACACCACTAAGAATCATTATGAGAAAACAAAACGAAACGATTTGTCATAGTGTGATAGGGTCGATGAAAGCTAACAATGATTTTTTATATCGTAGATGTGGCTTTAGAGAAAAGGGAAAATAGTTTTCGGAATATGATTCTTTATCATGGTGGGGAAGGAGACAAGGTAATCATTGACGAATTAGAGATTTATCACTTAAGTGACTTTTAAAAGTTTTTATTGTTGTAGTTTCAGTGCGTTTGAAATAAATTTTTCGTGCAATCGACACCCGTGGTTGGGATAAACTCTTTTAGTATAAAATGGTGGTATAAGACTATGGATTGGTTGAAAACTCCTCCGTTATACGCTTTGAAGGCCTTCGAATCCGCCGCCAGGTATCAATCATTTACCTTGGCGGCTGACGAACTGTCCATAAGTCAAAGCGCGGTCAGTAAGCATGTTCAAACGATAGAATATTTTTTTGGTCGTCGATTATTTGAACGCAATGGACCCAAAGTGGTTCTTACTTCTGATGGACTCGGTTTTGCCAGAGAAGTTCATGAAGCTTTTAATTCGCTATGTCATGCTTGTGAGCAATTTTCGAGTACCGAAGAAATTTTAAAAGTCAGTGCGCCAGTGACCTTTTCACTCCGTTACTTTATTGCCGTATTACGGAAATTGGATTTGGATAAAAACTATCCTCGTATTGTGCTGGATAGCCATAGGTTCGGGGATGATTTTATCGATGTTAAGGATTTGAAAAGAGAGGGTTTTGACGGAATAGTTCAATATCTACATCGCGAGGAACGTTCCGATAAGCATGAGACGACTTTATTACTGGATGAGTGGGTGGTTCCAGTTTGCGCCGCAGGTTTATTAACGCCGCATATCGGAAAACCAAAGATGGACATCGAGTTGTTAGGCTACACGACAACAGATGAAAAACTGTCGTTATGGCACGAAAAAGTCCCCGAAGATATTCATCTTACGGCTATAAAGCGTCAAGATTTTAATTCGATGGATTTGGCGATAAGTGCCGCACTTCAAGGGTTAGGGGTCGCCATCGTTGATATTAACATGGTGAAAAAAGAGCTTAAAAACGGCACATTAGTCCTTCCCTTTAATTATGCGGTCAAAACGGGCGCGGGCTACTATTTTTCCTGGCTAAGAAATAATTTGAAATCTGATAAATTAATTGCGCTTAATCAGTTCCTAAAAAAGGAAATATTGGAGGAACGATTAGCATTTATTCACTACATCGATTGATATTGATCGTGTCGTCAGCCTAATAGCCATGTCGCCCAGTTTCTTCAAGGGCCAACGGGAGCGTTCCTTATCCCGTGGGGAAACGAGACGTTTATCTCGTAAAGCGCGTTATATGTCCTTAAAGGCGGCCGTGGCGCTTTGTTGAACAATGCTCGAAACGGCGTATCTCCGCAATCAGTTGCGGCATGGCGTCGATCACCCGATCGGCGCCAGCGTCGAACAGCCGTGTTCGGTGGCTCGGAGTAGTATGCGCACCGCCGGTAAACCCCACCACAAACATCCCCGCTTTTTTCGCCGCCGTTACGCCGTGGACGGAATCCTCAATGACGAGCGTATGTGACGGTGCAATATTCATGACTTGAGCGGCATGCAGAAAAATATCAGGCCAGGGTTTGCCGCGTCCCGGCCCCACATCGACCGCGGAGAAAATATGCGGCGTGAAAAGCGACTTTAAGTCGACTTTCGTTAGCATAAAATCCAGCTGTTCCGCACTTGAATTGGAGCAGATACAGCGGGGAAGGGCGATCTGGGATAGGGTCTCCCGCACGCCAGCAATACTGACCAACCTGTCGGCGAAAGCATTCATCAGCAATGGTTGGAATGCCTGACGAAAATGGGGCGCGATAGTGACGCCTTTGTCCGTGCGGATCTGATCGATCAGTTCATCCCAGGCCAGCCCGCTGTAACGATGTGTAAACTCATCACGCCCAATATCCACCCCCTGCTCATTCAGCAAAGAGACCGTCAGCTCAATACCGATAATCTCCGAGTCGACGAGGACGCCGTCACAGTCGAAAATAATCAATGGCATTCTGTCTTTCATGATTTCTTCTCCAAAAAGCGGCCGAACACCGTTCTCGGCGTCGGCCAGCCGTTGAAAATGGCGATCAGGCGCTAATGCGTTGCGGCCGATATTTCACCAGTAGCCGCTGGATGTCCCGCAACCGGGGAACGGCGATGGTCGTCAATCTTTCGCGAGTGACGCTGCGGTCGAGAGAGATGCAGTCTTTCCAGAGTGAGCGGCCCGCGATCACCCCGGATGCGCCGTTGCGAAGCGCGACGTCGACCTGCTGCAGGAACGTTTCGTGGTCGACGCCGGCGGACAAGACGGCCCACGGCACGTCTCCGCAGGTTTCCGTGACGGCAGCGCAGGCAGCTTCTGAACCCGGATAGGGGATTTTCAGCACTTTGGAACCACAGTCGATACAGGCGCGGCAGCCTTCCAGAATCAGCTGGGGGATTCTACGCTGATAGTCTTCTTTGCTTTCATTTTCCAGCGGATAGGTCAGGAACTCGACGACCAAGAACAGATCTTCCCGAGCGAAATCGGCGATGACGTTGCGCAGTGTCTCCAGATTGGCGGTATTGGCCTCCGGCGTATCCATGCGCAGGTAGATCATGATCTTACCGCCGGTCGCCCCCAGTTCGCGCACTTTACGGGCATTGATGCCTTCCACCATGTTTGAAATGCGATAACCTTCGGGCGAGGTGTCCCAGCCAGAAGCATCAAGGCCGATCAACAGGCCGATATTGCGCGGGACGACGCCTTCATCGATGATGCCAGGCACGGCGCAAAGCGGATCGACCAGCACGCAGCCCGCCTCCGACGCCAGATATTGCGTAATGTCGTATTTGGTTTTCCCCAGCGTCTCGTTGCTGATGTTCGCCTGTTCTTCCGGCGTATCGGCTAATAGCGTTCTCATTCCGCCGCGTTGATCGCAGGCGACCACCATCATGGCGCCGGTATTGTCGCAAATCATTTGGTAACCACGACGTTCTGCTGTTGTCATTTTGTTCATGGATTAATTCCTCGTAGGGGATAAGAAGTAGGGTTCAGGATGGTTAAGGCGCTCGCCGACCCAGGAAATAAGACGTTCTGTCTCGATGCCTTCATCCTGATCCACGGTGAATATCGGGCCGAACGCCATGGGCTGCGCCTTTTCGGCTAAAGCAATTAATTCGGGAATGTATTCTTCGCCGGGGTGTCCTTTTACCCGGCAGTGGCAGCGCTGGGAATAACGCTCCGCCACCCGCTCAGGCGAAATCTGATTCCATATTTCAATGACGGTTTCGCAGCCGCACTGCGACAGGTAATCAGCTAAAACGGACTTATCCCGAAATCCAAACCAGGCATCTAAAATAAATACCGTATTCGAGGGCGAATCTTTTACGATATTAAACATCGCCGCATAAGCGGAATAACCCAGTTGGCGATTCAATGGTCTATCAATTCTGTCGGCGAACTGCACCATGAAGGGTTCTTTAATTTCATCGATGCTTAAAACCGGTAAATTGAAAAAGTCGGCAATCCGCTTGGCAACATGACTTTTTCCTGATGCCGGTATGCCATTAACCAAAATCAGTGTTTTCATAGCAATCCAAGTATTTCATCGACGGTGGTGGCGAGTCTTATTCGGCTTAACGTGTCCTCGTTATCCAGAAGGCCGACAATAGAGGCGATGCCTTCCGTAATATGTGAGTCACCATTCACGCCGCCAAACATCACGATAATATCGACCGGTTCGCTGCCGTTCATTGATATGGGCGTCGCGAGCGTCACCATACTGAAACAGTCTTTAATAACGCCGCATTCCGGTCTGGCATGAGGAATGGCAATCCCTTCATCAAAAACATAATAGGGGCCATATTCCAACGTATTATCGATAACCGCTTTAGGGTATTCAGCGGTGACAAAGCCTCCCTCAATTAATGGCGTTGCCGCTTTCTCGATAATCTCCTGCCAGGCATTGACGTTGATGCTGACCTGAATAAATGGATGTTGAGCAAGAAATGATTTGATCGTCATATCGCCTCATATATTTTTGCGGATGGTATTTCTTAACTCATCCATTCTCAGGAAAATATCGTCAACCTGATGTCGATACGGCTTAGAGGCTGAGAATGTTTTTATCGCCTGGGTATATTTCACCATCAGCTGTTTTTGAATGGTGCTATCCGCTGGGTTGTTCTTGAGTCCGGATTCCAGCTGTATGATCTCCGCGTGAAGCGTTTCCGCCTCTTCGCTGTTTTCATTTTCCGGTCTTCCTGGCGTTTTTTCTGATTGAAAGAGATGCTTTAATTTCGCGAACATATTTTCTCCTCGCGTCGTGATGGCATAACCCGCGCGTTCTGCCGCCTTATTTGCCCAGTTTTCTATTCGCCATCCAGACAATCAGGATGACGAAGGCGATGAAACCGATGACGAACGGCCAGTCGTGCTGGAAAGCATGGCCGAGCACCAGCCCAGTGCTGATGACGTCAGAATCGCTGAACGTCACGCCTTTGAAGCCGAAGGTTTCGAGCAGCGGCACCAATATCGCCGGTAGAAAGGTAATGAACAGGCCGTGAACCACGCCGCCGATAATCGCGCCTTTTCTGCCGCCCATGGCGTTGCCGAAGACCCCGGCGGCACCGCCCGCGAAGAAGTTGGTCAGCAGACCCGGCAGGATCATGGCGAGCCCGAATAGCGGGAAGACCAGCATTCCGATAATCGAGCCGACCGTGGTCGCCAGGAAGCCGACGATGACGGCATTGGGGGCGTAAGGGAACAGCACCGGGCAGTCGAGCGCGGGTTTGGCGTTAGGCACCAGCCGCATGGCGATGCCGCGGAAGGCGGGCACCAGCTCATTTAACAGCAGGCGGACGCCGCTGTAGAGTACGAAGACCCCGGCCACGAACTGCATAGACTGCATAAACGCGTACATGATGTAGTTGGTCTCGCCCGCGAACTGTGCGATGTATGCTGACCCGGCAAAGACGGCCGGAATGAGGTACATCGGCACCATGATGACGGCCATCGACAGGTAGGTGTCTTGCAAGAATTTGAAGTTGTCGGGCAGTTCCAGATCTTCGGTGGAGCGCGAGTTTTTACCGATGGCACGCGCTACCGCGGCCTGTACGAGGTAGCCGATGGTGCAGAAGTGCCCGAGCGCCACGTCGTCCGAGTCTGTGATCTTTCTGACGATAGGTTGGGCGATGGCCGGCATCAGCACCGCCATGATGCCGCCGAAGATCCCGCCGGTCAGTATCAATGTTGCGCCCGTCAGCCCCGCTTTATAGCCGATCACGGTGCCGATAGTGGCCATCCAGAGCAACGCCTGGCCGGTAAGGAAGATATATTTGAATGGCGTGATCCGCGCGATAAGGATGTTGACGGCAAAAATGACCAACAGCGTCAGCGCGACTTCGGAACCCAGCTCGCGGTTGGCGACGCCGGCAATGGCCGCCACATCCGTGATATACCCTTGCATGCCAAATCCGTGGGTAAAAATATCGTTCAGAAAGGTCAGGGCGGCCACAATAATATTGATACCCGCCATCATGATCAGAAACCCTAATAAGGTTTTGAACGTCCCCTCCACGGTTTTACCGACGGATTTTTTTTGTAGAATAAGACCGAGCATAGCGATTAATGCGATTAATATTGAAGCCTGGCCTAGAAAATCAGTCACAATAAAATGAATAATAGCGTCCACAGGTCACCTCATTTTTAGAGAGAATTCAGGTATGCGAGGATTTTTTCTTCAATTTCTTTTTTGTCGGTGAGTTTGTTTAATATAATGACTTTCTTCTTATCCTCTTCGCTGGCGTCTGACGTTAAAATGTCCGCAAACATTTTTTGGGTAAGAATAATGTCGTATTTGTAGGATGACGCTTCCGATACCGTGGTGTGATCGATATTCGCATCGATAGCGAGTTTTTGTAATACGGACTTGGCGCTCATTTCAATAGCGAAACTGGAACCGAGACCGCAGCCGCATACGCAGAGTACATTCAGCATAATATTACCTCAGATAAGGTGATTTACTTTAGCGAGCTTGTAGAGATAACTATCTTCGTTAACCAATCGTTTTTTAATGTTTTCAAGATCTATCGGTATGGCTTTATTGTTATTGTTGATGACAACAATTTTATTAGTCAGGCCGCTGTGAATACATCTCACGAGCTCTTCTGCGAGAATAGCGCCCTGAATGATCTCCTCTCCTGTCGGCGTGCCATTTCTTAAACCGTATCCCAGAATCGTTTTTCGGATTCGAATGCCTATTTTGTGTTCTATTTTGCCAATCATGGTATCAATCGCCCCTTGAAATCCGGGGGTATATTCTTTGGTATATCCTTCAGAACATAAAATAATGACGCTATTCTGTATTTTTATTTTTTGTTTTATCTGGTCCGCCAGGACATCAATGTCCCAGGGGGATTCTGGAATAAGCGCAATATCCGCATTACTTTTCAACGCCGCCTGTAAGGTCAGTTCGCCGCAGTAGCCTCCCAGCAGTTCGATAATAAATATGCGTCCCGGCAGGCCGCGTCCGGTATTCCGTAATTTGGCGACTTCACTAATGACCTGTTCGCAGGCGGTGGAAAATCCGATGGTATAACTGTCGCCGTCAACATCGTTATCGATCGTCATTCCCACGCCGTAACAGCAGACGCCGTAGCCGCTCAATGTCTTCAAAAACTGAAAAGAGCCGTCGCCGCCCCCCATGATCAGACAGTCCAGTTTTTTATGGCGGATGTTCTTTACGATTTTCTCGTAGTCGGATTTCCGGCACTTATCCTCTTTCCGTCCCGACGCAACCAGCGGTACCGACGAGAGGGATAAGTCGATCAGATCGCGACGCGCGATGTCTTTGCAGCGATTCTCGATCAGCCCATTAATCCCGCCGTCGAAAATTACCATGTCAGATTCGGTCATCCGGTTGATCTGAAATAGAAAATTATTCATTCCGCTGACATCGCCGCCGCTCAATACCAATCCTATTCTCATAGTTGACCTCGGATGAAGACTCCTCAGTGACTGTGGGATCGGATAGTAGAGACGAAGGGATTGATTTTTTTTGGAGCATGTCACACTTATGCAACATACCCCTCGGGGAGCGAGGCTTGACAGGCCATTTCAACCTTAAATTCTGTGATGGGAATCACTCTATTTTCTTGGCGTCAATCTAATGACCATAAGTAATTATTTGTTTTACATATATTTTGGTTATAGAACGTTTGACGAACAGGCGAGGCGGTTTTGCTCAGGAAATCGGATGCTGATTCTGTGATTTTCTTCACATTCCGTGGGCGTAAAGCGAGAGGCGAGTTCTGGGGGGAAGGGCTGCGTTGAGGGGAATCAGAAGATCTTACTGATTTTCAGGAGGATAAGGAAACACCATCGGGTATTGACCGTATGACGCACATAATATGCTTGCTTTTAATACCAGCGAATGAATAATACGTCGAAATTTACATAATCTTACGATTAATGGATGAAATCTTTTCATTAAAGGGATTTTTCTGATGTGTTTTTCTTATTCAAGGTCGTTCTCCCCAGTGTTAGCTGCAACGGTGCTTGCCTATGCTTCCTCGGTGATGGCGGCAGACATCACCGATGCGCCCATGCAAGGGGCGGCCGTGATTGATGCTCGCGAGCAGCTCCGCCAGCAAGAGCGAGAGCGTGCGCTGCGAGAGCAGAACACCCCGCAGGCTGATGTTCGCCTTCAGATGCCTGACGCCGTGTCGCCGGGCTACCCGGCACAGGAAAATCCCTGTTTTACCATCAATCACCTCGCATTACAGGGGGAGGCTTCCGAGCAATTCCAGTGGGCTCTGGCATCTGCCGATGACGCCAACGGCCGCTGTCTGGGCGCTCAGGGCATCATGCTTGCCATCAACAAAGTTCAAAATGCCATTCTCGCCAAAGGTTACGTGACAACCCGAGTGATGGCGCAGGAGCAGGACTTAACCCAAGGAACGCTGACACTCACTCTTCAGCCGGGTCGTATCGGCGATATTCGTTTCGCCCAACCGACATCGTGGCGTGGGCGGTTATGGAATGCCATTCCGGCATCGCGCGGCGATATACTCAATTTGCGGGATGTCGAACAGGGACTGGAAAACCTCAAGCGCGTCCCCAGTGCCAGTGCGGATATTCAGATTGTGCCAGGCGAACAGGAGGGCGCCAGCGACTTGCTGGCCAATTGGCAAAGTCAGCGTCCGATTCGCCTGAGTCTGGGGCTTGATGACAGCGGTTCTGAAAGTACCGGCCGTTATCTGGGCAGTGCCACGCTCGCTATCGACGCGCCTTTCGCACAAAACGATTTGTTCTACGCCAATATCGGCAGAGATATGTTTGCTCAAGGGCCGTACGGGAACCGCTCTAACACACTGAACTACTTCTTCCCCGTCGGCTATTGGGCGTTTTCGGCTAACTATAGCGACTACACCTACCATCAAAATATCCCCAACGCGAATGAAGTCCTGAGCTACAACGGAAAAAGCGACAACGTCGTCGCGACCGTTTCCAGATTACTCTTCCGCAATCAGTCCCATAAAACCACGCTCAATATGCGGACCTACCGCAAACACGCCACAAACGCCGTTAATGGCATTGAGATCGAACAGCAGCGTCGCCGCACCGCGGGCTGGGAGTTGGGCATCAATCAGCGCAGTTACTTCGGTGATACCACGATCGACGCCAATGTCAGCTGGCGTCGCGGGACGGGCGCGTTTGGCGCGACGCCTGCGCCTGAAGAGAAAACGCATAGCGGCAGTGCGCGAACAGGATTGCTGCTGGGCGACGTGAGTATCAATCAACCTTTCGCCTTTATCGAGCAACCCCTGCGTTATTACACCAGCGTGCGCGGACAGTGGAGCGCGAATGCCTTAACCCCACAGGAACGTTTGGCTATCGCTGGACGTTACACGGTGCGCGGCTTTGATGGAGAGCAGATGCTGTCTGGCGAGCGCGGTGTTGTCTGGCGTAACGAATTAGGCTGGAACATCGGATCTCGGGGACATGAACTCTATCTGGCGCTGGATTATGGGCGAGTGGGCGGTCCCGGCGCTCGCGATCTGGTAGGACATCAGCTGACTGGCTCGGCCGTGGGGATCCGCGGAGCCCTTTGGCAGCATATCAGCTATGACCTGTTCGCGGGCGTACCGCTCGTGAAGCCAGACGCTTTCCACACATCAGGCGCGACGGCGGGCTTCAGCATCAACGTTGAAATCTGATCCTCGCTATCAGGTTCGCTGCCATTTTTTTGTTGTTATTCCAGGGATTAACCTTTTTCACGGAAGGAAGTCATGAACAAGCATTGTTACCGTCTTATTTTTAGCCGCACGCACGGCGAGTTGCGTGTTGTTTCCGAACTGGCACGTAGTTGCAGCGGCGAACCCGGTCAGACCCGCGGTCCGGGCGCCGCTCGTCTGTGGGTGACGGTACGTCGTGCGGTCTGGATGCTGGGGCTGGCGTTGTTCGCCAGTCCGACGCTGGCGGCGGGCATTGTGGCGGATAGCGGTGCGGCGGCGGGCCAACGACCCGATGTCATTGCTACGCAAAATGGCCTTCCTCAGGTCAACATCACCGCGCCGAATCAGGCCGGGATTTCCCACAATCAGTACAGCCAGTTCGATGTCGAACAACAAGGGGCCATTCTCAATAACTCGGCGGCAATGACCTCCACCCAGATGGCGGGGATGATTCAGGGCAACCCCAACCTGAATGCCGGTAGCGCGCCAGCCAAAGTCATCCTGAATGAAGTTAATAGCACCAATCCCAGCCAGCTTCGCGGCTATATGGAAGTGGCGGGCGGACGCGCTCAGGTCATCGTGGCTAACCCGGCGGGGATTGTCTGCGACGGCTGCGGGACGATCAACGCAGGGCGGATGACCCTGACGACCGGTAAACCCCAACTCAATGCGGATGGCAGCCTGGCCGGTTATCAGGTGGAACGCGGCGTTGTGCGTATCGATGGCGGCGGGCTGAACGGCGACGCCCGGCATGATACGGAGTATGTCGATGTTCTGGCCCGTGCGGTTGAGGTGAATGCGGGCGTCTGGGCCAAAGAGAAAATCAACGTTGTCGCCGGTCGCAACCGTGTCAGCTCAGACGGTGGAACCGTCGAGCCTTCTGCGGCGTCGGACGAGGCTAAACCCGAGCTGGCTATCGATATGGGCCAGATGGGGGGCATGTACAGCGGCCAGATTCATATGATCGGCACGGAAGCGGGCGTTGGCGTCCGCAATCAGGGCGGTCAACTGCAGGCGGGAAAAACGCTGACCGTCAGCAGCGAGGGCCGATTGGTCTGGCAGCCGGCCCAGCAGGACGCGGTGACGCAGGCGGGAGAGTCCATCAGCCTCACGGCCAATAACGATATTGAGCACGACGGAAAATTACACAGCGGCGGCACGCTGAATGTCCAGAGCCGCGCGGGTTCGATTAAACAGTCCGGTACGCTGGCGGCGGCCGGCGATGTCCAGCTTTCTGCGGCCGAGGGAATTGCAAATACCGGGCACCTGCTGGCAGGGAGTGATGCCAACAGTACGTTGGTCAATGATGCCGATCTCACGCTGACCAGCCAGGGCGATGTGCGCAGCAGCGGCAGCCTGTTGAGTCAGAAAAATGTCGCGTTGACCGGTAAACGCGTCGATATCAGTCAGGCGCAGCTTGCCGCCCAGCGTACGACGGTCACCGCACAAAGTGGCGGCGTCGGATTGCAGCAAGCCAAAGTCGATAGCCAGCAGTTCACCATCGACACCACGGGCGATATTGATGCCCGGCAGGCGCAGGTTAAGGCGGGAGCCTGGGCGGTGGACGGCAACACGATGTCCAACCAGCAGGCGGTCTGGGTTCAGTCTGACACCGGAGAAAGCCGGTTTACGTTGAGCGGTGTGCTTGATAATACCAGCGGTAATATTGAGGCGAACAACCTGAGTTTGTTTACCGGCGCGCTCGATAACCAGAGTGGCCGACTGGTGTCGCTGGATAGCAACGCACGGGAGTGGCAGGTAGAAGGATTGCTGAATAACAGCGATGGCGAGCTGGGAAGCAACGGCGACCTGGCGCTCAATGTCGGCACGCTGAAAAATCAGGCAGGCTCGGTTAAAAGCCTGCAGGCGCTGCGAATGAACAGCGCAGGCGATGTGGATAACACCCACGGCACGCTGATGGCGAGTCAAGATCTCAGCCTGTCGGCAGGACATATCGATAACGACGCTGGGGTTGTTGGCGGAGAACAGTTACAACTCACGACTCAACGTTTGAATAACAATCTCGGGCGAATCATCAGTCAGCAGAATCTGCAATTGACCGCGCAGCAGGGGTTAGATAACCAGCGAGGCTTTATTGGGGCCGGGCAGGATCTCGCTATCCAGACCGACGGTGACTGGAACAATCAGGGCGGCACCGCGCAGAGTGAAACGCTGATTAGCGCCACGGCAAATAATATCCAAAACGATAGCGGCAAGCTGTTGTCAGGCGACCACCTCTCGCTTAATGCCGCTGGCGGCGTCGACAACCAGGCGGGAGAGATCAGTGCGACGGCGGTTGAACTCGGCGCGACAAATTTCGCGAATGAGAAAGGGAAGGTCATTGGTCAGCGCTCGCTGGCGGTGAATGCGGCGCAGGCGCTGAACAATGCGCAGGGACTGTTGTCCTCCGGCGAGAAACTGGTACTACACACTGACGGGGTATTGACCAACCGGGACGGGGAAGCCAGCGGGGGGGAGCTCAACGTCACGGCCGGACAGCTTGATAACGCGCAGGGTCACGTTATCGCCGGACAAAACCTGAACCTGCATGTTCAGGGCGGAGTAGATAATACTGCCGGACTGCTTGAAGCCGCCGATAAGCTTGACGTTCAGACCGAAGGCGACTGGAACAATCAGCAGGGAACCGCGCAAGGCGGAGGCCAGGTGGTCGCGACGGCCCGTCAGCTCGATAACACCCTGGGGCGGCTACAGTCAGGCGGCGCGTTATCGCTGAACACGGTTGCCGATGTCATCAACCAGTCAGGTAAATTGACGGCTCAGGACGACCTCAACTGGCGAGGCGCATCCACCAGCTTACTGAATAATGACAGCGGTTCGTTACAGAGCGGCGGCGATCTGGTTCTGAACGGCGGGCGTCTGAGCAACCGTCAGCAGGGCGTGGTACTGGGCCAGCAAGCCCTTTCCTTCGATCTGTCATCGGACTGGGATAATCAGGGCGGTCAGTTGACCAGTCAGGGGCCGGCCGTGCTGCGTGCCGCTAATCTGTACAACGCGCAGGGAACGGTTAACGCATTGGGCAGTCTGGACATGCAGCTGACCGAGACGCTGGATAACGGCAGCGGCCGTATTTTCAGTCGATCCTCGCAAACGCTGGCGG
The DNA here is from genome assembly GCF_002111585.1 of Lonsdalea iberica. Classification (GTDB taxonomy): domain Bacteria; phylum Pseudomonadota; class Gammaproteobacteria; order Enterobacterales; family Enterobacteriaceae; genus Lonsdalea; species Lonsdalea iberica. Next base: position 20,819 of record NZ_LUTP01000034.1, read on the forward strand.
CACAAGACATCCTGAACGATCAGGGTTGGATGGGCAGTCAGGGCGAGTGGCGTGCCGACGCCGGCCGTTTTGACAATACGAAGGGCAGCGTGCAGTCGCAACAGGGCGCACAACTGACGGCCGACGCGTTAACCAACGTGGAAGGGGGATTGCAGTCCGCTGACGATATGACCTTGAGGGTAGCGGGCGATATCGATAACCGTGCGGGTAAGATCAGCGCGCAGCATCAGCTGAATGTGCGGGGCAACACGGCGGACGACGATACCGGTGCCGTGAATAATGCGGGTGGACAGTGGCTGGCGGGTGAAGGTTTCAGTCTGGCGGCGCAGAAGCTGGATAACACGCAGGGCGGGTTGTTGTATAGCCAGAAGCAGCTCGATCTGGACATCGAAACCCAGCTCGATAATCGGCAAGGCAAGCTGCAAAGCGGCGAAACGCTGACGCTTAATGCGCAATCCCTTCAAAACGATGGCGGCACGTTAGATAGCCAGCAACAGATGGTGCTGAGCACGTCGGGCGAGCTGAGCAATCAGGGCGGGGCGCTGCGCAGCAATGGCGATCAGCGCATTGCCGCCCATCATCTGAACAACCAGCGCGGCATCGTCAGCAGCCAAAGCGGCCTGACTATCAATGCGCCGCTGTTGGACAACGCGGGCGGCACGCTCATCAGTCAAGGCGTAGGGACGTACCATGTCGATACGCTGAATAACTCGCAGGGCAAACTGCATAGCGGTGATGCGCTGGCGCTGACCGGGAGTCAGGTCAACAATCAGGCGGGACAGCTGGTTTCCACACAGGATTTGGTCCTCATCGCCGCACAGCTGAACAATAATGGACAAGGGACCATCAGCAGTCAGGGCGCGTTGGATATCCAAAGTGACACGGTGAATAACCGCGATGGCGGATTGGTCCTGGGGACCACGCGCACAGGGGTGACCGCACGAGCGGCGGATAATACGGCAGGGCGCCTGCAAAGCGCCGGGGCCATGACGCTGACAGGACTGACCCAGTTAGATAACACTCAGGGGCGCGTGATCGCAAACGGGCCGCTCAGCATTAATGCTCTCAGCAGTCGTCTGACGCGCGCGGCGTCGGCGTTGTCGGTATTGAACCCCAACGGGTTGATGCAGAGTGGGGCATCGCTGGTTCTCGATGCCTTGTCCCTGAACAATCAGGGCGGTACGTTGCAGAGTCAGCAGGCGTTAAGCCTCAGCGTACAGCAGGACTACACTCATCGTGCGGGCGACACTGTGAGCAGCAACGGCGCGCTCACGTTTTCCGTCGCCGGCGTTTTAACCAATATGACGGACTGGCTGCTTCCGGGTGACCTGACCTTGAACAGCGCTCACGTCAATAACCAAGGCGCTCTGGTCGGCAAGTCACTGCAGATCACGACCGGGCAATTGACTAACCGCGGACGGATTGAAGCGGACGCGATGACGCTTGATTTCGACACGCTGGATAACCCCAACGCGGTGATGGGCGACAATCTGACCCTGCGCGGCCGCGTCATTGATAACTACGGCTCGGGGGCGGTGCTGGCGGCTACGCAGTCGCTCAATTTACGTGGTAATGAACGTCTGACTAACCGTGACGGCGCCCTGATTTTCAGCGGCGGCAGCTTACAATTGGGCAGTCAGGATCTCATTGAAAACCGGGCCAGCGCGATCGAGGCGGACGGCAATGTGACGGTCGATGCGCAGCGGTTGGTCAACGAGCGTGTGGGGCTGAACATCGAGCGCGATGCGGAGTCCAGCAATTACAAATGGCAGCGCTATAACTATTTCTGGCGCTCCTACGACTTGACGGTCAATCCCGACAAGAACACCGTGGCCCCCGTCACACAGTCGCTGTCTTATCAAAATGACGCGGAGGCGCAAAGCAACCCTTACGGCACTATTCTGGCGCTTGACGCGGCAGGCAAGCGCGCGCAGGTCCGCGTCAAAAACACCTCTGGGACGTTAACGGACATGTGGGTCAATTACCTTGCCCTCCAGCCGAATACGGATGGCAGCTATGCCATGACGTTTTATCAAACCACGGGATATTGGCAGAGAGCGGTGCCGACGCCTTACCAAAACACCGTCTGGCGCGAATTCAACAGCGGCAGGTTGGAGCAGTGGGATCCGGAAAAGCACATCGATATTTACAATGCGCCAAACGTCACGGACTACAACAACCTGCGTGAGCGTACGGTGACCGGCTCGCTCACGCGTGACAGACTGATTTCGGAAGGGACCGGCGCTCGAATTCTGGCGGGCGGCGACATGACGCTGCGTATCAACGGCTCCTTGCTTAACGACGCCAGCGTGATTACCGCAAATGGCAATCTGGGGATTGAAGGGGGCGGCAACGTTGATAACCGGGGATACTCCGTCAACGAACATCGCACCGAAGTGATTGCCGACCACTACGACAGAGATACGCGTCACTGGTATCCCACCACAAACTACGATGCCACCACGGCCCTTACGACGATCGACGGCATCATTTCCGGTCAAGGAAAGGCCGCCATCACCGCGGCGAATATTACCAATACCACCGTGAATCAGGCTCAGATAAGCAGCGTGGAAGCGGCGCTTAAAGCGGCCGAGGCGGAAAGGGCCGAGTGGGAACGTAACCCGCTGGCGTTTAGCGTTGAGGGTGTCGACGGGCAGCAGGCTAACGTGGCGCTTTCGCCTGGCGGCAAAGCGACCGCCGGTAGTCCGTCTTCATTGGGACGACCGTTGCTTCCCGCCGAGCGGGCGCTGACGGCCAGGCAATCCGTCGGCAGCGTCGCTACATCGATTCCGGACAATGGTCTGTTCCGTCAGAATCCGGCGACGGGCAGCCCTTATCTGGTGGTTACCGACGAACGTTTTACCAGCCGCACGCAGTTTGTCAGCAGCGATTATCTGCTGTCGCAGGTCGGGTATGACCCGTCGACGGTGCATAAACGTCTGGGTGACGGATTCTACGAACAGCGCTTGGTGCGCGATCAGGTGCTGAGCCTGACAGGACGTCAGTCCGTTCAGGGTGAAGACGCGATGGCGCAGTACCAAAACCTGATGAACAACGGCGTTAAAGTGGCGCAGGACTTTCAACTGGTTACCGGCGTGGCGTTGACGCCGGAGCAGATCGCCTCACTTCAGCAGGATATCGTCTGGATGGTTGACGAGACGGTGGAGACGGCTGCTGGTCCGCAAACCGTTCTGGTGCCTAAGGTTTACCTCGCTCAATCCACGCTGCGCCTGGCAGGTGATGGCGCGCTGATTGCCGGTGGCGAACTAAATCTCTCTGCGGACAGCATCGCGAATGCGGGCAATCTGTTTGCCGACAAGGCGCTGAGCGTCGATGCGGGGCAATTTTCGCATCTGAGTGGCGATATCAAGGCTGACAGCATTAACGTTCAGGCGGACAGCCTGACCATGAGCACGAATCTTCAGGATGCCTTGCGTCAGGCCACTATGAGCGCCAGCGACATTAGCCTCAGCGGCAACGATATCCACCTGCAGGGCGCTAAGCTGGATGCGACGAATAACCTTAGTCTGAGCGCTCGCGATAATCTGGACATCAGCGCGGCGAAAAGCAGCTTCAAGTCTGATGGGGTGGAGGTCATTTCCGGTGCGATGGGCAATCGAACCAGCGATGGGATGGAAGAAGCCGGTGAGCGCATGGCGACTCTCAGCGGGGAGTGGCAACAGGCTCTGGGCAGCGAGCTGAAAGCCGGGGGAAATCTGGCGCTCAACGCCGGGCAAGACATTACGCTGCGCGGCAGCCAAGCCAGCGCGGGAGGCCAGCTAGGTGTGCAAGCCGGCGGCGATATCCATTTGCTGGCGGACAGATCCACCAACACCACGCACCTTGAGGCCAACAGCAGCACGTCGTCAGTGAGCAACAGTCGTGAGGAAGACCGTCTGCTACTCAGCTCATTGAGCGGCGCCAAGGGGGTCACCTTGATCGCAGGTCAGGATCTGCTCGCGGAAGGTGCTCAGGTCGACAGTACGGAAGGTCGGGTCCGCGTCGGCGCGGATAACGTGACGATTAAAGAGGCCCACCAGTTAACAAACGCCTTTGATAGCGAAAACAAAAAGGACGGACGGACGCAAAGCCAACGCACGATTGACAGCGCCAGCGATGTCGTCGTCGGCAGCACCTTGAGTGGTCAGGACGGCGTCACCGCCATTGCGCGCGAGGGCGACCTCTCCGTCACCGGCAGTACGCTGCACAGCGAACTCGGCGAGATTGCGCTACAGGCCAAAAACGATGTGGTGATAAACAGCGCAACCGAAAAAGAGTCTGAACATCTTGAAGAGCGTTCTCAGAAAAAAGGCTTTTTGAACAAGAGCGCCAGCTCCACGGTACAGGATGATAGCTTCACGACGGAAAGAGGCTCGCTACTGAGCGGCAACAGCATCAGCGTGAATGCGGGAAATGATTTGGGAGTAAAAGGCTCTTCTGTTGTCGCGCAGGGGGATGTTCGTCTGAAAGCGGTCAATGATGTCACTATTGAGGCAGCAACGGAAACGTCTTCAACTCTCAGTATAAAGGAGTCCAAAAAGAGCGGGGTATTGAGCAATAATCTCGGTATCACCATTGGTTCTCAATCAGCTAAGGCATCACATGAAGGGAATGAGGTGACGCAAAGCGAGGCGCGTAGCCTAATTGGAACGAGTGGCGGCAACGTAATAATCAACGCCGGTAATAAGGCGACGGTGAGCGCGTCGGACGTGACGGCGGCACGTCAAGACGGTGATATGGAACGTAAAACCGGTCATATCGATATCACGGCCAGTGATATTGATATTATCCCCGGCAAGGATGTAGTGCAGGAGACGGCAAAACAGTCCAGTAGCAGCAGAGGCGTAGGCATCTCTCTCTCCGATCCGGTTATCGACTCGGTGCGTAATATCCGGGCTATTAAGAAGAGTGACGACAGTGGTGTGACTAAAGCGAAGCAACTGTTAGATGAAGTGGGGGCGGCAGCTGCCGACGTTGCCGGTGGAGCCTCGTTGCCCGTCAGCTATGGACGTACATCCTCAAAAAGTGAATCACAGTACTACGCGGCGTTTTCGAGCGGCAGTAACCTCACGGCGGCTGGGAATATTCAGCTTAATGCCACCGGGGAAAAAGGTCAGGGTGACGTACTGATTAGCGGTAGCCGCCTCGGGGCTGAAGAATCTATCATTATTGATGCAAAAAACAGTGTAGATATCACGACCTCGACGGACAAAGAGAACCTGAGTACCCGCGCCGCTAGCAGCGCCTGGAGCGTGACTTCCGCAGTCCCGACCGTGGGTTCAGGCATACGTACCGTTAGCGGTGGGCCGAATCATGGCAGCGGCGTCTTGCCGTTTGGTATGGAAAAATCCAGCAGCGAAGGCGAACGGCAGACCAGCGCCCAGACCGGTAGCCAGATTGCGGGGAATGATATCTTTATCACCAGCAAAAACGGACATATCAATCTTGAGGGTAGCTCCCTCTCGTCGATCAACGATCTCCTGTTGTCTGCTGAAAGCGGCGGTATCAACGTTACCACTGGTACTAACACGATATCCGATAAACAGCACGGTAAAGACAGTATGGTGGGCAGTCTTGGCGGTGACGGATACAGCGGCAAGGTCGGTTACCGCAGCTCAAAACATGCGTCGCAGCTCGACAGCAATCAGCAGAGCATGCTGAAGAGTCAGATAACGAGTCAGCAGGGCAATATTGCCCTGGAAGCCAAGCAGGATTTAGCGCTAGAGGGGGCGGATATCCAGGCGGGTAAATCGCTGCTCCTGAGCGGTGACAATATCCATCTGGATGCGAGTGAAGATAGCCTGCACAACTCGAGCAAGTCCTCTTCTGCGCAGTATGGCGTCACGGCCTCCGCCTCTGGCTGGGCAGTTTCCGCCGCGAAGGCGCTGGAGAATGCGGTTCGTTCGAAAGAAGAGGGGCGTGACTCGCGTCTGACGGCTATCTATGCGGCTCAGGCGGCGCTGACGACCGCCACCGGCGTGGCTCAGGAGGCTTACAACGGTTCGCTGGTGAAGGTGAGCGTCGGGGTATCTGCTGGCAGCTCGAAAGAGCAGCAAGACTACCGTAGCCGGGAGGAGCAAGGAACACATCTGTTGGCGGGCGAGACGGTGCGCCTGGATGCGGATAAGGATATTGTGGGCCGGGGGGTGAGCATTGCGGGCAAGAATGTGGCGCTGGATGCAGGACGTGATATCACGCTGAGTGCGGCGCAAGATACGGAGAAAGAGCAGAGCCGGAGCAGCGGCAATCAGTTCTCTGTCGGTGTGGGCTTCTCGTTGATTGGTCAGCAAAACGGTTTCAGCATAGAGATAGGCGCCAGCCGTTCGCAGAGCAAAATGGAGGGCAATTCTCTGGTCAACCATAACAGCGAAGTCCGGGCCACGGACACGTTGACGGTGAACAGTGACCGGGATACCACTTTACAAGGCGCGGAGCTGTACGGGGAGCGGGTCGTCGCCGATGTTGGTCGCAACCTGACCATCAGCAGCCAACAGGACAGTGCGGAGTATCACAGTCGCTCGCACTCCACCGGACTCAATCTCAGTATCTGTGTCCCCCCCATCTGTGCGGGAGCCTCTTCTGCGTCCTCGGCCCAGGGCAGCATGGATATCAGCAGCGGCAGGATTAACAACGAATACCGTGCGGTGATAGACCAGAGCGGGGTGTTCGCGGGTCAAGGCGGTTTTGATATTTTTGTTGGCAACCATACCCAGCTGGATGGTGCTGTCATCGCCTCGGATGCGGAGGCGGCGAAAAACCGGCTCAGTACGGACACGTTGGGCTGGCGCGATATCGAGAACTGGGCGGAGTCCAGCGGTAGCCAGTATGCCTTGAGCGTATCCGGCGGCGTGGGAAAGCGTACGGACTCAGGTGGCGTGGTCGCGACCACGGGCGAGTCGCAGACAGGGGGATATCAAGGTTCGTCGGGGGGTAAGCCGTCGATGTCGATGGCGAACTACACGCAAAGGGTCACCAGCACGACGCACAGCGCGGTAGCTGAGGGTGACGTGATGGTCCGCGACAGCGCCAACCAGCAGCAGGATGTGGGGACGTTGAGTCGGGACACGGCGCATGCGCATAGCGCGCTGGACAATAATTTCGACAGGGATGCGATTCGAGACAAGCTGGAGATTCAGCAGCAGGCCACGGCACTGGGCACGCAGGCGATGACGGCGTATGCAGAGAGCCAGCAGGATGCGGCGAAACAGCAGGCGCGTGATGAGATGGCGGCATCGGGCGAGCTTGATGGGTTGAGCGAACCGGAGATTGAACAGCGGGTGCTGGCGTCGCCGACGTTCAAGAAGGCGGAAAGCGAGTACGGAGTAGGCAGTCCGTTCTGGACGGCAGGGACATCGGTGAGCGGTCTGCTGGCCGGGGCTCTGGGAGGCAATGTTCAGAGCGGAGCGGCAGCGGGAGCAGCCCCGGTGCTGGCAAAGCTGATAAAGGATGCGAGCGGAGATAATGAGGGGGCGCGTATAGCGCTGCATACGCTGGCGTCGGCGGTGCTTGCGAAAGCGCAGGGAGGGAATGCGACAGCGGGCGCGGCGGGGGGATTCATCGCTGCAGCGAGTGCAAAAACGCTAGCGCAGGCGATTTATGGAAAAGACGCCGGGGAATTGGCGCCGGATGAGAAAATGGTTATCCTCAATCTGGTTACGGCGCTGGGAGCGGCAGGCGGAGGCGTAGCCACCGGCGACACGAGCGGGATGGTGAGCGCGGGCAATGCGGCCAGGGTTGAGGTGGAGAATAACTCTTTGGCGGAAATCGCCGAGCAGCAAGTCTTCGGTGTATCGCAGGAAGAAAAGTACCAAAATGCGCAGAAGCAACTGGCAGCCGCCGTTGAGGAGTTCAAGGCACAGAACTGTGCTGGAATGAGTGCAGAAGCATGTTCGGCGAAGATCAGTGAACATCGTGACGAACTGCTGAAAGGTGCTGCCGGTTTTGGTTTAGACTTTGTTCCTGTTGTTGGTGATATCAAGAGTTTTGCGGAAGCGCAAAGTGCTCTGGATTATCTGGTTGCGGCTGTAGGGCTGATACCGGGAGCCGGTGATGCGGCGGGCAAGGCGATTAAAGCGGCAGAAACGGCGCTGAAGAAAGGGGATGTTGGTGAAGCGTCAAAACTCATCAATAAAGCCAGTGATGAGATTCAGGCAGTTAAGCCATTAGATGTGGGCTCATATAAAGAACTTAAAGATCGTTCAGTAGTGGGTGATAGCTTGGAGCATGACCATATCCCCTCTTTTGCCGCTCTGAGAACAGCAAAGGAAAATGAGTTAGGTAGGAAATTGTCTCCAACGGAAGAAAAAATTCTATATCAAAATGCTACGGCTGTAGAGGTTCCTAAAGATATTCACCGGGCTGGGCCTACTTATGGTGGGAAAAATACAGCAGCACAAGTTCAGCAAGATGCGTTAGATCTCTGTGGTGCTGTGTGCCGCGATACTGATGCTTTGAGAGCCAATATGATAGAGCGTGGTTATGAGCCGGCTCTGGTTGATGATGCTGTAAAGAAAATTATTGACAGGAATCGGCAAACAGGAGTCATTAAATAATGTTGGCATGGAATAATCTTGTTGAAATGCTAGGTTGCTCGAAGGCGAATAATGAGTTTATTTATCTTCCTCAAAAACTTAATGAATTACCTGTTTTTGAAGAAGGTGTTTTAGGTGATCGAAGTTATTACTCATTTTTTAATTCTGGTATTTTATTTTTATTAGAAGACGATCTGGTAAATCAAATTAGTTTGTATATGCAAGCCGATGAAGGATTCTCTATCTATACAGGGGAACTGCCTTTACCTGTTAATGGGCGTGAGTCAGAGATTATACGGGTGTTGGGGGTTCCTTCGGAATCTGGAGGTGGAAAAATGGATATGCTTTTGGGGTATATCAATCGCTGGATAAAATATAAAATAGAAAATTATACACTCCATATTCAGTTTGATCAGAATGATAAACTATGTAGAGTGACTCTCATGCAGTAAAAAAGATCCCGGCCCTGAGCCGGGATCGTCGTTTTTGGCGCTTAGAGCCTAATCTCCGCCTCAATCACCAGTCGCCCGCGCTTAACGGTGACGATAACGGGCTGGCCGGTGTTAAAGCCGAGTTCTTCCAGCCACCTGCCGCTGAGCTTAAGCTGCGGGCTGGGCGGTTTTTTACCGCCGTTGGGGACGTAACCGACGGTGTAATGCCGCTCGCAATGTTCTTTTTTAGCCGTGTTAGCGGCTTGGGTTACGGGTGTCCCTGGCTTATGATGTGTGTCAGCCATAATCAACTGACCTGCTCCCCGGCGATAGAATTGGCGTTGTACGGGACATCGGACAGCAGAGAGTTATCGACGCAACAGAAAGACAACCTAAGCGCATTGGCGTCGCTGGCGTCAGGGATTGCGGCGGGGTGAGCAGCGACAGCACCGCGGGTGCAGCGACGGGCGCTCAGGCGGGTAAGAATGCGGTTGAGAATAATTATCTGAGCAGTAAGCAGATAGATGCGTGGTCGGCTGAAATGAAATCTTGCCAAGCTAATGGCGGTGACTGTAGCGGTATTATCAAGAAGTACGACGAACTAAGTACTGCTCAGCAACAACAGCTTATCAGCGACTGTGCAACCAGTCCGACAACCTGCCAGCAGAAATACGGCGATGTACTGACCGACAGTCTGGCTGTGAAACAGTCAATAGATCGTGCTCTGGGTGAAGATATCCCGATCAAGATGGTCTACGATCTGACGGCGACTTTTGCACAGCAAATGTAGGTTGAAGGTGTTGTCGCGACAAACAAAGTCTCCGAGGCGCTCCAGAAAGAATATGGTCTGGATAATATTCAGGCAGATATTATTGCGGGTGCGGCGTTAAGTGCGCTGGGTGGAGTGAGTAAAGCAGGTAAAGGTTCCGGTAGTTCTGCAAGCAGCATAGCTAAACCTTCGATTAATCAAGGCCAGCAGAATAAACACGTACCAGGAACTAATGAATACAAAATAGCGTCTGAAGCTGGATTAAATAAAAGTGTACTCACAGTTCAGCCTGATTCATTACTTTCAAAATTAGGAACAGGCCAACAGGTCGGTAATACGGCTATTGGAACACCAGGTTCTAAGGAAAGGATTAACTATGGCAAAGTCATTGGGAACTATATAGATCCTCAAACAGGCGTGTCCACGCCGACTACTAATGGTATTGTGCACTATGGAAAAAATGGTGTTCATATTGTTCCTGCAAGGCCAACGGAGTAAACGGAATCATGAAAAAACAAACTGATTTTAATAACTATTTTAAGCTATCCATACAAAGAGCTTTACTTGGTAATGTTACTAATAACATGCGAGCAATAACGGCAGAGCTAAGTGAAGATAATATTAAGATATTTTTTTATTATGATGGTGAAATACATGAAAATGACGAAGAAACTGTTTCTGAAATAGAGACTGAAGTAATGGCTGATTTTGATGAGTATTGTAATTTTGACGTGAATATAATACGTCTTGATTATCCAAACCCGATAAAAAAAAGGAGCGGGTTCTGCGTATACCTAAGAAAAGAATCTTAATTAAAATCCCGGCCCCTAAAAAGGCTGGAATCGTTGTTTTTACCGGTCAGAAGCGCAGTTCCGCTTCAATGACCAGTTTACCCCGCTCAACGGTGACGATAACCGACTGGCCGGTGTTGAAGCCGAGTTCTTCCAGCCACTTGCCGCTGAGCTTAAGCTGCGGGCTGAGCGGTTTTTTACCGCCGTTGGGGACGTAACCGACGGTGTAATGCCGCTCGCAATGTTCTTTTTTAGCCGTGTCAGCGACTTGGGTTACGGGTGTCCCTGGCTTATGATGTGTGTAAACCATAATCAACTGACCTGCTCCCCGGCGATAGAATTGGCGTTGTACGGGACATCGGACAGCAGAGAGTTATCGACGCAACAGAAAGACAACCTGAGCGCATTGGCGACGCTGGCGTCAGGGATTGCGGCGGGGGTGAGCAGCGACAGCACAGCGGGTGCAGTGACGGGCGCGCAGGCGGGTAAGAATGCGGTTGAGAATAACTATCTGAGTGTGTCTGAGAAATCAGAGCTTGAGATAGCGAAGCAAAAACTCCGTAACAGCAAAGACCCGGCAGAGCGGGAGCAGGCCGAGAAAGACGTTGCCCGGTTAACGGAACTGGATATCTCAAGGGATGGTGCT
>NZ_LUTP01000035.1 GCF_002111585.1 Lonsdalea iberica
CTCAGCACTTCAGGGTGGCGCGGCGCGACTTCCAGCAGACGATCCGCGCCGTGGCGAGCGGCATGGTCTTCATGACGGGCCAACTGAATGCGAACGCGGGTGATATCGACCGGTAGCTGGTCGGTGTCGGCGATTTCAGCGGCGCGTTCGAGATACTGCCGGGTGCGGAATTCATCGCCTCGCTGTTGTGCGGCTTCGGCGGCCAGCAGATAGTTCACTACCGGTTGATCGGCATGATCGGCGTTACGCGTCATGAGCTTCTCGACCTGGCGATAGTCGCCTTCCGCCAACTTAAGCAGTGCGGCTTTGGTCTGTTTGCGAGCACGGCTGCGTTTACGACCGAGGAACCAGCCGCGCGTGCGTGCGCCGGTACGGAAAACGCGTCGCAGTATCCACTCGACCAGCAGAAAGGCCAGAAGGAACAACACCAGCATGATGACCAGCCCGGTAACGCTGGTTTCCACGTTGTAGTTATCGGTCTGGATCAGCACGTAGCCCTGATGGCCTGCGACCATCGGTCCCGCGACCAGACCGGCGATTAGCACGATAAAAAGCAGAAGTACCTTAAGCATAATCACTCTCCCTGCGGCGCGGCTGACGGTTGCGCCAGCAGGTTACGGACCCGGGTCTGCATCACTTTTTCCAGCAGAGGCTGACTTTGCAGTTCGGTCGGAACATCCATCGAGACCGACTGTTGGCTGAGTGCGTCCAGCTGTTCTAGGAAGGCTTTGGTTGCCGCGTCGTTGTTATCGAAGTAGGCGCGAACCCATACCGCGGCGGTTTCCAGCGACTGTCGATAGGTTTCGTTTTGATGGCGCGGCACCGCCTGAGCGGCGACGAGCAGACGGGCGCGGATATTTTCGCGCAGGTAGATATCCTGGTTTGGCGCCAGCAGCGGTTCGGCGCCGCTGTCGCGACGACGGACGGTGATGAATTCCGACAGGAAATTGTGCCAGCTTTTGCTCAGGTTCTGGCGCCATTCGCTTAGCGAGGCGGATAGGGACGTGTCGTTCTCGTCCATCGGCGCTTCGTCCAGATCGCTGTCCGCCATGCGCAGGTTATCCACTTGATCGGCCAACTGATTTACCTTGAGAATGATGCCGTCGAAATCGACCTGATTGACGCTGGCTAACGTGCTGATGTCATGTGTGATAGCGCGACGGAGGTCGATCAGGCTCGGGTCTTTCATCTCCGCCAGGCTGGCGTCGGCGCTTTTAAGCAGCGTACCTGCGGTAGTGACGTCTTTGTCCGCCCACAGTTTGCGGCCGGCCATTTTCACCAGGAAGTCGGCTTCGGACAGCAGCCAGGTTTTGGCGTCATGATTGGAGAGCGCATCCAGCTTTTCCTGCAGATCGCCCACCTGACTGTTCAACGCCGTGAGACGTTGCTCGCTGGCGTTTTGCGTCTGGCTTTGCTGAGCCAGGGATTGCTGCCAGGAGTGTTGGTTTTGCTGCTGTTGCTGATTGAACCCGTCAAGTTGTTCCTGTAATTGCGCGACGATCGCCGACTGTTTCGACGTCTGCTGATGCGCGTAATAGTAAACGCTGCCGCTCAAGCCGAGTGCGATAACGATGGCTGCGGCACCCAGGAGCACACCGTAACGCTGAGGTGCTGACGGTGTCGGTTCGGGTTGTGTAGTGGACGATTCTGCCCGTTCAACAACTTCTTCGTTCGAGGTTGTGGGGGTAATGCGTTCCGTCATAATGAGACATCCTATGATCAGGTTTGTTGTAGTGCGCGCAGCAGCGCATCGTTATCTGCATTATCGGCGACCGCAATGTCGCGCCAGCCAAAATCATGGGCCAGGGCGGCCAGTCGTTCGCTGACCACCACCATTCGGCGGCTCAGTAGCCACGAAGCCCGATAATAATCAGGAACTAAAGTATAGATCTGTTGCAGCATTTCTCCGCTGGTGACAATCAGCGTATCCACGCCGAGCGTTTGCCAGCGCAGCGTTTGCTCTGTGCCGTCATACTGTACCGGCGTCCGCTGGTAACATTCACAGTAGCTGACCTGCGCGCCGCGCTGGCGCAGCGTATCGGCCAGCAGCTCCCGGCCACCGTTCCCACGCAGAAGCAGCGCCTGCTTGCCTGCAATCTGCTGGAGCGATGGCTCATGCAGCAGTGTTTCGCTGGTGCCGTGACTCTCAGGATAGATGACCGGCCGATGGGTGACGGTATGCAGCGCCAGCCCGGTGGTGCGGCCGACGGCATAGTAGTTCAACGTTGTCGGCCAATGTATACCCGCCAGCGATAACGCCGGCTGAGCAAACTTGACGGCCTGGTTGGAGAGCGCGAACACCAGATCGCCCGGTTGCAATGTATTCAGCATAGCGGGTAACTGGGCCAGTTCGCGACCTATCGTAAATTCAATTAATGGGCAGTGGTAGGCCATGAGTCCGGCCTGGCAGAGACGGGAAACCAGTTGCTCGCCCGCAGGAGAGGGGCGGGTAACTAAAATCGTCATGATGACGAGGTACCGTAAACAGATTGTAGAATCTCTCCGGCGCCGCAGGATAGCAACTCTTCGGCCAGCGCAATGCCGATGCTTTCGGCCTCTGAGCGGGGTCCACGCCGTTCGCGCAGGATGATGCGGCTGCCGTCCGGCGCGCCGACCAAGGCACGCAGCCACAGGCTGTCGCCCTCCAGTTCCGCGTAGCTGCCGATCGGCACCTGGCATCCGCCCTCAAGACGCGTGTTCATGGCGCGCTCCGCCTGCACCCGCGTGGCGGTGTCGTTATGATTCAGCGGGGCCAGCAGGCGTTGCGTTCGGGCGTCGTCCAATCGGCATTCGATCCCGACCGCGCCTTGGCCCACCGCCGGCAGCGAAGTTTCCGGGCTCAACGCACAGCGCACGCGGTCTTCCATACCCAGGCGTTTGAGGCCCGCAACGGCCAAAATGATGGCGTCATATTCGCCATTATCCAGTTTAGACAGCCGGGTGCCGACGTTGCCGCGCAGGTCGCGTACCACCAGATCGGGCCGATTCGCGCGCAGCTGGCACTGTCTGCGCAGGCTGGACGTACCGACGCACGCGCCTTCAGGCAGCGCGTCCAGATTGGGGTAAAGGTTGGAGACGAATGCATCGCGGGGATCGTCGCGTTCGCAGATGGTGACCAGTCCGAGCCCCAGCGGGAAGTCCACCGGCACGTCTTTCATGGAGTGAACGGCGATATCGGCGCGATGTTCAAGCAGAGCCAGCTCTAATTCTTTGACAAATAGCCCTTTTCCACCAACTTTGGCGAGCGGTGTATCCAGCAGAACGTCTCCCCGTGTTACCATCGGCACCAGCTCCACCTGTAAATCCGGGTGACAAGACTGCAACTGTTGTTGTACATAATGGGCCTGCCAAAGTGCGAGCGGGCTTTGTCGGGTGGCAATTCTAAGGATATTGTCTAGCATGCTGGATACCGTTGTTATCGTTTCGTCGCATCGTACCATTGATGCCGCGCCAGTGTCAGTTGCCGGGCCGTGACTAAACCTCAGTTGGTGACGATTGCAATGATAGCAGCCATAAATCATAACTGCTGGCGGGGGGCTGAGTGAGCGACAACAGGAGCAATCCCGCAGTGTAGACCGAAAATTCTGACTTTTTTTACTTTCTTTACGCCTTTTCAGCAAGGTGTTAAATTGATCACGTTTCCAGCAATGAACTGTCCGCCATTCCTCTAAATCATGACTCAGGACAGGTTTGGAAAAACGGCTTTTTTTGGTCACTGGGATAATCAGGCGAAACGTCTTGTACCTCTACATCGAGACACTGAAGCAGAGACTGGACGCGATTAACCAACTGCGAGTTGATCGCGCTCTGGCAGCAATGAGACCGGCTTTCCAGCAGGTTTACAGTCTTTTGCCAGTTTTATTGCATCACCACCATCCCCAGATGCCGGGCTACCTTGAAGGTAAGGTCCCACACGGCATATGCCTCTACACGCCTGATGAAAACCAACAACGCTATTTCGATGATGCCCAACTGATTGGCGGGATGGCGGAGCCGCTGTGCAAGCAGGGCGAATTCCCCATCAACGGCATTTACTCGATGGGCAGCACCTCTTCCATTGGTCAAAGTTGCACTTCCGATCTGGACGTGTGGGTCTGTCATCAATCCTGGCTCGATACCGAAGAGCGTCAGCGCCTACAGCAGAAATGCACGCTGCTTGAACAGTGGGCGGCGGGTCTGGGGGTGGACGTCAGCTTCTTCGTCATGGACGAGAACCGCTTCCGTCATAACGAGAGCGGCAGTCTGGGCGGCGAAGATTGCGGTTCGACCCAGCACATTTTGTTGCTGGATGAGTTTTACCGCACCGCCGTTCGCATGGCGGGCAAGCGCATCTTGTGGAACATGGTGCCGGTGGAAGAAGAGCCGAACTACGATGAATATGTCATCAATCTCTATTCGCAGGGCGCGCTGGCGCCGAATGAGTGGCTCGATCTGGGCGGGCTCAGCACCCTGTCGGCGGAAGAGTATTTCGGCGCCAGCCTGTGGCAGCTCTATAAAAGCATCGACTCTCCATATAAAGCGGTGCTGAAAACGCTGCTGCTGGAAGCCTACTCTTGGGAATATCCCGATACCTGCCTGCTGTCAGCCGAGATCAAAACGCGTTTGCATAAAGGCGAAATCGTGTCGTTCGGGCTGGATCCGTACTGCATGATGCTGGAACGCGTCACCCACTATCTCACCGCCATCGACGATATGCCGCGGCTGGATCTGGCGCGCCGTTGCTTCTATCTCAAAGTTTGCGAAAAACTATCTACCGGCGTTGGCAAAACCGCCTGGCGCGAGCAGATCCTGACACAGCTGGTTGAGCAATGGGGATGGGACGACAAGCGTCTGCAGATGCTGGACAACCGCGCCAACTGGAAAATCGAGCAGGTGCGCGAAGCGCATAACGAACTGCTGGATGCGATGATGCAGAGCTATCGAAATCTGATCCGGTTCGCCCGGCGGAACAACTTGAGCGTCAGCGCCAGCCCTCAGGATATCGGCGTACTGACGCGCAAGTTGTACGCGGCCTTCGAGGCGCTGCCGGGAAAGGTGACGCTGGTGAACCCGCAGATTTCTCCCGATTTGTCCGAGCCGGACCTGACGTTCATTTATGTGCCCGCCGGGCGCGCCAATCGTAGCGGCTGGTATCTGTATAATCAGGCGCCATTGATGGATGCGATTGTCAGCCATCAACCGCTGGAATATAACCGCTATCTGAACAAGCTGGTGGCCTGGGCTTATTTCAACGGTTTGCTGACGTCCGCCACGCAACTGCATATCAAAGGCGGAGATCGCTGCGATTTAGCCAAGCTCAAGGAGCTTGTGTCCGACGTCGCGAGCCACTTCCCGCTCCGCGTCGCGCCGCCCACGCCCAAAGCGCTCTATAGTCCGTGCGAAATTCGTCATCTGGCGATTATCGTCAATTTGGAGCAGGATCCGACAGCGGCCTTCCGCAATCAGGTCGTGCACTTCGACTTCCGTCAACTGGACGTGTTCAGTTTCGGTCAGCAGCAACAGTGTCTGGTCGGCAGCATCGACCTGCTATACCGCAACTCCTGGAATGAGGTCAGAACCCTGCACTTCAGCGGCGAACAGGCGGTATTGGACGCGCTGAAAACCATTCTGGGCAAAATGCATCAGGATGCGGCGTTGCCGGAGTCGCTGGATGTCTTCTGCTACAGCCAACATTTGCGCGGACTAATCCGCACGCGCGTACAGCAACTGGTCTCAGAGTGCATTGAACTACGCCTGTCCAGCACGCGACAGGAGCCGGGCCGCTTTAAAGCGGTGAAGGTGGCAGGACAAACCTGGGGACTGTTCTTCGAACGGCTCAGCGTATCGGTGCAGAAACAGGAAAACGCGGTGGAGTTTTATGGCGCAATTTCCAACAACAAACTGCAAGGGTTGCCTATCCAGGTGGAAACCGCCGCGCAGGTTCACCTGCCGCCGGTGATAGACGGCGTCGCCAGCGAAGGGATCATTCAGTTCTTCTTTGAAAACCGGACGGATAACGAAGGTTTCAATATCTATATTTTGGATGAGACCAACCGGGTAGAAGTGTTTCATCACTGCGAAGGCAGCAAAGAGGAGCTGGTGCGCGATGTCAGTCGTTTCTACTCTTCCTCGCACGATCGTTTCACCTACGGCGCCAGCTCAATCAATTTCAATCTCCCGCAGTTTTACCAGATCGTACTGGTAGACGGTCAAATGAAGGTGATTCCATTCCGTAAAAGCGATCTCTCGCCGATGTGTAAGACCTCGCTTCAGGACGGTTCCCCGCGGTTGAGCCCGCGACAGCTTCAGACGCTGTAGCCCGACAATCAGGGCGAAAGTCAGCCATGGCATTGACGGGTCTCTCCCGGCGAGCCCCCTTTTAGCGATACCCGAGCGACACCTCCCCCGCGCTTAACCTCAGCGAACCCCGTCAGCGAAGTGCCCTCGTGCATCGGTCCGATGAATTGAACTCGCCGTCGTTGATTTTCGATTCCTGTTGATTTTCATGATCCAGCTGCGATTATAGAGAGCATTAGTCTCTGAACGACAGGTTTAACGTTATGAAAACGCTATTTCGCCAGACTGCGCTGGCGCTGGTTACACTCGCGGTGGTCGGTTGTGGTCTGAAAGGGCCGTTGTACTTCCCGCCGGAGCAGAAAAGCCCGACGCCAAGTGAGTCTCAGACACAGAAAAATACGACACCGCAACCATCGGCTAACCGGCCATAACGGCAGACGATCAAACGGGTTTTCCCATCTTTTAACAGGTCACGATAGCGTATTTACCGCGTCCGGTTGAGCCAGCGGAGTCAGGATAATGCAGTTCTCCAAAATGCACGGTTTAGGCAATGACTTTATGGTCGTCGATGCCGTTACGCAAAATGTCTATTTTTCGCCCGAGCTAATCCGCCGTCTGGCGGATCGCCACTGCGGCGTGGGCTTCGACCAGCTGTTGGTCGTTGAGCCGCCGTACGATCCTGAGCTGGATTTTCATTACCGTATCTTCAACGCTGACGGCAGCGAGGTGGCGCAGTGCGGCAACGGTGCCCGCTGCTTCGCCCGTTTCGTGCGGCTGAAGGGGCTTACGAATAAGCGCGATATTCATGTCAGCACCCACAGCGGACGCATGGTGCTGTCGGTCACCGAAGACGAACTGGTGCGGGTCAATATGGGCGAGCCCAACTTTGAACCGCAGCAGATCCCGTTTCGCGCAACTAAAGCCGAGAAAACCTACATCATGCGGGTGGCGGACCACACCGTGCTGTGCGGCGCGGTGTCGATGGGCAACCCGCATTGCGTCGTACAGGTCGATGACGTCGATACGGCGGCGGTTGAAACGTTGGGACCGTTGCTAGAAAGTCATGAACGTTTTCCCGAACGCGCTAACATTGGTTTTATGCAGGTCGTTAATCGCGATTCCGTCCGGCTGCGAGTCTTCGAGCGCGGCGCGGGAGAAACTCAGGCCTGCGGCAGCGGCGCCTGTGGGGCTGTCGCGGTAGGGATACAGCAAGGGCTGCTGTCGGCGGAAGTCAACGTGAAACTGCCGGGCGGCGAGCTGAATATTCATTGGGCGGGGCCGGGAAACCCGTTGTTCATGACCGGTCCGGCCACGCATGTCTATGATGGATTTATTCATTTATGAAACGCGTTGAGGAGCAGCAGGAACAGGTCGATCGCGAGGTTGAGCTGACGGATGACATGGTGCTGCAGTTCCTGCATCAAAACCCCGATTTTTTCATCCGCAATTCTCGCCACGTTGAACAGATGCGCATCCCGCACCCCGTGCGAGAGAGCGTGTCTTTGGTCGAGTGGCAGCTGTCGCGTCAGCGCACCCAGATCCAGCATCTGGAAGAGGACATTACGCTGCTGATGGAGCAGGCTGCGCAGAACGAAGCGCTGTTCAATCAGCTGTTGCAGTTACAGCTGGCTTTGTCGGCGGCGGATTCGCTGCAGGATCTGTTGGACCGTTTGCAGCGCTGGGCGCGCAAACTGGGGCTGTCCGGCGCCACGGTGCGGCTGTTCAGCGACAAATGGCGTATTGGCGCGCCGTCTGATTTCACGCATCTCGCGCTGAATCGCACATTGTTCGAACCCCTGCGCATTCAGCGGCTGGGAAAACGTAATCACTATCTTGGCTCGCTTAACGGACCCGAGCTGCTGCTGCTGCTGCCTCAGGCGCGGCAGGTGGGGTCGGTCGCGATCTCCATGATGGGCGAAAAAGGCGATCTGGGACTGCTGATTTTCAGCAGCCGCGACAGCCATCATTATCAGGAAGGAATGGGGACCGTACTCTTGCAGCATCTGGCGACGATTTTGCCGATGGTCCTGCAACGCTGGATCGAACGGCTATGAACGTCCCCGACTCGCCCTTGCTAACGCAGGCCGACGCCTTTTTACGCTATTTGCGCGTCGAGCGGCAGCTTAGTCCGCTGACGCAAAGCAGCTATGCGCATCAACTTCAGGCGGTGATTACCCTATTATCCGCCTCCGGCATAAGCGACTGGCGTCAGTTGGACGCCGCCGGGGTGCGTGCGGTGGTGGCGCGTAGCAAGCGCGATGGACTGCAGTCCTCCAGTCTGGCGCTGCGTCTCTCCGCGCTGCGCAGCTTTCTGGACTGGCTGGTGGGCTGCGGCGAGTTGAACGCCAATCCTGCCAAAGGGATTGCCACACCCCGCGCCGGGCGCCATCTGCCCAAGAATATGGATGTGGACGAGGTCAACCGGCTGCTGGACATTGACGAGAGCGATCCGCTGACGGTACGCGACCGGACGATGCTGGAAGTGATGTACGGCGCGGGTCTCCGTCTGGCTGAGCTGGTCGGTCTGGACCTTAGACATATCGATCTGGACAGCGGCGAAGTCTGGGTCATGGGGAAAGGCAGTAAAGAGCGTCGTTTGCCTTTGGGTAGAACGGCGGTCGCCTGGCTCCATCGCTGGCTGGCGCTGCGGGAGATCTATGCGCCGGATGACGACGCGGTGTTCGTGTCCAGTCTGGGCAAACGTATCTCCATGCGCAACGTGCAGAAACGCTTCGCCGAGTGGGGCGTGAAACAGGGCGTGAACAGCCATATCAATCCCCATAAGCTCAGGCACTCCTTCGCCACACACTTGTTGGAGTCGAGCGGCGATCTGCGCGCGGTTCAGGAGCTGCTCGGCCACGCCAACCTCACCACGACGCAGATTTATACGCATCTGGATTTTCAGCATCTGGCTTCGGTCTATGATGCGGCGCATCCCCGCGCCAAACGAGGCAAGCCCTGATGCACGTTTATCGTCCGCTCGGCCGAATCGAAGCCATCACCTTCGATCTCGACGACACACTGTACGACAACGGCGAAGTTGTGCGGCGCAGTTCACGCGAAGCGCTGCGGTTCCTGCGCGATCTCCATCCGGGATTGAGTACATTGACCGAAGCGGAGTTCGGCGCGCTGCGTGACGAATTACGCGCGCAGGAGCCGGAGATTTATCACGACATGACCGAGTGGCGTCGCCGCACGGTGGCGCTGGCGCTGCGGCGTCAGGGGATGAGCGAGGCGGAGGCGGATGACGGCGCAGCACAAGCGATGACGCACTTCGCTTATTGGCGCAGCCGCATCAGCATTTCACAGGAAACGCACGATACGCTTGGGGCGCTGGCCCAACGCTGGCCGCTGGCGGCGATCACCAACGGTAATGCCGATCCTCATGCGTGCGGGCTGGGCGAGTACTTCCAGTTTGTGCTCCGCGCCGGTCCGGACGGCCGCGCCAAGCCTTGGCACGACATGTTTCATCAGGCCGCGGAACGTCTCAATTTCCCGTTGCATCACCTGTTGCATGTGGGGGATGATCTCATCACCGACGTGGCCGGCGCCGTGCGCTGCGGGATGCAATCCTGCTGGATAGCACCGGAGGGAACCAACCTGATTCGGTACCGCGAAGCTCGGCTACTACCGCATATTGCAATTGCAAGGTTGGTTTCGCTGACGGCATTGCTATAATTCACGCCTTCCACTGTATGCATAAACAGAGGTGAACTGTCGCCGCGTGGTGACGGGATGCCCTTTTCACGGATAACCGACGCCTATGGACGTATCTGATCTGCTCGACAGCCTGAACGATAAACAACGCGACGCCGTCGCGGCTCCCCGCAGCAACATGCTGGTGCTGGCTGGGGCTGGCAGCGGCAAGACGCGGGTGTTGGTGCATCGTATCGCCTGGCTGATGTCGGTGGAGAACTGCTCCCCGTACTCCATCATGGCGGTGACGTTCACCAATAAAGCCGCCGCAGAGATGCGCCATCGAATCGAACAACTGATCGGCACCAGTCAGGGCGGTATGTGGATCGGCACTTTCCACGGACTGGCGCATCGGCTGTTGCGCGCGCATCATCTCGACGCCGGACTGCCGCAGGACTTTCAGATTCTGGACAGCGAAGACCAGCTCCGTCTGCTCAAGCGTCTGATCAAAGCCCTCAATCTGGATGAGAAACAATGGCCGCCGCGGCAGGCGATGTGGTACATCAACGGCAAAAAAGACGAGGGTCTGCGTCCTCAGCATATCGAGAGCTATGGTAACCCGGTGGAGCAAACCTGGCTGCGCGTGTATCAGGCCTATCAGGAAGCCTGCGATCGCGCCGGACTGGTGGATTTCGCCGAACTGTTGCTGCGCGCCCATGAGCTGTGGCTGAACAAGCCGCACATTCTGCAGCACTACCGGGATCGCTTTAACAACATTCTGGTCGACGAATTCCAGGATACCAACCGCATTCAGTACGCCTGGGTGCGTATGCTGGCGGGCGACAGCGCGCGGGTCATGATTGTGGGTGACGATGACCAGTCCATCTACGGCTGGCGCGGGGCGCAGGTCGAAAATATTCAGCACTTCCTGAACGATTTCCCGCAGGCTTCAACTATCCGTCTGGAGCAGAACTACCGTTCCAGCGCCAATATTCTCAACGCGGCCAATGCCCTGATCGCCCATAACGGCGATCGGCTGGGGAAAAATTTGTGGACCGACGGCGTCGAAGGCGACCCGATTTCCTTGTACTGCGCGTTCAACGAACTGGACGAGGCGCGGTTTGTCGTCAGCCGCATCAAGGCGTGGCAGGAAATGGGGGGCAGCTTGAATGAGTGCGCCATCCTTTACCGTAGCAACGCCCAATCCCGTGTGCTGGAAGAGGCGCTGTTACAGCAAAGTCTTCCCTATCGTATTTACGGCGGAATGCGCTTCTTCGAACGACAGGAAATCAAAGATGCGCTGGCCTATCTGCGGTTGATCGCTAACCGCAACGACGATGCGGCGTATGAACGCGTGGTAAACACCCCGACGCGCGGCATCGGCGACCGGACGCTGGAAGTGGTGCGTCAGGCCGCGCGCGAGCGTCAGCTGACGCTGTGGCAGGCCACGCGTGCGTTGTTGCAGGAGAAGGCGCTGGCCGGACGCGCCGCGGGTGCGTTACAGCGTTTCCTCGAACTGGTGGACGCGTTGGCCAACGATACCGCCGAGCAGCCGCTGCACGTACAAACTGACCGCGTGATTAAAGACTCCGGCCTGTGGAGCATGTACGAGCAGGAAAAAGGCGAGAAGGGTCAGACCCGCATCGAGAACCTTGAGGAACTGGTCACCGCGACGCGCCAGTATAGCTATCAGGAAGAAGATCAGGACCTGATGCCGCTGCAGGCGTTTCTGTCTCATGCGGCGCTGGAAGCGGGGGAAGGGCAAGCGGATGCCTATCAGGATGCGGTCCAGCTGATGACATTGCATTCCGCCAAAGGGCTGGAGTTCCCGCAGGTTTTCATCGTCGGGATGGAAGAAGGCATGTTCCCAAGCCAGATGTCTCTCGAAGAGGGCGGGCGACTGGAGGAAGAGCGCCGACTGGCATACGTTGGGGTGACCCGTGCGATGCGTAAACTGACGATGACCTACGCGGAAACGCGCCGTTTGTACGGCAAAGAAGTTTATCACCGTCCGTCGCGTTTCATTGGCGAACTGCCGCAGGAATGCGTGGAGGAAGTCCGACTGCGCGCCAGCGTGTCGCGGCCCGTTAATCAGCAGCGGCTGGGAACGCCGATATCCGAGAGTGACAGCGGCTACAAACTGGGGCAGCGCGTGCGTCACGCCAAGTTCGGCGAAGGGACCATTGTCAATCTTGAAGGCGGCGGCGACCATTGCCGCGTTCAGGTCGCCTTCGCCGGTCAGGGGATAAAGTGGCTGGTGGCGGCTTACGCAAAGCTGGATATCGTATAAACTGATTACTGAACAGATTGTTGCATTAATGGCCTGCGTGCGTGTTGACAGCCTTTTTCATCTCAGCGTAACATGCGCGCATCATTATTCCCCGGAGGACCCACGCCTTGGACACACCCAGTCGATACTGGCTCACCCACCTATTTCTTAGGTACAACTTCTAAGGCTATCCTCTGTTGCTGATAGCCTTAGTGGTTGTCAGCGATCTCTTCATACATCGCACCGAGTCAGCACCGTCAAACGGTCTGGAATCTGATGGTGATTTTTCACCCTCTTTTCTGTGTTTCAAGCGCGTATTGTCCCTGCCAGAATATCTTTAGGGAGCATGACCTATGCTGAGCGCATTCAAGCTGGAAAACAGCCGTTTAACTCGTCTGGAAATGGAAGAAAGCCAAGATCTCACCTCGTCGGTATGGGTGGACTTGGTCGAACCGGACGTTCACGAGCGGGACCAGGTACAAACCCAATTGGGCCAAACCTTGGCGACTCGACCTGAACTGGAAGACATTGAAGCCTCCGCGCGTTTCTTCGAGGATGAAGACGGCCTGCATATTCACTCCTTCTTCTTTTACGAAGATGCGGAAGATCATGCAGGCAACGCTACCGTGGCATTCACCATCCGAGACGGCCGTTTGTACACTCTGCGCGAACGCGAGCTGCCGGCTTTTCGCCTGTATCGCATGCGCGCTCGTGGACAAACGCTGATTGACGGCAACGCCTATGAGCTATTGCTCGACCTGTTCGAAACCAAAATTGAGCAGTTGGCGGATGAAATCGAAAACATCTACAGCGACCTGGAAGCGCTGAGTCGCGTCATCATGGATGGCCGACAGGGCGATGAGTACGACGACGCGCTGTCGACGCTGGCGGAGCTGGAAGATATCGGCTGGAAGGTGCGTTTGTGTCTGATGGATACTCAGCGTGCGCTGAACTTCCTGGTGCGTAAAGCGCGGCTGCCGAGCGGTCAGCTGGAGCAGGCGCGGGAGATTCTGCGAGATATCGAATCGCTGCTGCCGCATAACGAATCGCTGTTCCAGAAGGTGAACTTTTTGATGCAGGCGGCGATGGGCTTTATCAACATCGAACAGAACCGCATCATTAAAATCTTCTCGGTGGTGTCCGTGGTATTCCTGCCGCCGACGCTGGTGGCTTCCAGCTACGGTATGAACTTCGAGTTCATGCCGGAACTGAAGCTGGCCTTTGGTTATCCGGCGGCGCTGGTACTCATGGTGTTGGCCGGTCTGGCGCCTTACCTGTACTTCAAGCGCCGCAACTGGCTGTAACCGTCGAACCATAGAAAGAACAGGCCTCGTCGCTCGCGACGGGGCCTTTTTTTACGCCGGACGTTTGTGCATCTGCTTTTGCTGCGTGCGCAACGCGTCGCCGATGAAAATCGCCAACGCCAGCCAGATGAAGGCAAAGGTGACCAGCTGGTCTTGAGTGAACGGTTCGCCATAAACCACGACGGCCAGTAAAAACACCAGCGTTGGGCCGATGTACTGGAAAAAGCCCAGCGTAGAAAGACGCAGGCGCACGGCGGCGGCGGTGAAGAACAGTAGCGGGACGGTGGTGACGATACCGGCAGCAAGCAGCAGCAGATCCAACGACAGCGAGTTTTGCGTTAAATGGCTGGTCGGCGTGTCGGCGAAGCCAAACAAATACACCAACGCGACGGGCAGCAGCCACAGGGTTTCGACGAGCATGCCCGTTTGCGCATCAACACCGATTTTTTTGCGCAACAGGCCGTAAATAGAAAAGCTAAAGGCCAGCCACAGCGCGAGAGACGGCAGGGAGCCGAATTTCCATAGCTGCACCAGTACGCCACACACAGCCAGCGCAACGGCGAGCCACTGCGTTGGTCGGAACCTTTCGCCTAAAAACAGAAGCCCGAGTAGCACGCTGACCAGTGGGTTTATGAAGTAACCCAGGCTGGCTTCCAGCATGTGGTGGTGGTTCACGGCCCAGATATAGGTGAGCCAGTTACTACCAATGAATAGGGCGCTCACTGCCAGCATGAGCAACCGTTTCGGCTGTTGCAGTAGGCAAATAGCCTGCTTCCATTGGCGACTTACGCTGAGCAGGATTAGGATAAAAAAGAACGACCAAATCACGCGGTGAGAAACAATTTCAGTGGCAGGAACCTGTTCGATAAGTTTGAAATAGGCCGGGGCAATACCCCAGATGATGTAAGCGCCAAGAGCGAACAGGATTCCCTGGCGAGTGTGCTGCGTTTTCATTGTCAGAGCTCAGTGTAAACAGGGGGAAACGGCTATTTTACTTGAAATAAAGCTCGTCAACACCTGTATGTTAGCGTGATTACGGCGGCGATACCGGTCTTTCCCAGCACGAGATACGGTGTTGTCCGGCAGGGGAGGGCCGACGCCGGGCCAGCGCAATGCCTCGAGAATAAGGTCGTCGAGTGGGAAACGGGTGCCGCCTCCATACAGAAAATACCGATTCGTGGCTGTCTATAACGTAACCGGTTATTTTCTGTGTACAATGCCAGCGGCAAATCAAAAATAACCTTACGGTCAGTTGGAGAAATACGTGCATGCGTAAAATTTGGGGTGGTGTGCTGGCGTTGTTGTTGACGGCGCAAGTCCAGGCGCAGGAAGCCACAGTGCAGGAAATTCATGATAAACCGGCGGTCCGCGGCAGCATCATCGCCAGCCTGCTGCAAAAGCATGACAGTCCGTTCATTCTTTACCCTTACGAAAATAACTACCTGCTGTACACCTATACCAGCAACATCAACCGAGAAGCGATTCAGAGCTATAACTGGGGAAATAACGCTCGCAAAGACGAGGTTAACTTCCAGATCAGTTTAGGTTTTCCGCTATGGCGCGGTATTTTGGGCGACAATTCGCTGCTTGGCGCGTCCTATACCCAAGGCTCATGGTGGCAGCTTTCCAATAAAAGCGAATCGTCCCCCTTCCGTGAAACCAACTATGAGCCGCAGATCTTCCTGGGCTGGTCGACGGACTACAGTCTGGCGGGCTGGACCTTACGTGATGTGGAAGTGGGCTTTAACCATCAGTCCAATGGTCGCTCCGAACCCACGTCGCGTAGCTGGAACCGCGCTTATGCGCGTCTGATGGCGCAAAACGGCAACTGGCAGGTGGAGCTGAAACCTTGGCTGCGTCTCTCCGACGACAAAGACGACAACCCGGATATCACCCGCTATATGGGTCATTACCGTGTCCGTGTCGGCTACCTGTGGGGCGACAGCATTTTCAGCGCGGAAGGGCGCTACAACTGGAACAGCGGTTACGGCGGCGGCGAAGTCAGCTGGAGCTACCCGTTGACCGAACATGTGCGCTTCTACACCAAAGTCTTCAGCGGCTACGGCGAATCGCTGATCGACTACAACCATCGTCAGACGCGTGTCGGCGTCGGCGTGACGCTGAACGATATGTTCTGAGACCGCGTTGGGGCGGGATTGTCGAGGGTGGTAAGTAAAAGCCTGCATACAAACGTTGCAGTTTTATCAAACGGCGCTGAAAATAGCGCCTGTTTGTTTTTATAAAAGCGGTGAAGGCGTGTCTACGGCAGAAGTATTGAATAAAGAAGCGCTGGCGACGCAGGTGTTGCGCGAAACCTTCGGGTATCAGCAGTTTAGGCCCGGCCAGCAAGCGATTATCAACGCTGCCCTCAACGGGCAGGACTGCCTGGCGATCATGCCCACGGGTGGCGGTAAATCCCTGTGTTATCAAATTCCTGCTCTTGTCATGGAAGGGCTGACGCTGGTGGTGTCTCCGCTGATTTCCCTGATGAAAGACCAGGTGGATCAGCTTCAGGCCTACGGCGTTTCCGCCGCCTGTCTTAACTCCACGCAAACGCGCGAGCAGCAGCATCAGGTGATGACCGGCTGCCGCAATGGCGACGTCAAACTGTTGTATATCGCCCCTGAGCGCCTGACTTCTGACAGTTTTCTCGACCATCTGTCTCACTGGCGGCTGGCGATGATTGCCGTCGACGAAGCGCACTGTATTTCCCAATGGGGACATGATTTCCGGCCGGAGTACCGGGCGCTGGGGCAGGTGAAGCAGCGTTTCCCCGGCCTGTCGGTGGTGGCGCTGACCGCCACGGCGGACGACACCACGCGTCAGGACATCGTCCGTCTGCTGGATTTACACGATCCTCTGATCCACATCAGTAGCTTCGACCGCCCTAACATCCGCTATACGTTGGTGGAGAAATTCAAACCGCTCGATCAGCTATGGATGTTCGTGCAGGGCCAACGCGGTAAATGTGGCATCGTTTACTGCAACAGCCGTGCAAAGGTCGAAGACCTGTGCGCTCGCCTGCAAAATCGCGGTTTGAGCGTAGGGGCCTACCATGCAGGTCTGGAGAACGATCGCCGGGCTCAGGTGCAGGAAGCGTTTCTGCGCGACGACCTGCAGGTTGTGGTAGCCACGGTGGCGTTCGGAATGGGGATCAACAAACCTAACGTCCGCTTCGTGGTGCATTTCGATATTCCACGTAACATCGAATCGTATTATCAAGAGACTGGCCGCGCCGGACGCGATGGCCTGCCTGCGGAAGCGGCGCTGTTTTACGATCCGGCGGATATGGCTTGGCTGCGCCGCTGTCTGGAAGAAAAACCCGCGGGTCCGCAGCTGGATATCGAGCGCCACAAACTCAACGCCATGGGCGCGTTTGCGGAAGCGCAAACCTGTCGACGGCTGGTGCTGCTTAACTATTTTGGCGAAGGGCGCCAGCAGTCGTGCGGCAACTGCGATGTCTGTCTGGACCCGCCGAAAAGCTACGACGGACTGGTCGATGCGCAGAAAGCCTTATCCTGCGTGTACCGCGTCGGCCAGCGTTTCGGCATTGGCTACATCGCGGAAGTGCTGCGCGGCGCCAATAATCAGCGTATCCGCGAGTTCGGCCACGACAAGCTGCCGGTTTACGGCCTTGGCAAAGAGAAAACGCAGGAGCAGTGGGTCAGCGTGCTGCGGCAGCTGATCCACCTAGGGCTGCTGATGCAGAACGTGGTGCAGCATTCCGCGCTGCAACTGACCGAAGCGGCCAGACCGGTGTTGCGCGGCGACGTCCCGCTGCAACTCGCCGTACCGCGGTTGATCAACCTGAAACCCCGCGTCAGTCAGAAATCGTACGGCGGTAACTATGACCGCAAACTGTTCGCCAAACTGCGCAAGCTGCGTAAATCCATCGCCGATGAAAACAACATCCCTCCGTACGTGGTCTTCAGCGACGCGACGCTGCTGGAAATGGCGGAAATTCTGCCGGTCACGGCCAGCGAACTGCTGAACGTCAACGGCGTAGGTCAACGCAAACTCGAGCGTTTCGGCGTGCCGTTCATGACACTTATCCGCGAACATCTGGAAAACGACGATTAGGTGGCGCCAGCCTCGCAGGGGTCAGGCGCCTCAACGATAACAATGGGAGCTTCATCATGATTATGTTGTTTTTGACTGTGGCTCTGGTGCATTTCATCGCCCTGATGAGCCCAGGACCGGACTTTTTCTTTGTGTCGCAGATTGCGGCCAGCCGTTCGCGCCGTGAAGCGATGATGGGCGTATTAGGCATCACGCTGGGCGTCGTCGTCTGGGCGGCGATCGCCTTGATGGGTTTGCATCTGTTGCTGATGCAGATGGCGTGGCTACACCGCATCATCACCGTTGGCGGCGGTCTTTACCTGTGCTGGATGGGATGGCAGTTGTTGCGATCCGCGCGCCAGAAAGCGCGACAGTCCGAGGTCGCTGAGGTCAGCGTGGATTTACCTCAGCGCGGCAAATTCTTTATCCGTGGTTTCGTCACCAACTTATCCAATCCCAAAGCGTTAATTTACTTCGGCAGCGTTTTCTCTCTGTTTGTTGGCGATAGCGTGGGCGCCAGTGCGCGCTGGGGACTGTTTGCTTTAATCTCGGTAGAAACGATGGCGTGGTTCACGCTGGTTGCGATGGTGTTTGCGCTGCCGGCCATGCGTCGCGGTTATCAGCGTTTAGCGAAATGGGTGGACGGCGTGGCGGGTATCCTCTTCGCGGGATTTGGTATCCATCTTATCGTCTCGCGCTAAACGCGAAGTCATGGCGAGCGTATCGCCATGACCTTTGGCTCGACTTGGCATTATGCTCGACGGGCGGAGGCCAGCAGCGTTCCCACCATAATAAACATCGAACCGAAAACTCTGTTCAGATGCTTTACCTGACGCGGCCCCTTCAGCCATTTGGCGATCCGCGTTGCCAGGGTGGCATAACCCATCATCACGACGATATCCACGGCGATGGTGGTGACGCCCAGTACCCAATATTGCATGGCCTGAGGCTGATGCGGGATGATGAATTGCGGGAACAGCGCGGCCAGAAACACGATGCTTTTCGGGTTGGTCAAATTGACCATCACGGCCCGTTTAAACAGCCTGCGCCGCGGCATAGTTTTTGCCAGCATGTTCAAATCCAGACCGCCTGCGCTACGCCATTGCTGAATGCCAAGCCAAATCAGATAGCCCGCCCCGACCCATTTGAGCACGTCAAACGCTAGCACGGACTGAGACAGCAGCGCACCGAGGCCGATGCCCACCAGCGCAATATGGCAGATCAATCCGACCTGTAGACCGGCAATCGAGGCAAAGGCTCCGCGATAACCGTGACTGATGCCGGTGCTCATCGTGTTGATGGCGCCGGAACCCGGCGAAAGGCTTAGAATCAATGTGGTCACGAGATAGGTCAACCACCACTCGATGGTCATGCGTCTGTGCTCCCTGAATGTCGCTTTTTATGCCACAATACGCCAACGCCGATTTTTGCGCCAGAGCTCACAAAACCAGGTTTAGCCGTCATGAACAACTGCGAGAATGTGTGATGACTCAGTACCCTGAGTGTCTACTAAACCGAGAGGCGCAGTACGCTGCGTTTTCCAACGGACCTTTGCTGGACTTCTGGCGGCGGCGGGACGAAGGCGAGTTCCTCGGCGTCGATCGCGTCCCCATCCGCTTTGCCCGCTTTACCTCTCCGCGTCATCATCAGGTGGTGATGCTGCTCACCGGCCGCACCGACAGCTACGTCAAATATTCCGAGGTCGCCTACGACCTGTTCCACAAGGGTTATGACGTGCTGATGATGGATCACCGCGGGCAGGGGCGTTCGGGACGTTTGCTAACAGATACTCATCGCGGTCACGTCGAGAATTTCAGCGACTATGTGGATGACGTGGCGCAGTTCTGGCAGCTGCAGCTGGCGAAAAGTGGCTATCAACGACGCTTTGCGTTGGCGCACTCGATGGGCGGTGTGATTTTGGCCGATTTCCTGGTCCGCGAGCCTG
The DNA here is from genome assembly GCF_002111585.1 of Lonsdalea iberica. GTDB lineage: Bacteria > Pseudomonadota > Gammaproteobacteria > Enterobacterales > Enterobacteriaceae > Lonsdalea > Lonsdalea iberica. The sequence continues at coordinate 19,490 of NZ_LUTP01000035.1, forward strand.
AGTCGTTCGATGCCGCCGCGCTCTGCGCCCCCATGTGCGACATCCATCTGCCCATGCCGGAGTGGCTGGCCTGGCGCATTCTGGATCGCACCGAACGTTACCCGAAGCTGCGTGACTACTATGCCATTGGCGCCAGCCAGTGGCAGCCATTGCCTTATGTCCTCAACGTGCTGACCCATAGCCGTGCCCGGCATCTGCGCAGCGTGCGCATCTATGCCGACGACCCGTCCCTGCGGATCGGCGGTCCGACCTATCACTGGGTACGAGAAGCGTTGTTGGCGGGAAGGGATTTGATGTCGAGAGCTGCGAAGATGACGGTGCCGCTGCTCGTGCTACAGGCGGAAGACGACCGGGTGGTGGATAACCGCGGGCAGGATGCATTCTGCAAAGCGATGGCGGCGGCGGGTCATCCGGTAGCCGGAGGGAAGCCGCAGGTGATACACGGCGCCCGACATGACATGCTGTTTGAAGAAGATACGGTGCGTGCCGACGTTTTTCGCCGGATTCTGCACCATTTTGCGCAATATCATTAAATTCTGCGGCCCGGCCGCGTTTAACCTGCGGAGGTTAGATTCCAACGTATGTACCCAATTGTTGCTTCCGATTTGGATGGCACGCTGCTGTCCCCCGCCCATATGCTTACCCCCTATGCCAGAGAAACGTTGCAACTGTTGACGGAGCAGGGCATTCATTTTGTCTTCGCCACCGGACGGCATCATAAGGATGTCGCGCAGATCCGCGACAGGCTGGGGATCAGCGCGTACATGATCACCTCGAACGGCGCCCGCGTGCACAACACCGACGGAGAACTGCTGGTCAGCCACAATCTGGATAGCGATATCGCGCGCGACCTGTTCGGCATCATGTATCACCGTGAGGATATCCTCACGCATATCTATCGGGGCGATGACTGGTTCATGAGCCGTTCCCGACCGGAGGAAGAGCAGTTCTTCCAGGAGTCCGTTTTCAAATACCAACTGTTTGATCCGACGGCGCTGGACACCGACGATGTGGGAAAAGTCTTTTTCACCTGCGACGATCACGACCGCCTGCTGCCGTTGGAAGAGGCGCTCAATGCTCGCTGGGGCGACCGCGTCAACGTGAGCTTTTCCTCGGTAAATTGCCTGGAAGTGATGGCGGGCGGCGTATCGAAGGGACACGCGCTGGAGCAGGTGGCGAAACGCATGGGGCATGGCGTGAAGGATTGCATCGCGTTTGGCGACGGCATGAACGATCTGGAAATGCTCTCAATGGCGGGAAAAGGTTGCATCATGCGGCCGCCCACCAGCGTTTAAAAGACCGTTTGCCTGAGCTGGAAGTGATCGGCACTAATGCGGATGACGCGGTGCCGAACTACCTGCGCAAATTGTATGCTCCGCTGATCGAACGCTAATGCATCGGTGATGTGCCAGGAATAGGTCGAGATGTGAGAAGTGTAAGCAGAGTGACAAGGCCAAAAAAAACGCTTTACAGGTGCGAATGATAATGATTATTATTGCCATGCGTTCCGGGAAAGTCTCTCTGTCTCGATCTCGATGATTCAGCGAGGTTTTGCTGTGAAAGCACGACATTGCTCACATTGCTTCCAGTATTTATTTAGCCAGCTCGGGTGCTGGCTTTTTTTTGTCTGTATGATTTTAAGAAACTGGTTTCCAAATATACCGCTATTTTTTTGAAGGGTACGGTGAGTTTTTTACGCTATCTTCCCGACGCGCTGTCGCTAGACTGTTCAAAACGACGGAGGAAGCCACAATGATCTATTTACGTCAGGCGCAGCAGCGCGGACATGCCAACCACGGTTGGCTCGACAGCTGGCATACATTTTCATTTGCCGATTACCACGATCCCGACTTCATGGGATTTTCCGCCCTGCGGGTGATCAATGAAGATCGTATCGAAGGCGGGCAGGGCTTCGGCATGCACCCGCACCGGGATATGGAAATTCTGACCTATGTGTTGTCCGGCACCATTGAACATCAGGACAGCATGGGGAATCACGAGCGGATCCCGGCCGGAGAGTTCCAGATCATGAGCGCGGGCACGGGTGTTCGCCATTCGGAATACAACGCCAGCCCGGATGCGTTGCTGCATCTGTATCAGATCTGGATTATTCCAGACCGTAAAGGCCTGACGCCGCGCTATGAGCAGCGTCGCTTTGACGACAAGCAGGGCAAACAGCGGGTATTGTCGCCGGAAGGGCGCGATGGTTCTCTCAAGGTCTTTCAGGACATGTCGCTGTGGCGCTGGGCGTTGAAGGCGCAGGAACAGGCGGTGCATGACATCGAAACCGGCCGCCGTGTCTGGATCCAGGTCGTGCGCGGCACGGTCTCGGTGAACGGACAGTCGGCGAGCACCAGCGATGCGTTGGCGTTGTGGGACGAAAGCACGCTCTCGATCAGCGCGGATGAAGACAGTGAAATCCTGCTGTTTGATTTGCCGCCGGTGTAAGGGCGCGGTGAAGCGCATCACGGCGTGATGCGCCGAACGCCCTGCCACGCACCGGGCCAAGCCGGGAGTTCGGCACTTTCCCAGGAGCCGAGCCTTTTTGGCGCGCCATCTTGTTCCGCGTGATAGTGCGAAGCTGCTCCTGGACGTGACTAAAGTCGCCGTCATCCGGCATCGAATCGATACTCGCCCCCCGGTTTTTTGCTAGACTCCGACTACTTTTCCCGAGTTGGGTAGCCACGGATGATTAAGAAGAAAAGACCGGCTCTTCAGGATGTCGCCGATCGCGTCGGCGTCACAAAAATGACGGTTAGCCGCTATCTGCGCAATCCTTCCCAAGTGTCTGCCGCGTTGCAAAAGAAAATCGCCGCCGTGGTGGATGAACTGGGATACATTCCCAATCGCACGCCTCACATTCTGGCCAACGCTACCAGCCGAGCCATCGGCGTCCTGCTACCTTCGCTGACGAATCAGGTCTTTGCCGAAGTGCTGCGCGGCATTGAACGGGTGACGGAGGCTCAAGGTTATCAAACCATGCTGGCGCACTATGGCTATCATCCTGAAAAGGAAGAGCAGCGCTTGATGTCGCTGCTGTCTTACAACATCGACGGCTTGATACTGGCGGAACGCACCCATACGGCTCGCACCCGGCAAATGATTCACGTTTCCGGGATCCCTGTCGTGGAACTGATGGATTCTGTTTCCCCCTGCCTGGATATGGCGGTGGGTTTTGACAACGTCGAGGCCTCACGACAGATGACGCGGCACATCATTGGGCGGGGACGTCGACATGTGGTGTATCTGGGCGCTCGACTGGATGAACGTACCCTCATGAAACGGCAGGGCTATGAACTGGCGATGCAGGAGGCTGGTTTGAACGCACACAGCGTGATGAGCGAAAGCGCCTCGTCATATACGTTAGGCGGCGAACTGCTGCGGCGGGCGCAGAGGGAGTGCCCGGACATCGACAGTGTGTTCTGCACCAACGACGACCTGGCGATTGGCGCGATTTTTGAGTGCCAGCGCCAGGGACTCAGCATTCCCCGGCAGATGGGGGTTGTCGGCTTCCACGGTCACAACATCGGCCAGGCGATGGTTCCCCGTTTGACGAGCGTCCTGACCCCGCGAGAGCGCATCGGCGAAGTAGGCGCCAAAATGCTGCTGGCGCGTCTAAACGGAGAGCCGGTGACGTCGGCCCTGCACGACGAAGGTTTCGCGCTGCTGCCCGGCGACAGTTTGTAAGTCAATCACTCGCGGCGCCTTATCTCAGCGGGCGCCAGTAAGCAATGTCTCCCTCCTCATGTCACATCGGCTCGTTCCCTACAGGCTCATTTGACGACGGCTGCGTTGGCTTCTGACTCGCTTTTGTTGAAAATTTCATCATCGCCAAAAGCGCCCCTCTCTCCTGGCAATATTTGATCTTTATCCCAAACTGTAAATTAAGTGCTACAGGCTAGTTCCAGTTCTTAACATGTTACCGGTATCATGATACCGGTAACATTACGGGTATCGCCCGTTTCCCTGATGGTGCGTCACCCATCGCTTCTCATGTTTTCATCGCTGCTGCCGTACTCGGCCATTGATGGGCCGTAGCAGGATCACCTTCGCCTTCGTTCTCCGGTGGTTTCCGGGAGCGATGAGGCTTTGCCGGAGAAAGGTTATGCCATTAGTCATCGTTGCTGTCGGTGTCGCCATACTGCTGTTGTTAATGATTCGATGTAAGTTGAATGGATTTATCGCGCTGGTGTTGGTGGCCCTGGCCGTCGGGATCTTGCAGGGCATGCCGGTCGATAAAGTTATCGCGTCCATCAAAAACGGGGTCGGCGGGACGTTGGGCAGTCTGGCGCTGGTCATGGGTTTCGGCGCGATGCTGGGAAAAATGCTGGCGGACTGCGGGGGCGCGCAGCGGATCGCCACCACGCTGATTGACTGGTTCGGCCACAAAAATATCCAGTGGGCTATCATGCTGACCGGTTTTACCGTCGGCTTCGCTTTGTTCTATGAGGTCGGTTTTGTTCTGTTGCTGCCGCTCATCTTCAGCATTGTCGCCTCCGCGCGTATTCCTTTGCTGTATGCCGGCGTGCCGATGGCCGCAGCGCTATCCGTCACTCACGGATTTTTACCGCCGCATCCGGCTCCGACGGCTATCGCCGCCATTTTTCATGCCGATATGGGCAAAACGCTGCTGTACGGTACGCTGCTCGGGATCCCCACCGCCATACTGGCCGGTCCGGTATTCGCACGTTTCCTGAAAAAAATCGATAAGCCGGTACCCGAAGGGCTGTACAACCCTAAGCAATTTTCCGAAGAGGAAATGCCGAGTTTCGGCGTCAGCGTCGGTACGGCGCTGGTGCCGGTAATGTTGATGGCGGTGAGGGCCGTTGCTGAAATGGTGTTGCCGCACGGGCACGCGCTGCTGCCTTACGCGGAGTTCTTCGGCGATCCGGTGATGGCGACGATGATCTCGGTGCTGATCGCAATCTTCACCTTCGGCCTCAACCGCGGACGCACGATGGATGAAGTGATGGCGACCGTCTCCGACTCCATCAAAATCATCGCCATGATGCTATTGATTCTGGGCGGCGGCGGCGCTTTCAAGCAGGTGCTGGTCGACAGCGGGGTGGATAAATACATCGCCCACATGATGGAGGGCAGCAGCCTTTCGCCACTGTTCCTGGCCTGGTTGATTGCCGCGACGCTGCGCATTGCGCTCGGCTCGGCGACAGTGGCCGCCATGACGGCGGGCGGCATCGCCGCGCCGCTGATCGCCACGACCGGCGTCAGTCCAGAACTGATGGTGATAGCCGTAGGGTCCGGCAGCGTGATTTTCTCTCACGTCAACGATCCCGGTTTTTGGCTATTCAAAGAGTATTTCAATCTGACTATCGGCGAGACGCTGAAATCCTGGTCGGCGTTGGAAACGATCATCGCGGTCTGCGGGTTGCTCGGCTGTCTGCTGATGAGCCTGGTGGTCTGACGTAGGTCCTCTGCCGGGCTGGCCCCGGCAGAACACCGGATCACAGCTGGAGGTAAGCGCGGATACCGTCGAGGAACATCTGCGTGGAGAGCATCACCAGCACCAGCCCCATCAGTTTTTCCAACGCGCTGACCCCTCTGTCTCCCAGCAGTCTCAGGAACAGGTTAGACATCAGCAGGATCATGAAAGAGATGCCCCAGGCGATAAACAGCGCCAGCGTCAGATGAGCCAGCTTCTGCGGATATTGGTGGGACAGCAGCATCAACGCCGCCAATATCGACGGACCGGCGACCAGAGGGATTGCCAGCGGCACCAGAAAGGGTTCATCGTTTTCCGGCAGTCCGTTGGACTCCGTTTTCGGCGATGGGAATATCATGCGAATGGCAATCAGGAACAGGATAATGCCGCCGGAGATCGACACGGTCTCAGTACGCAGGTTCAACACCGCCAGAATTTTCTCCCCCGCGAACAGAAAAATCAGCATCACGCCCAGCGCAATCACCATTTCCCGAATCAACACGACGCGACGACGTTTGGCGGGCAGGGGTTTCAGTACCGACATAAAAATCGGCATGTTTCCCAGCGGATCCATGATGAGCAGTAGTAGAACGGTGGCTGAGATCATTTCGGTCATAGGGCGGTTGACTCCTGTCGTCACGAGGCGCGAATTGACGCGCGGTTATTAGCTGCGCTGCTGAAAAAGCCGACGAGATTGAATAAATTAACTTGCGACTTTACGTACATTTTGTAAGGTTGAAGGCCATCACTTTGAACAATGTTTCTGCCAGAAACGGCAGCCAGACTTCTTTTTGTCACCCCCAAGCAGGACAGCAAACATGAAAAATGTTGGTTTTATTGGCTGGCGCGGAATGGTCGGTTCGGTACTCATGCAACGCATGGTAGAAGAACGCGATTTCGATGCCATCCGCCCGATCTTCTTTTCCACTTCCCAGCACGGCCAGCCGGCTCCAACGTTCGGCGGGCAGCAGGGCGTATTGCAGGATGCCTACGACCTGGAGGCGCTGCGGGCGCTGGATATTATCATCACCTGTCAGGGCGGCGATTATACCAACGAAGTCTATGCAAAGCTGCGTGAAAGTGGCTGGCAGGGGTACTGGATTGATGCCGCGTCCACGCTGCGCATGAGCGGCGACGCCATTATTATCCTGGACCCGGTCAACCATGCGGTCATCCAACAGGGCCTGAACGACGGTATCAAAACGTTTGTCGGCGGCAACTGCACGGTCAGCCTGATGCTGATGTCGCTGGGCGGCCTGTTTGCTCACGATCTGGTGGATTGGGTGTCCGTATCGACTTATCAGGCGGCGTCCGGCGGCGGCGCTCGCCACATGCGCGAACTGCTGGTGCAGATGGGGATGCTGAATGCGGAAGTGGCGAAAGAGCTGCAGAGTCCGGCCTCCGCCATTCTGGATATTGAACGTAAAGTGACGGCGCTGACCCGCAGCGGCACGCTGCCGACCGACAATTTCGGCGTTCCGCTGGCGGGCAGTCTGATCCCGTGGATCGACAAACAGCTGGATAACGGCCAGAGCCGCGAAGAGTGGAAAGGTCAGGCGGAAACCAACAAGATTCTGGCGACCCGCGAGGCGATCCCCGTTGACGGTCTGTGCGTACGCGTCGGCGCGTTGCGCTGCCATAGCCAGGCGTTCACCATCAAACTGAAGAAAGATGTGTCGGTGCCGGAAATCGAACAACTGCTGGCCAGCCACAATGATTGGGTGAAAGTGGTGCCGAACGATCGTGAGCTTAGCATGCGTGAACTGACGCCCGCCGCCGTGACCGGTACGCTGTCTACGCCGGTTGGCCGTCTACGTAAGCTGAACATGGGGCCGGAATATCTGTCCGCCTTTACCGTCGGCGATCAGCTGCTGTGGGGCGCGGCGGAGCCGCTGCGTCGCATGCTGCGTATCCTGCTCTAAATAATATCGCCCCACTGCGTAGTCTTGCGCGGTGGGGCGATGACCTTTCCTGTTATTTTCGCGCTGCTTCCTGCCGTTTTTCTTTCCTACACGCGTGTTCTCACTGGCGTCTCGGCTGTCGGCAGGGGACTAATGGCTCAGGGCCCCGCCGTGACGGAATCGCCTCTTCCGCGCGCTGCTGCGACCGCTGGTGCCGGTAATGCTCCAGCCAGGCGCTGACGCGCTGCTGCTGATTTTCGTCCAGCCACATGCCGAGCTTGGTTCTGCGCCACAGCGCATCCTCCAGAGAAACGACCCACTCCTGTTCGACCAGATAGCGCAGTTCGGCCTCGTAGAGCATATGCCCGAAGTGTTCGCCCAGTTCGCCGACGCTGTGCGCATCGCCCAACAGCCGTTCGGTCTGGCTGCCGTAAGTGCGGCTGTAGCGTCGGGCTAAAGACTCCGGCAGGTTGTAATGCTGACGTAGGCGGGATGCGTATTCGTCGCGGGAGCCTGAATGTCGCCGCCCGGCAGTATCGCCTGCTGCGTCCAGGCTTTGCCGGCCTGCGGGTAGAACTTCGCCAGCTTGTCCAGCGCATGTTCCGCCAGCTTACGGTAGGTGGTGAGCTTGCCGCCGAAGACGGAGAGCAGCGGGGCGCGACCGTGATCGTCGTCGATAGCCAGCGTGTAATCGCGGGTGATAGCCTGGGGCGAATCGGACTCGTCGTCGCAAAGCGGCCTGACCCCGGAGTAGCTCCAGAGGATGTCATCGCGGGTCAGCGGTTTCTTGAAATAGCGGTTGTAGATGTCCAGCAGATAGTCGACTTCGTCGTCATTGATGCTGACATGGCGCGGATCGCCGTGGTACTCCATGTCGGTGGTGCCGATGATGGAGAATTCATCCATCCAGGGAATCACGAAGACGATGCGATGATCCTGATTTTGCAGAATATAGGCCTGCGGCTCGTTATGAACTTTCGGCACCACGATATGGCTGCCTTTGATCAGGCGGATGCCATAGGGCGATGGCAGAGACAGCCCTTCGTCGAAGAAACTTCGCACCCACGGCCCCGCCGCGTTCACCAGTCCTTTAGCCTGCCAGCTGTGCGTTTCGCCGGTCAGCGCATCTTCCGCCTCGACGAGCCACAGACCGTCGACACGGCGCGCGCGCGTGACTTTGGTGCGGGTATGTACCTTGCCGCCGTGGTGCTCAACCTCTTGCGCATTCAACACCACTAAGCGGGCGTCGTCGACCCAGCAATCGGAATATTCGAAACCGCGCGTCATCTCCGGTTTCAGGGCCGACTCGGGTCCAAAACGCAGACCGCGGCTGGCCGGGAGGCTGACGCGTTTGCCCAGATGATCGTACATAAACAGCCCTGCGCGGATCATCCATGCCGGACGCAGATGTGGTTCATGGGGCAGACGAAAGCGCAATGGCGATATGATATGCGGCGCCATTTTCAACAGGACTTCGCGTTCCGATAAGGCCTCGCCAACCAGCCGGAACTCGTAGTGTTCCAGATAGCGCAGGCCGCCATGAATCAGCTTGGAGCTGGCGGAAGAGGTGGCGCAAGCCAGATCCTGCGCTTCCAACAACAGCACTGACAGACCTCGGCCCGCTGCATCCGCAGCTATACCCGCGCCGTTAATTCCCCCGCCGATCACGATCAGGTCTTTGGTTTCCACATTCCCCTCCGCCGTATTCCGTATAAATGTTCGTTTTCGCTCACGATGATAATCGCAAACAAACATTCACGCCAAGGATTAACCAAATAAATACATTTATACGTGACTTGGTTAACATTAATGGGGCCATAGCGAGAGAAATGTGCTCTTCCTCCCGGCTTTTGTGGGGGCTGGCGGAGGGAGTGCGATACAATCGACACAATTTGATAACAACAGGGGCGGAGAATCATGGAGCAGTTTGAGGCAATTGATGTAGAACAGGCTCATCAGCGTTGGCAGTCCGGTGAGGTACTGGTCGATATTCGGGACCCGCAAAGTTTCGCCGTCGCGCACGTGCCGGGCGCGGTCCATCTGACCAACGATTCGCTGAACGGCTTTGTCGACGCGGCGGATTTCGCGCAGCCGGTGATGGTGTTGTGCTATCACGGCATCAGCAGTCGCAACGCCGCTCAATACTTACTTAGCCTCGGATTTTCCTCCGTGTACAGCGTAGACGGCGGTTTTGAGGCTTGGCAACGCCGCTTCCCGCAGGACACATCGGCGGGCTGACAGGATTCGTTAGGGATGGCGCTGATTTTCCCGCGCTAAATGTTTTAGAATCAAGCTCATTGAACGATACAGCGAGAAGCATAACCACCATGATCCGGATTATCGCCTTACCCAACCCGCGCCAAGCTCAGGCGTTCGTGGATTACATGCGCACTCAGCACATTCGGCTGGCGATACGCGTCAACGACGGTGAGTACGAGCTGTGGCTACAGGATGATAGCGAGCTGGCGCGGGTAGATAAGGAGCTGGATCGTTTCATGGCAGAGCCCTGGCACGCGCGATACCAGGCGGCCAGTTGGCAAAGCGGCACCACACGCACGGGATTGCGCTATCCCGCCTTCTCCTTTGTCGGCGAGCTTCGTCAGCGCGCGGGGCCGCTGACATTGGCAGTACTGGTCGTCACCATCGCCGTTTATCTCCTGATGCAGTTCTACGGCGTTGAACGGATGATGCTGTTGCTATCCTACCCGGAGAGTGGGCAGGGGATGCAGCTGTGGCGCTGGTTTAGCCATATCCTGCTGCATTTCTCGCTGCTGCATATCCTGTTCAACCTGATGTGGTGGTGGTATCTCGGCGGGCCGGTAGAAAAAACGCTCGGAACCCGCAAACTATCCGTGATCCTGCTGCTGTCCGCGGCGCTCAGCGGCTGGGTGCAGTCGTGGTTCAGCGGCGTCTATTTCGGCGGTCTTTCCGGCGTCGTCTATGCCCTGATGGGCTATGTCTGGCTGCGGGGAGAGCGGCAGCCTGACGGGCCGTTGCATCTACAGCGAGGACTGATGGTGTTCTCCGTTCTGTGGCTGGTCGCGGGCTATTTCGATATCTTCGGCATGTCCATCGCCAACGGCGCCCTCATTGCCGGGTTGGTTGTGGGACTGCTGATGGCGTGGTGGGATACCGGGCGTCGCGTACCGGCGAAGAGGGGATAATCATGAAGCAAACGCAGCGGCATGAGGCCATTATCGAACTGGTGCGTCAGCAGGGGTACGTCAGCACCGAAGCGCTGGTAGCGCATTTTTCCGTCAGCCCGCAAACCATCCGTCGCGATCTTAACGACCTGTCCGAGCGGAATCAGATCCACCGTCATCACGGCGGCGCCGCACTCCCTTCCAGCTCCGTCAACGCCGCCTATCAGGATCGCAAAACGATGTGGTCGGATGAAAAAGCCCGCATCGCCCGACAGGTCGCCAGTCAAATCCCGGACGGCGCTACGCTGTTTATCGATATCGGCACCACACCGGAAGCGGTCGCGCACGCGCTGATGAACCATAAGGGGTTACGAGTGGTCACGAACAATCTCAACGTGGCGACCCTGTTAAAAAGCAAAGACGATTTCCGCCTGATTCTGGCCGGCGGCGAGGTGCGTAGCCGCGATGGCGGCATCATTGGGGAGGCGACGCTGGACTTCATTTCTCAATTCCGCCTCGACTACGGCATTCTCGGGATCAGCGGCATCGATATGGACGGCTCCCTGCTGGAGTTCGACTACCACGAGGTCCGCACCAAGCGTGCAATCATCGACAATTCACGCTGCGTGATGCTGGTCACCGACCACTCCAAATTTGGCCGTAACGCGATGGTCAATCTCGGCAATATGGATTTAATCGATTATTTGTTCACCGACCGGCTGCCGCCCGCAGGCGTGCTGAAAATTATCGAAAAATCCAAGGTGCAGCTGTCGCTGTGCTGAGGTAAAGAGTCTCTGCTGTTCCTCTGTTTTATCGCCGCAATGGCCGGATGCGGGAACGTCGGCGTTTCCCGCTGGCGAAGATATAACGCGTTGATCTTCTGTGCCTATCAGCGGCAATTGCACGATGATCATCGGCTAGATATAGTTCCGATATACCCTGCTTGGATGCAGGCGTTCGATTAGGCTGCCATTTACCGCCGGTGACGTGATGCAGGACATGTCTACATCAGTCACTCTCGCCGACGACCATCCGGATATTGGCTCGACAGACTCCGTCGTGGCTTTCGAGGTTTAGCTCGCTTTGCGGCGGTCCGACAGCATGGCGAAGCGACGGTATCGCCCACTGAACTGCTCTCAGCCGTGGACTGAAGGAGTATGATCGCTGCGCGCCTGACGAGGGTGAAGCGCATGGCTTGCCCCCGGAAATCGCTGGCTAAGCGGGTATTTTCCCGGAGAGCTATTGACATCCCGCTCTGTTATACCGTCATACACAGACGAGTGAACTCGCTGTACCGTAACGGGATGCGCGACTGTGCTGCCGCCAGGTGAATCGCGCGCTCTTTATGGGGATGTTCAGGCCGATCGAACTCATGATGATCAAAACGCATGGGGCAGATGCGTTGTAAAGGAAGCAATAAACATGGCGTTAGAGGCTAATAAAACGATACCCCGGCGAATCTCCATCGCCGAGACCTACGTTGACGACACCGGTCGCCATCAAAGAATCGACAGGTCGACACAAGCGAAACTG
>NZ_LUTP01000036.1 GCF_002111585.1 Lonsdalea iberica
CCGCCATGGCGCAGGAGTATGGCGGCTGCTGGCTGGTGTTGGACGCCATTACCCGTTTCACGCCCCGCCCCGAGCAGGCATTGTCCCACCTGTTGTATCTGCATTTCATCTCGGAAGCGGCGGCGCACGACGCCGGAGGATGGCGCTGGGATATCGCCGCTCAGCCCGAAGCGGATCACCAGAGCCTGACTGACTGGCTGACGCGGCCCGCGGCAGGCGATGTCCTGCTGAACGCCGAGGGCGAAGATCCCCCTGTCGCTCTGAAAGTCGATCAAATCATGGGGCGGGCATGTCGATGAAAGCCGCAAAATTAGCCGCGCAGCGGTCAGATGTCGAGTGTTCTCGCCCCCGCCCGCTGCGCAGGCAGGAAACCGAATGGCGACGGACGACGGCGTCCACCTGCTTGCCGATGGCTGCTGGGCAGGGCTGCTGGCGTGAACTCGGCATGGAACATAAGCCGAAGGTCCTGCTCCTGCACGGCTGGGGCGACGATGCCTCGCTTCACGTCCTGCTGGTCGCACAGCATCCTCTCCTGACGCGGCTCGACCCCAAACCCCGCTCACCCGGCGATAATCTACTGATCTGTTACGGGAGAAAGGATGGAATCATTGCGGTACAGGAAGCGAAAAACGTAGCGAAAAAGCCCCCTCGCAGCACACGCTGGCTCCCCCCCGACACAGGGCATATGGGGATGCTCCCCCCCCCTGAGCCGGCGGAAAGAGTGGCGCTTTTTTGTCCTCTGTCTGGCGGGAGGCGACCTGATGCATTTGACGCTTAACGACATGGAGATCGTCTTCGCGCCGAAGATGCAGACGCTGGACGAAGCGGCGCGCGCGCTGGGGCTGACGCGAATAGAAACCAGGATGTTCGAGCGCTTCTACGGGCTGCGACAGTTTCCTCATGACGAGAGCCAGGACCTCTCCGGACTTATCGAGCCTGCGCTGCACAATATCGTCCGACGCCACGCCGCCATCGCCGACCACATCAAACTCTGCGTACATTGCCACACCATCCCTTCCGTCACGCCCTTCGGCGCGCCGGTTCTGCCCTCCCTGGTCAGGCGGGTGGTGGGTGAACACGTCGAATATGCGGGATACACCATGAGTCATTGCGCCACCGGACTCGTGGCGTTGGAGCAGGTCGCCAGTTGGCTTGGCGACGATGAATACGCCTTGGTGGTCATCGCGGAGAAGGCGTTCCATCCCAAAGTCCAGCTCATCGCCGATACCACCATCATGGGCGAAGCCGCTTGTGTTCTGCTGGTGTCGCGACGTCCCGGCCCGCTGCGCCTGATCGGTACGGCAACAACACGCGATGGCCGATCAAGCATCAACAGCGGCCATTTCACGGACGCCATTCCGGCGCATTTTCCGCAGAGCTACACCGATTTTGTGTGCCGCCATATCACCGAGAGCCTGAAACACGCCAGTCTGGGCCTGAATGACATTGCGTACATTGCGCCCCATAACGTTAACCTCTCATCCTGGAAACTCATTGAGAGAACGCTGTGTTTGCCCGCCGGTAAAATCGTCATGGAAAACATCGCTCTGTACGGCCACTGTTTCGGCGCGGATCCTTTTATCAATTTGCAGCATCTGATCAAAACCGGACAAATAAAGTCCGGCGATAAAATCTTATTAATTAGTATTGGCTTAGGCATTACGGCGGCCTCCGCCATTGTGGAATATGTTCCTGACTTTTAATAAACGCGTCTAAATGCAATCTGAATCAATTCGATAATCCGACAAAGAATAGACTGCATTTAGGATAGAACTAGGCTCAATCATTCGCGTTGCAGAACGGCGGCAAGAGCATGAATACCGATGCGCTGGCTTAAATCAGCGAGTCAAGTCAGCCAACGCCGCTGCAACGTAAAACCTGGCCAATATATTACGGCACCATGGATCGGCAGAGGGATAGTAGTGAGAAAGGATGAATATAACCTGAACGTATTGGATAACAGCCTGGATAACTTTCATTCCGCAGGTTTAATTATCGAAGATAACGTTCAGGAAGGTGTTTTTCATATCAAGGATGACCTGTTATTAACGTTATCGCATACCGGCTTGCCCGATAAATACAATCCCTGGCGGGACCACGCCGCCTCACTGCCGTTTGATATGCGCCACTTCCCCACCTATTTACGCGTCGTCGAGTATATTTCGCGATCGGACGCCAGCTGTTTATTGGCCCTGCCCGGCACCTCTCTCGCCTGCCGGGCCGTACTGCTGCTGGGCGATGACGCACAGCAAGAACACTTTTTTTCCCGATTCCTGACTCAGCCGTCATGGACCTTTTTTGCCGTGAGCGAACCGGAAGTCGGCTCTGATGCCGCGTCGATTACGACCCGCCTGGAGGACAGCGAACAGGGGCTCACGCTAACGGGAAGCAAAATGTTCATCGGCGGCGCCCAGATGGCCAGCATCGGTCTGGTGTTCGCGAGGCACGGCGACAGAACGCAGCTGATTATGGTGGAACCCCAACAAGCGCCGGAGGCGATTACCGTCGAGCCGCTGGCAGCCTACGGACTGGCCGGCGCGGGATTATCGCAAATCACGTTTGACGCGTTCCTCGTCAAGCCTGAACAGATCCTGGGATTGTCCGCCAGCCCATTACGACAAGGCATTAACGCGTTAACGCAGGTCTTCGAGAAACATCGCCCCCTCGTCGCCGCCATGGCGTTAGGGACCGCGCGCGGTTTTCTGGAGGCGCTCGCCCGGGAAAATATTCACGAGAAAGATCTCTGGCGTCAGTACCACTCTCTGCATGCCCGCCTAATGGAAGTGGGTGAACACTATCATCAAGAGCGTTCGCGCGTCTGGCAGACCAGCCAGATCAAACGGCAGGCCACGGCGTTCGTCGAGCGGGTCGCCCATCGGCTTCCTCATCTCCTGCCCACGGAATATTGGGTGAATCAGCCGGGCCTCATGAAACGATACCGCGATGCGTTTGCCTTCGAATACATGGAAGGGACGTCAAATATTCATCTGCTCAACGGCTGGCGTGGCTTCCTGACCGGTAAGGAGAAGGCATGAGCCTTAGCCTGCATCCCCGTCACATCCTCTGGAAGACGTTTGGCGAGCTTGAACCGTTTAACCCCGTCTGGCTCGATGAAGTCGACCACTGGGAAGGTTACGTCGCGGCGTTTTTTCAGTCGAACGGGCTGCCGTGGGATCCCGCGCAAAGCCGCGTCGTCGAGTGCATAACCGCCGAAGACAAAGCGCCGTTCGTACGCATGATGGACGCACTCTTGCCGTCGCTTCAGGCGCGCACCGACTGTCAGGATATCGACGTAGTGATGATGGCGCACTGGACGCCAGACCTGCATCTGGGGACGTCCGTCGTTAATCACGTTGTCCACCAACTGAATCTCAGCGAACAGAGTTTTGCTCTGGCCATCAGCGACCGTGGGCTGTCCGCCCCGCTTTTCGCCTTCGACGCGCTGCATCGTTACCTTCGACACAGCGACCGGCGGGCCTTGCTGTTGATTGCCGACCAAAAGCACCTGCTCTATCGCTCCCCGCTAATGCAGACGCTCGCCCCCCATAACAGCGCCTGCATCGTGGCCGTGAATCGGAGCTGCGAAGGCTGGCGCTATCTGGGCTATCGACGCCGCGAGCGGGATGCCTCAGGGCTGGCGGCGCATTGCGAAGGGCTAAAACAGCATTTTGGGCTGACGGATCACTACCGCCTCGTTGCCAGTCCGACGTTGCTGTCCTCGCTGCCCGCGCATGGACACCCTATTCCCGCGGATGATCGCCTGTTATGCACCTCGCTATTCGCCGCCCTGGAGCAGAGCGACACGCGCTACGACCATCTGCTGCTGCTACAGGAAGAGACGACCCTCACCGCACTGGCCTTTCAGGGAACGGAGAATCAAGCATGCGACTAACCCGCATGGTGGACGACATTCCAACGGAGCGCGTCGACGCGGTCGATGTTATTCAAGCGGCCGGCGGCAGCCGCAGCGAAGCCCGCGTATTCAGCAAACTGTTCGGTATCGAACAGGTCGCCGCGCTACCGCGCGCGACCTCGCTCCTGCACACCTTTTTGACGCTGCTGGACAGACTCGAGGTGAGCGCCGAAGAGACGCCAGTCGATACGCTGATTTACGTGCACGCCCTGCCGATTCAGCCTGTCGAAGGGGAAGGCGTGACGACGGAGTTGGTGCGCCGCCATCCCGCCTTGAAGCAGGTGAAACGCCGCTACGAGATTGATCAGCACAACTGCGGCGGTGGGTTCTGGGGGCTCAACATGCTCCAGATGCTCTTCCGGGCCGGTCTCTCGCAGCGGGCGCTGCTGGTGCTGGGCGATTCGCTCAGCGCTTTTGGACTGGGGGAACGTTATATCCCCGGCTGTACGATTCTGGGCGACGGATTCGTCGTCATGCTGCTGGACAATCAGCATGACGGCATACAGCTGACGCCCCCTTTTGTGGAACATCGCGCGGAATTCTGGCCGGGGCTATTTATCGAATCGCAGCAAAAGAGCGCTTTCTACGCCGAGCACAACGCGATGATGGCCCACGCGCTGGAAGAAATTGATTTTTCATTTCAGACCCATGACGTGTTGCTGCCGCACAACATCAACCGCCTGACCTGGCTTAACTTTACGCGGCTCAACCCTGACTTCGAAGCGCGTATCGATACCCGTCTGCTACCTGACGTGGGCCATTGCTGTGCGGCCGATCCCTTTTTGCTGCTGAGCCGTCGGCTGCAAAATTCGCCGCCCTTCTCGACACGCTGCGGCCTGCTCTCCATCGGCGCAGGCGCCTTTATCGGCGCCTGCAGCGTTATCCCCGATCCGCTAACCATCGTCGGATGAACAGGAGAAGAGATGATACGACCTTATGCAGTGCTACCCACCTTTGAGGTTGATGGGACGCGTTTACGCGCGATCGGCATTTTAAAGACGGTAGAGGAAGCGGTCGCGACCGAGGGCGATTGCGTCCGGCTCCGATTCGCGGACAGCGCCGATCTGGTCGTGCTGGGGGGCGCCCGCCATGTGCGCGACTGGCAGCAGAAAGAGGCGTGTTTCGGTAAAGACGTCATGACGCTGCCTTCCTCCGCAGCCGTTGGCCGCCTGCTGCTGGGAGATGCGCTCACGTTTGCTCATGATGGCGACGAATGGCGCCGGGTCAGAAAACTGACTCTGCCGCAGGTCAACCCGAAGTGCGCGTCGTTGCAGCGCGCCCTGACAGAGAGCGCCGACTGGCTTGTCGAACAGTTCGCCACGTCGATGCCAGTGACGCTGCGCGCGTTGACGCTCGAATGGGCGGTGCGCGCGGTGATGCCGCCTTTTATCGGCCATACCTGTACGCTCCGGGAAGGCCAACGCTTCGCCATTGACACCCATCAGGCGTTCTACGCGCTGATCCGGAAAGCCGCCACCGTCGATCGAAGCGCGCTACTTCACGATCCCACCTTGCTGAATTATCGTCAGCGTCTGCATGCGCTGGTGGACGCGAGCCTGAGCGGCATCGCCAAGGAGCCGGATACGATGCTGGCCCAGCTCTACCATGCCCTTGACGTCGCCCGCCACCCGGAGCGCAAAGCGTCGCTGGCGAATCAGGTGATGGGCAACCTGTCAGGCAGTATCGATAACCCGGCCACTAGCCTTCAATGGTGTCTCATCCATCTGGCCCGGCACCCCGAAGTGCAGACGCGGATCTATCAGGAAGCGCGCGCGCAGCCGCGCGACGGGATCAGCCTGCAAAAATGCCCCCTCACGCTGGCCGCCGTGAAAGAAGCGCTGCGGCTGACGCCGGTCTCATCGCTGGTGGAACGGACGGTATTACAGGATATCGACATCGACGGTTACCGGCTTCCCGCCGGCACCGCAGTCCTGTTCTCTCCCTGGCTGGTGCATCATGACGCCCGCGTTTGGCCTGAACCGATGCGGTTCAATATCGATCGTTTTCTTCAGGGGCCCGTCCCGCCGTACCACTACTTCCCTTTCGGGACAGGCAAACGCCATTGCGTGGGGATGTCGCTTTCGCTTCATCAGCTGGTGATAACACTGGCTCGACTCTCGTTGAGCTGCCGTGTCCAACTCGCAACCGGAACGCGGCCGGTGGACCTGCGCCCGGAGTTTGGCCTCAACCTGGCGCCGCGCGGCGATGTTTCCCTGACGGCGACGCCTCTGGCGGCCCCGATTTCTGCTGATTCTTTCTAAATACGCGCTACGGAGGTCACATGACCCGCTCGAACACTGTTGTTTCCCTTGCCTTACTTTTTGGCGTCAGCCTCAACGCCGCTTCTGCGAATGAGGTTGAGAAACGGATACCGATTGCTTCCTTCAACGAACTCGAATTATCCAAAGGGCTGAACGTCACGCTCAAATGCGCCGAGAAGCCCTATGCGGTGGCCAGTGCGTCCCAAAAAGTGTTGGATCAATTGCAGGTCGATTCGGCGGGCAAGAAACTGAGCATGACAGGAGTGACCCGCGATGTAGACGGTTGGGATCTCTCAGACAACAAAACCGACCTGACGATTTTTACGGACCACCCCGTGCAGTCGATCAAAACCACCTTTGGCGTCAAACTGAAGGCCGAAGCCTGCGCGCTCAACCAGGAACAGGTCACAGTGGATAGCAGTATGGGCGCAACGATAGCGCTAAGCGGCAACCTCCAGCGTCTGGATGCCAGGCTGGCCATGGGGGCGAAGCTGATTAACGATACCCACGATCTGGTGATCCAATCCGCCCATATGAGTGTGGCGATGGGGGCAGAAGCGGACCTGTGCCGCGCACGGGAAGTGTCGGGCAGCGCCGCCATGGGCGGGCTGGTTTATATCGGCACAAACACGCGCAACACACTGACCAGCGAGATGGGCGCGACAGTGCGGACCCGCGATTGCCAATAACCCCAAGGGCGCGGTAAGCGATACAGTCGCGCCTTGGCAGCGGCTGAGATGTGTTGTTATCAGACGCTGGAGCAAGACCACAAATAGCACTCTGTCCCCACAAGTCGAGTGCTATTCCGCTCGACCTTGGTGAACAACGATGAATAACACCGCGTCCTATTCCCCGCAGTGGTTCTTATAACACGGTGCCCCCTCAGAATAGGTGTCGACCCAAAGGCGATCGTCCTCGTTCATAGGAATCTCCGTTCGCCACTCATGAGCGTTTTTAAATACTCGACCTAAATTATTAATCATGAAGAGAGCCAGTGTTTCTGTCATGTCAGCGACGACTTCCCCTTAAGACAAGGCATATTTTAAATATAGGGATAATATTAATTCACCATTAGAGAAAATAAAATCAACCCTATTGTTATCTATGTGTTTTTTATGAAACCCCTCGACAAATTTCTTTATTGACGACTCCAATGGATACCTGTTGGTTATTTAATTTTTATGTCTCATAAAAATAAAAAAATTAATCTCATCCCATGTTGATTATCACAACGGCCAATGCTAATTATGTATTAAGCGTAAATATTCTCGAGGGCGACTCAATGTCGCCTCATCACGTTTATTGCTTCGACTAGACGATATCGCCCACCGGCTTATTGATACGACCCTATTATTTTGTCAGCGGGTGAGGTTCATTCGAAATATTCTTCCACGGAAAGGAGTCTCCATGTCTGGTCCATCCGCCACAATCACGCCTTGTGTACTCACGACCACCCCGGTGCTGCTGGGGGGCGAAAACCGCTCAGGCACGACGTTGCTCAGCGTCATTCTCGATTCGCACCCGGACCTGGTCGTCGGCCCGGAAATCGACTTCACGGAGCCGGTGAATCTTGGTCCGCATATTCTGGCCGTCTGCGACTTTCTCGATGCTAACGAAGGCCTGCTCATCGGGGCCACGAAGGAAACGTTCGCCCCCGAGTGGTACGACGGCGTGCATTTCGTGGTCCAGTGTGAGCGCTTCGGCCTCGACCGTCACGAAGTCAGAGCATTGGTGAAGAGCCTGATGGACGAGTGCGGCCGGGATCTTTCCGCGCTCGAAGACCGCTGTCGCCTTATCGAGTTGATGGGGGAACGCCGACGTAAACAAACGGGGACGCAACGGTGGGGGTTAAAATTACAGCGAAGAATCAAGGATATAGGCACCTATGCCGCGATCTGGCCCGAGGCCCGGTTTATTCATATCGTCCGGGACGGACGGGATTTGGCGGCCTCGCACCTCAAGACCGTACCCGATTGGGGATATCAGACGATCGCCGAGGCCGCCCACGGCTGGCTGGAGATTGTCGCCCACGCCCGTCTGACCGCGCCGGATTTGCGTTATCTGGAAATCCGCTATGAAGATCTGGTGACCCGCCCTCGCGAGACCATTGAACGGATGCTGGACTTTCTGGCGCTGCCGTGGAATGAAGCGCTCATGCGCCATGCGGATCAGAACCACGCCTTGTTCGACAAACCCTGGGGGCACCCTTCCGCAGAGACGGCGCGTCAACCCCTCTACCGGGGGCGTAATGGACGCTATCTGCAGGACCTCAGCCCAACGCAAATTGCTGAATTCGAGCACATCGCGGGCGAAGAACTGAAACGTCTGGGCTACAAACTGTAGGCTCATCAAGATCGGCGGAGTGCATGACGATGCAGAGTTTACAGGATGTCTCACCGCGGCTGCCCCGCAGCTTCCACCTGCTTCTCGCGGGTCAATCGCTCTCACTGGTTGGCACGCAGATCACGCATCTTGCCATCCCGCTGACGGCGATCACGCTTAATCACGCCAGTCCGTTTGAAACCGGCGTACTGCTTGCCTGTAGCAGAACGCCGTACCTGCTGCTGGGGCTGTTTGCCGGTCTGCTCGTCGACAATTACTCGCACCGCCTGCTGCTGCTGACGGCGAATATCATCATGGCTCTTACGCTGGCTAGCGTGCCGCTGGTTTTTTTTCTGTCCGGACAGGTCAGTATGTTGCACCTCTATACCGTCGCCACGCTAACCGGCGCCGCGATGGTGGTCGCCGACGTCTCCTTTCTGGCCTGGGTGCCTGCGCTGGTGCCCTATCTGCAACTCACCCAGGCGCAAAGCCGACTGGAACTCGGGCAGTCCGCCGTCATGGTCATCGGCCTACCGATCGCCGGATGGCTGATCGCGGCTACCTCGCCCGCCGTGGCGATCCTGGCCGACTCCGTCTCCTTCCTGGTGATGTCGGCCCTGCTTCCTTTTGTCGCCGTCGCGTCATCGCATCGACGACCCAACGTCACGCCTGAGGGTGACCCGCGAATGGGCAGCGCGCTGACGCGTATTTTGAAAGAGGCGGCCGAGGGTATGCGATTTTTGATTCGGACGCCGCCGCTTCGCGCGTCAACCTTCGCCACCGTGACACTAATTTTCTTCTACAGCGCCTATTCAGCAGTCTTCATTCTCTATCTTTCCGACCAGTTGAAATTGACCGCGGCAGAGATTGGCATCGTCACCAGCGTTGCCGCGGTCGGTTGCGTCGTGGGTGCCTTACTGGCCCGCCCGACGGCGAGAGTGCTGGGTCTTGGCCGCACGCTGGTCGCGGCGATCCTCATCAGCGCCGTTGGCGCCATGCTCTGCCCGCTGTTGCCGAACGTACTCATCGTCGGGTTATCGCAATGCATCATGTGGATTGGCATACAAACTTACAACGTCCATCAGGTTCCCATCCGTTACGCGTTGGCGCCGGCAGAGATTCACGGACGCGTGAACGCCAGCATACGTACGCTGGTTTGGGGCCTTGCGCCGTTAGGCGCCGTGGTCGGCGGCACTTGCGGGATGTGGCTGGGAACGCGGGCGACCCTGTTTATAACCGGCGTGCTGATTGCCGTCGCCGCCGTATGGATTGTCATGTCGCCCTTGTGGGCGGTGCGCGAACCTCAACTGGCCGCGCTTCGCAACGAACCCGCGCGCGCCTGAGCCTTTTGTCCTTCACCGATACAGGGAAACGTTCATGAAGTTCACTGATATAGCCTCACTTAATCTGCCCGCAGGACATCTCACCGCCTGGCGTGTACACGGGCCCTCCGTCACCGACGAACGCTGGGTCAAGGACCCTCGCCGGGCCTCCTGCCTTCAGGAGGCGAGCATCATGGGCGCGCTGGATGAAAGAGACAACGGCTTGTCGACGGCGGCCTGGCTGGGTTGCGCCTTTGATATGTCGGACGACTTGAACGCATCGGCTTTTATCACGGCCATCCGTCAATGGATCGACCGGCATGAAACCTTACGCAGCCACCTGCTCCCCGCTGACCCCTCACGCGCCGACCGCCGTTTAGCCCGCATGACGCTAAAACCCGGCTCTATCGAGGTGCGGCCCGGCGAAGTCGGCGAGTTTACCGACGCTCGGTCGCTGGCGCACCAGCTCGAGGCGCTGTTCGATCGTGAGGTCGGCCCCCTGCACTGGCCGGGGTATCTCTTCACCACCATCCGCCATTCTAAAGCCACCACCGTGTGCCTCGCGGTGGACCACACGTTGATCGACGGCTACTCCCTTTTCCAGATCCCCGGTGAGATCCAAACGTTGTACGCCGCCGCCTTGTCTGCATCGGAAGAAAGTCTAACTCAGCCCGTCCTTCCCGCCGTCGCCAGCTATCTCGACTTCGCCGAAGCGGAGCGCACAGCGTCGGAGGAAATGACCGCCGGCCATGAAGGCATTCAGCGCTGGAAGACATTCGTGACCGAGGGGGACGGTCGCCTGCCGCCGTTTCCTCTCCCTCTTGGCGCCGTGGGCGATGGCGTGACCGAACAACCGAGCGGCCATGCCAGGGTGTTCGATAAAGAGGAGGCCAACACATTTGCACAGATTTGCCGGTCTGCCGGAGGCGACATTTTTTCCGGACTACTGGCCTGTCTGGCAAAGTCCTCCAGTGAGCGCTCAGGCCAGAACACCTTTCGCACCATGATCCCCTTCCAGACGCAGACCGCGCAGCGCCAGCCGTCGGTGGGCTGGTACGTTGGAATGGGACCGGTGGCTTTTCCCATCGATGTAAATCGCTCATTTACGCAGACACTCCGTGCGGCGGCAGACGGACTGGTAGGCGTCAAAGCGTTGGCCCAGATACCCATGACCCGCGTGGCCGAGCTTCTTGACCAGCCTTTGCGCGATCCCTTTATGATCTCCTACATGGAGCTGCGGCGTATCGCAGGCGCGCGCGAGTGGACGACGTGGCAGGTCAAAAGCTTCCGCAGCCGCAGCGTCGACCCTGATGAGGTGTGTCTGTGGTATGTCCGCACGCATGAGGGTCTGTTCATCAACTATCGCCATCCCGCCACTCAGCAGGCCGCCGAGACCATCGCCGACTATCTCGCACGGACACAAGCGCTTCTGGCGTCGGTTATCGCCGCCGCTGATTGGTAAAGTGGGCGCATCTTTCCAGGGAAGGACATGCTCTCTCGGGAAGGGAGCGCGGGTAGTGAGCTGAGGGTAGGTATCATAAAGACGAAAAAAAACCGCATACCCTTCTACCGGTATGCGGTTTTTTCATCCAAGATGTTCGAAAACACCCTGGGAAAGATAAGTGGCGGAACGGACGGGACTCGAACCCGCGACCCCCTGCGTGACAGGCAGGTATTCTAACCAACTGAACTACCGCTCCACTCTGCGCTCTGTGAGCGGCTTGAATACTAGAATGGCACCCTTATCACGTCAATGCTTTTTCTCGCTAACCGACTCTGTTTGCTTACATTTCCAGCGCATAGCTCATTTTAGTGACCGCGGCTTTTAATCACGCCACAGGCAGCTGCCGCCTTTTTTCACAATCAGGTCGAGCCGCTGTTCGTGCGCCATCACCTCGTCGTCGCTGGCGTAGATCACCGGTAACGCGGACGCCGGACGTGCGATGCGCTGAATAGTGTCTCCCTGATTGGCCTGCTGCGACCCTTCGTTATCCATGGAAAACGCGAGCGACCGCTGGCCGCCGGTCATCGCCAGATAGACTTCCGCCAGGATTTCGGCATCGAGTAACGCGCCGTGAAGCGTACGTTTGCTGTTGTCGATCAGGTAGCGGTCGCACAATGCATCCAGGTTGTTGCGTTTGCCGGGGAAGAGCTTACGGGCCAACAGCAGGCTATCCGTAATTTTGCAGAAGGTTTCCGTCTTCGGAATATCCCGTTGCAGCATCCGGAATTCGTAGTCCATAAAGCCGATATCAAACGCCGCGTTATGAATGACCAGCTCGGCGCCACGGATGAAATCCATGAAGTCGTCGGCGATGTCGGCATAAGTGGGTTTATCGACCAGGAACTCGTCGCTGATCCCGTGAACGTTATAGGCTTCGGGGTCGATCAGGCGGTCGGGTTTGAGGTAAACATGATAGTTGCGGCCGGTCAGACGACGGTTAATCACCTCAACGGCACCGATTTCGATGATGCGATGACCTTCGTAATGAACACCTAACTTGTTCATACCCGTGGTTTCGGTATCCAGGACGATTTGTCGTGTTATTTCAGTGCTCATCGTTTTCGTTTATGTCAGACTTGTGGTTTTCAGCATGGACAAGAGTCTACCAGAGATGCGTAAACAGGTAGAAATTTTCACCGACGGCTCCTGCCTCGGCAACCCCGGTCCCGGGGGCTACGGCGCGGTGTTGCGCTATAAACAGCACGAAAAAGAACTCAGCGCCGGTTACCGTCTCACGACGAATAATCGCATGGAGTTGATGGCGGCGATTGTTTCGCTGGAGTCGCTGACGACGCCATGCGACGTGACGCTCAGTACGGACAGCCAATACGTCCGCCAGGGGATCACCAGCTGGATTCACAACTGGAAAAAGCGCGGCTGGAAAACCGCCGATAAAAAGCCGGTGAAAAACGTCGATCTTTGGCAGCGGCTGGATTTAGCGATCCACCACCACACGATCCAGTGGGAATGGGTGAAAGGCCATGCCGGTCATCCCGAAAACGAACGTTGCGATCAGCTGGCGCGTGAAGCGGCAGGCGCCCCAACACAGGATGACGTCGGCTACAAACAGGATTAATCCGAGCCGCGACGATAGCTTTTCGTCGCGCCCACCGGACTGCGCATCGGCGTTTTTTTCAGTCTGGAACGCATCGGCGTGAACGTCAGCGGCACGGTGCGTTTACGCGCCACAATCAGGTTTAGACATCCCAGCAGCGGCAGATGGTTGTTCCAACGTCCCTGCCCTTGCTGACGCCAGGGCAGCGCATGCAAGCTGGTGTGATGTACGATTTCATAGTTGAGCAGATTCAGCCAGTCCTGCAGCCGCATCTGGCTGAACATCCGACTGCAATAGGGCTGCCGACGCCGTATCCCCGGCACGACTTTTCCCAATCCTATCAAACTCATCGGATTAAAACCGCTGATAATAAGCCAGCCGTCGTTGATCAAAACGCGATCCACTTCCCGCAGTACGCGGTGAGGATCGCTGGAGTATGCCAGGGCGTGAATCAGCAGGCAGGCATCCACGGATTTCTCGACGAACGGCAGTTGGCACGGGTCAGCGATGACGTCCGCGCAGGCTCGGTTCCGGGTAACGTTGATCTGATGGGGGATGGCACAGTCCGCACTATTTAATTCGGCGCTGAGCGCCCCCACCTTCATCAGGTGAAAACCAAAAATTTTCGGCCACCATGGCCGTAGCGCATCATCAAGCGTATCGCGGTAGGATGTCCCCCAGGGGATGGAGTCCCAAGAATCAGGAGCCTCTACAGTCTGGACGGTTTGTGCTGGCTTCATGTTCTAGTATCTTCCACAGGTAACTGCAAACAGAGGACTCACCATGAATCTTATCAGTGTTCCCGCACTCAAAGATAACTACATTTGGTTGCTGAGTAATCAACAGAAGCGATGTGTGATTGTCGACCCCGGTGAAGCCGCGCCGGTGCTGGCGGCGCTGGCGGAGGAGCAACTTACGCCGGTCGCCCTCCTTTTAACCCACCACCATCTGGATCACGTCGGCGGTGTAAACGCATTAAAAGAGCGCTTCC
Organism: Lonsdalea iberica; assembly: GCF_002111585.1. Taxonomy (GTDB): domain Bacteria; phylum Pseudomonadota; class Gammaproteobacteria; order Enterobacterales; family Enterobacteriaceae; genus Lonsdalea; species Lonsdalea iberica. The sequence goes on from NZ_LUTP01000036.1 coordinate 13,869, forward strand.
CCCATATCGACATTTACGGTCCGCAGGAAACTTCCCGCAGCGGAACAACCCATATCGTAAATGAGGGCGACCGTCTGACGCTGCTGGGCTCGGAATTTTCTATTTTTTCCGTTCCGGGGCATACAGCAGGGCATATCGCGTATTATAGCGCTCCATACCTGTTTTGCGGCGACACGCTGTTTTCCGCTGGATGCGGACGTATTTTTGAAGGCACACCGGAACAACTGTCTGAATCGGTTAGCAAACTATCCCAGCTACCGGATGAGACTTTGGTGTGTTGCGCCCATGAATATACGTTGTCAAACCTGGAGTTCGCCCATGGGTTATGGCCTGAGGAACCGACAATTGCCGACTATCTGCTAAAAGTCAGACAATTAAGGGAAAAAGGGCTGCCAACAGTCCCTACACACCTCGGTTTCGAACGAAATATTAATCTTTTCTTACGTTGTCATGACACTGATTTACAAAGAAAAATATTTAACGATGTGAGCACCAGGGGCGATTGGCAGACATTTGCGCAACTAAGGGCCATGAAGGACAACTTCTGAAGGTTTTAGTTGTACGCAATGACCAATCAAAGTATGATCGTTCGTCTTTTGAGCAACTGTTGACAAAAATATGAAGGCTAAAGCGATACTTATCGCCTCGGTCTTGTTGGCAGGCTGCCAGGTTTCACCCCATGATACCTCCCAGCCCAAACAACATGCACAGAGTCTGTCTTCGGCCAGTCAAAGTGAAACAGGTAAATACGCCGATGGTCGAGAGACCGGGGCGCGATGGTTGGATAATGACCACCTCGCGCAGCAGGACCTGTGGAACTTTATTAGTGGTGAGCTGAAGATGGAGGTTCCGGAAAACGCCCGGATCCGCGAACAGAAACAGCGTTATTTGAAAAATAAGAGCTATCTCCACGATGTAACATTACGGGCAGAGCCGTACATGTACTGGATAGTCGAGCAGATTAAGCAGCGTAAAATGCCGATGGAACTGGTACTGCTACCCATAGTGGAGAGCGCTTTTAATCCAAACGCCCAATCGTCGGCCAACGCCGTTGGATTGTGGCAGATTGTCCCAGGAACGGGACGTCATTATGGATTGCAACAAGATAAATGGTACGACGGTCGCCGCGATGTCGCCGCTTCCACGACTGCCGCATTAAACATGATGCAACGCCTCAATCGCATGTTTGATGGAGACTGGCTACTGACCATCGCCGCCTATAACAGTGGCGAAGGTCGAGTGATGCAGGCCATCAAAGCGAATAAGGCAAAGGGTCGCCCAACGAATTACTGGTCACTGGCGCTCCCTTACGAAACGTCGATTTACGTACCCAAGATGCTAGCTTTAAGCGACATCTTAAAGCATAGCAAAAAATACGGCCTTGACCTGCCGAAAACGAATGAAGAACGTGCCCTGGCACAAGTGGACTTAGGACAGCAAATGCAGTTGACCCAAGCCGCCGAGCTAGCCGGTTTACCCGTCACAAAATTGAAAAGCTACAATACGGGTTATAAACAGAATGTGACTGCGCCCAACGGGCCGCATTACATTATGGTACCGAAGGCACATGTCGAGCAGTTGAAAGACTCGCTGGCAGAAGTAGATATTGCGGCGGTTCAGCCGACGCGTCTGGCACAAACAACCCGGGGTTCTGAATATAAAGTCCGTACTGGCGATACGTTATCCGCCATTGCCAAACGGCTCAATGTCAGCACCAAAGACCTGCAAAACTGGAACAACCTTCGTGGTCACACGGTGAAAGCAGGTCAGACGCTTCAGGTCGCGAAGGCTTCTTTCGCCACGACAGGGTCTGACGCCAGCGGTAAAAATGGCTCGATTATCTACCATGTTCGCAAAGGTGACTCACTGGCCAGCATCGCCAGACGTCACGGCGTCGACATCGCAGACGTGATGCGCTGGAATACGGTCATTAATAAAAAGGCCAATATCCAGCCGGGCGACAGACTGACGTTGTTCGTCAGCAAAAAACAGTCTCCCGACTCCTAATCGGTCACGTAAAACAAAAACCTCTCTTCGGAGAGGTTTTTTTATGGGCGAAACGGGACGGTGGAATAGAACTCGATCGCTTGAAGGTGAAGGCAGGTATCCCCCGGGGGACGTCGCCGTCATCACCGGCCCGACTACAGGCTGAACTCCACCCGCAGAGGATTGTGGTCGGAGGCGTCCGTAACCAGTATCGAGGAGTCCGCCACATCCAGCTCACGATAGAAAACGAAGTCCAGAGGACGCCCGAACGCCCTGCGCCGCTGATCGTTGCTGAACTCCACCTCTCGGAGTCCCATCACCCTGGCAAAACGATACAGCGCATGACTTCTCGGTTGACTCCAGGCGTTGAAGTCCCCTGCCATGATCACCGGCCCGCGGTGATGGTTTAAATGCTCTCCGATGGCCTGCAGCTGCTTGGTGTAAACCTCGACGCCGAAGCTGAAATTCACGGCGTGAATGTTAACGACCATCAACGCGCGTCCGTCGTGCAGGTGATAGATCGTCACCAGCGCGGATTTAGACAGGCGCAGCAACGGCTCACGCTCGCGTAAAGGACAACAGTACATCGGTTGCGCGGCAGAGAGCGTCATCACGCCCGAAGGATGCTGCGGAAGGGAAAAAGCGGGAACTTGATCGGCGGCAGGATAGTGGGAGGTGGCGAACTGAATTAACTCCGGCGAACTCTGCGCTTCCTGTAGAAGCATCAGCTGAGCGTTCTGACCAAACCCCTTCAGCACCGACAGCCAATCCATCCGCTGTTGCTTAAAAATATTCCACACCAACAGGCGTAAGACACCGTTTTCCAAAGGCAGCGGACCGGACAATACCGGCTGCCCGGCATAATGCATTACCACCGGGGGGAAAATTCTCTCCACAGGCTGCCCGGCAACATATCTCATGGCATAAGTTTTCTTTCGCACGTCTCGCCTGCTATCAAGATGACATAATGTCAGCTGCTGCTAAATGCAACAGTGATAGTCCAGTTATAGGGGCTTTGACTGCGAGTTTCAACAGCAGATTGGAAAACGGCGGAAGCCCATTGGGGAGATCTTCCTAGTAAAAATCCCCGCGACTATCCCCGAAAAAATAGCGAAAAAAGCCCTTATCGCAAGGACATAGGTGATAGGAATACGACGGTGGAAACAGCAGTGTGACGTCTCATTACGCATAATGTAATAAGAAACTACGCCCCCTCATTATCATCAAAGCGAGCACGCGCAGACATGCGCCTGACCTTACAGCCAGCAACCAGCCGTGGGCCAATCTATGCTGCGCTCTTGTCTACGTACGGCTCTACCCTTTGGTGTGCAGACCCATTTCTTTCTAAGAGAAGGGACATCCGTGTTTGGCATAGTATGAACGGTCGCCAGTTCGATATGTGATCGTCCGCGGGAAAGGCGCTGTCACCGCTGACGATGTCGAAGCAGTCTACGGGGGCCGCTTCGTGAAGCGACGAGGCAGACCATTCAGACACGCCCAGCCGCAAGCGTTCTCAGCGAATTAAGCCCATAAATATGCCCTGAACGGAGGGTTCAGGGCTGTTGGAGTGACGGCCTGACGGGTCCACAGCCTTATACGGCACTGTTTCGCTGAGCATAACCGTCTAAGGCGTACTTGAGAGCTAGTCACACGTCCCGCACTCGGCGACGGAGATGTAGTCCGTATAAATCTGCGGCGAGCCAGAGAACGAGGCCAGTTTTTTCCACTCTTCATACATCTGCTTTGTATCGCGATGCGCCTGAGCGAACTTATCCGTTTCCTGTGTGCCGATATCCGCCTCTGGATAAAACACCGTCAACGCCGCCACGCTCTCGATCTCCATCATGACGACGTATTGATCTAGCCGGTTACCGCGCTCCCCTTTCAACAGATGAAATTTCCAGCCGGGGTAGTCCTCTATGCGGTGATGATTCTTCGCGATAAAGGACTCGAACTCCGCGGGGGTCACCCCTTTCCGCAAAGCCAGATTATGGATGCCGATAATCCGCGCGGTCTCATCCCCCCCCTCCCCTTGATGATAGCGAGGACCGGGTTTCACCGTACTTTTGTTGTTTTCCGCCAAAAGCCGGTAGTCGGTGAACAACGTCGGCAATTCCGCGAAAGTGGCCAGATGCGTCCATACTTCGAGGATCTCCTGCGCCTCAGGCGCGTCCTGCCAGAACTGCTGAGCCAGCGCCGTCGGGTTGCCGTTTTCATCGACGTACAGGTCACGCGCCTCGGCGTTTTTCATTTCGAACAGCATCAGATATTGATCGGTGCGCTCACCGCGCAGCCCGCGCAACAAGGTCCAACGCCATCCCGGATAAATCGGCAGGTGAACGCCTTTATCACGCACAAACGCTTCGAATTGCGCGTTGGTGACGCCCGCTTCGGTATCGATGCCGATGTAAAAAAAACTGAATACACGAGAAGAGAAATTCTGCATCACAATCATCCTTATGCGCCCTTACCGCGCCGACGGCAGAAACCACCGGCGGCGGGTTTTCGGCGTACACTTACGCTTCGTAGGTTCCAAGCTCCCTCATCCGACACCGTGAGGTGTCAGACTCGCTGTCTAGAACTGCGTGTTGATAATGGCCTCCACCAGCACTCGCCCTTCCGGCGAGAGGGTGACCACCGCGTTGTCCACGGTCACCAACCCTTTTTCTTCCAAGTGAGTCAACGCCGCCGAGATGGTGGGATTGTCAAAGAAGCTCTCCCCCTCGAAGCGTTTTTTGTAGACCGCATCATCAACAGGGATCAGCGTCGACAGCGCCATCTTGAAGGCATTAACGCGTTGCTGATGCGGAGAGAACCCGCGGACCGAGCCGCACGGCAGACGCCCCGCGTTCAAGGCATCGCGGTACTCGTCATACTCGGTCAGGTTGATCATTTCAGAGCGACGAGACTTGGAGCTGCCGCCCAGCCCTATCGCGACCTCGGGATATTGTTTGTCCAGGTCGGTGATCAGGCTTTTCCATTTCTCCGGCGGCAATTCACGCTTGTGGAAATACATGGTGGGATGTTCGAGATAATCGTCGGCCAGATAGCTCTCTACCAATTGACGCATCTGATACTGTTTCCCCAAACTGGGCATTTCGTTATCGCCCAGCGAGATCAGTTTGCGCTGCCAGAGATTTTTCCGTTTCGCCGAAACGCCGCTGCGGGTTTCCATGAATTCCTTCATATGCAGCTTCGTGCATACCACATGCGACAGATCGTACTTCTTCACCATCTCCATGTCGTAGGCCACATCATCCACTTTCTGCCCCATCAGCCCATACATCAGGTCGATGGTGATCAGCTCATACCCCATCGCTTTGGCATTTTCCAACGTGGAAAAACACTCCGCCGCCGTATGTCTTCTGCCGCAGGCATGGATCAGGCGATCGTTGAACGACTGCGCGCCAAACGACAGCTTGGTGAAGCCCAGTTCCTTCAAGATACCGAGATAATTTTCAGGCAAGCTGCCCGGCTCACCCTCGAACCGCAACGTGGCGGAGGAGAAGTTGAAGTTCTCCTTGTAAAACGCCATCAGCCGCCGTAATTCGGCTTCCGGCAGCAGCGAGGGCGTGCCGCCGAAAATATTGAATTCGCCAACGGGCGTATGCCTCAGGCTCGGGACATGCTTCAGCCACAGCTGCGCCTCTTTGATATTCAGATCCACCACTTCGGTGAACAGCGCGCCCGCCTTGGCCGATTCCGGGTTGAGGATCACCGTAGGGAACTGGCAAAAGTGACACTTATAGCGGCAGGTAGGGATATAGGCCCAAAGGTGGATCCGCTCGGCTTTGCCCACTTCCGCATCCATGTCGGCATGAAACGCGGTGAGCGGGTAATCCTCGATATCGCCGGGAAAGACGTGGCATCCAAAGGGATCCTTGACAACATAGTCGAGCAGCGTCGCATTCTCTTCTTTCGCCAGCACCTCGCACACTATCGGCGTGGGATAGCGGCTATCGAGATCGAGCAAAGTATCAAGATGGCTTTTATTCATTAAAACACCCCGCCATTGGCAAAATAGTTGTGCGCTTCGCCTGACTCGCGGTCTTCGCAGAAGTAGTACACAAAGCGCAAGAAGTCTTTTTCGTCCACGGAATCGAAACAGGCGGGCAGCGGCGGTGCGGAGCCAATATCTTCACCGACAAAGCGCCGCAGCGCGTTGAAGATCTCGTGTCTGAATTCAAAATAGAGGCGAAATGCGGGCGTTTTATATGCGTGAATCGGCTTAAAGTCGACGACGCTGGTTTCGTACTTGATTTGATAGATACGGCGATAGAGACGTTCCGCCACTTCCGGCGTGAAAAATTCGATAATCTCTGGGTTATTAACCAAGAGCGCCGGATTCAGTAACACCGGTAGAACAATATTTTTCGGTATGTAGTCTTTAATCGAGTTGTACCAAGAGACTTCAGCCTGTTCGGGCGACAGGTCCTGATAGTTTTCCAACGCGTGCTCCGTCGGGCGCACATCCTTCATGATGATGATGCCGTCTTTCCCGTAGGCAGTCCCGTTCATCACCTCGTAGAGCAGTGTATCTACTCTTCGACTGTTGATTTTGACATAAGCTTCGGGCGCATAGACGGGTTTGCCGCCGCAGGCGATGACCTTGATGCCGAAGTCCCAGTCGTCGGAGAGGTGTTCGACAAAGCGTCCGCCTTCCAGCTGGTAGAAAATCTCGATGCCGCCCACCGCATCGTACATCCGCTTTTCGACCGCAAACCCTTTGCCGTCAGGAAAACCGCCAAACAGCGAGAACGAAAAGTGACGGCAGCGTAGGGTTTTATCAATTTCACGGTACAGGTTGGGCCGCAGCTCGAAATCTCGTTTATCGTAGTAGTAATTACAGGTACCCAGATCGCCGTGCTGTTCGATCATGGTATAAACCAGCTCATCGATCCAATATTTATCCACTTCGCAGTCCGCATCGGCGGAAACGATATAGTGCTTATTATCAATACCGTATTCGATATTACGGATACCCGCGCGTTGGGAAGCGTAATCCATGCCTTTTTTTCTGGCTGAAGAGACGCCCTGCGTGGTCTCATTAATGATATGTACAGTCAGGTCTTTATATTTATCCTGAGCTGCTTTGACTTTCAGAATAGAGTCATCGGTCGAATTATTATCAACGATAATTAATTCCATATTATCCAGGGTAAATATGCCGTATTTCGAGGTTTGCCGATAAATAGAATCAATAACTGCTTCAATGCGACTCCCTTCATTATAAACGGGCAGCACAATGGATATATAAGTTTCTTTACGCATAACAACTCCCTATTACACATTAAAAACGTGGCCAAATATCTTGTTGGAAAAGAGTTTTTCCCCGATATGGAAATTATGTTTCGCGATGAACTCTCGTTTCGATTTGTCGGCAACCAATCCATAAACACGTTGCACAAAATCATCATCCGGCCAACCATCCTGGTCGGCAGAAATAGTCATCAGTTCGGTTTGAAAACCGTACTGACCGTAAACCTCGTCGTAATATTCATAGCGGGTGGCGATGTAACACCGTTGGTGGCTAATCGCTTCCCCAATCGGATTGCCATAGCTATCGTAGTCGTACGATGTGAGAAAGGAGACGATATCGCAAGACTCATAGAGATCCTGAACCGTATACGCGTCGCCGCTTTCGTCGATAAAGTCATGCTGTAATGCGCCGATGAAGTGGACAAATCGCTCCATTCCCAATTCACTGACATAATCTTTCAAATAATTAAAGTAGTGAGTATCTTCTTGCTCTCCCCCCGCAATAATTAAATAGACGCAGGGCTCGTTATTATTTTTGACGCACAGCTCATTGAGTTTTTTAGTCAGATAGATATCTCTTTCCAGACGTTTCACAGGAACAAGCCGAGTCGTACGTGCAATCACAATATCGTTCTCTAAAATCCCGAACTCGGGGCGCAGGGATTTCCGTTTTTTATCCCCTTCGAAACAGTAGCAATTACGCATGACGTCGATATTGACGCCGCTCCATTCACTGAGCTTGCTGGCGAGGGCATCATTAAGCGTGACGTAATTGATATATTTCGTAGGAATCGGTTTCACGGCATACGGCCAAGGTTCGCCGCCATATTTCCCACAGGCCGTTTCGCTATTCCACATGAGATCGTGGTCGCGCCAGAGCACGAAACATCCGAGACCTTGCTCTTCGCCGTAAGCGGAAATCGCTTTATACAGCGCATGGGTATAAACAATATTCTCAGGAAGCGTGCCATTTTCAACGACGACATGGGTAATGCCTAATTCACGCCAGGTGTCCACGATGCGCTCAGATAAGGCGTCAGCGACCGCATGAACGTCCGCCAGCTTCTGCGCCTTTTGTTCCTCGCTGGAAGGAATACTTCCATTGATCAATAGGTTATTCACATCCTCGATAAAATACGGGGTGTAACCGGGCAGCTCACCGTCCCCTGTCGCTCGCACTACCGTAAAGATCTGACCAAAGGCGCTCTTCTCTTTCTGCGTATAGGGCCTGCCAAAATTGCCTTTATCGATCTTGATGTCGAACCCAAGATCAATGAATGACTCGAAGCCTCTCTGATTGAGGCAGGAGGCCAGCTTGGCCGCTTCCACGGTGATACCGGAAACTGCGACGCCATCAAATGAAATGAATATGGCCCTATTCTTTACATCCATGAGTCCTTCCTTAGCTTAATTGAGTAATTCAGAACGACCTGAGTACGGCGCGCGCCGGGCCCGAGGTATAAAATAATCACCCCCCGTCATTGAGGCGGTCTCGCGCAAGAAGCCTGTCTAGCGCGATTCGTCCGAGAGCGTGTAGCCCAGCCGTTTAAGCTGCGGCCCCGCCACCGCCTCGAACTCGGCGATCTGACGCTCTGACAAATCACGCTGATAACGCCCGACCGGGGAGGTGGAGATCGCTTTAGCGGCGGCTTCCGCCGCGGGATGCTCCCAGGGGTTTTCGAACAACACATGCGAGACCTCGTGATGCGCCAACACCTGGTCGCTCCACTCAACGCCGATAAAATCGGTCATCCGTTTGATCACCTCTGCCGGCGAGGTCACCAGATCTTCATAGCGAACCTCCAGATAGCGCCCCTGCGGCGCCACGGTCACGGGCCGGGAGACGATCTCTACCCAGCTGCGCGCCATTTCTGATGGTGTTTTGTATCCCCACTTGGGGACGGATTTGAGGTGGGAAGCGAAGAGATCTCGGCCATCACGGACGATATGGATAAACCGCGCTTCGGGCCAAATTCGCGCAAAGTCATCGATGCGGGCAATTTTGCGCTGCAACTTTTGGCCCCAGAACAGGCCGCCGTATTTTTTGAGTCGATAGGCGCCGATCTTCTCGATCAGATAGCAGCGATCAACGAAGCGACTGAGATCGCTTTTGCGTTCGGCCATCGCGGCTTCGACCAGTTCTATCAGGTCATCATTCGGGACGCCGGAACGCTGGCACTGCTTAACGAAGTGCGCGCCATCAAACCAGAACGGGTCTTCCGTCTCCGTTCCCGGGCCAAGCACCCGGGGATCGTTTGCGGAGAGCAGCCGCGCCGCCTCAAGGATGTGCGGTCCCAGATCGAGCGGCTCAAGAAAATCAATTTCAGGCGCGACGACCAGATCGGGATGCGCATCCAAAATAATACTTTGCAGCGTCGTCCCCGACCGATTCTCCCCTCCGAGCAGCACGGGCGCTTTGACGTTAGCTTCTCGCTTCATAGGATCCTCGGCGAAAATTCAAGGCGTGAACGACATCCGCTTCCAGATCCACCTCAAAGGCCACGCCGAACGCAGAGCGCGCGTAGTCTTTCCGCCGCTCCTCGTCAATTGCGCCCGTGTCGCCGCCGGTGTCTTTGCCAGACGCTTTCACGGCCTCCAGAGACGCTTTGAAAATGGACACCGCATGCTCGAGCTCCGACGGACCAAAGGCGAAGTTAATCATGTGCGTACCGTTGCACTCTAAAAACAGGCCATGCGCGAAACATTCGGCCGTCACCGCATCAGCCACCTCGGCATTAGCGAAAACCGTTTTAAACATCAGCGGCGGGCCGGTCACCCAAAGAGGAATGCCGACCTCATCCGCCGCCAGTTGAAGCCGGCGGATCAACTCAGCGCCGATCTTCAGCGCGGCGTCGTGCGGTCGCTCTTCCCTGAAGATCCGCAGCGCCACCAGCGCGGCGGCCATGGAGGTCACCTCTTTGTTGTAGGTGCCCGCCAGCCCGGCGGCATCGTAAGCGTTGATCAGGTCTGCCTTTCCGGCGACGGTCGAGAGCGCGAAGCCGTTGGCGAGGCCTTTACTGACAATCATCAAATCGGCATCTACCCCACCATCGCCGTGAACGCCGTGTGCGCCGTAACGTAGTCCGGACATCACTTCATCGAGGATAAAAGGGACCCCGGCGGCACGGCACAATCGCGCCATCTCTTTAAAGTGACTTTCCGGAAACCAGCCTAATTCAGGCGTGACGATAACGGCGGCGATGCGGTCTCGCGCCACATCCAGCGCGGTGGAGAGCGCCTGCAGGTTGTAGCCAAAATGGAAAACATCCGTTTCCGGGTCGTAGCAAAGTTGACCAAACTGACGATGCCAGTCGTGCCAGCCGTGGTAACCGCTGGACAGGACGATCCGCCGTCCGGTGTAGGCTCTGGCCATTCTGATCGCCGCCGAGGTGCCGTCCGACCCCGTGCGGAAAAAGACCGCCTTTTCGACGCTGGGGTAGCGCGCCACCAGCTGCTCGGCCAGCTCGATGCGCTGCGGGGACAACGTGGTCGGAAAGATGATGCCGCGCGACTGAATCTGATCGACCACGGCCTGATCGATCTCATTACGCCGATGGCCGAAGAGTACGGTGCCGTTTGACGAGGTCATATCCAGAATCGTTCGACCATCGCAATCCTTCAGCCAGGCGCCCTTGGCGCTTTGCACGACGAACGGCGGTCGAGCGGAAATGTCGTACTCACGGGCGGCGGTAGACGCGATCGCCCGTCGTAACTGCTGCTGATTGTTATCCATCGTATTTATCGCTCCTGAGTGGGGTTCAGCGCATCGCTACGGCCATGCGTCGCGCGTTGGCCATAATGGTGTGAGTTGGATTCGAGTTTCCGGCAAAGGTCATGACGGAGGCATCCATGACGTAAATGTTGTCGTAGCCGTGAACAAGACCCGCGACGTCGACGACCGACCGCGTGGCATCCGTCCCTGCCCGCGCCGTGCCATGCAAATGCGACCCCCCTTTGTTATGCACAGACGGTTCACGCTCTATTGTCTTCGCGCCGGCTTCTCTCAGAATCTCCTCCGCCCGGGCCGCCATAAAGCCAATACGCGCCAAGTCGCTGTCGGAGTTTTTGTAATTGAACTTGATCAGCGGATTGCCAAATTCATCCTTGTGCTCATCCAGGGTGATGCGGTTGTGGGACCACGCCTCTTCGCCCGCGAGATAGTGCAGACGGATGCGGCCGATGTTGCGGAGCGGTTCCGGGGAGGCCACCTCGTACAGCAGCCCGCCAATTCCGGTCGGCACATCGGCGTTCTGGTAAAAATCATCGGTGTAGACGGACGCGGGCGCGCCTTGATGCGGGGCGCACAGCCCATCTTCCTTCGCCCAAGCAGGGTTAGAGCCGGTCGTGTAACCGGTGATTTTGAAGGAGAGGCCGCGACCAACCAGGTCGTGCTCATTGCCGATGCCGCGCGGGGCCAACACGGAGGTCGAACGCAACAGCAGCGCGCTGGTTTGAATGGCGTTACCGCAGCAGATGATCTTGTTGACGGGAATACTTAAATGTTCGGATGAGAACGGGATATAACACTCCGCCGACTGAGCATGCCCTTCGTTGGAAAGCCGGATGCTATTCACCATGCAGCCGAACAGCACGGTAATGGATCCCGGCAGCGCCGAGTCATCGAGCACCGATCGGTTTAGAATCGACGCCTTGGCGCCCGTCGTACAAGAGCGGCTGTCGCAGGCCGAACAGAACTGACATCCGTTGTCACTCCCCGCCGGAATAATAGCGAGCGGCATATTACGCGGGCGGTAACCGAGCGACGCCATCGCATGGGCGATCTTCTTGCCGCGCGCGCTAAACGGATAGCTGCTGACGTCTTGCATCCCCAGTAATGATTCGATGTAGCCGTAATGTTCTTCCAGATCTTGCAAGGTGATAGGCCAATCCATCTCCATATCCGAATGCAGGTAGCGGCTGATGCGCATATCCACGTCTCGGTAGCGAAAGGTGATGGCGGAATAGAACTGCATACCCCCGCCGACGCAGCAGGCGGTCCACGGGTTTCCATCCTGCAGCCCGGTTGCGGTAATCGCCCGGCTGTAGATGGACTGATGCGTCCCCAGCACTTCTCCCGGCGACGCCAGTCCGCCCAGCTCCAGAATCAGGACGTCCTTGCCCTGTTCCGCGAGCGTACGCGCTACCGTGGCGCCGGAAGGGCCGGAGCCCACAATGACGGCATCGAATTGGTCAAAACGTCCTTGATAAGCGCTTATGTGCTTAATCATTGTCATGGTTCATTGCTCCTTCATTCAAAATTTCATCAACTCGTCGGTCCGTTTGGGCCAAGGATTACTGGCTGTGCCGACCGTCGACAACGCATTCCTTTGCTACGCACGCCGCCGGAAAATCTTTGGCGCGACGCCTTCAACCTGACGTGATGGCATTTCGTCCATCCGGTATGTCTTTCGCTCATCGGTAGGAGACGCAACCTTGTCGAGTCATCAGGCCCTCAAACACACACAAGGCACGCGTCCCGCATCGCCTGCCGGGCGTTGCAGCGACAGGTCATCCACAAAGCGCCGTAGCCACACATCGATGGAGGCATGCCGTAAAATATTCAGCATGCTCTGGTGGCGTTCTATGCGTTCTTCGAGCGGCATCATTAAAGCGCGGTCCAGCGCGGCGGCGACTTCGCGCGGGTCATACGGATTGACGATCAGCGCGGCATCCAATTCCCTCGCCGCACCGGCGAAGCAAGACAGCACCAGCACGCCGGGATCCGTTTCCTCCTGGACCGCCACATACTCTTTCGCCACCAAATTCATCCCGTCGCGCAGCGGCGTGACGCAGGCGACGTGTGCCTGACGATATAGCCCCATCAATCGCCGACGATCGCAGTTCTTGTTCATGTAATTCAGCGCAAGCCAGTCCAGTTCGGAATAGCCGCCGTTAATGCGTCCGGCCAGTGCGTCAAGCTGCTCGCGTATTTGCCGGTAGCTGGAGATGTCGTCGCGGGTGGTGGGAGCGAACTGAACAAACTGCACTCGCCGCCGATGCTCGGGATAATGTTTCAACAGCAGTTCGAAAGCGCTGAAGCGCTCGGGTAAGCCTTTGGAGTAATCCAGCCTGTCGACGCTGAAGATCGCTTTACGCCCCAGACGACGGGAGACCTGATCGAGCAGGTGTAGGTCGGGGGAGTTGTCCTGCGCCAGTTGACGAAGCGGCTCAATCGCGACGCTTATGGGGTAAACGCCGCTTTTGACGATGTCGTCGCTTATCCCCATGCGGCTGGCGTAATCCCGGAAAGCCTGATGGTCTTCTTCGGTCTGAAATCCCAACAGGTCGTAATCCGTCATGCTGGAAAACAGCTCACGGTGCGGCGGTATCGTCATGGCGATGACGCTGGACGGAAAAGGGATATGCAGAAAGAAACCAATACGGTTGTGGATGCCAATCGACCGGCAGGCTTGAGCGAAAGGAAGGAGGTGGTAGTCCTGTACCCAGATGATATCGTCCGGGCGAAGCAGCGGTTTTAGCATCTGCGCCAGACGGCGGTTAACGCGCAGATATCCCTGGTACTCTTCGAAGTCGTAGCGCGCCAGATCCACACGGTAGTGGAACGTCGGCCACAACGTGCCGTTGGAGAAGCCGCAGTAATAGTGTTGATACTCCTCCGCGGTCAGCGCGGTCGTCGCAAAGGTCACGTTATTCAGACTTCGCTGTTCGACGCGGGTCGGACATTTTTCTACTTCGCCATTCCATCCAAACCAGACCCCGCCGCTAAGCTCCAGCGCGGCCATCATCCCGCTGGCCAATCCTCCTGCCGGACAGTCATCCAGCGCCGGGGGCACGCGATTAGATACCACCACAAGCCGGCTCATCGCGACACCGCCTTATCCGCTCGCGGCGGGTCGGCGTACGAGGTCAAACACGATAACCACGCCCCGACGGCATCGACACTCGCCAGTCGATACGTCGCACAGGTAGGGCCGGCGCCGATTTTAATCGCTATCCCTCCCAGCGCCTGCGCAGCATCAAAACCCTGTTCGTCGGTGAGATCGTCACCCACGAAGACGGGGGTACGTTCTCGGAACGGCGTTTCCGTCATAAACGCTCGCAAAGCGACCCCTTTGTTCACGTTCTCAGGTTTAATTTCAACAACGCATTTCCCCTGCTGCGCCGCCCACTGGGGATAATCCTCAACCAGCGCTGAGACAAGCCGCGCCGCTTCGGGTTCGAATTGCGGACACTGGCGGTAGTGCAGCGCCACGGCCGTGTCCTCTTTGGCTTCGAGAAAAGTGCCGGGATGCTGACTTACCCAATACTTCAGTCGCAGACAGAGTTCTGTGGGCAAATTGACCTCACTGCGATGAACCGTCCCATCGGCACGACGACGTTCGCCGCCATGAATTCCCGCTGCCGGGAATAGCAACGGCGCCAGCAGATCATCAATTTCCGCTAAACGCCGTCCCGAGATAATCCCTACGGCGCCATCACAGCCGCGAAACAGGGCGCGAAGAAGAGATAAACGCGGTAAGGGAATGGAGGCGTCCTCTGGACGGGCGCATATTTCCGCGAGCGTACCGTCGATATCGAAGAAAAACGCAGAGTCGCTGAGCCTCAATACCGGTAATACATCAGGCTGATTCAAATCTTCATGGTCTTCTGGAGTCACGTTCACAATCCTCTCTTGGTGATAGCGAGTTCAGTACTGATTCGCCAAAAGCAGCCGTATTCCTGATATCAGTGATTGAATCAAACCCACCGTAAATTCGCTTACGGCGCTTATTCCCTGCGAGTAATAACATGCATGGGATAGCATATTGAGATATCACTCACCGACGTGACGATATGGGTTCCTTCCCCCCAGACGAACTTTTGACTTATGATGAAAGTCGAAGATCATCGGGTACTGCCAGAAATTAAATATTTAATCTGCCCATCAGATGTATTGGCGGGCCTAAATTTTTATTGTTATTTCTTTCACCAGGTTGAAGACACGCACCACCTAATCATCCCGTTATCGCATTGGGCTTAATTGGCCATAGATTTATTCGCAGCTTAGTCGTTGCTCACGCACGATGGATTTATTTTGGTATTAAATAAAAGGTTCTTGAATATCCTATTGAGGCACTCATAAAAATATAATCAACCACCACCCCACGCTGAGCAGCATGCGTAATATCATATACGCACCATGTTAGATGACGCACATTACCATTCGGATAAAATCATTACATATCATTCAGATAAACCATAACACCGACAGAATAATACGCATTATTAATGAATAAGTATTTAAGAACAAATCAAACAAGCATAATTCCTTGCTTAAATGGATTCTAACCAGGTTAAACCACAAAGCAATTTTTATATTTGTTTTTTTTCATTACATAGCGCTTAGATTGTTACACTTTCCAATACGTTTTTCTTATTGGGAACTTATTTAACACCATAATCCATTAAGCGACATGTAAATACTTTCATGCCATTTGAAGACCAGAGCTTCGTCCTCAAAAAAACGCTTTAGGCTTAACCTGGTGAAATAAATACAAAAAGATAAAAAACATATTTAACTCAATAAAACCTCCCCAGAAAAAATAGGAATAGACTGAAAAAGACTTACTGAATATTTTTCTTAAAAAGAATAACCCAGCGTATTCTCCCCCACAACATCCCTCAACATGATTATTATTTATTCAGGGATAAAATCCACTCCTGAATAAATAATTCATTTGGGCACTAAAATTAAATTCACTCACTACATCCAGAGGATATTATTCATTGCGAGATAGTTTCTCGATTTTATTGATTAATGGTATGTTTTGGGTATATGCATTAAAGTGGTGAGCATGAAAATAAAACCCATACCATATAGCTAATAATATTTACCCGATGATTCAATGATAAGACTTGTGAAAATGGCTAATATAGCCAGGTCGATGAGGTACAGCGGCTGCTTTGACTCTCAATCAGCGCAGATTTCGGCTTAAAATACCGGGAAACCAACATCGATATATTGGCAGACTTACAACCCGTATTCTGTCGCACAGTTCGGCAGTGCAGTCAGGATCCAGCGGAATGTTAAACAATGCCCTGTTTTCCACAGTCTCTGTATCAAACAGTGACCCTATCTTTTAGGCGTAGCCATGCCGGGTGAGTCTAGACGAAAGTACATCCGGGTGGCGTTAAATAATCAGGACTCAAGCACCGGGGCGCAGAAATTTCAGTAACAGCTGCAACTCGTCTCTTCTGGTCCGGCTGCGTCAGCTGTTTTTTCTACACACATGATTTCACGCCCATTAGTACAGAGCATTTGCTTCTAGAGAGTAAGAACCTGGTCGCTGGTCCAAATGCGGGCATTGCCGTGGAGTCTCGTGATGATGAGAACTGTCGCGTTTAACCCTATGAATCACTGGTAGTTTTACGGTGAACCGCCTCTGCTACTGTAGATCATCCTGCCCTATATTTTGAGCATAGGAGGAGCGTATGGGCACTCCACGATTTACACCTAAATTTAAAGAAGAGGCCGTCCGGCAGATCACTGAACGTGACTATTCCGTTGCTGAAGTTTCCGACCGGTTGAGCGTCTCCGCGCACTGCCTCGACACGTGGCTACACCCCATAAAAACCTGATATTAGCGAGCAGCACGCAAGGGATTTACTCGAGGCTAAAAGCGAGATCCTAACACTTCGTGCACAACCAAACCGCACCGTAGAAGAAAGAGATATCCTGAAAAAGGCCGCGCGGTACTTTGCAAGGGAGTCCCACTAAAGTACCGCTTTTTTAATAAGCACCGCGCTGAATGGGGTGTTATGACGATGTGTCGGGCACCGAATGAAGCACCGGCCGGCTTCTCTACGTGGGTGCATAATCCGGCGTCCGAACGTGAACGGGGTAACCGGCGCCTGCTGACGCTTATCCGGGATTCGTATGCGCTGAGCAGCGGCGTGTACGGCCATCGTCGGGTTCACGGCGATCTGTGCAAAATCGGAGAACGCTGCGGTAAAAATCGGGTGGGCAGCATTAAGCAACTGAACCGGATAAAGGCAGTACGTGGTTATAAACATCGGCAGCAGGGCTGGCTGTATCTGCCGTTGTTATCGACCTCTTTGCCCGTAACGTAGTGACAGGTCAATGAAACCCACGCTATCACCAGGGAGAAGCACGAGCACGCATTTGGTAAAAATAGGGAAGAACCAGAAGGGGTGATGATCTGTGTGGACGTTTTACGATTGAATACTCGCTGATTATCGCAGGTATCTTGAAGACGAAAAAAAACCGTACCCCTTTTACGGTAGTACGGTTTCTTTTCCATCTGGGTGTGAATAATATCCCAGGACAATATAA
>NZ_LUTP01000037.1 GCF_002111585.1 Lonsdalea iberica
CGACGTTTTTGTACAAAAATGCATCAATCACATGAAACATCTAATTTTATACTTTTATCAAAAATGAGAAGTGGGACATGACTGAGCATGTGAAGAACCGAATACATATTGAACACCTCTTCTTTTTTATTTTCACAGAACCACTGAACCACTGAACAAAGTTATATATTTTCGCCACAGGACAGGAATGCAGCGGTTAGATTTTACGCATGTCTCAGACACCAGGGAATAAGCACTGCCGGGATACCTGCCATTCAGGAAATGGGCAGTGATCAGATTGACTAATGCGTTGAGAAAGTTTGTTCTATTGCTCAGGTTATAATGTGATTCGGCTCGATGCCCTCATGACTAACAGGAGGGCATAAGCCTGAAAGCTCTCTGTACATGCTGATAGGTTACCCGTCACCAGAAATTCAACCGACGCAACCAGTTTGCCCTCATCCGAAAATCCACCAGTCAGTGCCGACTTCTCTACCAACAGTGGATTCGTATCGCTATATTCCTGGACCAGGAGAACTTCATTGTCCCAGCCCCTGTCACTCACCGCCGCATTGACCCAGCCCTGTGATTTAAGATTTTCAATTAAAATTTTCGTTTCATCCGGTGCGTCAATCGAGGATAAAAAGAAGTATGACATTAAAGTAAAAAATAAAAATATAGGCGTACTCAGGGAACGATAAATATCATCTTTCAAAGAACAAAGTTCACAAAACGGTATTTATACGCCCTGCATTAGGAAATAGTAGACAGATTCCATACTTCAAATTTACCAGAAATTTTGAAACCAGATTTCTTGTAAATATTCAGTCCGTCAGGAGATGCCTGCAGCACGCAAATTTTTGCCTGTTTTTCCTGTGCTAACTGCAAAGCACGGTGAAACATCTCGCTACCAAAGCCTTGCCTACGCCATTTTTCCGGAGTCGCAATATCAAATATTCCTGCAACATTATCTTTTAAATACAGGGTAGCCGTCGACACAGGCACCCCATCCAGGTACCCTACCAACTGAATAAGATGTTCATCCAGACGAGTACAATGTTCACCTGCTGCGTGATAAATTGCACGGATATTTTCTGCTTCAACAGGATTACCCGGCTCGAATATAGCTGATAAAACCTGTCCAAAATCCCGAAAACGCACCGGACTATCACAATATTTGATGCAAGATAATACTTTTTTCGTACAAGCTGATATCGGTGCAGTCAGAGGAAAATACATTCCTACATCATTTTCTTCATGACACCAGCCTGCCTGTTTCAATAACTCTGCAATAACCGCCGTGGGTTCAGCAAACCACCACGCTGCTGGCATATTTCTTTGACTATAATATTGGGTAATACGCGTGATATCTTCCTGTGATGCCGGCGTTCCAAAAACGGTATTAAAGGTATCAGATCGTTTACCACAGTCGATATACTGAAGTCCGTTAAGGTAACGTACCTGCATATCCGGCAACTGCCGAGCTAAAAAGGAAAATTTTTCAGAAATATTATCTGACATATAAAGACTGACATTCGTTTCATTGATGTCAATCATATTTTTCTCTGTATTTTTAATAATCATATTGTGCATATATATTTTTACCTATCGTTGAGTTGGATGAATTTATTAATTACTTCAAACCGAAGTCAAGACTTCACAGATAATATTAATTACATTTTCTGATTGCTGGTGACGATAAAAACCATTTCCTTTATGAGGGTAAAAGGCGATGTTATTTCCGCTGAAAAATCGCCTCCATCCGTCAATCATCTTTTGTGTGATCAAATAATCCTCCGTTCCCCATAAAATATGGATTGGGGTCCGCAAAGGTTCTGATATCGGGCTGACATACTTTTCACACAAGCCAATATCCTGGCGTAATGTGGCTAAGAAGGGGTATAACAGTTCTGGCTGCTCAAGCAAGAAAGTCTCTGTCCCTCCCGTGCCTGTCATCTCCCGGATAAATTGTTTATCACTCAGACCAGTAAGGCTCCGGATAATCGGTTCATCAGGTGCCATGCAACCCGAAATAAAGAGAGCATAAGCAGGAGTATCCCAGTAACCTTCCATTTTACGCGCCAGCTCAAATGCAATCGGCCCCCCTTGCTGTGACCAAAAAATATTATCTTCGACTGTCGTCATCCCGGTAAGTCACGGAGGTATTTCTGCATGCTCCCCGTCGCTGGTCCCTGATGAATTGATGTGTTTTGCCGTTTTTAGGTGAGTATCAACGGAGAGCGTCATCCCGCTGCTCAAGGTTATCTCCTTCTCACTGAAGTCCGTCATCATCTCGTATAAAGACATCTTCAGCTGTTCCGCCATGATTTCAGCACATTTTGAAGAGGAGGGACGAAGGCCTATAAGCGATAGCAGAACGTCGACCAGTCGTGAAAAGGGAGACAGGTGTGCACGCCGGTTTGATTCGATGAGATCGGCGACGGGTCTGAAGGTTGAATGAGCCACGGAGATTTCCATTCATTATTCCTCACATTATCACTGTATTACCCCGCCCCTAAGTGAATACCGGGTACGTGGAGACTCAGCCTGACTGAGCGAGATTTAGAAAAAATGAGCGATGTCCTGATCACGCGCCTTTTCTTCCTGTCCTCACGAGCATCACTTAACCGCCCCTAAGAGCCGCCTACGCGCGAGTAAAACCACGCACGATCCCCCTTTTGACTTAGCCATGCGCTTTGTTCACAGATTAATGGGCCAACGTTCGAAAAAGCAGGGGGCAAATACCCGATATCATGGGGCGAGTGAATGACATGCCGATGTCCCCCATCCGCTCGACGCGGAAAAAAGTTTCTCCCATAGGGCGCAGGCGTGCCCTGACGTGTTATGACAGGGATCGCGCATGTCGGAAAGGCGCTCTCCCTCAGTTTCTCATGGGGCGTATTGTCTCTGCGGGTGGCTCACGTTCTTTTCTGTTTCCGAGGCCCTGCGCTCTCGTTGTTTATTCATTTCATCCCCTCACCCCCCTCGCTCGTTTTCCCCGTGTGGCGTGCGATACATGAAGCCATTTCCACGGTGCTGACAGGCGAAAAGTTCGGGCGCAAAACGATAGCGCGAATCCTGCATTCATGTTTTCATACTCATCCTGACTTTTTCTTACCTTCTATTACATGCCACTTACGCTATGGATGGGTGGTCCACGTCTGGGGATCAGAGTTTGAAAGTGATGCATTTAAAAAAAGCTACCGTTCTCGCCATGATTGTCTCCCTAACTTCCAGCTGTTCCAGCCTGCACAATATGGGTCAGTCCTACGGTACGGCCATCGGCTGTATCGGTGGCGCAGCGTTGGGCGGCGGTTTGACCTATCTCGCCACACGCAACGCGCAAAAAGCCGTCGCGGGCGGCATCATCGGGGGGATAGCAGGCTGTGCCGCCGGCAATGTCTGGCAAAACAGAGAAAAGGCGCTGGCGCAGATCGCCGCAGATGAAAAAATTGCGATCATGACACAAACGCTAAAAACCGATCGGTCATCCGGCGATGACACGGTAGGGATCGTCGCGCAGGTGGAAGATAGCGCCATGTTCCCTACGGGGAGCGCGGATCTGACGCCCGACGGGCTGCGCCAGGTGAACAAGCTTGCCGCCGCGATGACGACAGGAGAAGGCAAGGATTCCGAACTGTTGCTGGTTGTCGGTCATACCGACGCCACCGGCAGCGCCAGCCTGAATCAGCGGTTATCCGAGGAGCGTGCGCGCAACGTCGGTCGCGTACTGAAACAGGCGGGCATCAGCGCCAACCGCCTGTATTTTCAGGGCGCCGGGTCGTCACGGCCTATCGCGGACAACGAGACGGACAAAGGACGCGCGGCCAACCGCCGGGTGGAATTGGTCGGACTCAAGAACGAAGCCCTGCTGAAACAACGTTTACAGCAGGAGGGCAATAACCCCCGTTACCTGGAACACGGCACGGCCAGTACGTCGACCGCCGTAGCGAAGCGTCCATCCGCCAGCGCGAAAAGCGCCCCCCACAAGGCAGAACCTGCCGTATCTCCCCCCTCGGCGCCATCAGCCCCGCGGCCAGCGAAAGCGATTGAAAGCAAAAATTACGTCGATTTCGGCGGTGACGCGGTCGATGCCGATCTGCCGAGTCTCGCGGCCAATCTGAAACCTCAGCATCGTGGCTTTAGCCTGATCGGGGAAGCCCATGCCAGCGTAGTCGCCAAAAGCTGCATCGCCGACACGGTACGCGTCAGCGGCGAAGCCAGGAATCTGGCCAGCGGCAAACCGATCGACGTCCATGAAACGCGAGAATATTTGCCGGGGATGAACGGCCGCGCCTGGGCCGGGCTAGTGAACGGCCATCTGGTCACGCTGTCTCCGGTGCGCGTATTGCGGGAAAACGCCAGCGTGACGGAGGATCCCAAGGTTTATGTCACGCGCAACTACACAAATAACAACCGTAAAGCCGATGCGCCGCTGAAGGCAGTCGCAAACGCATGGGAAGGCGAAGACAACATTCTCTATCGCGTTTACCTTCAGGACGGTCAGCAGCAAAACCTGTCCTGCATCGATCTGCTGGTCGCGAAAGACAAGCCTAAAAGTCAGCAGGGCCAACTGTTCTACTTCGGCAACGGCGACAACAAAGAATATATGGCGGCCTACACGCCAGCACGCAGCTAATTTAAGGATAATGATATGGAGTTATTGCAGACTATCGCCGAGGCCATTGCGACCTACGGCTACATTTTCTGGCCACTACTCGGGTTGATGGCGCTCACGCTGGTGGTGATCCGTTGGTGGAGCAATGTCAGCTACTTTTTCCTCAATCTGGCCGCCAGCTTTCCGCTTATCGGCCATATCGCTCGCCTGTCGCGCAGCCACGAGCCCCGTCGGCCTGGCACCGGCAAGAAAGCGTGGTATCCCTCGGAAGAAGCCCTGTGCGCCAAATATTACGCCTATCACCAAACCACCAGCCGCGACGCGAGCTTTTATCGTCGCTGCGTCGATTATCTCGATAAAGTCGAGGAGCGCGGACGCAAACCCACCGGCATCGTTCTGTGGTTGTGCAGTATCGCGCTGGTGATTCTGGAAGCCTTTATTTTTGCGCTGGTACTGTCGCCCTTCATCGCCAACAACATCTCCGCCAATCAGGCCGAGTTTTCCGCGCTGGTCATCTCGGTCCTGATCGGGGTGATTCTGGTGCCGGCCACCCATCTGATGGGGGCGGAACTGCATAAAAACACGCTGCTGAAAAAAATCCGCTACTGGCACTCCGAAGCGCGCCATAACAGCACTGCCAAAGCCCTGATGAGCAGCCACCGGATCACGCTGGAAAATAGCCGCGACGACGATAACGAACCGAACTATATCCAGATCCTGAACCGCATCAATCACAGCGTACAGGTTAAGCCGCAATACTGGTGCACCTTCGTCGCGTTGGTCCTGATCACCACGTTCGCTTTTGGCGCCTATTTTATTCGCGCCTCCACGATTAATGCGATGGAGACCCAGGCCGTCAACGCCTCGCCGTTCAGTCAGAGCGGCGCAGAAAGCGGTGGTTCACCGTTCGAGCTGCCTGCCGCCGCGGTCGAGGACAACCATGCCGCCGACAAACAGGCCGTCGCCGAAGTCGCCAGCAATCGCGTTTTCGCCTCGAAGCTGACCTTCATCATCCTTTCTGTGATTTTTGTGGGCGTGCAGTTGATAGGGATCCTCATCGGGATTTTCCGCTCGTTCGCGGGCATCGACTCCGCCAAGGCCGCCAAATATATCGGTAACTTCAGCGGTTCGGATGAGTTCGCCGCCTACCATGCCGCCCGCCGCGAGCGCGTGGAACGCGATGCTCAACAGAAGCTCGCCACCTTGCAAAACCGGCTCATGATGCAGCGGCAAAACGGCCGCAGCGAACCACTGTCTCAAATGCCGACCTTCGATGACTACGTGCACGGCAAGCAGTCCGATCGCGAAAACAACCGACAAACTCCGCCGCAAGAGCAAGCCCCGATGACAACGCCGCGGACTGCGTCGGTCGCTGCCTCGCCGGCTCCGGAAACCGTCAGCCACGTGGAGACGGCAACGCCTTACGCCTCGCCCGCCGCCCAAGCCGCAGCCGCAGCCGACCGCGACGAAAAAGCACAAATTGAAGCCCTCGGAGACCTGACAACGCTGAGCGAAGAAGAGCTGGCGCAGGTGGCGAAAGCATTAGCGTTGTCTCTGGATGCGCTGGTGAGCCGCCAACGCGTCCAAGCCATTCTGAATAAAGCGCGCGCATAGAAGAGAACAAGGAAATTGTCATGAAACATTGTCTTGCCCTGCTGCTCTTAGGGATCAGCGCCGTGGCTTCCGCCGCGCCGCGTAACGATATTCCCAGTTGCTATGACTATGCGCACATGGCGCAGTATCGCCCGGCGGAAACGGGCCGGGAGCTGGTTATCATCGTCGACCAGACGGTCACGGTCCCGCTCGAACTGAAAAAATCCACCTGGAATCAGGTGCTGCGTTTCGTGCAGCCGGGCGATCGTGTCTTGCTGTACCAGTTCTCAGCGCTGCTGCAAGACAATTACATGAAGCGGGTATTCGACGGACGGCTGGAAATGCCGTTCATCGATAAAAAGACGCGTAATAGCATCGGGATGGACAGCCTTAAAGCGCTGGATGCTTGTCTGGTTCAGCAACAGCAGTTCTTCGCCAATACCCTCGGCGGACACATGGCCGCAAGCTTCGCGGAGAGCCAAACCCGTATTGCCAAAAGCGAAATTCTCGATAGCCTCAAGCATATCGCCGGCGATCTGCAACACAGCGCGTCTTCGCAGACCACGATTTTGCTGATTTCGGACATGCTGGAAAACAGCGATTTCGATAGTTTCTATCGCCAGCAGGCCATCAGAGAACTCTCACCGCAGGATGAGCTACAGCGCGTAACCCGGCAAGGGCTGCTGGCGGACTTTGGCGGCGCCAACGTCTATGTCGCGGGCGCCGGCCTGATCGATGTCCATGCGAAAAACAGTTATCGCTCAGGAAAAGTCTTGCAGCAGCTGAAAACCTTCTGGCAAAACTATTTTGAGGCGTCGAATGCCAAACTGGTCGCCTTCGGCACGCCGGAACTCACGGTGGATTTGCGCTAACCGCCATACTCAAAGGCGGCGGTGTCCTCCCACTGCCGCCTTTTCTTCCTCCCCAACGCGGTATCATTTATCCCGACGATAAATTATGCTTTTCACTACCGCTTTCTCGTGACTCCCCTTAACCACTAAAAAAACGCTATGACGCCATCTTCCGATACCGCAGTAAAAAACCCGGCCGGACCCGCTTCGGTGGCCGCCGTATTACGTTCCCCCTCAGCACTCACCCGTGAATGTCTGGCCGGGGTGATTACCGCACTCGCCCTGATCCCCGAGGTCATCTCGTTTTCCGTCATCGCCGGCGTGGACCCGAACGTGAGTCTCATCGCCTCCGTCGTGCTGTGCCTCACGCTCTCCGTGCTGGGCGGACGTCCTGCGATGGTGACCGCCGCCGCCGGTTCGGTCGCGCTGGTCATCGGCCCGATGGTGCATGCTCACGGCGTGGGTTATATCCTGCCCGCCGTCGTTCTGGCAGGGATCATTCAGATTGTGTTTGGGCTTGTCGGCCTGTCGCGCATGATGCGCTATATTCCGCGCTCGGTGATGCTTGGCTTCGTCAACGCGCTGGGGATACTGATTTTCGCGGCGCAGGTGCCGCACGTGCTGGGCCAGTCGCCCGCCGTCTGGGGGTTATTCGCCGCGACGATCGCGATAGTCGTCCTACTGCCTTATTTGCTCAAAAGCGTGCCGTCGCCGCTGATGGCGGTCGTCGTCGTCACCGCCATCGCCCTGCTGGCCGGGCTGCACGTTCCGACTGTCGGCGACGCGGGACCGATGCTGGCGGGACTGCCGGGGTTCACCCAACTGACCAAGCCGCTGAATCTGGAAACGCTGTCCATCATTTGGCCAACGGCGCTCAGCGTGGCGTTTGTCGGGCTGATGGAGTCGCTGCTGACGGCCAAAATGGTAGACGACATTACCGATACGCACTCCAGTAAACAGCGCGAATGCTGGGGGCTGGGCATCGGCAATATTTTCGCGGGCTTTTACGGCGGGATTGCAGGCTGCGCAATGATCGGGCAGACCGTCGTCAACGTCGAGATGGGTAAGGCCCGTAGCCGGGTTTCCACCGTGGCGGCGGGGCTGGTTTTGCTGATCCTGGTGACAAGCTTAAGTCACATCATGGCGCAGATCCCGATGGTGGCGCTGGCCGGTATCATGATGATCGTCGCGTTGAAAACGGTGAACTGGCACAGTTTGCAGCCCGCGACGCTGCGGCGAATGCCGCTGTCCGAAACGCTGATCATGATCGTCACCGTAATGGCCACGGTATGGACCGGCAATCTGGCGATTGGCGTCGCGGGCGGCGTCATCTTCGCCATTCTGCTGTTCGCCCGTCGCGTCGCTCACGTCATCGATGCCGAGCGGGAAGTCAGCCCGGACGGAAAGTCAGTGTGTTACCGCGTGAAAGGCCCGCTGTTTTTCGGCAGCAGTAACGATCTGTTCGAACATTTCCAGTACGCTGAAGATCCGCAGCAGGTGACCATCGATCTCACTCTCGCACAAATCTGGGACGCGTCCAGCGTGGCCGCCTTGGACGCCATCGAAAACCGCTATCAGCGCTACGACACCCGCGTGTCGATCATCGGGTTGGACGCCCATAGCACCCACATGCATCAGCGTTTGTCCGGCCACCTGTAAGCAACCCGGCCGGCTCAAGAGGCATGGCGCTGGTGCGCCTGCTCCAGCGCATGCCTGACATTATCCAGACAGTGATTTTTGTCGCCGTATTTCTCCTGAATACGGCGGCATCGCTCACGCATGTTTTCATCGGTCATCACCCGAGCGAGATCGTCAGAAAACGTCTCCGGTAGGCGGCTTTTGGCCTGAATGCCACAACCTAACTGTTCCACCCGGTGGGCGTTGTCAAACTGATCGAACGCGCTGGGGAAAATCAGCTGCGGAATGCTTTGGTAAAAACAGTGCGAGAGGGTGCCGATGCCGCCATGATGTACCGCCGCGACGCAGTGACGCAGGCAGGCCGTCAGATCGACCTCCTTTTTGACTAAAACGCCCGGCCGCACGGGGACATCCTCCGGATTCACCCCTACGACCAGACACTGCCGCCCCTGGCGTGTGACTTCGGCGATAACGGCATTAATGAAATATTCATCAAACTGTAGCGACCAGCCGGGAGAAAACAACACCGTTTCACGTTCAAGAAAGCGGCCTAGCTCTTCGTCGACGGGGGCATTCTCCGCTTCAAACAAGGGCAGCCCCACAAGGTTGGCATTGCGCGGCCAATCTGGCTGTGGATGGGCGAACCACTCGGGAAAAAGACAGATCAGACCGTCGGGAGACGTATGAACCCACTGCGACAGGATCCGTTTGACGGGGGCCAGGCCCACTCGGGATCTGAGCGCGTTGACCTCGGCGCAGAACCGTTTATCGAGCACCTTTGTTTCAAATAGTGAGACCACCGCTTTGCGCAGCGTCATCGGAAGCTTATTCGCCAGCGCCAGTTTTCCGTGCTGCGGCAGGCTGTAGCACGACAAAAACGTCGATGGCCCCACGCGTACCGGAAGAGTGCAGCATCCTTTCTGCTCTCCCAGTATTTTGGCGGAAAAAGACCAGAGCGACGAGAGTAGTACGGAGGAACTGTCGACAACGCGCGCCAACTGCTGATACATCTCATCCTGCTGTTTCAGCATGTAGCGGCACAGGGTGTCCAAGGCCGTTTTTTTGTCCCACAGCGCCCTTGAATGCACCCCAGAGATATATTCCTGAGTTGAACCTACGCTAATAAAATTTAACCCGCGAGACTCAGCCAAATCTTTAAAATAAGGGTTGGTACACAGGAATACCTTATGACCACGTCTGGCCATGTGCTCGCCAATCAAGATAAAGGGAAATACATCGCCCGACGATCCAAGGGTCGCCAAAAACAAATTCATACTAACTCCTGTTGGCTAATAAAAATCTCTTCGAATATCGACTTCACCCCCAAAGCAGCCGCTTTACTCTCCAGGTCAAGAAAGTGACCGGCATCCTTCAAAGTATAGAACCGAGCATCATCGAGATATTTACCCAGAGTTTTAACCTCCTTAATAGTTGTGTACTCATCCTTTTCACCATTAATAAATATGACCGGAATTGATATCTTACTAATAAATTTTTCGTAATCGTAATCCCTCAGCGTCAGGATCTGATCCAGATGAAAACACGCCTGCCTATATTCATGCTCATCTAAATTAGCCACATGTCGAAAATTGGTTTTCTTGAATAATCTGGGCAGGTATTTCCCTACCTCGTCGTTCAATAAATTGGCTAGCAGTTCGAACTCGCCCTGATGTACATAATCACGGGCTTTAAGTATATAACGTTCCATTTTTTCATTGATCGTCATCGAGAAGGCTCCGACAACCGCCATCTCCAGGATACCAGTGTCTTGTGACGCTGCCATTAGCGCCCCCAACCCGCCCCAGGAGACGGACATGATGATCTGGGGCCGATAACGCCTGATCAGGAAGTTGATGATATCCACTTCCTGCTCTTTCGTGATGATATCCAGTGAATCATTTAACGGCTTGGATTTACCTGCGAAAGGGAAATCGAAAAGTATCGTATTAACCTTCCCTTTTAGGTGTTTTACCCAAATAAGAAACGAAGACGACGTGGCCAAAGCCCCATTGATGAAAATGGCCGTTTTTAACTCAGGGTTGTATATATTCTTATCTACGTGAATTTTATAACCCTTATAAATAACGATCTCACTTTCCGACGCCATAGTTTTCTCCTTGCTATGTGTGCAAATTATGTCGATGAAATTATTGTTTTGAATAGGTAATGTAACGGTTATATTTTAATAATATACAATACTATTTTTAAATATGCGCTAGTCATGACAAAATAATTTAATATACGGGCATAGCAAATGAGACCCATTAAAATATATTACCAAGAATAAATCATTTTATAAAAAAATAAGTTAGCTAATAAACGGGGTTATTAGCTAATACATTCCTCAGAAATATCCCTCTTTTATTCGGCTAGGCGACGTGAAATAAACATGTTATTCGAGTAGGAGAAAGAGCGAAAATAGATTAGCTTTAACTGGCTTTTTCTTATCGCGGGGTCGATTAACAGTCATAGAAAAACATTGTATCTTTGCCGAGCCAAAAGCAGTGGCAAGCGACGAATTAACCCTCCCGTCGTCGTCACTCATGACCGCTTAGCGGGAGAGCGCAAAAACGAGGCAAAACGACAAGCGCTCGATCTGAGCCACCGATTCATCACGACGTAACACCTCTCCTGTGACGTCTCGATCAAGGGGAAGTAAGGCCGCGTAAAAAGGAGGTCAGGCATAGAATAATCGGCAGAGCGTTACCGTCATCGGCACAGTGAAAAAATTCCGTCACACGTACTAATGTTACCGTTAGCTGCGGAGGCTTGACATTAATTAATCATGATAATAATTTGCGTGCGATTTAATGAGTGAAATAACAGGATTTGAGTTATTTAAAGGAGGGGTTTTAATAACTAAAATTGGAACACGATGATAAATATAGGGTAAATGTCATCCCTGACAGTTTTGTTATTAGAGTAAGATTTTTATTATTAAAACAGCCAGGGAGTGCCTGATTTTTTTAACTCAAAGAATCAGTTGTAATTAATGACCATAAACTTCAGGCCGGGTTGGAGCATTGTCGTTTTCACATCACCAATATTCTGCGGCAAAATATTGGACTGAGATTGGTTATTTACCTGAATTGACTGGTTTTTCCCGTTACGAAAACAGCTAACCGCGATATGCTGGGCCTCTGGGGCCGCTTCGCAGGGAGATTCAACAATCGCCCCGGTAAAATGAATCACACCGCCTGCGGCGAATGTTTTTGGCAAAACCAGTATAAAAAGAACGGGTAATGCGATTTTGAAAAAAGAATTAATGCGTTTCATGATGTAATCCCTATTTGTGTTGGCGAGCTTATATAAACGGTTTCATATAATAAAACTTTAGTGAATGGATGAGTTATTTTCGGAATTATACGGGTATTTACACATTACTAACACCAATTGGTGTAATTGGTAAGCAAGTATATTGATTCATTTCCACAAAATACGGCACTTATCCTAAAAACCTATAAAAAATAGCACTTGAAAATACAAATAAAACTAACGGCAAAATATTTAAAAAATAAAATCAGGGCATGTTTTTTAAAAATTAACGTCGCAGTTATAACAACAGCTCGTTGATAGAAGAAAAAGAAGCAACGTAGCCTTTCCCTCATGGGCTCGATAAAAATCTCACCGCAGGCTATGCCCTTTGCCACGCATAAACGCGCCTGTAAGAGGCGATTAAATGTTTAATGGATACACCCTGGCCGATGCAGGTCATCACCGGTCAGCACGCCTGTATCGCTGCTTCTGTCCAGGATAATTCGGTTCGGCAAAATTTCATCCGTTTGTCCCCTATTCTTTTCTGTTCCCTTTTACTGCCCCCCACTCCTCCGTTCTTGATTTCATGAGTCAATGTACCGATAAACGAGAGATCGGTTTTTGGAGTCAGCGATACCGCCCTCGGCGTTAAAACATGCTCTAACGCGTTATAAGGCGAGAACAGATGTTGTTCAATGCAAAAGGCGAGAGAAACGATGGCGGCCTCAGAGGCCCGTTTTGGTCGTTCGGGTAGAGGGATAAAAACAGGATAGTAGCCCAAGACTCAACGCGAGTTTGCAACCCAGTGACGCGCCTATTCAGCCATGTCTCCAAGCCCTTTTCAGACGCGTTAAACCCTAATAACCAACGCAACTGAAGATCTCGCCGCACGCTGGAAACAGACGAAAAAAAACCGCTCAGCAAAGCCGAGCGGTTTTCCAGACACAGACACAGTCACAACAAGGGAGATTTATTGACGGCGCCCCAGCGCCGTATTGGCGATTACGCCGACTGCGTTCTAATCAGATAATCAAACGCGCTCAGCGAGGCTTTCGCCCCTTCGCCGGTGGCAATGATAATCTGCTTGTAAGGCACCGTAGTGCAGTCGCCAGCCGCAAAAACGCCTTTAACGCTGGTTTCGCATTTCGCGTCGATCTCAATTTCGCCGATGCGGTTTCTCGCTACCGTCCCTTCCAGCCATTGGGTGTTCGGCAGCAGACCGATCTGCACGAAGATCCCTTCCAGAGCCAGCTCGTGCTCAGTTTCGCTGACGCGATCTTTATAAGACAATCCGGTCACTTTCTGGCCGTCGCCTTTCACTTCCGTCGTCTGCGCATTAACAATAATGTCGACGTTCGGCAGGCTGCGGACTTTATCTTGCAGCACGGAGTCTGCTTTCAGCTCCGGAGCAAATTCCAGCAGCGTGACGTGTTTGACCACGCCAGCGAGATCGATGGCCGCTTCAACGCCGGAGTTACCGCCGCCAATGACCGCGACGTGCTTGCCTTTAAACAGCGGGCCGTCGCAGTGCGGGCAGTAGGTGACTCCACGGGTGCGGTACTGGTCTTCGCCCGGCACATTCATGTTTCTCCAGCGAGCGCCGGTAGAGATGATGACCGTGCGGGACTTCAATACCGCGCCGGAGGCGGTTTCAATCTGGTGCGGCATGCCCGGTTCAGCGGCTGGGATCAGCGCCGTCGCGGTCTGCGCGTCGATCACGTCCACATTGTAGTCGTCTACGTGGCTCTTCAGCGCGGTCGCCAGCTTGGCGCCCTCTGTTTTCGGCACGGAGATGTAGTTTTCAATGTCGACAGTATCCAGAACCTGGCCGCCGAAACGTTCGCCCATCAGACCGGTGCGGATGCCTTTACGCGCAGAGTAAACCGCGGACGCCGCCCCGGCAGGACCGCTGCCGATGATCAAGACGTCGTAGACCGAACGCTGATTCAGCTGTTCAACCTGCTTGGCGCTGGCGCCGGTATCGATCTTATTGACGATTTCGCTCAGGGTCATACGACCTTGACTGAAGTGTTCCCCGTTCAGGAACACGGTGGGTACGCCCATGACGTTACGGCTTTCGATTTCGTCCTGGAACACACCGCCATCAATCGCGCAGTGGGTGATGTTCGAGTTCAGCACTGACATCAGGTTCAGCGCCTGAACAACGTCTGGGCAGTTGTGGCATGACAGCGAGTAGTAAGTTTCGAAATGGAACTCGCCATCCAGACCACGAATCTGATCAAGTAATTCCTGAGCTTCTTTAGACGGGTGTCCGCCGACCTGTAACAGCGCCAGCACCAACGAAGTAAATTCGTGGCCCATCGGGACGCCGGCGAATCGAGGACCGCTCTGAGAACCTGGATGAGTAATAAGGAAAGAGGGTTTACGCACTGGCAGATCGTTGTTTTCAGTGAAGCTGACCTGTGAGGATAATCCTGCGATCTCAGTCAGCAATTCTCTGACTTCAGAAGATTTTGCTGAGTCATCCAGCGTCGCGACTAACTCAACAGGTTTGGTTAATTTTTCCAGATAGGCTTTTAACTGGACTTTCATTGTATTGTCGAGCATTGATTATCCCTCAGTGCGAAAAAAATCGGGTGCTATGCACCCGATAAAAGTATCAATCGATGATTAGCGAAAGCAGGCTTAGATTTTGCCGACCAGGTCCAGAGACGGAGCCAGAGTCGCTTCACCTTCTTTCCATTTGGCAGGGCAAACTTCACCCGGGTGAGCGGCAACGTACTGAGCAGCTTTCACTTTGCGCAGCAGGTCGGAAGCGTCACGGCCGATGCCTTCAGCGGTGATCTCAACCGCCTGGATGATGCCCTGCGGGTCAACGATGAAGGTACCACGGTCAGCCAGGCCTTCAGCTTCACGCAGGTTTTCGAAGTTACGGCTCAGCTGGCCAGTCGGGTCGCCGATCATGGTGTATTTGATCTTGCCGATGGTGTCTGAGCTGCCGTGCCATGCTTTGTGGGTAAAGTGGGTATCGGTAGACACAGAGTAGATTTCTACGCCACGCTCCTGGAATTCGTCGTAGTAATCAGCCACGTCGCCCAGTTCGGTCGGGCAGACAAACGTAAAGTCAGCCGGATAAAAGAAGAACACACTCCACTTACCTTCAATGTCTTTTTCAGTAACTTCGATGAACTCACCGTTTTTGAAAGCCGTGTTTTTGAATGGTTTAACTTTGGTGTTAATTACTGACATCACTTTATCCTCATGCGTGTTGGTATGCGGCTAAAGTACAGAAGTGCGTCGTGATGAGCTAATGCGTTGTCGTTATCGAATCAATAAGCGATACCTTGCATGATAACGATAGGGGGTGTGGGAAATACACTAGGAGTGCAGAATACCGCGCCGAACCGAGGCACACAGCCTCTTCGACACGGTATTGTTTATCGACAATGTCTTCGCTGTGGCGAGACGTTCAGCTTATGATTTCGCCAGTTCAGTGGTGCGTTTAACTGCGGCCAGCACGCTACGCTGCAGTCCGGCGGCAAAGTCGCTGTTGTTCAACGCATGTAGGCCATGCATACCAACGCCTGCCGGCGAGTTGTTGATATCCAGCAGCTGTCGCGGATGTTTGCCGCTGATGTTGAGCATCGCGACCGCACCGACCAGATTCTCATAGGCGACCTGCGTCGCCTGTTGCCGCGGCAGTCCGGCCAATACCCCGGCATCGACCAGCGACTCGACGAAATAATAGACGTAATTGGGGCCAGCCACGCCAAAGCCGGTAAAAACATCCAACAGCCGCTCTTCCAGCACCATGACTTTACCGAAACTTTCCAAAAACGCCCGTAGCGGCGCCTCTTCGACCCGATCATTCAACACCGCGCCGCTATAGCCATACCCGGTATCGGTCAATGTGTTCGGGATGACCCGCGCGATGGGACGCGTTTCACCCAGCTGTTCGGTCAGCGTCGCCAGCGTGACGCCCGCGATGATGGACACCACTGTCGCCTCGGGGGCCGCATACTGACGAATGCGCGCAGACACCGCCGCAATGTCATCCTGCGGGCGAACGCCCATTACAATGTAGTCAGCGTTTTTTAGCGCGTCGTCCTCGCTCAGAGTCGACGTCAGCTGATAACGCTCTGTAAGTGTCAAAATTCGTGAGGCGTCGATATCTTCCAGCGTCACGGTATCGTGCGCCAGCTTACCGCTGTTTAACGCCGCCCGAATAATGGCTTCCGCCATCTGCCCTGCCCCGATAAAGTGAATTTGACTCATGATTTTCCCCTGAAATTGAT
Source organism: Lonsdalea iberica (assembly GCF_002111585.1). Classification (GTDB taxonomy): domain Bacteria; phylum Pseudomonadota; class Gammaproteobacteria; order Enterobacterales; family Enterobacteriaceae; genus Lonsdalea; species Lonsdalea iberica. The sequence goes on from NZ_LUTP01000037.1 coordinate 16,191, forward strand.
GTAACGGATTCTGTTAGATGAATGCGCACACCGCCTGCGGCGGCACCCAACGCCCTCGGTCGACCGCAGATACTGCGCGCGGAAAAAACGCTAAATCCCGCTATCGTCGTCCAACGGTCGATAACGCGGCATATTCGTACGGTCATTGGTTTGTTCAGTCAGCAGCCGTTTTCTTAACGCGATCTCGCCGTTTGAGGCATGTCGCATTCTCGGCACAGCGATCCCAGCGTCAGAGACACTGGCCCTCAATAACGCTAAAGATCCTCGGTTTTCTCTCAATCACTATTTCAGCGCCGTGACAGTGAGGCTCTGGAATAAAGAAAAAAGCGCTACGTTTTATTTTTTTCATCTATAAGCCTCCAGAGCCCGTTATTCACAATGGCCCCGAATGGGTTATTTGATACGGTCCCGTTTGCCGAAATAAATACGCGCCAGCCCTTCTTTTGTCACGGCAATAGCATGATCGGCGCTGAGCGAAACATGTTTATCCATTAACGCCACGCCGCGTTCAATATCGCGCCGACGCATTGCATCGATAATATCGATATGTTCATCGTACGCATTATTACGACGGCAGGGCGTTTCCAAATCAATTCGGCGGAAAAAGCGGATGAGGGAGTTTAAACTTTCCAGCGTTTCATATAATCGGCTATTGTGCGTAATGCGAGCTATCGCCAGATGAAAAGCCTCATCGTCCTCAGCCACTTTCGTCCAATCCGAGATGGTTTCCGGGTCGGGAAGCGTCCGACAACTCTCCTCCCAAATTGCCGCCGTTTGTTCGATCTCCTCGTCGCTGGCCCGCTGGCAAGCCAGGCGGAATGCGGCCTGTTCAACAATGGCGCGCATCTCGTAAAGGTCGTGTACACCTTCTGGCGTAATGTCTCGTGAGTAAAAACCGCGGTTAGGTACGAAGCTCATGAAGCCATCCTGCGCCAAACGATTCAGCGCCTCGCGAACCGGCGTGCGGGACACGCCGAGACGCGCAGCCAGCTCAACTTCGTTTATTCTTTCGCCCGGCTTGAAGTGATAATCAATCGCCAGCGCCTTCACTGCTTCATATACTTTTTCCACACTGTCTGCGCTGCGCACTGTTTTCGAACTCACCGGCACGTTATTTCCTCTTGAAAGCCGACACGGGATTGGCGCGGGATTTAATATGATGGATGACCGTATTCTGCGGGATGAGCGCCCTATTATAAGTACGGCGTAAATGAACTTAATTAAATTGATAACACGCCTGAATTCATAACACAACGACGATGTGCATACACCTCTCCACACACCTTAAACCGAGAATGAAAATACAATCCCAACCTTGTTAATAACAAGAATCAGAAAATAAGGCGATAATGATAAAACAGTGAAAACTTTGCACAGTGGTGAATCCAAATGCACCAACCTGAAGCAATTTCGTACAAAAATAGCGGGTTTATTCCATCTATTTATTATCTATTCGTATTCCGTATAAATAATAAAAGTCACGCTTTCAGACTTCGCCTGTATCACGTTATTGCTTGTTATTGCTGTAAATATTAGTCGGCCGAAAGAAATATTAACGCGCGCCGTTTCCACTAAAGACCATTTTTTGACCAACATGGCATAGCCATTGCTCCAGCGTTTCTGGCAAAGTGTATTCACTTCATCATTCACTTTGCCATTCACTGGGTGAAGCCCCGGAATGCGGGGGTTTCCGCCCTGACGGCGACAGTCTGAACGATTAATAATAACGCCAGAATGAAGCCCACAACCGCTCCGCCTTATTGATGATTCCGACCAGGAGAAACAGGTATGACCGTGCATTTTCGTCAGGCTCTTTTAGCTTCAGCGCTGCTCGGCGGCGCTCTTTTCGGCGCTATCCGGCCCGCACAGGCGGATGTGACCGTCGGCGCCATTCTGCCGCTGACCGGCGTTAGCGCTACTATCGGCGAAGACATGCGCCGGGGGATTGAATTAGCCGTGGAACAGGTTAACGCGCACGGCGGCGTCAACGGCCAGAAGCTAGCCGTGATGATCGAAGACTCCGCGGGTAGCCCGGTCACCGCGCTCGATGCCGTACGCAAACTAACGCAGGTCAACAACGTACCGTTGGTCGCCGGGGAGTTCTCGTCCAGCGTAACCATTCCCGTTGGGCAATACCTGGTCAAAAATCAGCGCGTTCATATCAACATCACATCCTCCAGCACCGACATGCGCAACGTCGGGAAATACTCCTACAGCGTCATCGGCCTTGCCGACCTGGCGACGCGATTCTCGGCCAAAGACGTTTATGGGATGGGCTACCGCAAAGTGGCGTTCGTCGCGCCCAACGGCGCCTATGGCCAAAGCATGTTCGATCAGTTCAACAAAGATTTTCAGGCGCTGGGCGGCAAAGTCGTCGCCAAAATGCTCTACACCGGCGGCCAATCTTCCTACCGCCGCGAGCTCAGCCAGCTCTCCCGCGTCAAGCCTGACGCCTACGTCTACACCACCTATGGTCAGGATGCGGTAGTGCTCAACCGTGAATCCTACGAGCTGGGATTGAACAAAATGCCGTGGTACGGCATGTATCTGACCATGAGCACCGCCAACACGCCGGCAGAGTACATCGAAGGCCGTGTGGGGATGGAAGTCGCGGGTACTGGCGATCAGGGACAGGGTTACATTGACCGGTTTAAGCAGCGCTATGGCACCGCGCCGCAGTCCGCCTACAGTAGCTATGCCTACGACAGCATCACGCTGGCCGCCGCCGCGATCAACAAAGCGGGCAGCACCGACCCGGCAGCGTTGCAGGCAGCCATGCAGAGCATCGCGCCGCATTTCGACGGCGTGACCGGACCGCTTAATCTGGGCACCGACAATCAGCGCCAGACCCAGCCATATAAAAAGGTCAAAATCGTTAACGGAATTCAGGAACTGCGCTAAACGGCGGCGGGCGTTCGCGCCCCGGTTCCCTTTCAGGAAGAGTCTATGCTTCAGTTCATTCTCGATACACTGCTCCGCACCGCGGACCTTGCTCCGATCGCGCTTGGCCTAAGCCTGGTCTACGGGCTGGTGCGGTTCGCCAACGTGGCGCACGTGCAATATGCGATGGTGGGTTCATTCATGACGGCGGCGCTACTGCGGGTTGGATGCCCGTTCCTGCTGGCTATCCTGCTGGCCAGCGTGCTCACCGGCGCGATGGCGACGCTGCTGCATCACGGGATCTTTCGCCGCCTGGCGCAGTCCGGGCCGGCAAGCGCCATGATCGGATCGCTGGCCGTATCGATGATCCTGATCGCCCTGATTCTGGGGATCGCGGGATCGTCGCCCGTTAGCTACAACTTGCCGCTCAGTCCAACGCTATCGTTGGCCGACAGTTTCGTCTCTCGTAACCAACTGTGGACGCTCAGCGTCACGCTGGCATTGCTGGTCGCCTTCGGCGCGCTGCTGTTCTACACCTCGCTCGGGCGCTCCATTCGGGCGCTGGCCAGCAACCGCGATCTGGCTGCCGCGTCTGGCCTGAACGCCGATGCGCTGGTGCATACCGTCAACTTCATCGCCGGTACGCTGGCCGGGCTTGGCGGCTCCATGCTGGCGCTCAACTCCAGCGCCTACGTCAATCAAGGCAGCGATCTGCTGCTGCCGATTCTGGCCGCCGCCATTCTCGGCGGACTGGGTAACCCGCTAGGCGCCGTTTTCGGCGCGCTGCTGATCGCTGCCACTGAAACGCTAGTCACCAACCTCGACTTCGGCTGGCTGTTCGGCAGCGAACTGGTGTTCATTCCCGTCACCTACATCAATGCGGCATCGTTCGTCATTCTGCTGCTGGCGCTGCTACTGCGTCCTTACGGCCTGTTTAACAGGGAGGTACGCCGTGTCTGAGTTTCTGCTCCATCTGATTAGCATCACCGGCATCTATGCCCTGATCGCGCTCGCGTTGAACATTCAGGCGGGCTACGCCGGATTGCTGAACTTCGGCCACATCGCTTTTGTCGGTATCGGCGCGTATTCCGCCGGGATCGGCGCCCGATTCGGACTCTCTTTTGTAGAAGCCAGCGTATTCGGTCTGGCGCTTTCCATGCTGATTGGCGCAGGCATGTCTGTGCTGGGCCGCCAGTTGGCGGCGGATTACTGGGGGATCGCCACGCTGGCCGTCGCCGAGATCATCCGCACGATCGCGATCAACGAAGACCAGCTGACCGGCGGCGCGCAAGGATTGGGAAATATCGTCCCGTTATGGACGACCGGTTCAACGCAGGGGGACGGGATGGTTTTCGCCGCCGTGATCCTGCTAATCGTCGCTCTGGTATCGCTGTTCTCTCATCGGCTGGGTAAAAGCCGCTTCGGCCGGGCGCTGCGCCTGATGCGCGAGCAGCCTCAATTGGCGACGTGCATGGGCTATCACCTGCAATGGCTGAAATGCCGCACGCTGATGTGCAGTGCGGCAATCGCTACCGCCGCAGGCATCCTGATGGCCTATTACACCAGCTATGTCAGCCCCGATTACCTTCTCCCCTCCGAAACCTTCCTGATCTGGAGCATGGTGATGATCGGCGGCATCGGCAATGTCGCAGGCGTGCTGTTGGGCGTTCTGGTCGTTGAATGCTTATACACCTTCATTCCTTTCGCCAAAGACCTGTTCCATATCGGTTCCGATATCACCGGCGCCCTGCGTCTGGGTACGGTCGGCGTTATCTTGCTGGCCTGCCTACTGTGGCGTTCCGGCGGACTACTGCCTGAAAAATTAAGGAGGATGCCGTCATGACGCCACTGATGCAGATCGAAAAGGTCAGCAAGGCCTTCGGCGGTAATCACGTGCTGGAGGACGTCAACGTCACCCTGCATCAAGGGGAGATCCTTGGTTTACTGGGGCCGAACGGCTCGGGAAAAAGTACGCTGCTGAATGCGATTTCGGGATTCACCCCCGTAGACGGCGGCGCCATTCACGTGGCTGGTAAGCGGATTGATAATCTGCCGACGCATCGCATCATCCGGTCCGGCGTCGCACGGACTTTCCAGCTCCCAGCGATGCCGCAAAAGATGACGGTAATGGAAGTCGTGATGGCGGCGGGAACCCGCCACCACGGTTTCTGGAGCAGTCTGCTGTCGCTACCGGCAACTCGCCGCGCCGAACGGGAAGATAGCGTAAAGGCGCAGGCGCTGATTGACGCGCTGCTGCTGACCCCTGTTCGCGACCTGCCCGCCGCCGCGCTCTCCGGCGGCCAAAAGAAACTGCTGGGCATCGCCTGCGCGCTGATGGGCGATCCGCAGATCCTGATGCTGGACGAGCCAATGGCCGGCGTTCACCCCAACCTGCGACGGGATATCGTCGAGACGCTACGGCGTCTGAATCGCGAAGGGCTGTCTCTGGTAATTATCGAACACGACATGCACTTCATCCGCGAGTTGTGCCAACGCTGTATCGTGCTGGACCGCGGGCACATCGTCGCCAGCTGCCACCCGGACGAGCTGGCAAATAATCAGCAGGTGCTAGACGCCTATCTTGGCCGCAGCGCCCAGATACAACAGGAGGCCGTATGATTACGCTGCGCGATGTCGTGGCCGGCTATACCCCCGGCATCGACATCCTTCAGGGCATCTCCCTACAGGTGGATAACGCGGAAATCGTCACGCTGCTTGGCCCCAACGGCTGCGGTAAGTCGACCTTGTTGAAATGCATTGCGGGCTATCTGACACCCCGTCGCGGGCAGATCCTGCTGGACGAACGCGACGTGGGCCGAATCCCGATCCATCGCAAGGTTCGTGAGTGCTCACTTGGCTTTGTGCCCCAGACGGACAACGTCTTCAATAGCCTGACTATCAAGGAAAACCTGCAAACCGGCGGTCAGTTTCTGCCGGACAGGCAGCGCCGACAACGCATGGAAGAGCTGTGCGAACGCTATCCGTTGCTGCGCAAAAAATGGCGCGCCACGGCGTCGGCGCTTTCGGGCGGGGAACGTCAGATACTGGCGCTGACGCGCGCCCTGATGCCTCGGCCTGCAACCCTGCTATTGGATGAGCCTTCCGCCGGACTATCGCCCAAGATGCTGGCGGATGTCTTCGACGCCATACAGTCGATTCGCCGGGAAGAAAACGTGGCGATATTGATGGTGGAACAGAATGCCATGGAAGCCCTGCACATCTCTGACCGGGCCTATGTGCTGGCGCTGGGAAAAGTCGCGCTCACCGGCCAGGCCAAGCAACTGCTGAACGACCCGCGTATGCGTGAGCTGTATCTCGGGGGACGCGCGGCGTAAGCCCACGCGCAAGCCACGCCACAACAGTGCCTGTCTGTTTGGTTTTTCCCCACGAAATCGCGCCTACAGGCCCTGATAGTGCGGCGTCGGGTCGCCGCGCCCCTGTCTTCCGGCCGCGGCGCGGCGGCGCTTGCCGTCAAGCGCGGTTCGCCCACTTCATGACCGCGTTGTCATCATTCCTCTTTCTTATACCCGACACCGTCATGGTGCTTCGGCTGCACCATGAAACACCAACGGGGTGAGCCGGAAAATCATGCCTTGAATTTTTATTAGCCAAATCATCATGTTGGCGGTTGGCATGCAAGTTGCTTTATGGATTCCATGTTGTATACAAGTTGGAATCCATCATGACAACGACACTGGGTTTGACGCTTCAGGCATGGCGACTCTGCTACCAACACGATCCGAGGCGGATCGAAACGCTGCTGGCAGCTCACCTCGCGGCGCTCGACGAACAGGATAACGCCTGGCTGTATCTCGCCAGTTACGAACAGTTGCGGCAGCAAATCGAACCGCTGCTGTCGCGCTATCAGCGCGATCCCGCATCGCTGCCGCTGTTCGGCGTTCCCTTTGCGGTGAAGGACAATATCGACGTCGCGGGCTGGCCGACGACCGCCGCCTGTCCGGCCTTCACGTACACCGCCGAAAACGACGCCGTGGTCGTCGCGCGCTTGAAAGCCGCAGGCGCGGTGGCGATCGGCAAGACCAATCTCGATCAGTACGCCACCGGTCTGGTTGGCACGCGCTCACCGTTCGGCGCGGTGCATAACCCTTTTAATCCCGACTACGTCAGTGGCGGTTCCAGCTCAGGTTCGGCGTCGGTGGTGGCTCGCGGGCTGGTCGGCTTCGCGCTCGGCACCGATACCGCCGGGTCCGGGCGTGTGCCAGCCGGATTCAACAATATCGTAGGCCTGAAACCAACCAAGGGCTGGCTCTCCGCCCGCGGCGTGGTGCCAGCCTGCCGCCTCAATGATACGGTGTCCGTGTTCGCGCTCAGCGTCGAAGACGCGTTTACCGTCGCTTCGGTCGCTGGCGGTTACGATGCCGACGACGCCTATTCACGCCGCGCTCCGCACGCCGCGCCGGCCGGGATGAACGCGCAGCCCGATTTTGCCATCCCCGCCGACCCGACCTTTTTCGACGACCGCCTTGCCGAAGCGGCATGGCGCCGCGCGCTGGACCATCTGACGCAAAGCGGCGCCACGCTACATCCGATCGACTTCACGCCGTTCCATCAGTTGGCGGAACAGCTTTATTCTGGGCCTTGGGTGGCCGAACGTACCGCCGCAGTCGGAGAGATACTGGCCCGTCCGGAAGCGATGGATCCGGTGGTGTACGGCATTATCCACAGCGGACGGCAATACAGCGCGGTGGAAACCTATCAGGCCGAGTATTTGCGCGCCGACCTCGCCCGCCGTATTCAACGGGCGCTGGCGCCGTACGACGCTCTTGTCGTGCCCACCTCCCCGACCATCCGTACGCTGCAAGAAATCGCGCAGGAGCCGGTGCGCTACAACTCGCAATTCGGCACCTATACCAACTTCACTAACCTAGCCGATCTCGCCGCGCTGGCGCTGCCCGGCCCGTTCCGTGATGACGGTTTGCCCGCAGGCATCACGCTGATCGCCCCCGCCTGGCACGATCGCGCGCTGGCCGAATTCGGACTGCGCTGGCAGCGGCAACTCATGCTGCCGCTCGGCGCCACCGGCAAGGCTTTCCCCAACGACCGCACCGCACTGCCGCCGTCGACCGAACATGTTCGCGTGGCGGTAGTGGGCGCTCACCTCACCGGCATGCCGCTCAACCATCAGCTCACTACGCGTCAGGCGGTCCTGATCGAAGAGACGCAAACCGCCGCCGAATATCGCCTGTTCGCCCTGACCGACGGGACGGTCAAGAAGCCGGGACTACTGCGTGACGCCAACGGCGGCACCATTGCCGTCGAGCTGTGGGATATCCCGCTGGCGCGCTTCGGCGAGTTCGTGGCGGAAATTCCCCCGCCGCTCGGCATCGGCTCGCTAACGCTGGCCGACGGCCGGGTGGTGAAAGGCTTTATTTGTGAACCGGCCGCGCTGGAGCACGCGCTGGAGATTACCGAATTCGGCGGCTGGCGCAGCTGGCTGGCAACGCAAAGGAGCGAATAATCATGTTCAGCACGGTACTCATCGCCAACCGTGGCGAAATCGCCTGTCGCGCCATAAAAACCCTGAAACGTCTGGGCGTCACCAGCGTGGCCGTATACTCCGATGCCGATCGCAACGCCCGGCATGTCAAAGAGGCCGATGTGGCGATCGCCCTCGGCGGCGACAAACCCGCCGATAGCTACCTGCGCATCGACAAAATTCTCGCCGCTGCGCGCGAGACCGGGGCAGAAGCCATCTGGCCGGGCTACGGCTTTCTCTCCGAGAGCCTGCCGTTCGCCGCCGCCTGCGAAGAAGCGGGCATCGTCTTCGTCGGCCCGACCGCACGGCAGATCGGCGAATTCGGGCTGAAACACCGGGCGCGTGAGCTGGCGGCGAGCGCCGGCGTCCCCATGACGCCCGGCACGCCGCTGCTGAACTCGCTGGAAGACGCGCTCAGCGCCGCGGACGACATCGGTTATCCGGTGATGCTGAAAAGCACCGCGGGCGGCGGCGGCATCGGCCTGACGCGCTGCGCCGACGCGGAGGCGTTGCGTTATGCCTGGGAAAGCGTGCGTCGCCTCGGCGAGCAGTTCTTTAGCGATGCGGGCGTTTTTCTGGAGCGCTGCATCGACCGCGCGCGCCATGTCGAAGTACAGATCTTCGGCGACGGCAACGGTCAGGTCGTCGCCCTCGGTGAGCGGGACTGCTCGCTACAGCGCCGCAATCAGAAGGTAGTGGAAGAGACCCCCGCGCCCCATTTGCCGCAGGCCACGCGCGACGCGCTGCTGAATTCCGCTGTACGGCTCGGCGAACGGGTGAATTACCGTAGCGCCGGGACGGTAGAGTACATTTACGACGCCGAACACGACGCGTTCTACTTCCTCGAAGTAAACACCCGTTTGCAGGTGGAGCATCCGGTGACCGAATGCGTGACCGGACTCGATCTGGTGGAGTGCATGTTGCGGGTCGCGGCGGGCGACCCGCTCGACTGGGCGCGGATGCGGCAGGCGCCGCGCGGGGCGGCGATCGAGGTGCGCCTCTACGCGGAGGACCCGCTGAGAAACTTCCAGCCGAGTCCGGGCGTACTGACCGGCGTCCATTTTCCCGGCGGCGTGCGCATCGATGGCGCGATCGATGCCGGGACCGAGGTCTCCGCTTATTACGACCCGATGGTCGCCAAGCTGATCGTGCATGCCGACACGCGCGACGCGGCGCTGGAGAAAATGCAGCAGGCGCTCGCAGCCACGCAGTTGCATGGCATCGCCAGCAACCTTGACTATCTTCGCCAGATTGTCGCGACTTCCGCTTTCCGCCGCGGCGACGTGTGGACCCGCTTCCTCGACGGCTTCACCCCAACCGCCAGCATGATCGAAGTGCTGCAACCCGGCACCTTCAGCACCGTACAGGACTACCCCGGTCGTCTCGGCTACTGGGATATCGGCGTGCCGCCGTCCGGCCCAATGGACGATTTCGCCTTCCGCCTCGCCAACCGCATCGTCGGTAACCATGAGGCCGCCGCGGGGCTGGAATTCACCCTGCAGGGCCCGTCGCTGCGTTTTCACTGCGACGCGGTGATCGCCCTGACCGGCGCGGATTGCCCGGCGGAATTGGACGGCGCGCCGGTAGCCTACTGGCGGCCCATTGACGTCAGAACAGGACAGACCCTGACCCTCGGCCGCGCGCAGTCGGGCTGCCGCACCTATCTCGCCGTCCGCAACGGCATCGATGTCCCGGAATATCTCGGCAGCCGTTCCACCTTCGCCCTCGGCCAGTTCGGCGGACACGCGGGCCGCCCCCTGCGCATCGCCGACATGCTGCCGATCTCGCAGCCGCAGCTGCCCGCCTGCGCCACGCCAGCGCCCGTCTGCGATCCGCAACCGCTGGATTACGCGCTAGTGCCGCAATACGGCACCGAATGGCGCATCGGGGCGCTGTATGGCCCGCATGGCGCGCCCGACTTTTTCACCCAGGACGCCATCGACGAATTCTTCGCCAGCGAGTGGCAGGTTCACTACAACTCCAACCGCCTCGGCGTGCGTCTGATTGGCCCCAAACCCACCTGGACACGCGCCGACGGCGGCGAGGCGGGCCTGCATCCGTCCAACGTGCATGACTGCGAATACGCTATCGGCGCGGTCAACTTTACCGGCGACTTTCCGGTGATCCTGACCCGGGACGGCCCCAGCCTCGGCGGTTTCGTCTGTCCGGTGACCATCGCCAAAGCGGAGCTATGGAAAGTCGGTCAGGTGAAACCGGGCGATCGTATCCTCTTCCATCCCATCGGCATCGAGGAGGCCGTAGCGCTGGAGCAGGCGCAAACGCACAGCATCAACACGCTGCGCGCCTGTTTCGCCCCGGACTTTGCGCCGCCCCCGCTGGCGGAGAGCGAAACGGGTTCCGCCACCCTACTGGCGGCGCTTCCCGCCACGCAAGCGACGCCGGCGGTCGCCTATCGTCAGGCGGGCGACGGCTATGTGCTGGTGGAGTACGGAGACAACGTGCTGGATCTGGCGCTGCGCTTGCGCGTACATCTGCTCATGAATCAGCTGCGCGAACGCGCGATGCCCGGCGTCGAGGAGCTGTCGCCCGGCGTGCGCTCGCTACAGGTGCGCTACGACAGCAGGATCCTCAGCCAACAACAGGTGATTGCCCTGCTACTGGAACTGGAGGCGGGACTGGGCGACGTCTCGCAGTTGAAGGTGCCGTCGCGCATCGTCTGGTTGCCGATGGCCTTTGAAGACAGCGCCACGCTCGGCGCGGTGGACCGCTATCAGGAGACCGTGCGCAGCAGCGCGCCTTGGCTGCCGAATAACGTCGACTTTATTCAACGCATTAACGGGTTGGATAATCGCGATGCCGTCCGCGACGTGCTGTTCGACGCCAGCTACCTCATCCTCGGCCTCGGCGACGTTTATCTCGGCGCGCCCTGCGCGGTGCCGATCGATCCCCGACATCGCCTGCTAAGTTCCAAATACAGTCCGGCCCGGACCTTTACCGCCGAGGGCACTGTCGGCATCGGCGGCATGTACATGTGCATCTATGGCATGGATTCGCCCGGCGGCTATCAGTTGGTCGGCCGCACCCTGCCCATCTGGAACAAATTTCTGAAAAACGTTCAGTTCGCCGCCGACGCCCCGTGGCTACTGCGTTTCTTCGATCAGGTGCGTTTTTATCCTGTGACCGAAGATGCGCTGACGCAGCTGCGCGACGATTTCCGCGAAGGCCGCGCGCGCATTCGCATTGAGGAAACGGTGTTCGACTTCGCGGCGCATCAGCATTTTCTCGCCGACAATGCCGCATCCATTGCGGCGTTCCGGGAACGACAGGCCGAGGCTTTCACGCGCGAGGTGGCGCTCTGGCAAGAGGAAGAAACCGATAGCGCCGTCGGTCCAGCGCCCGGGGAAATAGCCGAAGAGGATGAGAGCGCCTTCTCGGTCTGCGCCGACGTCAGCGGCAATATCTGGAAAATACAGGTACAGCCGGGCGACGTGGTCGAGGCCGGACAGACGATCATCATCGTCGAGGCGATGAAGATGGAACTGGCGATCGCCGCTCCCCGCAGCGGCACGATTAAACGCATTGCCTGCCAGGCAGGTCGTCCGGTGAATCCGGGCGACGTTCTGCTGTGGCTGGAATAAGGAGCGACGATGACTATCCCCACACAACGCGGCAAAAGCCGCCCGGAACCGCTGGCTGAAAAGGTCTATCTGGCGCTGAAGCAGGACATTTTCGAGTTCCGCCTGATGCCCGGCGACCGTTTCAGCGAGAACGAAATCGCCGAACGCATGGCGGTGAGCCGCACCCCGGTGCGTCAGGCTCTGTTCCGACTGGAGCGCGAAGGTTATGTCGAGGTGTGGTTCCGCAGCGGCTGGCAGGTCAAGCCCTTCGATTTCGAATATTTCGAGGAGCTGTACGACCTGCGCATCTTGCTGGAGCGCGAGGCGGTGCGCCGGCTATGCGCGCTGCCGCCAGCGCAATGCGCGAATACGCTCGCCGCGCTGAAAGCCTTCTGGATCGACGGGGCGCGTCAGGAGGACGGCATGACGGTTTCGTTGCAGGACGAACGTTTCCACATCACGTTGGTCAGCGCCACCGGCAACCGGGAGATGACGCGCATTCACACCGAGCTGACCGAAAAAATCCGCATCATCCGCCGTCTCGACTTCACGCGCGAAGACCGCATCGATGCCACCTACCGCGAGCACGCCCAGATTTTACAAACGATTTTCCGGCAACAGACCGAGGAGGCGCAGCACAAGCTGACCACCCACATCGCCGAAAGCAAGGCGGAGGTCAGAAAGATCACCTTGCACCGGCTACAGCAAGCCAGGCTTCACCCCATTGAATAAACGAACACCTATTGAGAGGGTTAGACGATGAAAAGACGTTCGCTGCTTAAGGTTTTCGCACTCTCCGCCACCGTGGTCGGCATGGGCCTGTCCTGGGGACTCCAGGCCGCCGACACCATCAAGGTGGGGATCATGCATTCGCTTTCCGGCACCATGGCAATCTCGGAGACGCCACTGAAGGACGTGGCGCTGATGACCATTAATGACATCAACGCCAAAGGCGGTGTGCTGGGCAAGAAGCTGGAGCCGGTGGTGGTCGACCCGGCCTCGAACTGGCCGCTGTTCGCCGAGAAAGCGCGCCAGCTCCTGACGCAGGATAAGGCGGCGGTGGTCTTCGGCTGCTGGACTTCGGTATCGCGCAAGTCCGTACTGCCGGTGTTCGAAGAGCTAAACGGCCTGCTGTTCTACCCGGTGCAGTATGAAGGCGAGGAGATGTCGCCGAACGTGTTCTATACCGGCGCCGCGCCGAACCAGCAGGCTATTCCAGCCGTGGAATACCTGATGAGCGAAGACGGCGGCGGCGCCAAGCGCTTCTTCCTGCTGGGGACGGACTATGTCTATCCGCGCACCACCAACAAGATCCTGCGGGCATTTCTGCATTCGAAAGGCATTCAGGATAAGGATATTCAGGAGGTCTATACCCCGTTCGGCCACAGCGACTACCAGACCATCGTATCTAACATCAAAAAATTCGCGGCCGGAGGCAAGACCGCGGTGGTCTCCACCATCAACGGCGACTCCAACGTGCCGTTCTATAAAGAACTGGCTAATCAAGGCATTAAGGCGACCGACATCCCCGTTGCGGCGTTCTCCGTCGGCGAAGAGGAGCTGCGCGGCATCGACGCCAAACCGCTGGTCGGTCAGTTGGCGGCCTGGAACTATTTCGAGTCCGTCGACAACCCGACCAACGCGAAGTTTGTGGCGGACTACCGCGCCTACGCCAAGGCCCATAATCTGCCGAACGCGAATACCGTCGTGACCAACGACCCGATGGAAGCCACCTACGTCGGCATCCATATGTGGGCGCAAGCCGTCGAGAAAGCCGGCACCACGGACGTGGATAAAGTGCGGGCGGCGATGGCGGGACAGACCTACGGCGCGCCGAGCGGCTTCACCCTGACCATGGATGCGACCAATCACCATCTGCATAAGCCGGTGATGATTGGCGAAGTGGAAGAGAACGGTCAATTCAGCGTGGTGTGGCAGACCGACGAACCGGTTCGCGCCCAACCCTGGAGCCCCTATATCGCGGGCAACGACCAGAAACCCAACCATCCGGTGAAATCAACGAAGTAAGCGGCACGGCCTTTCTCCCGCTGTCGGCGTCAAGGCCGTTTACCCGCGCACCCCAATGGGAACACCATCATGAAAATTCACCGCTATTTCTGTGCGCTGATGTTGCTGCTGTCCTGGCTGGCGCAGGCGGGAGACGGCGCGGAATTCGCCGCCGCCAGCCGCGCCCAGCAGGCCGCGCTGCTTGAACAGTGGGCCGCCGCGCCGCAG
>NZ_LUTP01000038.1 GCF_002111585.1 Lonsdalea iberica
GCTGGTGATACAGATCGCGCAGTATGTAATACGTAGAAAATCTCATGTGCGAAGGTGGCGGAATTGGTAGACGCGCTAGCTTCAGGTGTTAGTGTCTTAACGGACGTGAGGGTTCAAGTCCCTCTCTTCGCACCACGTATTATTCTCCTGGCTTTATCCTCACGATTACCTCCCTAAATCTCTTTTTCTTATTTCCATCTATATCTTTGTATTCTCGCTATATGCCGCGCAGCGTCACGGATAGCGCCGTCAGTCCGCCTACCAGCGCAATGCAGGACGGCAGCAGCAAATAGTGGCGCAATCGTTCATGAAACAGCATCCCTAGCGTCACCAGCATGGCTAGGGTGACGATGTATTTCAGTGAGTGCAGGTCGATGCCGGGCAGTAGCAGCACAGGCATCAACGTCACGGGAACCAGAATCCCCCAGGCGCTGAAAAGCGGTTTACCGAAGTACCAAGTGATTCCCCATAGCCCGCAGGCGGCAATCATCGCGGTCAACATAGTCTCTCACCATGACGATAATGATAATTACTATCATATAGAAAACCTTTCTGAATACAACTTATGCCGGGCAGGGTCATCTGGCCGCCGGGCACCAAGGCCTTATATACCGCGGCGGTGTACGAGATGGCGCAAAGCGACGTCGCGACCCGCAGCATCGCGGGCAACGCAAAGTGCAGTCCCAGTAGCTGGAAGCCAGGACGCTGTTTACCGAACGCCTGAGCGTCATCGCGGGTTACACCGACTACAAAGTGAAATACAACGTGACCGTGGGGGGCAATGCCGGCACCACGCCGGTGCTGGCGCCGAAGCCGATGAGTCATTGTGGGCTCAGTATGATGCGGGCGCAGGCATCCATCTGGGCGTTGACGTGCGCCACATCGGCAAGCAGTGGGCTGACGATGCCCATTCGCTGCAACTGTTCCCTGTGACGCCGTCTGAAGCCTCTGCCCGGAGCGATCTGGGCAGTTGGAATACCTCGCTCAAAGGGGCTTACGCGCAGGTCAACGACAACAAGCCGACGGACAGAACCTACATCGCGTCTTGCTATGAATTGAGAACTTGTTACTGGGGCGCTGAACGTTCCGTCATCGCGACCGCCGGCGACGATTATCAGACGAGCCTGAATGTCAGGCTCGCCGTGATCTCGCGTTCAAGGCGTCAGCGACGGATCGAGCTTACTTTTCCTGTTCGTGGCCGTGCAGCAGTTGCACCATATTATGCAGAGTGGCTGATGTATCGTGCTTGCGCCAGATAACCGCAATCTGCGTATTAAGATGGGGCGTGTCGATTTTGTGATAGGTCACGTTGCCGGCCTGAATGCAGGATAGGGATTCCGGAATGAACGTGATGCCGAAGCCGGACGCGACCATGCTGATCGTCGCCGTGATATGCGGCGCCAGCGGGTTGATTTTAGGCTGGTAACCGGCCAGATAGCAGGCGCGAATGATCATGTCGTGCAGGCTAGGACAGAGCTCGCGCGGGAAAATGATCAACGGTTCTGACGCCATCTGGCTGAGATGCACTTCCTGCTGATCGCTGAGCGGATGGTTGTCCGGCAACACCAGCCGCATGTCCTCTTCTACCAGAATTTCACCGTCAAACTCGTCGCCGATGTCGCAGGGCAGGCGCACGAAGGCAATGTCCGTACTGCGGTTGCGCAGGCTCTCCAGAATCTCATTGATGTGTTCTTCTTGCGGCTGCATCTGCACGTTGGGGAAGCGCTGACGGTAGAGCCGCAGCATTTTCAGCACCAATGGATGGAAGGTAACTGCGCAAGAAAACCCCACATTAATAGCGCCGCTCTCTCCGCGAGCGATACACCGCACCCGATCCATCGCGGCATCGGTCAGTTCGAGTATCTGCTTGGCGTCCTGGTAAAAGGCTTCTCCTGCTTCGGTCATCTCCACGCCGCGCGTCATTCGCTTCAGCAAAGGCGTCCCGATTTCACGTTCAAGCTTCTGTATTTGCTGACTAAGCGGAGGTTGCGATATCCCTAGTGATTCAGCTGCGCGGGTGAAGTGTCGAGTGGATGCAACGGCGACGAAATAGCGCAGATAACGTAACTCCATATATTTTAGATCTCCAAATAGTCACGTTTTTATATTGGAACTTTGAATCTCACGAGAGCAATATTCAAGGGAAACATTAATTAAATTTATGTCGTACCTCGTCGGAAGAGAAGGGATATGAAAGATTCCAACTGCGTTGACCCCTGTATGGCAGAGCTTGCCAACTTCGTCCATCAGCACCAAAAACACCACCCAGAGTGTCAGATCTATCAAACCTCATTGATGAGCGGTTTGATAAATGGCGTGTACGAAGGCAGTACAACCATGGCGGATCTGCTTGAACATGGTGATTTCGGATTAGGCACGTTTAACGATCTTGACGGAGAACTGGTGGCAATGGAAAGCCGTATTTTCCAGCTGCGCTCCGATGGCAGCGCGCGCGCGCGCCAAGCCCGATCAGAAAACGCCCTTTGCCGTGATGACCTTCTTCCGTCCGACTGAAAAGATACAGTTTGACCGTGCGATCAGTCGTGAGGACCTTCATCAGCGTATTGATGATTTTGTTGCAACAGACAATCTTTTTTGTGCTTTACGAATCGATGGCTGCTTCAGCTACGTCGAAACTCGTACGGTACCTCGCCAGGAACGACCTTATAAACCGATGCTGGAAGCTATCGCCCAGCAACCGACTTTCCGTTTCGACAACTGCACGGGCAACGTTATCGGTTTCCGTAGCCCTGCATATGTTCAGGGGATCAATGTCGCCGGCTATCACGAGCATTTTATCACTGATAGCCGACAAGGCGGCGGACATATCCTGGATTACCGCCTGGAGAACGGCGTGCTGCAATTTGGCACCATTGCCAAATTAGTCATCGACCTGCCTCTGGACCAGGATTTTCTGCGAGCCAATTTGTCCCCTGAAGATCTCGATAGCGTCATCCACTCCGTGGAAAGCTAAAGTTCATCAAGGTACTGAAAAGAAAGCACAAAAATGCATAGGAAAAATGTTATGGAAAATAAGGATGGTCAACAGCACTGGGCTTGCGGTGCGGATCTGATCGTTAAACATCTGGAGCAGGAGGGGGTCAAATACGTCTTCGGTATTCCTGGCGCCAAAGTCGACCGCGTTTTTGATTCTCTTGTTGACTCAACGATCCAGACCATCCCCGTACGTCATGAAGCCAATGGGGCGTTCATGGCATCGGCAATCGGCCGTCTGACGGGGAAAGCGGGCGTTACGATGGTGACTTCCGGTCCGGGCTGTTCCAACCTGGTAACAGGTCTGGCGACGGCGACCTCGGAAGGCGACCCGATTGTTGCGCTGGGTGGTGCGGTGAAACGCGCCGACCGACTGAAACTGACGCACCAGAGCCTGGATACGGTTAGCCTGTTCAAGCCTGTCACGAAATTCAGCGCGGAAATTCCAGTTTCTTCGGCGATTTCTGAAGTGATGGCCAACGCCTTCCGCGCCGCTGAGTTTGGTCGTCCGGGCGCTTCATTCATCAGCCTGCCGGAAGATATCGTCAACGATCCGGTCACCAGCCCTGTGCTGGCCGCGACAAACCTGCCGACGCTAAACAGTGCGCCTTTGGCGGACGTTAAACGCGTTGCGCAGATGATCGAAAAAGCGAAAAACCCGATCCTGCTGCTGGGCCTGATGGCTAGCCAGCCGAAGAATGCGGATGCGCTGCGTCGCCTGTTACACCGCAGCCAGCTGCCGGTCACCAGCACCTATCAGGCTGCCGGTGTGATCGATCAGCAGCACTTCGACCATTTTGCCGGTCGTGTCGGTCTGTTCAACAACCAGGCGGGCGATAAGCTGTTGCAGCAAGCCGACCTGATCATCACCGTCGGTTACAGCCCGGTCGAATACGCGCCGGCGCTATGGAATACCGGCAATGCGACGCTGGTGCACATCGACGTGCTGCCGTCCGAGCTGGAATGCGACTACCGTCCGGATCTGGAGCTGGTAGGAGACATCTGCATCACCATCGATATGCTGAACGAACAGCTGAATTCGCCGATCAGTTTGTCTTCCGATTCCATTGGAATATTGGAAGAGCGTCGCGAACTGCGTCATCAGCTGGCGACTCACGCCATCAACATGAACGGCTTCGCTATCCATCCGCTGCGCCTGGTCCGTGCGATGCAGGATCTGGTGAACAAAGACGTCACGCTGTGCGTCGATATGGGTAGCTTCCATATCTGGCTGGCGCGTTATCTTTACAGCTTCCGCGCACGTCAGGTGCTGATGACCAACGGTCAGCAGACCATGGGTGTGGCGCTGCCGTGGGCGATTGCGGCCGCGTTGGTGAATCCGAGCCAGAAAGTACTGTCGGTATCTGGCGACGGTGGCTTTATGCAGTCCAGCATGGAGCTGGAAACAGCGGTTCGTCTGAACTGTAATGTCCTGCATATCATCTGGGTGGATAACGCCTATAACATGGTTGAAATTCAGGAACAGAAGAAATACAACCGCGGCTCGTGCGTCAAGTTCGGACCGATTGATTTCAAAGCCTACGCGGAAGCCTTCGGCGCGAAAGGTTTTGCGGTTGAGTCGTCTGAAGAGCTGATACCAAAACTGCATCAGGCGATGGATGTCGATGGACCGGCGGTGATCGCGATTCCGGTGGATTACTCCGACAACCACTATCTGATGGAAAACGTCAACATCGCGCATCTGATCTAAGTCAGTCGCGTTCGTTGCGGGCGGTACACTACGGTCATGACAGACCAGCGGTGCGCCGCCTTTTTATTTTCCCTGTGTTCACTCATTTCATCCCCCTTCTTCACGGTTGTGCTCGTGCGTGCGCTTTCTGGATGGCATCAAAGCGTGATGGGGTTCGCATCGCGTTCGAACTCGGCCGCAAAGTCCCTTGGCTGACTACTCAGCACTGCCTCCATCCTTGCCTGAAATAATCTAATTTTACGCACTTTTTCGCATTATATTATCTAATGTATTTTGTTTCTGTGCTTTATTCAGAAATAGGGCGTGCATGAAGATTTTTATTGTTTTTGAGCGATAAGTTGAGCTTGTGTGTTCATATCTTCTGGTTATCATCTTTTTAATAGTGAAAAAATTGGATATGGCGAAGAGGCAATCACGCGTTCATTAAACGTTATTATATAGATTTACTTATGGCAGGGCGTGTGGTTAAGAACCCACATCGGTGGTAAGTTCAAAGGAAGAAATCACGTTTGCGTTGGACGCATCCGCTGTAACCAACACGGTTAACGTAGAGGGAAAAGATGGCAAAGCAAACCCCGTTGTATGAACAACATTTGGCCGACGGCGCCAAAATGGTGGATTTTCATGGCTGGATGATGCCGCTGCATTACGGCTCACAGCTGGAGGAACATCACGCGGTGCGTAAGAGTGCCGGAATGTTCGATGTATCGCACATGACTATCGTCGATTTGCATGGCGCTCGCGTCCGCGAGTTTTTACGCCACCTACTGGCGAACGACGTGGCCCGGCTGACGCAGCCCGGTAAAGCGCTCTACACCGCCATGCTGACCCCCTCTGGCGGCGTGATAGACGATTTAATCGTCTATTTTCTAAAAGAAGACTTTTTCCGAATGGTGGTGAATTCGGCCACGCGAGAAAAAGATCTGGCCTGGATAGAAGAGCAGGCCAAACCTTTCATGGTGCAAATTCAGGAGCGTGACGATCTGTCGCTAATCGCGATTCAGGGGCCGCTGGCTCAGGAAAAGGTACAGCGATTACTGACGTCGCAGCAGCGCAAAGATACGGCCGGCATGAAGCCGTTTTTCGGCGTACAGAGCGGCGACTGGTTTATCGCCACCACCGGGTACACCGGTGAGTCTGGCTATGAAATCGCGCTGCCGAAAGCACATGCGGTCGGCCTGTGGCAACAGCTGCTGGCGGAGGGCGTTCAGCCTGCGGGGCTGGGCGCGCGCGACACCCTGCGTCTCGAGTCCGGCATGAATCTGTATGGACAGGATATGGATGAAAGCGTTTCTCCCCTGGCGGCGAATATGGGGTGGACGATCGTCTGGGAGCCGGAAGATCGTCAGTTTATCGGTCGTGAAGCTTTGGAGCGTCAGCGTGCCCACGGCACCGATCGGTTGGTCGGACTGGTGATGACGGAGAAAGGCGTATTGCGCAACGGCTTGCCGGTGCATTTCACCGATGCCGGCGGCGCGGTTCGCGAAGGCGTGATCACCAGCGGATCGTTCTCGCCTACTCTGGGCGTCAGCATCGCGCTGGCCCGGGTTCCGGAAGGTATCGGTGAACAGGCGGTGGTGCGTATACGTCAGCGCCAAGTCCCCGTCCGGGTGACGAAGCCTAATTTTGTCCGTGCAGGAAAAGCCCTGATTGAGATTTAACCGTTGAGTCTACAAAGGAGAAAGTGGCAATGAGCAATGTACCGGCGGAATTGAAATATACCTCGTCTCATGAATGGGTCGCGGAGGAGGAGGGCGGCACCTATCGTGTCGGGATCACGGAGCATGCGCAGGCGCTGCTGGGCGATATGGTGTTTATCGACTTGCCCGATGCGGGCAGCCAGTTTAATGCCGGGGACGAGTGCGCCGTGGCGGAGTCGGTTAAAGCCGCATCGGATGTCTATACCCCATTGAGCGGCGAAGTGGTGGAAGCCAACGGCGAGCTGGAAGGCGCGCCGGAACAGGTGAACAGCGATCCCTACGGCAGTGGCTGGTTATTTCGTATCAAGCCCGCCGACGGCGCAGAGTGGGACAATCTATTAGATGCCGCCGCTTATCAGACGCTGCTGGATGAAGAAGACGACGGGCACTAGTCGTCGTTGTCGCCCGGCTGGGCGATCTTTCGGGGCGCCGTGAGCGGCGCTCGCTGGATGTGGTTTGATGCAGGAATGTCGTAATGACCCAGACTCTCAGTCAACTTGAACACCATAGCGCTTTCGTTGAACGCCATATCGGTCCCACTGCCGCGCAGCAACGAGAGATGCTGGCGGCGGTCGGCGCAGAATCGCTGGATAAGCTAATCCAGCAGATCGTCCCGCCGGATATCCAACTACCCAGCCCGCCCGCCGTGGGGGATGCCGTCACGGAACATCAGGCGCTGGCGGAGCTGAAGACCATCGCTAGCCGGAATCAGATCTATAAAAGCTACATCGGCATGGGTTACTTCGGGGTCCAGATGCCGCCGGTAATCTTGCGTAACGTGCTGGAAAATCCGGGGTGGTATACCGCCTACACGCCTTATCAGCCCGAGGTGTCTCAGGGGCGGCTCGAAGCGCTACTCAATTTCCAGCAGGTGACGCAGGATCTGACCGGCCTGCCGGTGGCCTCCGCTTCGCTGCTGGACGAGGCGACCGCGGCGGCGGAAGCGATGGCGATGGCCAAACGCGTCAGCAAGCTCAAGCAGGCCAATCGCTTTTTCGTGGCGAGGGACGTACATCCGCAAACGTTGGATGTCATCCAAACGCGCGCAGCGACCTTCGGCTTTGACATCGTGACCGGAGATCCGCAGGACGCGCTGAACGATGATGGCATCTTCGGCGTGTTGGTACAGCAGTTGGGTACGACCGGCGAACTGCATGACTATCGAGCTTTGTTGGCCGAACTGCATGAACGCAAGGTCATTACCTGCGTCGCGGCGGATCTGCTCGCGTTGGTATTGCTCGAGGCTCCTGGCGCTCAGGGGGCGGACATCGTGTTCGGCTCCGCGCAGCGCTTCGGCGTGCCGATGGGTTACGGTGGTCCGCACGCGGCGTTCTTCGCCAGTCGCGAAGAGTACAAACGCGCGACGCCGGGCCGTATTATCGGCGTCTCCCGCGACGCCGCGGGCAACACTGCGCTGCGTATGGCGATGCAGACGCGCGAACAGCATATCCGCCGTGAAAAGGCTAACTCCAACATCTGCACTTCCCAGGTACTGTTAGCGAATTTGGCGGGAATGTATGCGGTATATCACGGACCGGAAGGGTTGACGCGCATCGCCCGACGCATTCATCGTCTGACCGACATTCTGGCCGCCGGTCTGCAACAGCACGGCGTGACGCTACGGCATACCCGCTGGTTTGACACGTTGACCGTCTCGGTGACCGATAAGGCGGCGACGCTGAGTCGGGCGCTTAGTTTCGGCGTCAACCTGCGCTGCGATCTGGAAGGCGCAGTGGGGATCTCGCTGGATGAAACCACGACGCGCGACGATGTGTTGGCACTGTTTGCCATTTTGCTGGGGGACGACCACGGTCTGGATATCGACGTGCTGGACCGCGACGTAAGCGTCCGAACGGACTCATTGCCCGCCGCGCTACTGCGGACGAACGATATCCTGACGCACCCGGTGTTTAATCGCTATCACAGCGAAACCGAGATGATGCGCTACCTGCACCGTCTGGAAAACAAGGATCTGGCCCTCAATCAGGCGATGATCCCGCTGGGATCCTGCACGATGAAACTTAACGCGGCGGCGGAAATGCTGCCGATCACCTGGCCCGAATTCGCCGAGCTGCACCCGTTCTGCCCGCCAGCGCAGGCGCAGGGCTACCGCCAGATGATCTCGATGCTCAGCGAGTGGCTGGTGTTGCTGACCGGCTACGACGCCGTCTGCATGCAGCCGAACTCCGGCGCGCAGGGCGAATATGCCGGCCTGCTAACCATTCGTCGGTATCATGAAAGCCGCAATGAGTCGCAGCGCAGAATCTGCCTGATCCCCAGCTCCGCGCACGGCACCAACCCGGCTTCCGCGCACATGGCGGGGATGGATGTGGCCGTGGTGGCCTGCGACAAGCAGGGCAACATCGACATGCACGATCTGCGGGAGAAAGCGGCACAGGCCGGGGATCTGCTGGCCTGTATTATGGTGACCTATCCATCGACTCACGGCGTCTACGAAGAGACCATCCGCGAAGTGTGCCAGATTGTGCACCAGTATGGCGGTCAGGTGTATCTCGACGGGGCCAATATGAACGCGCAGGTGGGCATTACTTCGCCCGGTTTTATCGGCGCGGACGTGTCTCACCTCAACCTGCACAAAACCTTCTGCATCCCTCACGGCGGCGGTGGGCCGGGGATGGGGCCGATAGGCGTGAAAGCGCATCTGGCGCCGTTTGTGCCGGGGCATCAGGTGGTGAGAATTGGCGACGTGCTGACCGCGCAGGGCGCTGTCTCGGCCGCGCCGTTCGGTAGCGCCTCAATTCTGCCTATTAGCTGGATGTACATCCGCATGATGGGCGCAGAGGGGCTGAAGCAGGCCAGTCAGATCGCCATTCTTAACGCCAACTACGTGGCGGCACGACTACAGTCGGCGTTCCCGGTGCTCTACAGCGGCCTCGGTGGCCGGGTTGCGCATGAGTGCATTCTGGACATCCGCCCCCTGAAGGAAGCCAGCGGGATCAGCGAATTGGATATCGCCAAGCGGCTAATCGACTACGGTTTTCATGCGCCCACCATGTCGTTCCCAGTCGCGGGTACGTTGATGATTGAACCCACGGAGTCGGAAAGTCAGGTAGAGCTGGACCGCTTTATCGATGCGATGCTGGCGATACGGGAAGAGATCGACCGTGTGAAGCGTGGGGAGTGGCCGTTGGACGATAACCCATTGGTCAACGCGCCGCATGTTCAAACCGAGCTGGTCGCCGAGTGGACTCACCCTTATGGGCGCGATCTGGCCGTGTTCCCAGCGGGCGCCTTGAATAAGTTCTGGCCGACCGTTAAACGTCTGGACGACGTGTACGGCGATCGCAACCTGTTCTGCTCCTGCGTTCCCGTCAGTGACTATGTGTGACGGCGTCTCGCCTTCGCTGCTCATGGGCTGATTTGAAGGGAAGGACGGGGACTTGCCGTAAGGTGAGTCCCCATCGCGTCTTGGGTTCGACAGATGTCATGACTGTGTTGCCGAAACCGGTGGTCGACGTCCGACGGCACGAGTACGCGTTCAGAGCGACTCATGCTGGTCCTCTTACCGCATCGACGTATTTACCGAAGGGAGTCGCGCCTCGGGCTAAGGCGAGGCTTACTTCGTATCTCTCACCTCTCACCTCTTATTTATTTCCTTATATTTCTGCTTCCCGGTAGTGCAACCAAGGGTGTCGTATGGGTATAGCGCATTTACATATGAATTTGATACGCGTCGGGTTTATAGGGGGCACCACCTGCACCTATCGTTACCGGACACGGCGCTAAGTACGTCGCGATGCTGAGTCGCTTCTTAAATCACGGTTCAATTGTTATCACCCCCGAGGTGGGCATGCCCAGCAACGTTGCAGGTGAGCTGGGCTGGCGGCACAAACCTTGCTAGTCATTTCCTGATGATTTTTCGTATGGGGGCCATGAATCGGCCATTTATCGCACAGGAGGTGAAAAGATGGCGAATGTGACGACCAAAACGTCGACAGAGCACAAGTCGCTCGATGCTGTAATGCCAAATACCGGCAAGCTGGCGGCGGCCAGTTCTATCGGCACCGCGCTGGAGTGGTATGACTTCACCGTCTACAACATCATGGCGGCGCTCGTTTTTAACCATATTTTTTTCCCGTCGTTCGACCCGCTGATAGGGACGATTCTGGCTTTTTCCACCTATGCCGTCGGGTATATTTCGCGGCCAGTCGGCGGGCTTATCTTCGGCCATCTGGGCGATGTGCTGGGGCGGCGTTTCGTGCTTGTTGCCACGTTGGTGATCATGGGAGTGACGACGGCGTTAATGGGGCTGCTGCCTGGCTATTCTCGCTGGGGGATCTGGAGTCCCGTGCTGCTGGTCACGCTGCGTTTTATTCAGGGCATTGCGCTCGGCGGTGAATGGGCAGGCGCGGTATTGCTGTCGATGGAGCACGGCAGGCCGCATCAGCGTGGGCGCAACGCCTCGTTTGCGCAGGTGGGGCCTTCCTGCGGCACGCTCATCGGCACGGGTCTTATTACGTTGGCGACGCTCGCCATGTCGCCGGACAGCTTCCAGGCGTGGGGATGGCGTCTTCCGTTCCTGCTGAGTCTGGTGCTGGTCGTGTTCGGCCTGTGGCTGCGCAGCGGCATCGGTGAAACGCCCGCCTTTCTCAAGCTGGAGAAAAATCAACACATTACGCAGGCGCCGGTCCGCGTAGTCTTCAGTCAGCATTTGCGTTCGCTGTTGACCGCGGGGGGATCGCGCATCGGCTCCGACGTGTTGTATGCGTTGGTGGTGGTGTTTACCCTGACTTATGTGACGACGGTGCTGAAACTGCCGCGGCCGCTAGCGTTAACCGCCACCATGCTGGGCGCGGCTGGCAATGCCATCGCCGTCCCGCTGTTCGGCATGCTGTCCGATCGCTTTGGACGACGACCTGTCTGTATGGGCGGCGCGTTGGCGGCGATCCTTTGGGTATTTGTCTTTTTCGCTTTGCTGGATAGTATGCAGCCGGTGCAAATATGTCTGGCGGTGGTGGTCGGCCTGCTGATCCATGCGTCGATGTACGGGCCGCAGGCGGCGTTTATCACCGAACAATTTCCTACGCAGGTGCGCTATGCGGGATCGTCGTTGGCTTATACGCTGGCGGGCATTGTAGGCGGCGGCTTCGCGCCGTTGATTATCACTTACCTGTTTGCGTCTTACGGCACGTCAGTGGCGGTTTCGCTGTATGTGACGCTGGCGCTTTTTTTTTACGCTATGGGCCGTGTGGTCGGCGAAAGAAACGGCCCATAAGCCGCTGAAAGACTGAGAAGCGCATCGGTCGGTTGCGCGCTTGACGTGACAAACAACCGACCGGGAGCAACTGGTTACTTCAGCCAGCCTTTGCTCTTTGCGACTTCCAGATGATGGCTGAGATAGCCCCACAGTTCTGGGTACACTTCGCTGATAAAGGCATTGCGCGATAGCACCTGCTCCAGGCGAATGCCGTGCTCTACCCAGCTCTGACCGCCGTTGTGGAGGTTCATCAGCACCGGCATCAGGCGGTCAATCAATAGCGCGAAGCGGGCGTCCGGTGTTTCGCTTGCCTCATATTCCAGCCACAGCTGGTGGAAGTGGCTGCGCTGGGGTTCCGGCAGCAGACCGAACAGCCGTATGGCTGCCGCGACTTCGCGATCGTGTACATCGGCGCGTCCCTGAAGATCGTAAACCAGCACGTCTCCCGCATCGACCTCGACGATATCGTGGATCAGCGCCATCTGAATGACACGCTGAATATCGACGTTTTCTCCCGCGTAGGGCGAGAGGCTCATTGCCGCCAGAGCGAAATGCCAGCTGTGTTCGGCAGAATCTTCCTGACAGTCAGTGCCAATCACTTTGGAACGGCGTTTCACGCTTTTGAGCTTATCGACTTCCATCAAAAATGCGACGACGTCAGTCAGGGGACCGAAGTCCAGTACGGCAAGGGACATCTGAATAATCTCCAGAAGGGAAAGTGCCCAATTGTAAGGCAACACCGACGACATTGAAATGCAGAATCGGAGGCAAGGGCAGTCATATTCGTAAGGACTAGAATTATTTCAGCGTACGCGTGTACACTGAAATAATTCTCCGTTACTCTGGCTGCGGCAACATCATCCGCCTAGGCTTTTTGCATGATAAAAGTCCTCGCTGAGCGGCGAAAAGGATCTTTCAAGAGGTGGAACATGAAGAAGCAGGTATTGAATTCGGGTTATTCGCTGGCGGAAGAAATCGCCAATAGCATCAGCCACGGCGTCGGTTTAGTGTTGGGGATCATCGGGCTGGTTTTACTGCTGACGCAGGCGGAGAAAAACGGTGCCGATGCCACGGCCATTGTCAGTTACAGCCTCTATGGTAGCACGGTGATTCTGCTGTTTCTGGCTTCTACGCTATACCACGCCATTCCCAATCAGAATGCCAAACGTTGGCTGAAAAAGTTCGACCACTGTGCGATTTACCTGCTGATTGCGGGCACCTATACGCCGTTCCTGATGGTGGGTCTCAAATCGCCCTTGGCGTATGGTCTGATGATTGCCATCTGGAGTTTGGCGCTACTGGGCGTCATTTTCAAAATGGCATTTGCGCACCGGTTTGAGATCCTCTCCCTGGTGACGTATCTGGTCATGGGCTGGCTATCGCTGATCGTAATTTATGAGCTGGCGGTGACGCTCTCACTCGGCGGCGTGGTGCTGCTGGCAGTTGGCGGGGCGGTGTATACGCTGGGCGTGATTTTCTATTCCAGCAAGCGGATCCCTTTTAACCATGCCATTTGGCATGGCTTCGTGCTGGGGGGCAGCTTGTGTCATTTTCTGGCGATCTATCTTTATGTCTAACCCCACAGGGGCAACGCCACCCACTGCGGACGGCGGTTGAGGATATAGCTCATCCTTGCTGACATCGGACATTAACGCTTGAAAATAAAGGTCCGAGCGTGCCTTTTGGCGTAAGGCGAGGTCACGCTCGTCGGACATTGTCTTGACCCCGTCACATCAAAAAAGCGGAAAACGTCGATGTCGTGCTGGCCTTGCCTTAATGCATTGCAGGCAGCAGCAGGCGCACGGTGAAATTCCCTAAGGCTATTCTTTCACCCGAACTATGCGGCGCGCCGTTTCCCAGAGGCCGCATGCGCGGTCGCTTACTCCTCCAGCGAGTAAGGCAGCGGCTGAATCGATAGTGCGCTGGCGCTATCGTCGCGTACGCGCAGCTCGCTGTTGGCTTCCAAATCATTGTTCAACACTGCCTGTACCCATAGCTGGCCGTCGTGCAAACGCACGGACGCCAGCACGGTCCCGGTACGACGCCAGTTGTCTCCCAGCTTAAGCTCGAGATCGTCTCCTGCCGCCGGTTCAGTGGTCGATGTGCCGGCCAGCCAATGCAGCGCGCGCTTATTGGCGCCGCGATACTTGGCGCGCGCCACCATTTCCTGCCCTGCATAGCACCCCTTCAGGAAACTAATCCCCTGTAAAGCCTGAAGATTTGTTGCCTGCGGAATGAACTGCGCGCTATTCGCCGTGTCAATAACGGGGTAGCCCGCTTCGATGTCGAGCGCTAGCCACTGTTTGCCGTCATTACGCTGCGTTTTAGCATCAAGCGCGTCCAGCACGGTGGCCGCGCGTTCGGCTGACAGCACTAACAGGAAACGCTCGTCCGGATGCGCGAAGTGCAGGAGCGTCGCGCCCGGCTCCTGTACCACGGCGTTGTCGGCATCCGGTAATGCGTCAAACAATGGTGCGAGTTGCTCCCGAATACCTTGCCCCGCGGCGCCCAGCAGTACGCTATCGTCGTCCGCCGCCATCGTGGTTTTGGAGAAGACCGCGTACTTTTTCAGCTCGATCAACTGCGCGTCGCGCACGCTTCGGCGTTCGATATAGGCTAGTCCTTCGCCGTGATGGAACAGGCGTAGGGCGCTCCACATTTTACCTTTGGCGTCGCAGTGGGCGCACAGCACATGTTGGTTAGCCTGTAGCGCCGTCACGTCGGTGGTCACCTGCCCCTGAACATAGCTGACGGTGTCGGGTCCGATCAGGGTGACCAGTCCCCAGTCATCCAGCGTCAATAGCGTGGCGGGAAGGGCGGAGGACGGGAATAACGGGTGTGATGGAATTGTATTAGCCATGGTTACGGTCCTGCGATGAGGGGGATTCAGCAATCGCCTAATGGTAAAAGAGCGGCAAGGGTTTGCAAGCGCTTATTGGGCGGAGAGGGCGAATGCGCGGAGCGCTACGCAGAGTGAGCGATGCCGATGCGGTTCCTGCGCTAAAATATGTCAAAGTATTACTATTGGTTTAATATCATCGAACAAAATAGGGTTACACTGAAGCCTATGACTGAACAAAGTGAGCGATCATATGGATATCAATGATAAATCACGCATCCACTGGGCCTGTCGGCGCGGCATGCGTGAACTGGATATTTCCATCATGCCGTTTTTCGAGCATGACTACGATGCGTTGAACGATAGCGACAAAACCGCTTTTGTACGCCTGCTGCAGTGCGACGATCCCGATCTGTTCAACTGGCTGATGAATCACGGCGAGCCTTCAGATCAGGAGCTTAAACGCATGGTTTCCCTTATTCAGACGCGAAATAAACACCGTGGCCCAGTGGCAATGTGATCTCAAAGTTTCCTGGCGCATGCAGCTGTTCTCTCTGCTGGCGCACGGCATTATGGTGTTTTTGATTCTGCTGGCCCCGTGGCCGAGCGGTTATGCGCCGCTGTGGCTAGGTTTGGTGTCGTTGGTCATGTTTGGATTTATTCGCAGCCAGCGCAACATCAAATCCCGCCATGGCGCAATCTCGCTGTACGGCGAATATCATCTGCGCTGGCAGCAGCGTGAGTGGCGTATCGTCAAACGCCCGTGGATGCTTAAAAACGGTATTCTGCTGTCGCTGCGCGCGGCGGACGGCGCCGCCCTGGCACAGCGTCTATGGCTCTCTTCGGACAGTATGGGGCGGGACGAGTGGCGGCACCTGCGTCAGCTTTTGCTGCGGAAGGACCACCGCGCCGGATCATCGCTCGGACCGTGACACTGGCTCTGGGGCCTGACGGTCGTCGA
Source organism: Lonsdalea iberica (assembly GCF_002111585.1). Taxonomy (GTDB): domain Bacteria; phylum Pseudomonadota; class Gammaproteobacteria; order Enterobacterales; family Enterobacteriaceae; genus Lonsdalea; species Lonsdalea iberica. Next base: position 15,424 of record NZ_LUTP01000038.1, read on the forward strand.
GCGAAGCACTCTGCGTGGGGACTGCCGATCCCTAATCAGCTCGGTCTTTAAGCTCTGAGTCTTGAGCAATCCTGTCTTCGTTTTATCGCTCTCCACCGTTGGCGACCTCTTTCGAACGTCTCTTTAGGGCCGATAGGCGAAGACAAGCGTCGCCGCCGGTCAGAGCGCCGCGCGAGAAAAAAGCCTGCAGCGATTTACGGGATTCGCCGCAGCGGGTATCTTACGCGTCGTTCAATAAGAGAGAAGCTGATGACCACGCCTGCACAAAAACGCGCCGCGCAGAAAAACATGCTGCATCCACGCAACCGCCATCACGGCCGTTACGATTTTACCGCGCTGAAACTTACACACCCTGCGCTCATCCCGTTCGTTCGTGTGAACGACTACGGCGACGAGTCGATCGATTTCGCCAATCCGGACGCGGTCAAAATGCTGAATCAGGCGCTGTTGCATGAGTTCTATCAGATTGAACACTGGTTTTTACCCGAGGGATTCCTCTGTCCGCCGATCCCCGGACGGGCGGATTATGTTCATCACCTCGCGGATCTGCTGGCCGAGGATAATCAGTCTCAGGTGCCGCATGACGCCACCGTACTGGATATAGGATGCGGCGCAAACTGCATTTACCCGCTGATCGGCCACCGGGAATACGATTGGCGCTTCACCGGCAGCGAAATTAATGCGCAGGCCATGCAGGCGGCCAATGCGACCATCGCCGCCAACCCCGGCCTGAGCCGCGCAATTCGTCTGCGTCGTCAGAAAGACAGTCAGGCTATCCTCAATGGCATCATTCATAAAAATGAGCTGTTTGATGCGACGCTGTGCAATCCGCCTTTTCACGCTTCCGCCAACGAGGCGAAGCAGGGATCGCGCCGGAAGCTGCACAACCTCGGCCTGGACAAACGATCGCCGCTCAATTTCGGCGGGCAGGAAGATGAGCTGTGGTGTGAAGGCGGTGAGAAAGCGTTTATCGCGCAGATGATTCGCGAAAGTGCGGTTTTTTCACGTCAATGCCTGTGGTTTACGTCGTTGGTCTCACGCAAAGAGAATTTGCCGGATCTGTATCGGGTGTTGGATGAGGTGGGCGCGGAAAGCGTTAAAACCGTGGATATGGCGCAGGGACAGAAGCAGAGCCGCTTCATCGCCTGGAGTTTCTTCACGCCAGCCGCTCGCACCAAATGGTGGGCGCAGAAGCGTCGTTAACGGCCGCAAAAACGAGCCGGGATACGGTTAAATCACCGTAACCCGGCAACGGACGTTACCCCTGTTCAGACTGGCGTAGCGCTTTGAGTTCTTGCAGGATCTGCTCACACCACTGCTGGATGCGGTCTTCACTCATGTCGTACTGATTCACTTCGTCCAACGCCAGTCCGACGAAGTGCTTGCCGTCGGGCGTTAGCGGTTTGGTGCTGATGAAATCGTACTCGTCGGTCGGCCAGTAGCCAATGAATCTCACGCCCAGCGGCACTAGCTGCTCATGCAGCATACCCAGCGCATCCAAAAACCACTCGCTGTATCCCAACTGATCGCCCATCCCGTATAGCGCGACGATCTTTCCCTGTAGTTTCAGCGTCGGCAGATGCTGCCAGATGGCTTCCCAATCTTCCTGAATTTCGCCGAAGTCCCAGGTTGGAATGCCGAGGATCAGCGCTTCATAGTCTTCCATACGTTGGGGATCGACGTCTTTGACGTTGTTCAGTTCGATCATATCCGCACCCAGGATGTCGCGGATTTTCTCTGCCGCCATTTCGGTATAGCAGGTGCTGGAGCCGTAAAAAAGTCCTATCTTCATAAGCCGTCAGTGTGTTGGGAAAGTGAATGTAAGGCGCTGCCGCAGCACGGCAGCACACAGTCAATGCGTTAGTCTGGCGAAGTATACTACGCCCGTAAAGCACAAATGACTGTGGGAAAAGCATCGGGGCGAAGACGGATGCCTTCGCCCACGGCGTTTAATCGAGAGATTGGTGGCGGGTTTCTTTGGTCAGCAGTAGCGCGATCAGCGTCAACGTCGCCATCGCCGCCAGATAGACGCCGACGTAGAACAGCCCGTAGTTGCTGGTCAGCCAGGCGGCGATATAAGGCGCGACGGAAGCCCCCAGAATCGACGACACGTTGTAGGAGAATGAGGCACCGGTGTAGCGGACTTCCGTCGGGAAGAGCTCCGGCAGCAGCGCGCCCATAGGTCCGAATGTAAAGCCCATCATGCTCAGACCCAGCACCAAAAACGCCATGACTAACCACTGTTCGCCCGATCCCAGCAGGTAGGGGAATACGAAGGCGAAGACCAGCATACTGCAGGTGACGACAATCATGGTGCGGCGGCGGCCGTAGATATCGGCCAGGTAGCCGGCGACCGGGATCATCAGACCGAAGCCAATCACCGCGATCATCAGCATCCAAAGGAAGTTATTACGCGGAATACCCAGCCCGGTCGGAACCGGCGAGGTGCCGTAGGTCATCGAGTAGACGGTCATGATGTAAAACAGCGTGTAGGTCGCCAACATGATAAACGTGCCGAGGATCGTCGCTTTCAGGTGTTTGCTCAGCAGCGTCCCCATCGGGATCCGTACTTTTTTACCTGCCTGTTCGGCTTTGGCGAAGACCGGCGATTCGTGAAGTGAAACGCGGACATACAGCCCGATCAGCACCAGAATCGCGGAGAAAATGAACGGAACGCGCCAGCCCCAGTGCATGAATTGTTCATCCGTCAGCAGCCAGGACAACAGCAGGAAGGTGCCGTTGGCGAAGAAGAAGCCAATCGGTGCGCCCAGCTGGGGGAACGAGCCGTACAAAGCGCGTTTGTGCGCCGGCGCGTTCTCCGTCGCGAGCAGCGCCGCGCCGCCCCATTCGCCGCCAAGACCGAGCCCCTGACCAAAGCGAGCCAGCGCCAGCAGCATCGGCGCCAGAATACCGATCGTTTCGTAGCTCGGCAGCAGGCCGATCGCGACGGTGGAAATGCCCATTGTCAGCAGCGAAGCCACCAGCGTGGCCTTTCGTCCGACGCGGTCCCCAAAGTGGCCGAATAGGGCGGAACCGATGGGGCGAGCGATAAAGGCAATCGCGAACGTCGCCAGTGACTGGAGTGTTGCGGCAGTGTTATCACCTTGAGGGAAAAAGATGTGCGGGAAAATCAGCACCGCGGCGGTAGCGTAGATATAGAAATCAAAAAACTCGATGGCAGTACCGACCAGAGAAGCAACCACAACCTTATTGCGGGAGTTTACGGGGGCGTCTGGTCTCGGATTGTCATCAACAGTGGATGCGACGGAGGATTGCATAGTTTTTTCAGTTTTTTAACAACAAGAATGCGTATTCTATGCATAGAAAATGCTTATTTTCAAACCACCGAGCCGCGTCTGGCGCGGGCTGCGCTAGGAACTGTCCCGCTTTTCCCTCGATTCATAAGATATAATCCCTTAGGCCGCATTTTTTGCCGCAGGATATGACAAAAATAAAAGCAATTACCGAATTGTACCCCGTTCACGCCCTGTCAGGCATAATAGTCCCCAGCATGAAACAGAGGAGGCCGCCATGCAGACACCGGATCACCCCCTGATCGAACAGTTTCTGGATGCGTTGTGGCTGGAGCGAAATCTGGCGGAAAACACGTTGGCTTCCTACCGACAGGATCTGCGTTCTTTGGCGGACTGGCTGGCGCACCATGATAATAGCCTGTTGCAGGCGGAAGCCGTGGACCTGCAGGCCTTTCTGGCCGAACGGCTGGAAGGCGGTTACAAGGCGACCAGCTCTGCGCGTTTGCTGAGCGCCACCCGGCGACTTTTTCAGTATCTTTACCGCGAAAAGCAACGCTCGGACGATCCCAGCGCGACGCTCTCGTCTCCCAAACTGCCGCAGCGATTGCCGAAGGATTTAACGGAGGCGCAGGTGGATGCCTTGCTCAATGCTCCCTGTGTCGACAAACCCCTTGAACTGCGCGACAAAGCGATGTTGGAAGTCCTGTACGCCACCGGCCTGCGCGTCTCGGAGCTGGTAGGGCTGACCATCAGCGACGTCAGCCTGCGTCAGGGCGTGGTTCGTGTGATCGGGAAAGGCAACAAAGAGCGTCTGGTGCCGCTGGGCGAAGAGGCGGTGCACTGGATGGAACAATATCTTGAATACGGCCGCCCCTGGCTTATCAACGATAAGCCGATTGATGTGATGTTCCCCAGCAGCCGGGGGCAGCAGATGACCCGCCAGACTTTCTGGCACCGTATTAAGCACTATGCGGTCATTGCTGCTATTGACAGCGCAAAACTTTCTCCGCATGTTTTGCGTCATGCTTTTGCCACGCATTTACTGAACCACGGCGCGGATTTACGCGTAGTGCAGATGTTGCTGGGCCACAGCGACCTGTCCACGACGCAGATCTATACGCACGTCGCCACGGCACGCCTGAAGCAGCTGCATCAGCAGCATCATCCCCGGGCGTGACCGACAGATGAATCATGGGGTGGGGCGCATCAGCCATGTTGGCTGACGTCGACGTCTCATCCAAGAACAGGATCAATTTATGAAAAAGAGTGCATTACTGCTTTCTCTGCTCGTCGCCGCCATGAGCGCCAGCGCGGACGATGCCGCCATCCAACACTCACTGACCCGTCTGGGGATGCAAAATGCGGAAATTCAGGCTGCGCCTATCCCAGGAATGAAGACCTTGCTGACCGACAACGGCGTGTTGTACATCACCGATGATGGCAAACACCTGTTGCAAGGTCCGCTGTATGACGTGAGCGGTAAAAATCCGGTGAACGTCACCAACTCTATTCTGATGGGTAAGCTGGAAGCGCTGAAGGATCAGATGATTGTTTACAAGGCGGCGAAGGAAAAGCATGTGATCACGGTATTTACCGATATCACCTGCGGCTACTGCCGCAAACTGCACGAGCAGATGAACGATTACAATGCGCTGGGCATCACCGTCCGCTATCTGGCTTTCCCGCGTCAGGGCGCAGGCTCTCAGACGGAAAAGGATATGCAATCCATTTGGTGCGTAGCCGATCGCAAAAAAGCGTTTGATGCGGCGATGAAAGGCGACGACATCTCGCCCGCAACCTGCAAAACCGATATTTCCGCGCACTATCAACTCGGCATCTTGTTCGGCGTTCAGGGAACGCCGGCCATCGTGCTGGACGACGGGTCGGTGATCCCGGGTTACCAGGATCCGAAAGAGATGGCCGGCATGCTGCAAGCGCATAAAGCCTCCCAGAAGTCGGGTGGTTAAGCGCCCGTGACTTTCGTAACCCAGCTCTGCCGCCGTCCGGCGGTAGAGAGTCATCATCTTCCTGACACGTTGCCGCCGCTGCTGCGTCGGCTATACGCCCAGCGGGGCGTTCAGGCTGCGCAAGAGCTGGAACGCAGCCTGCGCGGCCTGCTGGACTACCGGCAACTGTCCGGGATCGACAAAGCGGTGGATTGCCTGCAAGCGGCGCTGGCGGATAAGCGACGTATTGTGATCGTCGGCGACTTCGACGCAGACGGCGCGACCAGTACGGCTCTGACCGTGCTGGCGCTGCGTCGGATGGGCGGTCAGCATATCGACTTCCTGGTGCCTAACCGGTTTGAGGACGGCTATGGCCTCAGCCCCGAGGTGGTCGCCCAGGCGGCGGCGAAAGGCGCTCAGTTGATCGTCACCGTCGACAACGGGATCTCTTCCCATGCCGGCGTAGACGATGCGCATCAGCGTGGGATTGACGTGCTGGTGACGGATCACCATCTGCCGGGCGAAACCTTGCCCGCGGCGGAGGCCATCATCAACCCCAATCTGGCGGATTGCGCTTTCCCGTCCAAGGCCCTCGCGGGCGTGGGGGTGGCGTTCTATCTGATGATGGCGCTGCGGGCGCGGCTGCGCGACGGCGGCTGGTTCGAACAGCATGGCTTGCCTGAGCCCAACCTGGCGGAATTGCTGGATCTGGTGGCGTTGGGGACGGTGGCGGATGTGGTGCCGCTGGATGCCAACAACCGGATCCTCGTGGCTCAGGGCCTGAACCGCATTCGCGCGGGTAAATGCCGACCGGGTATTCGCGCGCTGCTGGAAGTCTCAAACCGCGAGGCGACTCAGCTCGTCGCCAGCGATTTAGGCTTTGCCCTCGGGCCGCGCCTGAACGCCGCCGGACGGCTGGATGATATGTCCGTCGGCGTGGCGCTGCTGTTGTGTGAGGACATCGTTCAGGCGCGAATGCTGGCGAGCGATCTCGACGCGCTCAATCAGACCCGGCGGGAGATCGAGCAGGGGATGCAGGTCGAAGCGCTGCAATTGTGCGAACAACTGGAACGCAGTAGCGAGACGCTGCCCTGCGGGCTGGCGATGTACCACCCGGAGTGGCATCAGGGCGTTGTCGGCATTCTGGCGTCTCGCATCAAAGAGCGTTTCCATCGCCCGGTCATCGCGTTCGCCCCTGCGGGCGACGGCATTCTGAAAGGTTCGGGCCGCTCGGTTGCCGGCCTGCACCTGCGCGATGCGCTGGAGCGATTGGACACCACCTGTCCCGGCCTGATGATGAAGTTCGGCGGACATGCGATGGCCGCCGGGCTGTCGCTGGAAGAAGCGCGCTTTGAGGAGTTTCGCCAACGCTTTGGCGAACTGGTCGGCGAGTGGCTGGATGCCTCTCAGCTACAGGGCGTTATCTGGTCCGACGGCGAACTGGCCGCTCCCGAGCTGACGCTGAGTACCGCGCAGCTACTGCGGGAAGCCGGTCCCTGGGGGCAGACGTTCCCCGAGCCGACCTTTGACGGCCGCTTCCGACTATTGCAACAGCGTTTGGTCGGTGAACGACATCTCAAGGTGATGGTGGAACCGCTGGCGGGAGGCCCTTTGCTGGATGGCATCGCGTTCAACGTCGATACCACGCAGTGGCCGGACAGCAGCGTCCGACAGGTGGAACTGGCTTATAAACTGGACGTGAACGAGTATCGCGGCAAGCGTTCGGTGCAGCTACTGATCGAGCATTTGTGGCCGTTGTAGCGTGAGCTTTCTCCTGAATCCAGCGGGCGCAAAGACGCCTTTTCGTCGTGCGCGTCCGCTGTTAAAAACTGAACGGATCGCTATAAACCCCGGCGTGGATCCGTTACAATTCGCCGTTTGAACACTCGTCATCCCTTTGACCAACAAAAGATCTTAAACATCATGTTTGAAATTAATCCGGTAAAAAACCGAATTCAGGACCTGTCTGAGCGGACAGCGGTTCTGAGGGGGTATCTTTGACTACGATGCCAAGAAAGAACGCCTCGAAGAAGTAAACGCCGAGCTGGAACAGCCGGACGTTTGGAACGAACCTGAACGCGCTCAGGCGCTCGGTAAAGAACGCTCCTCTTTGGAAGCGATCGTCGACACCATCGACCAAATGACGCAGGGGCTGGAAGATGTCTCTGGCCTGCTGGAATTGGCGGTGGAAGAAGACGACGAAGACACCTTCAACGAAACCTGCGCTGAACTCGACGGACTGGAAAATAAACTCGGCCAGTTGGAATTCCGCCGCATGTTCTCCGGCGAGTACGACAGCGCGGACTGCTATCTTGATATTCAGGCGGGCTCCGGCGGTACGGAAGCGCAGGATTGGGCCAGCATGTTGGTACGTATGTACCTGCGTTGGGCGGAAGCCAAGGGCTTCAAAACTGAAATCATCGAAGAGTCCGATGGTGAAGTGGCCGGGATCAAGTCCGCGACCCTCAAAATCATCGGCGATTACGCCTTCGGTTGGCTGCGGACGGAAACCGGCGTGCATCGTCTGGTACGCAAAAGCCCATTCGACTCCGGCGGCCGTCGTCACACGTCCTTCAGCTCGGCCTTCGTCTATCCCGAAGTGGATGACGATATCGATATCGAAATCAACCCGGCCGACCTGCGTATTGACGTCTATCGCGCTTCAGGCGCCGGCGGTCAGCACGTTAACCGGACCGAGTCCGCGGTACGTATTACCCATATACCGACCAACATCGTTACCCAGTGTCAGAACGATCGTTCTCAGCATAAAAACAAAGATCAGGCGATGAAACAGCTGAAAGCGAAGCTGTACGAGTTTGAGATGCAAAAGAAAAATGCTGAAAAACAGGCGCTGGAAGACAACAAGTCCGACATTGGCTGGGGAAGCCAGATTCGCTCTTATGTGCTGGATGACTCCCGCATTAAAGACCTGCGTACCGGGGTGGAAACACGCAACACCCAGGCGGTGCTGGACGGCGATCTGGACAAATTCATTGAAGCAAGTTTAAAAGCGGGGCTATAAGGAATCCACATGTCTGAACCACAATCTCAGGGTGCCGAACAGGCGCAGGATCTTAATAACGAACTCAAGGCGCGTCGCGAAAAGCTGTCCGCTCTGCGTGAAACCGGCGTGGCCTTCCCGAACGATTTTCGTCGCGACACGACGTCCGATCGACTGCATGCCAGCTACGATGATAAAGACAATGAAGAGTTAGAGCCGCTGGGGCTGGAAGTGACTGTCGCTGGCCGTATGATGACCCGCCGCATCATGGGGAAAGCCTCTTTTGTGACACTGCAGGACGTGGGCGGACGCATTCAGCTATACGTTTCCCGTGATGACCTGCCGGAAGGCGTCTACAACACCCAGTTCAAAAAGTGGGACCTGGGCGATATCCTGGGCGCACGCGGTAAACTGTTCAAAACCAAGACCGGCGAGCTGTCCATTCACTGTACCGAACTCCGTCTGTTGACCAAAGCCCTGCGCCCGCTGCCGGATAAATTCCACGGTCTGGCCGACCAGGAAACGCGCTACCGTCAGCGTTATCTGGACTTGATCGCTAACGACGAATCTCGCAACACGTTCCGTATTCGCTCTCAGGTGATGGCGTCTATCCGCCGCTTCATGGTGGAAAAGGGCTTCATGGAAGTGGAAACGCCGATGATGCAGGTGATCCCGGGCGGTGCGTCTGCGCGTCCGTTTATCACGCATCACAATGCGCTGGACATCGATATGTACCTGCGTATCGCGCCTGAGCTGTACCTGAAACGTCTGGTGGTCGGCGGGTTCGAACGTGTATTCGAAATCAACCGTAACTTCCGTAACGAGGGGATTTCGCCGCGTCACAACCCTGAATTCACCATGATGGAACTTTATATGGCGTACGCCGACTATAAAGACCTCATTGTGTTGACGGAAACGCTGTTCCGCACGCTGACTCAGGACGTGCTGGGCACCACCACGGTGGAATATGGCGATCAGACCTTCGACTTCGGCAAGCCGTTTGAGAAGCTGACGATGCGTGAAGCGATCTGCAAATACCGCCCTGAAACTAACGTAGCGGATTTGGACGATCTGGAAAAAGCCACGGCGATTGCACAGTCTCTGGGGATCAAGATCGAAAAAAGCTGGGGTCTGGGCCGTATCGTGACCGAGATCTTCGAAGAAACGGCGGAAAGCAACCTGATCCAGCCGACCTTCATCACCGAATATCCGGCGGAAGTATCACCGCTGGCGCGCCGTAACGACGAAAACCCGGAGATCACCGATCGCTTTGAATTCTTCATCGGCGGCCGTGAGATCGGCAATGGCTTCTCTGAGCTGAATGATGCGGAAGATCAGGCTGAACGCTTCTCTCAGCAGGTCAGCGCCAAAGATGCTGGCGACGATGAAGCGATGTTCTACGACGAAGATTACGTCACCGCGCTGGAACACGGTATGCCGCCGACGGCGGGCCTGGGCATCGGTATCGACCGTATGGTGATGCTGTTCACCAACAGTCATACCATCCGCGACGTCATTCTCTTCCCGGCCATGCGCCCGCAGAAATAATGACGACGACAGCCTCATTGTATGAGGCTGTCCGTTCTCAGCACGGTGTGATGAAGACCGTGCTGAGATGAACGTCTTAGCCCCACGCTTTGCGTGGGGTTTTTCTTTTCTGGGCTTGGCTGCGCCGTTCACCGTGATTGTTGGCGCCGTGAGTTTTCGCGCGTGGTCGAGGAATGTCGCCGTATGCCTGTGTGACCACCGTTAGCGAAGAGAAATAACTGCAGCATAAACCTTGGCTCGATAGTCGGCAGCGGCCTACCGCAGGACCACGTCGTACCTCAGATTCTTTTTTCAGCGCATTTAATTGCTTAAAACGCAGTCACTTTGACGGGTTTTTATCTTGCCCGGCAAACAGATAGCGCTATAATGCGGGCACTTCTCCGTGCGGGCGTAGTTCAATGGTAGAACGAGAGCTTCCCAAGCTCTATACGAGGGTTCGATTCCCTTCGCCCGCTCCAAAAATCAATTCTCCTGAACGCCAACGAACTTAGCTTTCCCCTTTTTAAATAATGCGTTATGGCTTTTATTAACCCATTCAACTGAATAGCGTTCTCTCTGGGTAACTCGCTGCGGGTTGTGAATACCAGCAACCTTCATCGCGTCCTTCCTCGCTTGCTGCCATCCAATACCGCAACGGTTCCTTTGACCACACCGTCACGTTTCGGACGCTTCTCACCATCGTGAACCTGGAGCCGATAAATTCACAATCTCGCTCAACTCCGTGTCACTTCGGCCTGCATTTTCCGCCAACGCACCTAATATTTATCGGTTGATGGCGTCAAGTTCTGCCGGTGTACGCTTTGTCCGCCGAATAGCATCTTTTTCTTTATTGAATGTGTTCATACGAGCGTCCGAGAGAATAACAGTCTGAATAGGCTGGATTTTATCTAACATAATTTACTCATAAAATAGATGATGGAGTTGCAATGCCCATAGCACTTTTAGCCCTCGCCGTCGGCGCATTCGGTATAGGCCTTACTGAGTATGTAATTGCCGGAATCCTCCCGCAAATTGCCGCAGAATATAGCGTCAGTATCCCTAAAGCGGGAATGATGGCGACGTCCTACGCTCTCGGTGTCTTCGTCGGTGCGCCGCTGTTAACGGTGTTGGGCGCAAGGGTTCCGCGTAAGACCATGCTGATAGTGTTGGCCGGTATTTTCACGCTGGGCAATATCATTACGGCAATCGCACCGACGATGCCGATCGGGATTGCTGGCCGTATTATCACCTCCTTCAATCATGGCGCCTTTTTCGGTATCGGTTCGATTATAGCCGCGTCATTAGTGGCGCCTGGCCGTCAGGCAAGCGCGATAGCCTTCATGTTCTCGGGGCTGACGCTGGCAAACCTGGTCGGCGTTCCGGCAGGGACTTGGCTTGCTCAGACATTTAGCTGGAGACTGGTTTTCTGGGTGATAGCCGGTATTGGACTGCTCACGATGGCCAGTATTGCTTTGCTGATCCCGCCCATTGAGAAAGGGAAGGCAATTGCATTGAGGAATGAACTGCGTGCCTTTATCGAGCCTCAGGTGCTGCTCGTCATGGGGATTACCGTTTTCGGCCCGGCGGCCTTTTTCACCTCGATCACTTATATCGCCCCTATGATGGTTCACGAAGCGGGCTTTTCTGCTGACGGCGTTGCATGGCTGATGGTGTTGTTTGGTTTGGGGCTTGCTGTGGGCAACTGGGTCGGCGGACGTTTCGCCGATCGCTCCCTTTTCGGCACGCTGTTCGTTACCCTTGCTGCTCAGGGCGCGATTCTGCTGGTTTTCTGGGCGGGAGTCGAAAGTCAGTGGGTCACTGGCATTTCGGTATTTCTCATGGCGGCTTTTGGTTTTGCGACGGTCTCGCCGATTCAGAAGCTGGTGATGGATCGCGCCAGCCATGCTGGAGCCCCAACGATGGCCGCATCGGTCAACATTGGTATGTTTAATTTGGGCAATGCGCTGGGAGTATGGTTCGGCGGGGTGACCATTGCCGCCGGTTTTGGTTTGGCTTCTCCCAATTGGGCAGGGGCCATTATGTCGTTTATTGCGCTGGGACTCGCTTTTTTGGTGTGGCAAAGCGCCCGTAAAGGTTACGCGCCTTGCCAGTAATTGAGTGACTTGTTGGAGAGGGTGGTGGCTCACTCAGCGTGGGCAACCCTTGTGAGCTATCAACGTCATCCTCGACGATGGCAGGTTTCCCCTATCAAGAAGCTGACTCACTATACCCGTGGTTTGCTCATTGATTGAGCCAAGTTGTTCGTGGTAACCGGTTGAATGTAAGGTGTCTCCGTGTGGCAGGTATCAATCGGCTTATAAGTAAAAATGTTACCTATTTACAATGAGTTAATTTAATTTCCCCCTCATGTTTCGCCCCTCGGCACTTTCCTTGATACACCTTCTCCTATTTGATGCGCTCTTGCCGAGCAGTAATCGCACGCTTTTTGCGGTGGGGCACGGCACGGTGGTTCGCTGGACGCCTTGTCTGATGGCGTAGGCGTTCTCTGCGTTAAGTGGCTGCCCCATAGCGCCAGGCATGACGCAATTAATTCGCTGTTTTTTTCACTCTCTTAACTTCAGCCGTGAGGTGGTGGAACACGCATGAATAACGGTTCTCCATCTGCCGTTGTAATGATTGCGATAGCTCATAACTGGGTTACCGTTTCTTTTCACGGGTGATCGGTCACCCATCATTTGCGCAAAATTCATGCATTCGGTAACGTCTAACGTCACGGATAATCGCTTATCACCTTATTCCGCAAACGGCTCAACGAGTCTATTTCCTCGGCAGGCTTAACATGATAGGGCGCAGAACCGATGAAAATAGTCGGTGTGAGCAGGGCAAGGCGGGCTAAAAAATAGCATTGTTACATTGCGTGATGTGCAAAAAAAGACGTCTATCCCTCTCTCCAGGACTCTTATTTCGTTTCTTAAAAGCGATACCTTTTGCGGACAAATTTATAACCTTTTTAGATAATTCGCGATAACCGACTATTAAATAGTGAGGAGTGGATTGCAGTCATTGATAAGACGTTATTCATGTGAGGTTGTTATATTCATAGCCTTATTTCTTAATGAGTTTCCTTAATTAGATGACTTTAAAATAATAAAGTATGGGCGGTGGCTCAAGTATTTATAAATAATATATATTGTAAATATACAATTCCGTATGAAGTTGAATTAATTTTTTAAGATTTATCTGTATTTTATTTAATGGCGGTTGATTGAATAGGTGGTTTTAAAGGGGTTGTTTTTATTAATCGCATGTTTTCTAATAGCGGCGGCTGATTTTCATTATTAAAAAAACGCCAAAAACAACAGGGTTTTTTCTGGCTGATTATATTTTTCTTGTTGTTTTTGTTGGTTTTTATTCTGTTGTTTTTTTTATGTGTTCCGGAAGTTTGTGTTTGTGATGTGAATTCAAGGGCGTTTGCTTGTACGAGTTTTAATGGCGTGACTTCACTCTGCGCCATTAGATGTTTTTATCCGTGACGGTCATCAACTCAAAGTCAGCTCGATGATAAGACGTTAAGTTTTATATGTTTTTGTTTTTTCGTGATCTCATTTTTTCTTCAACCGGTAATTCTGTATTTATTATTGTGGCGCTTTCCCAAACTCTCATTATTGAGGTTGTTTATGTTGTTTGTATGAATTTTATGTCCGGTTGTTATTTAATGAGTAAGTGATAATTGCAATGAAAATGAATACAGCCGGACACAAAAGGATGACTAGGCTGAAAGTGGTATTAATTAGCGGCCTAATTAACGATAATAGAAAGGAGTTCTATGTCAATTTTCGATATGCAGCCGTATTTGCAGCGGGAAACACCCCCCATTTATCCCTTGAGTCGCGCGCAACAAGGTATCTGGTTTGCTCAGCAGTTTAAACCTGATGCGCAGGCTCGAGTCTTGAATGTTGCCGAATATGCGGACATCCCCGCAGCGTTAAACCCACAACGTTTTGAAATGGCGCTAAGAACCGCTGTCCAGGAAATGGAATCCCTGCGAGTGTGTTTAGATGTTGCATCCCTCGACGTCACTCAGTCCACGTCTGTGGCGTCGTCCTGGCGTTTTCCCATACTTGATTTTTGTCAGGAAAGTCATCCGATCGAGAAGGCGAAGCAGTGGATGGAAGCGGCGTGCAACACGCCTTTTGACCTGGAGCAGGGGCCGCTCTTTTCGTTCGCGCTGATTCAGATAGCGCCGAAACATTTTCTCTTTTTCCAATGTCACCATCATATCGTTATGGATGGTTATAGCGCATCGCTGTTGATTCAGCGGGTCGCGGAGCGCTATGCCGCGTTTTCGGCTGGGGCGTTAGTGCCGGACGGCGACTTTGTCGGGCTTGCGCAGGCACAGAAAATTGAGCGCGACTACGAGGTTTCACCCCGCGCGAGTCACGACCGGGAATACTGGCTGAAGCAGCTTGAGAACAGGCCGGAGCCGGTGAGCGTATCCGGGAGGCAGGCTCGGTGCGTGAATATAGTGCGTCGGCAGCAATATCTTCCCGAGCAGACTCATCAACTGCTTCGCCGTGTAGCGGAGCAATGTAAAGCGGCGTTGCCGGAAGTTTTGATCTCTTTGGTCGCGCTGTACTTACATCGGATCACTGGCCGTGAAGACCTGCTGCTGGGAATGCCCATGACGGCGCGTGTCGGCAAAGCGTTGCGCCGTCACCCCGGTATGGTCAGCAATGTGCTGCCGTTGCGGCTGAGTGTGAGTCCGACCACCACCTTGTCTACCGCGTTCCAGCAGGCAAAACGCGCCGTATTCGAAGTCTCACGTCACCAGCGTTACCGCTATGAAACGTTAAAGACCGATCTGGGGATGGCTGCTGGGCGTGAAACGTTGTTTTCTACGCTGATCAATATCCTTCCTTGCCATCACGATTCGCTCTATTTTGAGGGCGCGAGAGCCAGAATTCACAATCTCCTACTGGGACCGGTAGACGATCTCTCCATTACGCTGTTTGACCGAGGGGAAAACGAGGGAATCGAGCTATGCCTGAACGCCAACGCCGCGCTTTATCATGAGCGAGAGTTGGAATGGCATCTGCGTCGTCTGAGTCACTTTTTCACGGTAGCCGCGACTGAACCAGATCGCTCCGTCGGAGAGCTGACGCTGCGAGATCCCGAGGAAAGGGCCTTGATGCAACAATGGCACTCGACATCCGCCCCCACGTCG
>NZ_LUTP01000039.1 GCF_002111585.1 Lonsdalea iberica
TGAAGGCGGCCGTCATACTCCGTTCTTCAAAGGCTACCGTCCGCAGTTCTACTTCCGTACAACTGACGTAACGGGCACCATCGAACTGCCGGAAGGCGTAGAAATGGTCATGCCGGGCGACAACATCAAGATGGTTGTAAACCTGATTGCTCCGATCGCAATGGACGATGGTCTGCGTTTCGCTATCCGTGAAGGTGGCCGTACCGTAGGCGCTGGTGTGGTTGCTAAAGTTATCGCTTAATTGCTGATAAGAATTGACGCAACACGCGATAAAAGGGCATCATTTGATGCCCTTTTTCTACGCTGTCAGGGTAGAACCTATCTCATCAGCGATTGTGAAGTATAATCATTGGTGAGATGGGCTCTGTATAAACGGCGTAATCCCGAATCTCTCCTTTAAAGGCAGTATTCGGTCTGGTTTGCCCTTCATGCTGGGCAAAAATTATTTGTCTGAATCATTGTGACAGGTTGGTTTATGAGTGCGAATACCGAAGCTCAGGGTAGTGGACGTGGGCTTGAGATGCTGAAATGGCTAATCGTCGCTGTTTTACTGGTCGCGGCGGTTGTCGGTAATTATTATTACCGTGAGTTGAGCCTGCCTCTGCGAGCATTGGCTGTTGTTATCCTGATCGCTGTTGCGGGTGGCATAGCGTTATTGACGACGAAAGGTAAAGCGACCGTTCTGTTTGCGCGTGAAGCTCGTACTGAAGTTCGAAAAGTCATATGGCCGACTCGTCAGGAAACGCTACATACTACGCTGATCGTTGCTGCGGTAACTGCCGTCATGTCACTGATTTTGTGGGGACTGGATGGTATTCTGGTCCGTTTAGTATCGTTTATTACTGGCCTGAGGTTTTAAGATGTCTGAAGCTCCAAAGAAACGTTGGTACGTCGTTCAGGCGTTTTCTGGCTTTGAAGGTCGCGTCGCTCAGTCGCTGCGTGAACACATTAAACTTCACAACATGGAAGATCTGTTCGGTGAAGTGATGGTCCCTACTGAAGAGGTAGTGGAAATT
Source organism: Lonsdalea iberica (assembly GCF_002111585.1). GTDB lineage: Bacteria > Pseudomonadota > Gammaproteobacteria > Enterobacterales > Enterobacteriaceae > Lonsdalea > Lonsdalea iberica. Next base: position 1,017 of record NZ_LUTP01000039.1, read on the forward strand.
CGTGGCGGACAGCGTCGCAAAAGCGAGCGCAAATTCTTTCCAGGCTATGTGCTGGTGCAGATGGTGATGGAAGATGCTAGCTGGCACTTGGTTCGCAGCGTCCCACGCGTAATGGGCTTCATCGGCGGTACTTCTGACCGTCCGGCGCCGATTAGCGATAAAGAAGTCGATGCCATCATGAACCGCTTGCAGCAGGTTGGCGACAAGCCGCGTCCGAAAACCCTGTTTGAGCCGGGTGAAATGGTCCGCGTCAACGATGGCCCATTCGCTGACTTCAACGGCGTTGTTGAAGAAGTGGATTACGAGAAGAGTCGCCTGAAAGTTTCTGTCTCTATCTTCGGCCGCGCTACCCCGGTAGAACTGGATTTTGGTCAGGTAGAGAAAGGCTGATTTGAGCATTTACCACTAAGAATTTCTGCTTGTATATGGCGCGAAAATAGACTACTATCTCGCGCCTTTATTTTATGCGTTTATTGACGTGTAAAACGTTTTTATCACTGCGGGGAGCTTCGCTAAACGAAGCGCTATCACCCATTCGAGGAAAGTTAAATGGCCAAGAAAGTACAAGCCTACGTCAAGCTGCAGGTTGCAGCCGGTATGGCTAACCCGAGCCCTCCGGTTGGTCCGGCTCTGGGTCAGCAGGGTGTTAACATCATGGAATTCTGTAAGGCGTTCAATGCTAAGACTGACAGCATTGAAAAAGGTCTGCCGATCCCGGTTGTTATTACCGTTTACTCTGACCGTTCCTTCACCTTCGTTACCAAAACTCCGCCGGCAGCCGTTCTGCTGAAAAAAGCGGCTGGTATCAAGTCTGGTTCTGGCAAGCCGAACAAAGACAAAGTCGGTAAAGTAACTCGTGCTCAGGTACGTGAAATCGCAGAAACCAAAGCTGCGGACATGACTGGTTCTGACGTGGAAGCGATGACTCGCTCCATTGAAGGTACTGCTCGTTCCATGGGCCTGGTAGTGGAGGACTAAGAAATGGCTAAGCTGACCAAGCGCATGCGCGTGATCCGTGACAAAGTTGATGCAACTAAACAGTACGACATCAACGAAGCCGTTGCCCTGCTCAAAGAGCTGGCCACTGCGAAATTCGTAGAAAGCGTTGACGTTGCCGTAAATCTGGGCATCGATGCACGTAAATCTGACCAGAACGTACGTGGCGCTACCGTGCTGCCGCACGGTACTGGCCGCAGCGTACGCGTTGCTGTATTTACTCAGGGCGCAAACGCTGAAGCGGCTAAAGCTGCTGGCGCAGACCTGGTAGGTATGGATGACCTGGCTGACCAGATCAAGAAAGGCGAAATGAACTTCGACGTTGTTATTGCTTCTCCGGATGCAATGCGCGTAGTTGGTCAACTCGGCCAGATCCTGGGGCCGCGTGGCCTGATGCCGAACCCGAAAGTGGGTACTGTAACGCCTAACGTTGCTGAAGCAGTTAAGAATGCTAAAGCAGGTCAGATTCGTTACCGTAACGACAAAAACGGCATCATCCATACCACTATCGGTAAGGTTGATTTCGACGCTGACAAACTGAAAGAAAACCTGGAGTCTCTGCTGGTTGCGCTGAAAAAAGCCAAACCGTCTCAGGCCAAAGGCGTGTACATCAAGAAAGTTAGCCTGTCCACCACCATGGGTGCTGGCTTAGCTGTCGATCAGAGCGGTTTGAACGCCGTAGCTAACTGATAGCTTTTGTTCCTCTTTACTGCGGCGCTGGATTTCCTTATAATCCCACGCCGCATTGTTCCACTTGTGGGACTGAAGAAGAATTTTCGGTTGGAGCCTGGCCTGATCCAGGCCTCCGTCCAAGACCGCAGGTGTTTCGAAAGAGGCTTAATCTTCCTGCGTAGACGGTGACAGAGCCTGAAGAAAAGTTTGACTTGTCTTTACTGGATTCTGCTCACCGTGTGTTAACGCCTGTTGGTCGTTTTGGCTACAGGTGAAGTGAGTTCCGGAGATTTCTCCGGCCAAATCCAGGAGCAAAAGCTAATGGCATTAAATCTTCAAGACAAACAAGCGATTGTTGCTGAAGTCAGCGAAGTAGCCAAAGGCGCGCAGTCTGCGGTTGTTGCGGATTCTCGTGGCGTTACCGTAGATAAAATGACTGAACTGCGTAAAGCAGGTCGTGAAGCTGGCGTATACATGCGTGTTGTTCGTAACACGCTGCTGCGTCGCTCAGTTGAAGGTACTGAGTTTGAGTGCCTGAAAGACACGTTTATCGGTCCGACCCTGATTGCATACTCAATGGAACACCCGGGCGCTGCTGCTCGTCTGTTCAAAGAGTTCGCGAAAGCGAATGCAAATTTTGAGGTCAAAGCTGCAGCCTTTAACGGCGAGTTGATTCCGGCGGCTCAAATTGACCGTCTGGCAACTCTGCCGACTTACGAAGAAGCACTGGCACGTCTGATGTCGACCATGAAAGAAGCCGCTGCCGGCAAACTGGTTCGCACACTGGCTGCCGTACGCGATCAGAAAGAAGCGGCTTAATCGCCCCTTTTTACTGGCATCGTGTTTGCTAACGTATAAACTATTTCTGATTCTTAGGAACAATTGTTATGTCTATCACTAAAGATCAAATTCTGGAAGCAGTAGCAGCTATGTCTGTAATGGACGTTGTTGAGCTGGTTTCCGCAATGGAAGAAAAATTCGGTGTTTCTGCTGCTGCCGCTGTAGCTGTTGCTGCTGCTGGCCCGGCTGAAGCTGCTGAAGAAAAAACTGAGTTCGACGTTGTTCTGTCTGCTGTTGGCGGCAACAAAGTTGCAGTTATTAAAGCAGTTCGTAGCGCGACTGGCCTGGGTCTGAAAGAAGCTAAAGACCTGGTAGAATCTGCTCCGGCAGTTCTGAAAGAAGCCATCAGCAAAGACGACGCTGAAGCTCTGAAGAAAGCCCTGGAAGAAGCTGGTGCTTCTGTTGAAGTTAAATAAATTTAACTTACAGGTTGCAGCCTGATTTATCAGGCTGATGGCTGGTGGCTTTTTAGTCACCAGCCTTTTTGCGCTGTAGGGAATCAATGGTGTTTCACACTGTTTGACCATTGATTAACCCACAATATTTTTTTCTATCGACGACTTAATATACTGCGCCTCAGCTGCTTTGACCGCTGAACTCGACTGCAGCGAAATGGTTTAAGAGTGATAGAAACAAGTATTGCGAAAAGTGTTCCACTTTTCGATCGATATAAACGGTGTTGCATGAACTGTCCTTTATTTTTAGGACGGACAGAGAGGTTCTACTTTTCAGCGAGCTGAGGAACCCTATGGTTTACTCCTATACCGAGAAAAAACGTATTCGTAAGGACTTTGGTAAGCGTCCGCAAGTTCTGGACGTGCCTTATCTCCTTTCTATCCAGCTTGACTCGTTCCAGAAATTCATCGAGCAAGATCCGGAAGGTCAGTACGGTCTGGAAGCAGCATTCCGTTCTGTATTTCCTATCAAAAGCTACAGCGGTAATTCCGAGCTGCAGTATGTGAGCTATCGCCTCGGCGAGCCGGTATTTGACGTTAAAGAATGTCAGATCCGTGGCGTCACATTCTCTGCGCCGTTACGCGTTAAGCTGCGTCTGGTGATCTACGAGCGTGAAGCGCCAGAAGGCACCGTTAAAGATATCAAAGAACAAGAAGTGTACATGGGTGAAATTCCGCTCATGACCGACAACGGTACCTTCGTGATCAACGGCACTGAGCGCGTTATCGTTTCTCAGCTGCACCGTAGCCCGGGCGTATTCTTTGACAGCGACAAGGGTAAAACCCACTCATCAGGTAAGGTGTTGTATAACGCACGCATCATTCCTTACCGTGGTTCCTGGCTGGATTTCGAATTCGATCCGAAAGATAACCTGTTTGTCCGTATCGACCGTCGTCGTAAATTGCCTGCGACGATTATCCTACGCGCATTGAACTTCTCTACCGAAGACATTTTGGGCCTGTTCTTTGACAAAATCGTCTATGAAATTAACGGCAACAAGCTGTTGATGGAATTGGTTCCGGAGCGACTGCGTGGTGACACGGCTTCCTTCGATATTGAAGCCAACGGCAAGGTGTACGTCGAGAAAGGTCGTCGTATTACTGCTCGTCACATCCGTCAGCTGGAAAAAGACGGCATCGAAAGCATTGAAGTTCCGGTGGAATACATCGCCGGTAAAGTGCTGGCGAAAGACTACGTTGACGAAAGCACTGGCGAAGTGCTCGCGAATGCGAACATGGAGCTGTCGCTGGATCTACTGGCCAAACTGAGCCAGTCCGGTCACAAGCAAATCGAAACGCTGTTCACCAACGATCTGGACCACGGTCCTTATATCTCTGAGACCGTACGCGTCGACCCAACCCACGACCGCTTGAGCGCGTTGGTTGAGATCTACCGTATGATGCGTCCGGGTGAGCCGCCGACACGAGAAGCAGCAGAAACGCTTTTTGAAAATCTGTTTTTCTCCGAAGATCGTTATGATTTGTCCGCAGTTGGTCGAATGAAGTTCAACCGCTCTTTGCTGCGTGAGGAAATCGAAGGTTCCGGTATCCTGAGCAAAGAAGACATTATTGATGTGATGAAGAAACTCATCGACATCCGTAATGGTAAAGGCGAAGTGGATGATATCGACCACTTGGGCAACCGTCGTATCCGTTCCGTCGGTGAGATGGCTGAAAACCAGTTCCGTGTTGGTTTGGTCCGCGTCGAACGTGCTGTTAAAGAGCGTCTGTCTTTGGGCGATCTCGACACGCTGATGCCGCAGGACATGATCAACGCCAAGCCGATTTCGGCAGCGGTGAAAGAGTTCTTTGGTTCCAGCCAGCTGTCCCAGTTTATGGACCAGAACAACCCGCTGTCTGAGATCACGCATAAACGTCGTATTTCCGCATTGGGCCCTGGCGGTCTGACCCGTGAACGCGCCGGCTTTGAAGTTCGAGACGTACACCCGACTCACTACGGTCGCGTATGTCCTATCGAAACGCCGGAAGGTCCGAACATCGGTCTGATCAACTCCTTGTCCGTTTATGCGCAGACCAACGAATACGGTTTCCTGGAAACCCCTTATCGTCTGGTTCGCGACGGCGTTGTGACTGATGAGATTCATTACCTGTCTGCGATTGAAGAAGGCAACTTCGTCATCGCTCAGGCGAACACCAATCTGGACGAAGAAGGCCACTTCATCGATGAGCTGGTGACCTGCCGTAACAAAGGCGAGTCCAGCTTGTTCAGCCGCGATCAGGTTGAATACATGGACGTTTCCACCCAGCAGGTGGTTTCCGTCGGTGCTTCCTTGATCCCGTTCCTGGAACACGATGATGCTAACCGCGCCTTGATGGGTGCGAACATGCAACGTCAGGCCGTTCCTACTCTGCGCGCTGACAAGCCGCTGGTAGGTACCGGTATGGAACGCGCGGTGGCAGTAGACTCCGGTGTTACCGCAGTAGCGAAACGCGGCGGTACGGTTCAGTACGTTGATGCGTCACGTATTGTCATTAACGTTAACCCTGATGAAATGTATCCGGGCGAAGCGGGCATCGACATCTACAACCTGACCAAATATACCCGTTCCAACCAGAACACCTGCATCAGCCAGATGCCGTGTGTGTCTCTGGGTGAACCGATTGAGCGCGGCGACGTGCTGGCCGATGGTCCGTCCACCGATCTGGGTGAACTGGCACTGGGTCAGAACATGCGCGTAGCGTTCATGCCGTGGAACGGCTACAACTTCGAAGACTCCATCTTGGTCTCCGAACGCGTGGTGCAGGAAGATCGCTTCACCACTATCCATATCCAGGAACTGGCTTGCGTATCTCGTGATACCAAACTGGGGCCTGAAGAAATCACCGCTGATATCCCGAATGTGGGTGAAGCCGCGCTCTCCAAACTGGATGAGTCCGGCATCGTTTATATCGGTGCGGAAGTAACCGGTGGCGATATCCTGGTCGGTAAAGTGACGCCGAAAGGCGAAACTCAGCTGACTCCGGAAGAGAAACTGCTGCGCGCTATCTTCGGTGAGAAAGCGTCTGACGTTAAAGACTCTTCTCTGCGCGTGCCTAACAGCGTTTCCGGTACGGTTATCGACGTTCAGGTCTTCACCCGTGACGGCGTAGAAAAAGACAAACGTGCTCTGGAAATTGAAGAGATGCAGCTGAAGCAGGCCAAAAAAGACCTGACCGAAGAACTGCAGATCCTCGAAGCTGGTCTGTTTGCCCGTATTCACGACGTGCTGGTTAGCGGTGGCGTTGAAGCCGCGAAGCTGGATCAGTTGCCGCGTGAGCGCTGGTTGGAACTGGGTCTGACTGATGAAGAAAAACAGAATCAGTTGGAACAGCTGGCCGAGCAGTACGACGAGCTGAAACACGAGTTTGAGAAGAAACTCGAAGCCAAACGTCGCAAAATCACCCAGGGTGATGATCTGGCGCCGGGCGTGCTGAAAATCGTCAAGGTGTACCTGGCCGTGAAACGTCAGATCCAGCCTGGTGATAAAATGGCGGGTCGTCACGGTAACAAGGGTGTTATCTCCAAGATCAACCCGATCGAAGATATGCCTTACGATGAAAACGGTACGCCGGTAGACATCGTGCTGAACCCGCTGGGCGTACCATCACGTATGAACATCGGTCAGATTCTGGAAACCCATCTGGGTATGGCTGCGAAAGGTATTGGTGACAAGATCAACACCATGCTGAAACAGCGCGAAGAAGCAGACAAGCTGCGTGAATTCATCCAGAAAGCATACGACCTGGGTAACGACGTACGTCAGAAAGTGGATTTGAACACGTTCTCCGATGAAGAAGTGCTGCGCCTGGCAGAAAACCTGAAGAAGGGTATGCCAATCGCGACTCCGGTCTTTGACGGTGCTAAAGAGAGCGAAATCAAAGCGCTGCTGCAGCTGGGCGATCTGCCGACTTCCGGTCAGATTACGCTGTTTGACGGCCGTACCGGCGAGCAATTTGAACGTCCGGTCACCGTGGGCTATATGTACATGCTGAAGCTGAACCACTTGGTTGATGACAAGATGCATGCACGTTCTACCGGTTCCTACAGCCTGGTTACTCAGCAGCCGCTGGGTGGTAAGGCGCAGTTCGGTGGTCAGCGTTTCGGTGAGATGGAAGTATGGGCGCTGGAAGCTTACGGTGCAGCTTATACCCTGCAGGAAATGTTGACGGTGAAATCCGATGACGTGAACGGCCGTACCAAGATGTATAAAAACATCGTGGATGGCGATCACCGGATGGAACCAGGCATGCCGGAATCCTTCAACGTACTGTTGAAAGAAATCCGCTCGCTGGGTATCAACATCGAGTTGGAAGAAAAGTAATACCAGCCCGATTGCGTTGCTGACATTCGTTACAGGGGCACCTGAGTTTGACTCAGGTGCCTTACAGGTCTAACTCCGACAGGAGCCAATCCGTGAAAGACTTATTAAAGTTTCTGAAAGCGCAAACTAAGACCGAAGAGTTTGATGCGATCAAAATTGCTCTGGCATCGCCAGACATGATCCGTTCGTGGTCTTTTGGTGAAGTTAAAAAGCCGGAAACCATTAACTACCGTACGTTCAAACCAGAACGTGACGGTCTGTTCTGCGCCCGTATCTTCGGGCCGGTAAAAGATTACGAGTGCCTGTGCGGTAAGTACAAACGCCTGAAGCACCGTGGTGTTATCTGTGAGAAGTGTGGCGTTGAAGTGACCCAGACCAAAGTACGCCGTGAGCGTATGGGCCACATCGAGCTGGCTTCTCCGACTGCGCATATCTGGTTCCTGAAATCGCTGCCTTCCCGCATCGGTTTGCTGCTGGATATGCCGCTGCGTGACATCGAACGCGTCCTGTACTTCGAATCCTATGTGGTTATCGAAGGCGGCATGACCAACCTTGAAAAGCGTCAGATCCTGACTGAAGAGCAGTATCTGGATGCGCTGGAAGAGTTTGGTGACGAATTCGACGCCAAGATGGGCGCCGAAGCGGTTCAGGCCCTGTTGAAAAACATGGATCTGGAGCAGGAGTGCGAACAGCTGCGCGAAGAGCTGAACGAAACTAACTCCGAAACCAAACGTAAAAAGCTGACCAAGCGCATCAAGCTGCTGGAAGCGTTCGTGCAGTCCGGTAACAAGCCGGAGTGGATGATCCTGACTGTGCTGCCTGTTCTGCCGCCGGACCTGCGTCCGCTGGTGCCGCTGGATGGCGGTCGTTTCGCTACGTCGGATCTGAACGATCTGTACCGTCGCGTGATCAACCGTAACAACCGTTTGAAACGCCTGCTGGATCTGGCTGCGCCGGACATCATCGTGCGCAACGAAAAACGTATGCTGCAGGAAGCGGTGGATGCGCTGCTGGATAACGGCCGTCGTGGTCGAGCCATCACCGGTTCCAACAAGCGTCCGCTGAAATCTTTGGCCGATATGATCAAAGGTAAGCAGGGTCGTTTCCGTCAGAACCTGCTGGGTAAACGTGTCGACTACTCCGGTCGTTCCGTTATCACCGTAGGTCCGTACCTGCGTCTGCATCAGTGCGGTCTGCCGAAGAAAATGGCGCTGGAACTGTTCAAACCGTTCATTTACGGCAAGCTGGAACTGCGTGGCCTGGCCACAACGATCAAAGCTGCCAAGAAAATGGTTGAGCGCGAAGAAGCGGTTGTATGGGACATCCTGGATGAAGTGATCCGCGAACACCCGGTGCTGCTGAACCGTGCGCCTACCCTGCACCGTCTGGGTATTCAGGCCTTTGAACCGGTGCTGATCGAAGGTAAAGCTATCCAGCTGCACCCGCTGGTTTGTGCCGCGTACAACGCCGACTTCGATGGTGACCAGATGGCTGTTCACGTACCGCTGACGCTGGAAGCCCAGCTGGAAGCGCGTGCGCTGATGATGTCTACCAACAACATCCTGTCTCCGGCGAACGGCGAGCCTATCATCGTTCCGTCTCAGGACGTTGTATTGGGTCTCTACTACATGACCCGCGACTGTGTTAACGCCAAAGGCGAAGGCATGGTCCTGACTGGACCGAAAGAAGCTGAACGCGTCTATCGTGCCGGTCTGGCTTCTCTGCATGCGCGCGTAAAAGTGCGTATCACGCAAGAGATCAAGAATATTGAAGGCGAAACCACGCATCAGACCAGCATCATCGATACGACCATCGGTCGTGCGATTTTGTGGATGATCGTGCCGAAAGGTCTGCCGTTCTCGATCGTTAACCAGCCTCTGGGCAAAAAAGCGATCTCCAAAATGCTGAACACTTGTTACCGCATTTTGGGCCTGAAGCCGACCGTTATCTTTGCTGACCAGATCATGTACACCGGTTTTGCTTACGCAGCGCGCTCTGGTGCGTCCGTAGGTATCGACGACATGGTTATCCCGGCGAAGAAAGCCGAAATCATCGAAGAAGCCGAAACCGAAGTCGCCGAGATCCAGGAGCAGTTCCAATCAGGTTTGGTTACGGCGGGCGAACGCTACAACAAAGTTATCGATATCTGGGCTGCGGCGAACGAACGTGTTGCCAAGGCGATGATGGAAAACCTGTCTGTTGAAGACGTGGTTAACCGCGATGGCGTTGTTGAGCAGCAGGTGTCCTTCAACAGCATCTTTATGATGGCTGACTCCGGTGCGCGTGGTTCCGCGGCGCAGATTCGTCAGCTGGCGGGTATGCGTGGTCTGATGGCGAAGCCGGATGGCTCCATCATCGAAACGCCAATCACCGCGAACTTCCGTGAAGGTCTGAACGTACTCCAGTACTTCATCTCAACCCACGGTGCTCGTAAAGGTCTGGCGGATACCGCACTGAAAACCGCAAACTCCGGTTATCTGACCCGTCGTTTGGTCGACGTGGCGCAGGACCTGGTCGTGACGGAAGACGATTGCGGAACGCACGAAGGCATCATGATGACCCCGGTTATCGAAGGTGGCGACGTTAAAGAACCGCTGCGTGAGCGTGTTCTGGGTCGTGTGACGGCTGAAGACGTTATCAAACCGGGTACGGCTGATATTCTGGTTCCGCGTAACACGCTGTTGAACGAACAGTGGTGTGACCTGCTGGAAGAAAACTCCGTCGACTCGCTGAAAGTCCGCTCTGTCGTAAGCTGTGAAACCGACTTTGGCGTGTGCGCCAAATGTTACGGTCGCGACTTGGCTCGTGGTCACATCATCAACAAGGGTGAAGCCATCGGGGTTATCGCGGCACAGTCCATCGGTGAACCGGGTACCCAGCTGACCATGCGTACCTTCCACATCGGTGGTGCGGCATCTCGTGCGGCAGCGGAATCCAGTATCCAGGTGAAAAACAAGGGTACGCTGAAACTGAGCAACGCCAAGTACGTTACGAACAGCGCAGGCAAGCTGGTGATTACTTCACGTAACACCGAGCTGACGCTGATCGACGAATTTGGTCGTACTAAAGAAAGCTATAAAGTGCCTTACGGTGCCGTGATGGCGAAAGGCGACGGCGAAGCCGTTGCTGGTGGCGATACAGTCGCGAACTGGGATCCGCACACCATGCCGGTAATCACGGAAGTGAGCGGTAACATCCGCTTCACCGACATGATCGACGGCCAGACCATTACGCGTCAGACCGATGAACTGACCGGTCTGTCCTCCATCGTGGTTCTGGATAGTGCAGAACGTACCGGTGGTGGTAAAGAACTGCGTCCGGCGCTGAAAATCGTCGATGACAACGGCGACGACGTTCTGATCCCAGGCACCGACATGCCGGCTCAGTACTTCCTGCCGGGTAAAGCGATTGTCCAGCTTGAAGACGGCGTGAAAATCGGCTCTGGTGACACCTTGGCTCGTATTCCGCAGGAATCCGGCGGTACCAAGGATATCACCGGTGGTCTGCCGCGCGTTGCTGACTTGTTCGAAGCCCGTCGTCCGAAAGAGCCGGCAATCCTGGCTGAAATCAGCGGTATTATTTCCTTCGGTAAAGAAACCAAAGGGAAGCGCCGTCTGGTGATCACGCCGGTTGACGGTAGCGATCCGTACGAAGAGATGATTCCGAAGTGGCGTCAGCTCAACGTGTTCGAAGGTGAACGTGTTGAACGTGGTGACGTGATCTCCGATGGTCCTGAGTCTCCGCACGACATTCTGCGTCTGCGTGGTGTGCATGCGGTTACGCGTTACATCACCAACGAAGTGCAGGAAGTTTACCGCCTGCAGGGCGTTAAGATTAACGATAAGCACATCGAAGTTATCGTTCGTCAGATGCTGCGTAAAGGCACCATCGAAAGCGCGGGCAGCACTGAGTTCCTGGAAGGTGAGCAGGCTGAAGTGTCTCGCGTCAAGATCGCCAACCGTCAGTTGGAAGCCGACGGCAAGCTGCCGGCAACCTACAGCCGCGACCTGCTGGGTATCACGAAAGCGTCTCTGGCGACCGAGTCCTTCATCTCTGCGGCCTCGTTCCAGGAAACGACTCGCGTACTGACCGAAGCCGCAGTGGCTGGTAAGCGTGATGAACTGCGCGGTCTGAAAGAGAACGTGATCGTGGGTCGTCTGATCCCGGCTGGTACCGGTTATGCATACCATCAGGATCGTATGCGTCGCCGCCAGGCGGGTGAACCCGTCGCCGTACCTCAGGTCAGCGCGGATGAAGCTTCCGCTAACCTGGCTGAGCTGCTGAACGCCGGTTTCGGCAACAGTGACGACAAGTAACGTCGACGCTGTGTGATAAAAAACCGCTCCCCGGAGCGGTTTTTTTATGCATAAAAAGCGAGTGATGAAAGTTATAAAACAGGGCAATAAGAGAAACATTATGCTGAAAGCAAGTGTGGTTGCAGCAAGTCTGGCGGTGTTGTCCGCCGTACCGGTTTCTGCTGCCGGCGTGTCGTTCGCGACGCCGGTGCAAAAAATCTTCACCAACTGGCAGGTGACGTGCAACAACCTAAACGACTGCGACGTGCGTAATATCGATGAAAACCTGCGGATTACGCTCACGCGGCAGGCTGGGGCGACCGGCGTGACATCATTAACAATAGTGCCTTTTTCTCAGGAAGCCCACCCCACATTGTGGCTAGATGAAGACCCGGCCGAAGGATTGAGTTTAACGCCTTCGCTTAACGACGACGATGCGATTGTCGCCACGGAAAATGTGCCGGCGATACAACATTTTTTGCAGCAGGCTAAAGAGGCGCAGACGCTTTCCGTTGGTGACAATCCGCAACAGGGCAGCTCTCTGCGGGGATTAAACGCGGCGCTTCTGCTGGTGGATGAACGCCAGGGACGGATTGGCACTCAGGGCGCGTTACTGCAGCGGGGGAGTAAAACGGCCTCCGACGTTCCGGCGAGGTTGAGTCAACCCGGACTGCCGCCCGCGTTGACAAACGTGCCTGCGGTAAGCAACCCGCAAACGTTGGTCGATGCCGTCATTAAAGCGCAGCATGCGCTGCTGATGAGAGAGACTTGCGACGTCAACGAGCAGGATAAAGAGATGAATCAGGTTCACCCACTGGATGATCGCCATGCGCTGATCATGATCAACTGTGGCATGGGCGCTTATCAATCATCGAGCCTGGTGTTTATTACGCCGCGCGACAATCCGTCGGCCGCGCGTCAACTGGTACTGCCGTTGCCGCTGCCGGATGAAAGCGGACATCCGCAGCAGGTGGATTGGTTTACTAACGCCGACTATGATCCTCAGACTGGCGACCTGTTCCATTTGGCGAAAGGTCGTGGGTTTGCCGACTGCGGTGAACGCGCTCAGTGGCGCTACGACGGTAAACAGTTTCAATTAGTGACTTATCATAGTCAGACGGGATGTCATGGGGGTTGGCCTGGCGAATGGCCGTCGCTATGGGAAACGCCGGGATATGACGAAGACAATCAGCGGTAAAGGCGGGAAGGGCCGCCGCCGGCAAGGACAGACCGGCAGCGGCATAGGAGGCGCAGGCGTGTGGATTCAAAGTCAGCCTGCGGCCGACGAGTGTGCCGGCATGGGCACTCTAACGTTGCTCGGTTTTTCCCGCGAGCGCCGCTGCAACGATGTGTAAACCGTCGCGTAAAAAAATTTGCGACAGCACTTACCTTTCATTTTTCTTGTGAGCATCATTCCGGTACTGAAGCCAACCGTCTTTGCCGAATGTCTCGGGTTGGTAGCACTGGTCAATATCCGCACGCGACAGGCCGATATCTTTGAGGCGTTCGTCGCTCATCGCATACAGTAACGCGCGCGTTCTGTTGAGCAGACGTCGTTCTTGCCAACTCTCATAAACGCTGATGAAAAGCGCGCGCAGCGTGGATCTCTGCGAATGTTGATGATGTTGTGTCATTTTTCATTCCCTCCCCCGATGGTGTGGCACCATCATGAAAGGGCGACCGAAAACAATACAGATGCACAAACGCAGTTTATTGACCATACAGAAGAGGGTTGTATGACTCTGAATGGGAGTTTTTATGTCAATCTGTACTGGTTATCGCCTGATAACGCCTCGGGGTAGGATACTTTCATGACTCGCTATCAGCACCTCGCCACCCTGCTGGCGCAGCGCATTCAACAAGGGCTGTATCGGCCGGGAGAACGTCTGCCGTCGGTCAGAATCCTCTCGCAGGAGCATGGCGTCAGCATTAGTACGGTCCAGCAGGCTTACCATCTGCTGGAAGAGCAGATGCTGATTTTCCCGCAGCCGCGCTCGGGTTACTTTGTCTCTACGCATTATGCATCGCCGCCGGTTCCTGCGATGACGCGCCCGGCACAGCGCCCGGTCGAAATTACCCATTGGGACGCGGTGCGGGGGTTGCTGGACGAGCGGGAGGAAAGCGATGTCATGCCGTTGGGCAGCGGCATGCCGGACGTCACGTCGACCAGCCTCAAACCGTTATGGAAAATCATCAGCCGACAAGGCATGAAGCAGGACGCCTCGCTATTGCAGTACGGTGGTTTGCTCGGCGTGACGGCATTGCGGGAGCAAATTGCGCGTCTGGGTGTCGACGGCGGTTGCAGGCTGAGCGCCGATGAGATTGTCACGACTACAGGGTGTCAGGAAGCGCTGTTTCTGTGCCTACGGGCGGTTTGTCAGCCGGGCGATATTATCGCTGTCGAATCCCCTACTTTTTACGGGATGATGCAGACGCTGCGGAGTTATGGGGTAAAGGTCATTGAAATTCCGACGGATTCTGTCAACGGTCTTAGTCTGGAAGCGCTGGAATTAGCGCTGGATCAGTGGCCGATCAAGGCCGTGTTTGTGGTGCCGAACTGCAATAATCCGCTGGGCTTTATTATGCCGGAGGCGCGGAAGCGGGGGATTGATGACGCTGGCGCAGCGTTTTGATATCGCCGTGATTGAAGATGACGTCTACGGGGAGCTGGCTTACGAGTATCCGCGGCCGATGACTTTAAAATCGTTGGATGACGATGGGCGCGTACTGTTGTGCAGCTCCTTTTCAAAAGTCATAGCGCCGGGCCTGAGGGTTGGCTGGGTCGCGCCGGGGCGGTATTTCGACCGCGTGTTGCATATGAAATATGTGAACAGCGGCGGCGGCGTTATCCAGACGCAGGCGGCGGTCGCCGAATTTATCCGTCTGGGGCATTACCTGCCGCATCTGCGGCGAATGCGCACGCAGTATCAGCGCAATCAGTGCCGCTTCACCAGCTTTGTCCGCCACTATTTTCCCGAGGGGTTGTGCGTCAGCCGACCGCAGGGTGGATTTTTGATGTGGATCGAACTGCCGGAGGCCTTCGACGGCATCCGATTGAATCGTCGTCTGGCTGAACGCGATACGCAGGTCGCCGTCGGTTCGCTGTTCTCTGCCTCGGGTAAATATCGCAACTGCCTGCGTCTGAACTATGCGTTGCCCTGCACAGAGAAAACGGAAAGGGCGTTGAAGATGATTGGGGAAGAAATTGAGCGGGAGATGGCGCTTGCCTGTAAAGCTGGATCCCGGAGAGAGCGAAGATGAGGGACCGCGATGTCCGGCGTTCAAGACATCGCGGTGAGTTTACTCGCGATGCGATGGGACGCGGGTTCTTCCCAGATAGCCGTCCCAATCTTTCCACACGGGCTGCAAGCCAGCGCGGGTCATGGCGTCTGCCACCGCCTCCGGCCGTCGGGCATCATGGGGGGCGAACTGCTCCAGCTCCGGATGGTTGTCGGCATAGCCTCCCGGCTGCGTCTTGGAGAACGCACTGACGCTGTTGATGGCGATAGGCACCATATGGTCGCGAAAGAAAGGCGACTCGCGCGTGGACAGCGACAGCTCCACGTCCGGTGCCAGCAGCCGAAACGCGCAGATCGTCTGCATCAGCTGCGCCTCGTCCATCAAAGATGCCGGTTCAATACCTCCCGCACAAGGGCGCAGGCGTGGAAACGAGAGCGAGAAGCGGCTCTGCCAGTAACGTTGTTGCAGGTCGAGTAGATGTTCCGCCAGCATATAGCAGTCCGCGCGCCAGCTGTCCGACAGGCCGATCAAAGCGCCGAGGCCGATCTTGTCGATCCCTGCCGCGCCGAGACGATCCGGCGTATACAGCCGCCAGGCGAAATGCTGTTTGCGTCCCCGCAGGTGATGTCGCGCGTAGGTCGGCGCGTGATAGGTTTCCTGATAGACCATCACGCCGTCCAGCCCCAGCGTCTTTAGCTCGGCATACTCTTCCGTCGACAGCGGCTGCACCTCCATCATCAGCGCGCTGAAGTGCGGCCTGATCAGCGGCAGCACGCGCCGAAAGTAGTCCATCCCCACCTTGCCCTGATGTTCGCCAGCAACCAGCAGCAGTTGGTCGAACCCAAGCTGGCGGATCGCACGGCACTCTCGCTGTATTTCCTCGTCATTCAGGATCTTGCGCTTAATCCGATTGCTCATCGAAAACCCGCAATAGGTGCAGTCGTTGGCGCACAGGTTGGACAAATAGAGCGGAACGTAGAATCCCACCGTATTGCCGAAGCGCTGGCGGGTAAGACGCTGGGCGCGCTGAGCCAGCGGTTCGAGGTAGCCTGCCGCGGCGGGCGAAATCAACGCCATAAAATCGTCGCGATCGGGCCGGTCGGTGTTTAATGCGCGGATGACGTCGGCAGACGTTTTACTGTTGATGCGACAACGGAGGTCGTCCCAGTCGAGCGTCTGCCAGCGGCGATAAAATCCTTCGCTCATGAGCTTGCTCCCGTTTGAGGCTGTTGCAGAAAACCGGTCAGGGGGCTGGTGGCGCTGGCGTGGGATTGACGCGCACCCAAGCCGGACTCCGCCGCCAGCGCGCCAGCCTCAACGGCCAGCCGAAAGGCGCGGGCCATGCTGACCGGGTCGCGGGCGACGGCCATCGCCGTATTGACCAGTACGGCATCCGCGCCCATCTCTATAGCCTCGGCAGCCTGACTGGGCGCGCCGATCCCCGCGTCGATGATGACGGGTATCTGTGTTTGTTCGATGATGATCCGCAGGAAATCGCGCGTTTGCAGCCCCTGATTAGAGCCGATCGGCGCTCCCAGCGGCATGACCGCAGCACAGCCGGCGGCTTCTAGTCGCTTGCACAGCACCGGATCGGCGCCGCAGTAGGGCAGCACGATAAACCCTTCTTTTACCAGCTGTTCCGCGGCCTTCAGCGTTTCCACCGGGTCGGGCAGCAGGTATTTCATATCGGGATGAATTTCGAGCTTGATCCAGCGGGTTCCCAGCGCTTCCCGAGCTAGATGGGCGGCGAAGACCGCTTCCTCCGCCGTTTTGGCCCCCGAGGTATTCGGCAATAGCTGTACCCCCAGGCGCTGTAGCGGCGCCAGAAGCGCATCACTGCCGCCGGAAAGGCTAACGCGTTTCATCGCTAGCGTGACCAGTTGGGAACCTGCTGCCTGTAGCGCCGCGCTCATGATCTCGGCGCTGGCGAACTTACCGGTGCCTGCCAGCAGCCGGGATGCGAATGGGGTCTCTGCGATGGTGAGCATTTATCCTCCTGCTATCGCCTGAAAAAGCAAAATGTCGTCCCCGTCCTGCACCTGACAATCGCGCCAGTCGGGACGAGGGATGACGAACTGGTTGATCGCCAGCGCGGTGCCCGGCTGCAGACGATCCACCCGTTGCAGCAGTCGTTCCACGCTGATCGGTTCGTCCAGCGTGATGGCTTCCTCGTTGATACGAATCTTCATACGGCGCTCCCACAGACCGGGCAGCTCGCGGCGGGGGTGAGCTGCAAGGTATTCCACTGCTGCTGGCGAGCGTCGAACAGCTTCAGCTTGCCGTCCAAGGTTGAGGTCAGTCCGCACAGCAGTTTGATGGTTTCTAGCGCTTGCAGCGTACCCATGACACCAACGACCGGCCCCAGCACGCCGGCGGTGCGGCAGTTGCGTGCAGGCTCGTTCGCATCCGGATAAAGGCAGGCGTAGCAGCCGTGAAGGTAAGGGGGCGTCAGCACCAGCAGTTGGCCGCCGAAGCCGACGGCGCTGGCGCTCACTAACGGTTTTGCGGCCCGTACGCAGGCGGCGTTGACGTCATGGCGCGTCGCCATGTTGTCGCTACAGTCCAGCACCAGATCGACGCGGCTGACCGCTTTAGCCAGCGCCTCGCCTTCCAGCCGCATGTGTAATGCTTCGATCGCAATGTCCGGGTTTAGCGCCTGAAGCTGGCGCTGGGCCAGCATCGCTTTAGGTTGCGCGATATCCTCAGTGCGATAGAGCACTTGGCGTTGCAGGTTGGAGAGATGCAGCGTGTCGTGATCCGCCAGCAGCAGCCGGCCGACGCCCGCGGCCGCCAGATAGAGCGCACAGGGCGCGCCCAGACCACCGAGACCGACCAGCAACACGGTGGCGTTAGCCAGCCGCAGCTGACCCTCGGGGCCGATATCGTCCAACAACAGCTGGCGGCCATAACGCATAAATTCACTATCGTTTAACATGTTACAACTCCTGACTTTCGATCAGACGTAGCAAGGTCTCGGTCGCCTGTCGCCAGTCCGCCGCCTGAGTGATGGCGCTCACGACGGCGATGCTGCCGACGCCTGTCGCCAATACTGATGGGGCTCGTTCGATGCTGATGCCGCCGATAGCGACTGTAGGAAAACGGCCCGACAGTTCACTGATATGACGCGCCAGTTCGGCCAGTCCCTGAGGCGTTGACGGCATCTGTTTGGTCTGAGTCGGAAAAATATGCCCCAGCGCGATGTAGGAAGGCGCGATGGCGACGGCGCGCGCCAGCTCGTTATCATTATGGGTTGAGACACCCAGCCGCAGTCCGGCGCGGCGGATCGCATTCAGATCGGCGGTATCCAAATCCTCCTGGCCTAGATGGACGCCGTAGGCCTGATGTTTCACGGCCAGCTGCCAGTGGTCGTTGATGAACAGGCGTGCCTGATAGCGACGGGCGAGAGCGATCGTTTGAATCACGGCGGCTTCAACCCGATCGTCCGGCTGGCCTTTGATCCGCAGTTGCAGGGTTTTCACGCCCACACGGAGCAGTCGTTCAATCCACGAAACGCTATCGACGACAGGATAGAGTCCCAGCCGTGATCCCACGGTGGGAAATGAAAGCAGGGGGCCATTCATCAGGCATCCTCCTGCGGAACGTACAGCTCACTGCCGTGAGCGTGGAATTCAGCCGACATCTGCGCCATGCCGACGTCAATCGGCTGCGCCTCTGCCTGCTGTTGCGCGGCATAGTCTCGAACCTCCTGGGAGATTTTCATGGAGCAAAATTTCGGGCCGCACATAGAGCAGAAGTGAGCGACCTTGCCGGATTCCTGCGGCAACGTCTCATCGTGGTAGGCTCGCGCCGTCTCCGGGTCCAACGCCAGATTGAATTGGTCCTCCCAGCGAAATTCGAAGCGAGCCTTCGACATCGCGTTGTCGCGGATCTGCGCCCCCGGATGCCCTTTCGCCAGATCCGCCGCGTGCGCGGCGATCTTGTACGTGATCAGTCCCTGTTTCACATCCTCTTTGTTCGGCAGCCCAAGGTGCTCTTTCGGCGTCACATAACACAACATCGCGCAGCCGAACCAGCCGATCATGGCGGCGCCGATACCGGAGGTGAAGTGGTCATAGCCCGGCGCGATATCTGTAGTAAGTGGGCCGAGAGTGTAAAAAGGCGCCTCGTGGCAGTGTGCCAGCTCTTCGGTCATATTGCGGCGGATCATCTGCATTGGCACATGACCGGGACCTTCAATCATCACCTGCACGTCGTACTCCCAGGCGATGTGGGTCAGTTCACCCAGCGTATGCAATTCAGCGAACTGCGCTTCGTCGTTGGCGTCCAGAATCGAGCCGGGCCGCAGGCCGTCGCCCAACGAAAGGGCGATATCGTAGGCACTGCAGATGTCACATATCTCGCGGAAGTGTTCGTACAGGAAGTTCTCTTTATGATGCGACAGGCACCACTTCGCCATGATGGAGCCGCCGCGTGAGACGATGCCGGTCAGGCGCTTAGCGGTCATCGGCACATAGCGTAGCAGCACGCCGGCGTGGATGGTGAAGTAGTCGACGCCCTGTTCGGCCTGTTCCAGCAGGGTGTCGCGGAACATCTCCCACGTCAGGTTTTCCGCGATGCCGTTGACCTTTTCCAGCGCCTGGTAAATCGGCACTGTACCGATAGGCACCGGGCTATTGCGCAGGATCCACTCGCGCGTTTCATGGATGTAGCGGCCGGTGGAGAGATCCATCACGGTGTCGGCCCCCCAGCGGGTAGACCACACCAGCTTTTCCACCTCTTCTTCGATAGAAGAGGTGACTGCGGAATTGCCGATATTGGCGTTCACTTTCACCAGAAAGTTTCGGCCGATGATCATCGGCTCGGATTCAGGATGGTTGATGTTGGCGGGAATGATTGCGCGTCCAGCGGCCACTTCCTGACGAACAAACTCGGGTGTGATGCTTTGCGGCAGATGGGCGCCAAAACTTTGGCCGGGGTGTTGCTGGCGCAGCGTCGGGCTAGACACACGATCGCGCCCCATATTTTCCCGCAGGGCGATGAACTCCATCTCCGGCGTGATGACCCCCCGGCGGGCATAGTGCAGCTGGGTTACCCGTCGACCGGCCTGTGCGCGACGGGGCTGGGGCAGGTGCTCGAAGCGCAGGTGGTCCAGACCGACATCGGCCAGGCGCTGCTGAGTAAATCCGGAGCTGAGCTGGGATAATCGTTCCGTATCGCCGCGTTCTTCAATCCAGGCGGTTCTCAGGCGAGCCAGTCCGCGGCGCACATCAGGGACGGCGTCGGGATCGCCATAAGGTCCGGCGGTGTCGTAGACCGGTAGCGGTTCATTCGTTTCGTAGCGGGGTGCGTCACTATGCCCCCCGAGCCGCGTGGGAGTGAGTTGGATTTCCCGCAGCGGGACGCGGATGTCAGGCCGTGAGCCGGTTAGGTAAATACGCCGTGATTGTGGAAAAGACGTTCCCCGCACCTCGTCGATAAAACGTTGGGCGGAGGCGCGTTGTTCGCGGCGTCCTGCGGTTTTTTTTTCTGTAGACATAGCAAATTCCTGTTTGGCTAGAAGGAAACATTGCTTGTCTGGAGTTCGGATGGAGTAATGGAGAAGTCTCTTTTTCCCCGGACAACAGTGGATTTGTGTGGGGAAAAGGATGAAGTTTACTCTTGTTCCCTTCGCAGGTTTTAACCTGATCAGGTTCCGCGGATCCCGAATTAACGGTCTCAGCCCGCACGCGTAGCCGCGACGCTGGGCACTCCGACAAGATAACGCCCGGTGGGTTGGGCGAGGTCAATCGCCTACACTTTATGCTGGCAATGCGTCACTGTCAAAGGCGCGGATCGACGACGGGCGGAGCCAATGTACGTGACTTTGACAGGGCATCAAGCGTCGGGACGATAGACGCTGCCTGTTACTGACAGTGGCCTTATTTTTCGCGAAATATGCGATAAATCATCCTTCTTGCGAGCAATTTCAGTGAAATAGGTGATTGCGGATTGAAAGCGGCGAGGAGAGAGAACGACGGAGCGACTTTCTATGGCGTGGTATGGTGCTAAAGCGTAGAGCGTCTGATTTATATGCATTAATGTTGTCTATATCTACATATCATAGCCATAGACTCGGTGACAGAGGGCGAAAGAAAAGATGGAAGTAACGTTAACAGGTGAAGAGCACGGCTGGTGGGTTGTCAGCGAGAATAATCAGATTTGGCTGCCTCAGGGGAGGTTACCGCAAGGATCTTCCTGCCAATGGGGACTGAAAACGCGTCCGGCACGCCGGATTGGCGAGTGGCAGGGCGAACCCGTCTGGCTGGTGCGCCAGACTATGACTGAAGAGATGGGGTCGCTGCGCCAGCTGCTGGACGTGGAGGGCGGGCTGTTTCAGTTGGCCGGCCGGGGAGTTCAGTTGGCCGAGTTTTATCGCGCCCACCGTTTCTGCGGCTACTGCGGTCATAAGATGCACCACAGCAAGACCGAGCTGGCCTGCCTGTGCGGCCACTGCCGGGAGCGTTACTATCCCCAAATTGCGCCCTGCGTCATCGTAGCAATCCGCCGCGGCAGCGAAATTTTGCTGGCGCAGCATGTCCGCCACCGGGGCAATATGTACACTGCGCTGGCCGGGTTTGTTGAACTGGGTGAAACGCTTGAACAGGCGGTAGCCCGGGAAGTCATGGAAGAGAGCAATATTCGCATTAAAAACCTCCAATATGTGAGTTCTCAGCCCTGGCCGTTCCCCCATTCTCTGATGATGGCCTATATTGCGGAGTATGCCGACGGCGAACTGCGTCACGATCCCTCCGAGCTCCGTGATGCTGCCTGGTTCCGTTACGATAAACTGCCAATCCTGCCGCCGGCGGGAACCGTGGCGCGCCGCTTGATAGAAGATACGGTGGTGCTGTGTCGTGAGGCGGACGACTAATCCGTCTGCCTCACGCGTGTAGCCTGAGAGGAATCAACCCGCTACACTGCCGCCTGATATACCCAGACCCCAGTGACCTGCGCGCCTGCCGTTCAGGCGCCAAAAGGAAAAGATCATGACCGACCTTAAAAACGATCGCTATTTACGCGCTCTGTTACGTCAGCCCGTTGATGTCACGCCCGTTTGGATGATGCGTCAGGCTGGTCGTTATCTGCCGGAATACAAAGCGACGCGCGCGGAGGCCGGAGATTTTATGTCGTTGTGCAAGAATGCCGAGCTGGCCTGCGAAGTCACGCTGCAGCCGCTGCGCCGCTATGCGCTGGACGCGGCCATTCTGTTCTCCGATATTCTGACGATCCCCGATGCGATGGGATTGGGACTCTATTTCGAAGCGGGTGAAGGCCCCCGTTTCAGTTATCCGCTGAGAAGCCATGCCGACGTTGCGGCACTGCCCATTCCCGACCCCGAGCAGGAACTGGGCTATGTGATGAACGCCGTGCGCACCATCCGCCGTAATCTGGCGGGCGAAGTCCCGCTGATCGGTTTTTCCGGCAGCCCGTGGACGCTGGCGACCTATATGGTTGAAGGCGGCAGCAGCAAAGCGTTTACCGTGATCAAAAAAATGCTGTTCGCCGAACCCCGTACGCTGCACCTGCTGTTGGACAAGCTGGCGGACAGCGTCACGCTTTACCTGAACGCACAAATCAAAGCGGGCGCTCAGGCGGTCATGATTTTCGATACCTGGGGCGGCGCGCTGAGCGGGCGGGATTATCGCGAATTCTCGCTGCATTACATGCACAAGATCGTGGATGGCCTGCTGCGAGAGCATGAGGGCCGCCGTGTACCGGTGACGCTGTTCACGAAAGGCGGCGGGCAGTGGCTGGAAGCCATGGTGGAAACCGGCTGCGACGCGCTGGGCCTGGATTGGACAACGGACATCGCCGATGCTCGTCGTCGTGTAGGCGATAAGGTTGCGCTGCAGGGCAATATGGACCCGTCCATGCTTTATGCCCCCCCTGCGCGTATCGAACAGGAAGTGAGCACCATTTTGGATGGTTTTGGTCCGGGCAACGGCCACATTTTCAACCTCGGTCACGGTATCCATCAGGATGTCCCGCCGGAACACGCCGGGGCATTCGTGGACGCAGTGCACCGACTGTCCCGGCCTTACCATCAGGAGAAAGCATGATTGACACTCAGTCTCTTCGGGCTGAACAGTTGATCAAGGCGGCTCAGGTCGTCCGATATGATGCGCTCCCATTTGGACAGCCGGCGTTGATAGCCGGCGCGGACGTCGGGTTTGAGCAGGAGGGCACGGTGACCCGGGCGGCGATAGCCGTATTAGCCTATCCGTCGCTTGAGCTGGTGGAGTATCAGATCGCGCGTATCCCTACGACGATGCCTTATATTCCAGGGCTGCTCTCCTTTCGCGAGGCGCCCGCGCTGATGGCTGCGTGGCAAGCACTGCGTCAACCGCCGGACCTGCTGTTTGTGGACGGTCACGGTATTTCCCATCCTCGCCGTCTGGGCGTTGCCAGCCATTTCGGGCTGATGGTCGACGTCCCCACCATCGGCGTGGCCAAACGCCGTCTGTGTGGTCACTATGCTCCGCTGGACGCCGAGGTCGGCAGTCAGCAGCCACTTTTGGACAAAGGCGAACAGGTGGGTTGGGTATGGCGAAGTAAATCACGCTGCAACCCGCTGTTCGTTTCAACCGGGCATCGGGTCGGTTCGGAAACGGCGTTGTTGTGGGTGAAACGCTGCATGCGCGGCTACCGTTTGCCGGAGCCCACGCGATGGGCCGATGCGGCGGCGTCAAACCGAATTGCATTTCAGCGCTGGCAACATCAGCAAACACTGTAGATAATCGCGCCAGCGTTTTTAGGAATTCAGGAATAGGGCCGCTGGCCGTTTTTGGCTACACTGCGGTCCGTCACGTTAGAGATAAAACATGTTACGTAATCCCATTCATTTGCGTCTGGAGAAACTGGAAAGCTGGCAGCATGTCACTTTCATGGCGAGCCTCTGTGAACGCATGTATCCCAACTACCATGAGTTCTGCCGCCAGACGGAATTTGGCGATGCGCAGGTATACCGTCGCATCCTCGATCTGATTTGGGAAACACTGGTGGTCAAAGATGCTAAGGTTAACTTTGACCTTCAGTTGGAAAAGCTGGAGGATGCGGTTCCATCCGCTGAAGACTACGATCTTTACGGGGTCTATCCAGCGATTGATGCCTGCATCGCTTTGGGCGAGTTAATTCACTCTCGCTTGAGTGGTGAAACGCTGTCGCATGCTATCGTGATTAGTGAAACCTCGATCAGGACGGTAGCAATGCTTGAGATGACTCAGGCTGGCAGAGAAATGACGGATGAGGAACTCAACGCCATTCCTGCCGTTGAAGAAGAATGGGATCTCCAGTGGGAGATCTTCCGCCTGTTGGCGGCCTGTGAAGAGCGTGATATCGAGCTGATCAAAGGCCTTCGCGCAGATTTGCGCGAGGCGGGAAGCAGCAATATTGGGATAAATTTATATCAATAACCGGTAAAACGTGATTTAAGGTCTTAAATGGCCGCTCTAAGGGCTTCACACCGCACCCCGTCTGGTCTACATTTGGGGGGCGTAAAAAAAGTGGCTGTCGGTGCGTATATGCAGGAGAGTGCTCTAATGGCATTTCCGTCGCACTCGATGCTTAGCAAGCGATAAACACACTGTAAGGATAACTTATGAATAAGACTCAACTGATTGATGTAATTGCTGACAAGGCTGACCTTTCCAAGACCCAGGCTAAAGCTGCATTGGAAGCTACTCTGGCGGCAATTACTGAGTCTCTGAAAGAAGGTGATGCAGTACAATTAGTTGGTTTTGGTACTTTCAAAGTCAATCATCGTAACGAACGCACTGGCCGCAACCCGCAGACGGGTAAAGAAATCAAAATCGCAGCTGCCAACGTGCCTGCATTTGTTTCCGGTAAAGCACTGAAAGACGCTGTAAAATAAGCGCATGCTAAGAAAAGGTTTGAACAGAGGGGCGATATCGCCCCTTTTGCTTTTTCTTAAACGTACTGCGATTGGGAGCGTAGCCGCCCTGGTGGTTTCTTGCAGCTCCCACTCGCCACCCTCTGCGTTGTATGCCGGGGGATACCTCTCTGACCGTGGCGTAATGCGCGTGTGGCGCAAAGACGACCCGGCTCAGCAGCAAACGGCACTGATGACGGTCTTCAGCCCGTTTAATGGCCACAGCACCCAAATCACCCGATACCACTTCCGTCAGAACGCCGTGCGTGAGATCACGCAAAGCAAGAGCGCGCCTGACAAAGAGGACGTACGCCTGCGTTTTGATGCCAAAGGTGCCGTCAGTTATATGCAGCGTCAGCTACCCGACCGCCGTGAACCCCTATCCGATGATGATATCGCGCTGTATCAGTTTGACGCGGGCAGGCTTCTGGAAATGAGCGACGTCATGCGTACGGGGAACGTTCAATTGAAGCAAGGCCAGTGGCAGGACGGGGTGGTAGTGACTTGCAGCGGTCAACGCATTCGTCCCAGCCTGGACCACAGAGCCTCGCAACGGATAGCGCAGCGCCAGCAGCGATCTGCCGTCCCATTAAGCATTGCCTGGCTGGAGTCGCGGGAAGGAACGCAGCTTTTGCTGGTTGCCAATGAAGATTTTTGCCGCTGGGAGCCCACGGCGGATTCGCTACAAAGCGACTAAGAACGGTGCGAGTTAAAGTGAGCCCCCGGAAGTAGGCTCACCCATTATGCTAAGACATCAGGAGTGCGACTGTTCGCGGTCGATAGCCCGGTAACCGATGTCGGTACGACAGAAAGCGCCTTCCCAACGAATACCTTTCGCGAGTGCATAGGCATTACGCTGAGCGTCTTTCACGCTGGCGCCCAGCGCCGTCACGCACAGGACTCGTCCACCATTGGTCACCACGTCATCGCCCTTCAGCGCGGTACCAGCATGAAACACTTTGCCGTCTGCCGTTTCCGAGGTTCTCAAGCCTGAAATGATGTCGCCTTTGCGATAATCAGCTGGATATCCGCCGGCGGCAAGAACCACGCCCAAAGAAGGACGCTCATCCCACTCGGAACGCTGTTCATCCAGCTTGCCGTCACAGGCCGCCAGGCAAAGCGCGACTAGATCGGAGCGCATACGCAGCATGATCGGCTGTGTTTCCGGATCGCCGAAGCGGCAGTTGAATTCGATGACCTTAGGTTGACCGTCGCTGGAGATCATCAGCCCCGCGTAAAGGAAGCCGGTGTAGACGTTCCCTTCCGCCGCCATGCCCTTAACGGTCGGCCAAATAATCTGGTCCATCACGCGTTGGTGGATCTCGTCGGTCACCACTGGTGCCGGAGAGTAGGCGCCCATGCCGCCGGTGTTGGGGCCAGAATCGCCGTTACTTACGCGCTTATGATCCTGGCTGGTGGCCATCGGCAGCACATGCTCGCCGTCGACCATGACGATAAAGCTGGCTTCTTCCCCATCCAAAAACTCTTCGACGACAACACGGTGTCCTGCGTCGCCGAATGCGTTGCCTGCCAGCATATCCGTCACGGCATTTTCGGCTTCTTCCAGCGTCATGGCGACGATGACGCCTTTGCCGGCGGCCAGACCATCGGCCTTAATAACGATGGGAGCGCCTTTCTCGCGGAGATAAGCAAGCGCTGGTTCAACGTCGGTGAAGTTCTGGTATTCCGCCGTAGGAATGTGATGACGCGCCAAGAAGTCTTTCGTGAAGGCTTTAGAGCCTTCGAGCTGCGCAGCCGCCTGAGTCGGGCCGAAAATGGGCAACTGCGCCGCACGGAAGGCATCGACGATACCGATGACCAGCGGCGCTTCCGGTCCGACGATAGTCAGACCGATATCACTTTTCTTCGCGAAGTCGAGCAGCGCCGGAATGTCCGTTGCGGCAATGTCGACATTTTCCAGCGACGGCTCCAATGCGGTGCCCGCATTGCCGGGCGCGACGAACACTTTATCCGCCAGGGGAGATTGCGCGGCTTTCCAAGCCAGCGCATGTTCGCGCCCGCCGTTGCCGATAATTAAAATATTCATGGTGAGCCTCGCTCCGGATTAATGGCGGAAATGACGCATGTCGGTAAATAGCATAGCAATGCCGTGTTCATTGGCGGCGGCGACCACCTCGTCGTCGCGGATGGAGCCGCCCGGCTGAATGACGCAGGTAATGCCCACAGCGGCAGCGGCATCAATGCCGTCACGGAACGGGAAGAAGGCATCGGAGGCCATGACGGAGCCTTCGACCACTAATCCTTCGTCCTCGGCTTTGATACCGGCGATCTTGGCGGAATAAACGCGGCTCATCTGGCCTGCGCCTATGCCGATGGTCATATTGTCGCGGGCATAGACGATGGCGTTGGATTTGACGAATTTCGCCACCTTCCAGCAGAACAAGGCATCTCGTAGCTCCGCTTCGGTAGGCTGACGTTCCGTGACCACCCGCAGTTGTGAAGCTTCAACCATGCCGAGGTCGCGGTCCTGCACGAGCAAACCGCCGTTAACGCGTTTGAAGTCCAGGCTGGGAATATGTTGCTGCCATTGTCCGCAGGTGAGCACACGGACGTTCTGTTTGGCGGCGGTGATCCGCAGCGCAGCATCGCTGACCGATGGTGCGATAATCACTTCGACAAACTGGCGGCTGACAATGGCCTGCGCCGTGGCTTCGTCCAACTCGCGGTTGAATGCGATGATGCCGCCGAATGCTGATGTCGGGTCGGTTTGGTAGGCGCGTTCATAGGCGTCGAGAATCGAGTCGCCAATAGCCACGCCGCAAGGATTGGCATGTTTCAGAATGACACAGGCAGGTTCGGCGAACTCTTTCACGCACTCCAGCGCTGCGTCGGTATCGGCGATGTTGTTGTATGACAGCGCCTTGCCCTGCAATTGGGTTGCGGTAGCGACCGAGGCTTCCTTTACCTCTTCTTCTATATAGAAAGCGGCTTGCTGGTGGCCGTTCTCGCCGTAGCGCATATCCTGCTTTTTTATAAAGTTCAGGTTAAGCGTGCGGGGGAAGTGGCCCGCGGGGCGAGACGTGTCCCCATGGTAGGCGGGAACCTGGGTGCCGAAGTAGTTGGCGATCATGCTGTCGTACGCAGCCGTATGTTCAAACGCTTTGATCGCGAGATCAAAGCGGGTTTCGTAGGTCAGCGAGCCTTCATGTGAATCCAGCTCGTGAATGATAGAGGTGTAATCCCCGCTTTTAACCACGATGGCGACATCGTTATGGTTTTTGGCGGCTGAGCGCACCATGGTGGGGCCGCCGATATCGATGTTTTCAACGGCGTCGGCCAACGTACAGTTCTCTTTAGCGACCGTTTGGGCGAATGGGTAAAGGTTCACGACAACCATATCAATAGGCTGAATATTGTGTTGCGCCATGACGGCGTCGTCCTGACCTCGGCGACCGAGAATCCCGCCGTGCACTTTGGGATGCAGTGTTTTGACTCGTCCGTCCATCATCTCAGGAAATCCGGTGTAATCCGAAACTTCCGTCACGGGCAACCCTGCGTCGGCTAGCAGCCGCGCGGTGCCCCCCGTAGAGAGTAGCTCCACGCCCCGTTCAGACAGCGCTTGAGCAAATTCAACAATACCGGCTTTGTCAGACACACTGAGCAAAGCACGACGGATAGGACGATGTTGTTGCATGATGATGTGATCCCTTGGCTAGGTTCGTATTCAGAGAGCGTTATGTGAATATTGCTGATTAAAAGCTTAAGTCAGGGCTTTGAAATGAATATTCAGCTAATGCCCCCGCAACCGGGGGCCGGTTTTCAGAGGGGAAATTGTAGCGAAAACGTTTGCGCGATGCTTGTCAAATTTCAGCCTTCGCTTCCTCTGTGGATAATTCTGTGCAAAAAAAGGTATAAGGCGGGCTTTTGCTGTGGAATGCAGCAAACGGCAAAATTTGTGATAAATACCGGTTGCGGGCTGAGAGGAAGTCCCTATAATGCGCTCTCACTGACACGGCACAGCGGACAACGCGACGCGGTGACAGTCGAAGAAAAACGAAGAAAGTCGTTGACTTCGAAGGCGGAATCCGTAATATA
>NZ_LUTP01000040.1 GCF_002111585.1 Lonsdalea iberica
GATGGTCATTTTGAAAGGTAAAGGCTATTAATTAACCAAATTGATGAGAATAAAGTTAAGTTGAAGACAAAGAAATAATTTACCCATTAACTTTTGGCCCTGTCGGGCAGGATTTCATCAGTCACAACAAGCTTGTCAAGGCTTGCCTCGCCCCGATCCTGAACACCCTGCTTCTCGCGCAACGTTCCGTATTACCCAAAAAAAAACGCCTGCCGAACCTCGGCAAGCGTCAATAAACATCAGGTCTTAAAGACTAGGGGTGGTGCCTCACTCAACGTAATGTCCGAAACGTTTCATGAATTAGTGTTCATGTCATAGTGGACGATAGGCACCGATAAAGGCTCTGCGTCATTCCCAGGGTTATGAAGCCGAAGCAAACATAGAAAATGGAATGAGCATCTACGGTGAGCATTGTGCATCAACCGTGCCACTCTTGCCATAGTGATTAATCTTAAAGGCCAAGACATGAATAACTATATGAAAAATAATAATATTTAATACTGCTTTTGTCATGCCGTCGCCGCTAATTTTACTTAGATCGTCAAAGCAAAAACGCCAGCCTGTCACCTGTAAGAGACAGTCTGGCGTCAATTATGAATAACCTAAGCTAATCAATACATTATCCGTCTTCTTTTGGCGACAACCTGCGACCGGAACTGTCGCTTGATGAAGACAGCGCCGAGGTCGCCGCTCATGGCCCAACATGAGGCTTTACGGTACGGAAACCGCCGTAATTTGCGGCGGTGAATACCTAAAAGTTCACAGGGCATTCCCTATATCGACTCGTCGCCACCGCCATCACGTTTCCTGCGACAGTTGTTCCAGGCTTTTGCGCGCCACGCTGTAAAGATAGTGCGCCGCCGGGAACAGCGCCCGATCGTCTACCCGAAATTTGGGATGATGCAGCGCGTACGGTCCGCCGGAACCGACCATCATGAACGTGCCCGGCAGCTTCTGCTGATAAAAGGAGAAGTCTTCGCCAATAGGACTGGCTTCCACGCGGCGCGCCTCGAACCCCTCGTCGCTGGCGACCTGCAGGGAAAACGCCACCCAGCGAGGCGTATTGACGACTGACGGCGGCCCGGCGTGCCACAACAGCTCAATCTCCGCGCCGTATGTGCTGGCGATACCCGCAACAACGTGCCGAAAACGCTGTTCAATCAAATCGCGCGCTGCCGAACTAAAGGTCCGCACCGTGCCTTCCAGATAGGCCGTATCGGGGATAACGTTCCAGGTACTGCCGCTATGCACCTGCGTAATCGACACCACCGCGTTGTTGTCCGAGGGTACGTTACGGCTGATGATCGTCTGTACCGCGCCGATCAGCTGCCCCACAATGACGATCGGATCGTTACCTTCGTGCGGTTTGGCCGCGTGACACCCTTTGGCGGCGATCTTGATTTCAAAACGATCGACGCCCGCAGTCAGCGCGCCATCCTTACCCCCGATCACGCCGACCGGCAGCGTTGGATCATTGTGGATCCCAAAAATCGCCGCCGCTCCGTCCAGCGCGCCGGTGGCGATGACGTCAGGCGCCCCTAATCCGGTCTCTTCCGCCGCCTGAAACAGAATGCGCACCCGGCCTTTAAGCTCGGACTCCGCCCGTTTCAGCAATATCGCCGCGCCCAGCGCCGCCGACGTGTGAAAATCGTGCCCGCAGGCGTGCATCACGCCCTGGTGGTGAGAGCTGAACGCGACGCCGGACTCTTCTTCAATCGGCAAGGCATCAATGTCTGCGCGCAAAACGACCATCGGCTCCGCCTCGGGGCGGCCGATCTCGGCCACCAAGCCGGTTTTCAACGGCAGGTCGAGGAGGCGAATGCCCTCTTTTTCCAGCTCAGCGCGGATTTTCCGGGTCGTTTCGAACTCCTGATGAGACAGTTCGGGATACTGATGCATATTATGGCGGAACGCCTGAACGTACTGCGCCAAAGATTCATGCTGAGGGTGCACTTTCATAATGGGAAACTCCTAACGGTAACGCCATCGGACAACACCGGGCGTAACAAAAGTGAGAATCGGTCAGATCACATACTCTGTCGGTTCCTGAATCGTCGTTAACTGCCGCAGGAAGCACTGCGTCTGCGAATTGTCGGAAAAACAGCTGACCGCCGGATAGCCTCACCACATACTGCCTGGCCTGCGGTTCCAGACTGATCTGCACCCGCAAGCCTTGCCCTTCTCCCAGACTGCGCTCCGGGCATTTTTTCACTACGACAAGCGCTAAGCGACATTCTCCAGCGCGGTTTTATTCTTGAACAGGTTGTCGTTCTGGAAGGCCATCGCCGCTGCTGACGCAGCGCATGGGCCTCCTTGCGCGTATATCGTCGGCACTCCAGCGTGCGTTCGCCGATGACGATCGTGCCTGCTTCCGGCGACTCCAGCAAGTTCATGCCGCGCAGCGGCGTCGACTTCCCCAAGCCTGACGGCCCGATAATTGCCACCGCTTCCCTTTTCGCGACCTCAAGGGGGTTCGGCCCCGACGGATAGCGAACGGTAAAAGAGGAAGCCAGACGACCATATCTCTCCATGACGTAAACACCGTGGTTTTGAATAGACCGATACACCATGACGAGATCTGCGTGCGCACCGTCGAAATGGATGCCCCAAGCCCGTAGCGGCGCATAGGCGGCGACCGCTAACGTCAAAAATTGTGTCGTCACCGGCTAACGCCGCCAAGCGCAATCGTAGATTCATGGCGTCTCTCGGTTCAGGCGGAGAGAAGGCCGACCTGTTCCGCATGGCGAACACATCGGCGACGTTGAGCAGGCCGGCATCTGAACGTTCAGCGTTTTCTGCCGCCGCCTGTGGCGAATGCATATCCAGCTCGCCTTCGACACGCGCCTATGGCGACGTCCACCTCAATTTGTTTCACCGGACATTTGCCTTCAGACCCCGACTCATGCGTTTCGGTGGTACCAAAATTGTTTCCAATCAGAAGAACATCCATCGGGTGAGAAGCCGCGGGTGACTCTTCGCGTAGGATTCGATCAGGGTTTGGTCAGGCCAGAAAAAGGAGGAAAGGCCGCTGAAAACAGAGCGTTGGTATAAAAATATAGCACGCTGAATTAGCCGGACATATACCGTATGAGACTAAGATAGAACGGCAAGTAAAAAGCCTTAAAAGGGTTAATAATCAATAGAAAAACAAAAGACCATACAAAATTAATGGTTGAAAAACCATCACGAATAATGGATAAAAAACCATCATTTAGCTAGCGAATTATTCATTGATACCTATAATTAATGGCACTGCCTTAATTTCACGGATCAACAAAAGGAGCTATCGGGCGCAGTACTGACTCAACGCCAAACAGATTCCAAATCATTTCTTAAAAGGAGGAGCGGTACGATGACAGACAAGGCACCAGAACCCCCTTTACGCTTAAATGCTTATGCTTTTTTCTTCGATCTCGACGGTACGCTGGCCGAGATTCAGCCCACCCCCGAACAGGTGGTGGTCCCACCCGAGGTTTGCAATACGCTGCATACCCTGTTTACCGGCAATGATGGCGCGCTAGCGTTGATCTCTGGACGTCCGATCGCAGAGTTGGACGCGCTGGTCGCCCCGCTCATCTTGCCCGCAGCAGGGATTCACGGCGCGGAACGACGCGAAATCAGCGGGCAACGTCATGAAACACGCCTCCCCGCCGCTATCGTCGGCCCCTTGCAGGAAGCGTTGACCGCCGCGCTGGCCGCGCTTCCCGGCTGTCGACTGGAAAACAAAGGCGCGTCCTTCGCGTTGCACTACCGTCAGGCCCCAAATTATAAGCCGGAGGTCACCGCGCTGGCCAAGTCGCTATGTGAGCGTTATCCGCAGCTGACCGTACAAACCGGCAAATGCGTGGTGGAACTGAAACCGCGTGGAGCAAACAAGGGCGCCGCCATCAACACCTTCATGGAATCTTCACCTTTCGCCGGACGCACTCCGCTTTTTATCGGCGACGATACTACCGACGAAGCAGGCTTCCGTCAGGTGAACGCCCTCGGCGGCATTTCCGTCAAAGTCGGCCCAGGGCCCAGCGAAGCACGCTACCGACTTGCCAACGTGGCAGCGGTACATCTTTGGCTCACACAGCAGCAGGCCATGTATGAAAACAACATTTCATTGGTAAGGAGCTAAAGCGATGAGTCGATTAGTCGTCATATCAAACAGAATTGCCGCCCCCGATAGCAAGAGACAGAGCGCCGGCGGTCTTGCTGTCGGCATATTGGATGCGCTCAAAAGCAGCGGCGGGCTTTGGTACGGCTGGAACGGAGACATCAGCGACGATCCGTTGCCTCTGCGGATCCAGAAAAACGACGGCATCACCTACGCCTCATTTAACCTGAGCCATACAGATTACGAAGAGTATTACTGTCAATTCTCCAATACCGTTCTCTGGCCCGCCTTCCACTATCGTCTCGATTTGGTGTCGTACGACCGCAGCGCGTGGGAAGGCTATTGCCGCGTCAATACGCTGCTGGCGGAGCGCCTGCAACCGCTGGTGAAAGAGGACGATATTCTGTGGGTTCACGACTACCATCTGCTGCCGTTCGGTGCCGCGTGCCGTCAATTGGGCCTGAACAATCGGATGGGCTTTTTCCTGCACATCCCTTTCCCGGCGCCGGATATCTTCAACGCGCTGCCGCCCTGCGAGGAATTGCTGGAAAAACTGTGTGAGTACGATCTGCTGGGATTCCAGACCGAGCATGACCGTCAGGCGTTTCTCGAAAGCTTGTCCCTGCTGACGTCCGTCAAAACCGTTGATCAACGGACTTACAGCGCGTTTGGCAACCTGTTCCGCACCGAGGTGTATCCTATCGGGATCGAACCGGAGAGCATCCGTAAAATGGCGGAGGGTCCGCTGCCCGCCAAGCTGGAAGAGGCCCGTCGCGGCCTGGTGAATTTGAAGAACGTCATTGCGGTAGAACGTTTGGACTACTCCAAGGGGCTGCCCGAACGCTTCCTGGCCTTCGAGTCGTTGCTGGAGCACTATCCGCAGCATCGCGGTCACGTCCGCTATACGCAGATCGCCCCGACCTCACGCGGCGACGTGCAGGCCTATCAGGACATCCGCCACCAATTGGAAACCGAGGCCGGGCGTATCAATAGCCGCTACGGCACGCTGAACTGGACGCCGCTTTACTACCTCAATCAGCACTTTGAACGTCGACTGCTGATGAAGATTTTCCGCTATACCGAGGTAGGCTTGGTCACGCCGCTGCGCGATGGCATGAATCTGGTCGCCAAGGAGTACGTCGCCTCACAAGATCCGAACGATCCGGGCGTCCTCATTCTGTCTAAATTCGCCGGCGCCGCGAATGAACTGACCTCCGCGTTGATCGTCAATCCGTACGATCGCGATCAGGTTGCTAGCGCGTTGGATCAAGCGTTGACGATGCCGCTGGCGGAAAGGATTGCCCGTTACAGCGACATGATGGCGGTGATCAACCGCAACGACATCAGCCACTGGCGCCAGTCGTTCCTGTCCGATTTGAAAGCGGTCGACCTCTGCCGGCAGCAGCACAGTCTGGAAAAAAAGATAGCGACCTTTCCCCGACAGGCGTAACACGACGAGCGAAGAAAGGGAGAACCGCTCACGGGTGGTGACGACCGTTACCCGTTGATGCGGTTGACCTTCCATCCCGCAATCTCCGGGCTCTCTTAACCTGTCTTGGCGATACCGAATCAACAAGCTTCAGCAATTTATCGTCACGTAGGCCGTCACCTCGTCGGTCCACCTCCTTTCCCCCCTGACCGTCAGTCAACCGCGTCAAGCCAGCCTGATTGGAACGTGGGGACCTCTCACAATAGATGTCTGATGACGGAAAATCAGCCCTTTGCCGGATGATAACAACGGGTGCATCGGATTAGTTTTTACAGACATACTCATTCATTGAAGCACTCACGATGTCTCTTTATGTTGGTGATGGCTGGTTGTCGGCGGGTATAACTCATCAAAGAGTTCAAGAAATTCATCGACAGGACACGACCCCTGTCATGACGCTATGGGAGCAAATAAAAGCGTTTTTTTGTTCCACCCATCAGGCGGAAGCGCTCGATGACCTTTTTAAACTTTGTCACCCTCAGCCCGAGGTGACGAGAAATGAGATTGAAAATGTATTTCATCGACTCAAAGAATTGGCCGCTCCAGGGTGTAAAAGCTATTTCCATATTGAAAATGATGAGGTAAATCAAAACACGACTTACCGGATTACTGACAGCAGCGGGGCGAATCTGTTATCGGTGTTTTATGGCACAGTCACGGTCAAAGGGGCTAATGGAACCTATGACGTCACGATGTGCTTGCCGCGTACGATCACGTCCTGACGGAGGATGATCTCAGCCGCACTTTCAAACGTGATGATAGGGAGAATTCACGGAGTCATCGGAAAGAGGAAACGCTTTATCCTCCCGGCTTAAACAGTAGCCGACCGAGCGCAGAGTCTTGATAAGCGGCTGTGCAAAACCCTTGTCGATTTTGGCGCGTAGCTTGGACATATGAACGTCGATAATGTTGGTCTGCGGGTTGAAACGGTAGCCCCACACGCGCTCTAACAGCTGCGTTCGGCTGAAAACTTGACCGGGGGATTCCATCAAAATGATCAACAGTTTAATTTCCTTGTCGGTTAGCTCAATGCGTTTCCCCTCTCGCCATACAGTACGTTGCAGGCAATCGACTCTCAGATCGAAAAAAGTCAGTACGGTACTGGACTCCGTGCGTCGACGCGCACGCCCGACCATGATATCTAGCCGTAAGCGCAGTTCGTCAAAATTGACGGGTTTTGTCAGGTAGTCTTCCGCGCCCAATTCAAGCCCCGTCACGCGGTCAACATCGCGATCCAGCGCCGAAAGCAACATGATGGGAGGATGTGGCCGATCTTTAAGTTCGCGCAGCACGGTAAAGCCGTCCATCACCGGCAGCATACGGTCAAGCAGGACAACGTCGTAAATCTCTTGCTGTATTGCTATTAAAGCGCTGCCGCCGTCGTGAACGATCTGGCAAGCATGACCGTGAGCGTGTAGTTTTTCGCTCAGCCAGTGACAATGAACAGAATCGTCGTCAACTACAAGAATACGCATGCAAATCCCCTGAAACCCGAGTGCATGTGGGGTTAGCGCTTTTTTGAACACCGGGTGAGTGATTCAGCAAGCTTATTATTACCTTATAATTTTCATGTAGATAGAGGTTCGTAATTAAAATATCGCCTCGATCCCTTTGAAGATAATAACAATCATTATCATCTTTAAGCAAGAATTTTACTTAGCTTGCAATCTATTTGAAATCATAGAAAAGTGTCTGCTCGCGTCAAGCATAACGTCATTTGCCGTGGGACAGAACACGCATGTAACGGGTTCGACTATTCCGCACCATTCGGCTCATCGCTCGGCATCGGCATCGGCATCGGCAGGCACATTAACAAAATTTAATGAATTTTAGCCCTTTTCAGGGCCTTTACCGACACGATGTCGGATTTTCTTCTGATATGCGTCAACTTTTCCATCGAGCGGCTGTATTATGCTTTTCCTCCATCTCCGGAGATAAATGATTTTTATTTTCATTTACATTCAAGAGTGACCGGCAGATTTACAGAGGAACACGCCATTTATGTCTCTTGATCTTTCCCCTTTTTTCGCAGCTGAACACGGGCTTCCCTTTAGCGGTCGCTGGGCCACCATGCCTTGGCGCCAGCAAAGACCGCTTCCTCCCACGGAAATCGATACCGCCTGGCAAGGATTGCTGGGCACTACGCAGACCGGCAATAAACGCTTGCTGTATGTGCACATTCCGTTTTGCGCCACGCAGTGCAAATTTTGCGGTTTCTACCAGAACAAGCAAGATGAGCCAGCCATCGCGCATTATTGCGACATGCTGATGCGAGAACTGGACCTGGAGGCGGACAGTCCGCTGCACCAGTCTTCGCCGATCCACGCGATCTATCTGGGCGGCGGCACCCCCTCGGCGCTGACGGCCCGACAGCTGCACCAGATTATCAGCGCATTGCGGAAGAAACTGCCGCTGGCGTCGGATTGCGAAATCACCGTCGAAGGGCGCATCTTCAACTTCGACGATGAGCGGATCGACGCCTGTCTGGAAGCCGGGGCCAACCGCTTTTCCATCGGCATTCAGACTTTCGATACACGCGTGCGTCAGCGGCTGGGGCGCCGGGCCAACCGGGAAGACGCGATGACATTTATCCACAAACTGGCTGAACGCGACCGCGCGGCCATCATTTGCGATCTGATGTTTGGCCTGCCGGAGCAGACGGTAGAAAGCTGGCGGGAAGATTTGGCGATCGTACGCGATCTTCCGCTGGACGGCGTCGATCTCTACGCCCTGAACCTCCTGCCCAATACCCTGCTGGCGAAAGCCGTCGAAAACCAACGGGTAACGCTGCCCGACGTGAACCTGTGTCGCAAACTTTACCTAATCGGGGAGCAATTCCTGGCGGATGAAAACTGGCGTCAGCTCAGTAACAGTCACTGGTCTCGCCACACCCGCGAACGCAATCTGTACAATCTGCTTATCAAACAGGGCGCGGACTATCTCGCTCTCGGCAGCGGTGCGGGCGGCAGTCTACGCGGACAGGCTTACATGATGGCTCGTCATCTGGACGACTATTACCGGGCGATCGGCGAAGGCCGTAAACCCATCGCCATGATGACGTCCCACAGCGATCAGTACCGCTGGCGGTTGGATCTGCAGGGCGGCATCGATGCCGGATATGTCGATCTGGCGCGTGTGCTGGACGATCCCACGCCTTTGCTGCCGCTGTTGCAACAATGGCAACAGTGCGGTCTGTTGCGGTTAAACGGCGCGCGTTTCCATCTCACGGCGGACGGACGTTTCTGGGCAAGTAATCTGCTGCAGGCTTTGCAAACGTTAATCCCGCCGTTACTGTTACCACAGGCGGCGGCTTAACAGGCGAAACATTTGGGTGTCGCGATGGGCAAAACGTGTAGTGAAACAGGAAACGAACTGATGGAAAAACATCCATGGCTGATTTTTGGCGGCGCGAGCGGCGTCGGCCGGGCGCTGGTGGCGCTGGGGTTGCAAGAGTCACGCGCCATCACCGCGCTGGTCCGCAATGTCGAACAGGCGCAGGGGCTGCGTAACTGTGGCGTCACGGTGGTGGAAGGGGATGCGCTGGATGCGCGCAGCGTCCAGATTGCCTGCGAAACCGCGGGTCCGCAGGCGCGGATTGTTTCCACTCTGGGCAGCGCGGAGGCCGACTATGCCGGCAATCGGCTCATTATCGATAGCGCGGAGCGCTATGGTATCGGCCATATGGTGCTGGTCACGTCAATTGGCTGCGGGGAGAGCTGGCATTTGCTGTCGCCAAAAGCGCGAGAGATATTCGGCCACGCCGTTCGGGAAAAATCGTTGGCGGAATGCTGGCTGAAGACGAGCCGATTGAAGGGATGCATACTCCGACCCGGCGGTCTCAAGTCTGGGTCAGGAACCGGCCTGTCCATCCGGGTGCAAGAGGAAGCTTTCGGGTTGATCCATCGGGAAGATGTAGCTCGCCAGATCCAGCAGGTCATCGATGATAACGCCGCCTACGATAAGACTTACTTTCTTATCGACCCGACGCTGACGTCGTCGACACAGTTTTAAAACATAGGGGTATGCCCGCACGGCATCCCCCTGCCCCAATTGGCAACAGCGGACCAACCTTCACAGGCGGTATGTTTGACAACAGATTCATTCAAAATTGAAATAACAGCCCCTACTCTGTTTCTTTTTTAGGACACTACGCGCCTGGACAGGGTATTTCAGTTTTAAAAACGATCTCTCGAGGCAAAAAAATAAGCCATGAAATAACCCCCCCTTTCAGTCGGGAACGTATTAATTCCACTATGTTAATCATCACAAATAAAAACTATTTATTTAATCATATAAATGCGTCGTCGTGATCACCGCCCCGCATAAAACGAATCATCACGGATGACCGTGGAGCACCATTGCTATATAGATTGAATTAAGTCGCGATTTATTTTTGTTATTCGTAGATGAAATCCTTTTTCATGCGTACGAAGTTTTTCTGGGCGAGGCGCTTCTCATCCTCCGAAAGCGTTAAACGACCGGATATTCCATAGCCGTTGGCGATGTCTCGTTGAATCACATCTCGCCGGCTAAAAGCCGCCTCGGTGTTCAGGTAGTCATCCAACAGCCGGAAAGCGATTAAGTAAGACTCGCCCTTGACCGCCCAAATCGACGGCAGGTTCCAGAGATTGAGCAACGCCTCCTGTGCGATAAGAGACGGCGGACCGCTAACCCCATCAAGATAATGCAACGTCGCACCCGCCGCTTGTTCTAGCTTTCTGTTATCGCCCATCGTCGCAATCTGCTCGATGGTATATTGGCCTGACGCATAGGGCAGCATGGCGAAATGCGCGTTAACGACGCGGCCATCGAAAAAAGCCATCCAACGCGTATCCAATGCGAAATCCCGAAACACGATGGCGCCCTTGCGCCCATGTTGCTCGTAACGGGCTCGGACGTTTTGCAGACACGCCACATCAAAATGGCGCACGTTGATGACATTTTCCGCACTGAGTATATGGTGTGAAGGCACGCCATAACGTTCAGCTAAATAAATCTCAGAAGGACTTAACGTTCCATAGGCTTCTTCGAGCAAACAAATATCGTTATCGTTAATGAATTCTTTTTTTGATAATAATGAATGAACACCATCAAGGATTTCTTTATTGAGTTGACGCTGATTCTTTACCACCCACAATATTTTTCTATGCCGCATTCGTTCATATAAAAAGCTAAAGTGAAAGCGCGCTTCCGTCAAACATGAAACCATTCTTATTCTCCTTGATAAATGAAAAATTCCCTTTTATTGATTGATAAGCATGCTGAATAAAGAGAAAAAATAAAATGTTATCGATGGAAAAATATTACTGACTGAAGATGAGGTTGACACTAACACCTTTTTCATTCAACTGTTTTATTATCATCTAACCCCAACGACATAAAATAAGGAGATATTTCTGACATAAAGTTACTGACATAAGAAAAGGGAATATATCTACAGATAGGTGTACTGGCATTCAATATCTAAAGATGGTTTCTAAGAGAATTATTTTAGCCATACCTGAGAAGTAAGGCAGAGCGGCCAACCCCATCGATGTCGTCTTGTTCTAAAAAAATAAGGTTGATGTGTGAAGGACGTAAACTCGCCTGCCAAAACAGTCCTAGCGGCAAGGTGGAGAAGAGGAAGGAAGCCGTGGCGATTGAGTAGGACACAGGCAGATCGCGCATGTCACTCGAGACCAAATTACAGACGAAAAAAAACCGCTGGTTAAATTCACCAACGGTTTCTTTATGGCCCTGTCTGTTACACAAACAAGACACTGAGAATAGTGGTCGGCGAGAGAGGATTCGAACCTCCGACCCACTGGTCCCAAACCAGTTGCGCTACCAAGCTGCGCTACTCGCCGACGGGTAATGCTGTACTACGACTGCATGATGTCACTGACATCTGAGCTTGCGTGGTGCGAAGAGAGGGACTTGAACCCTCACGTCCGTTAAGACACTAACACCTGAAGCTAGCGCGTCTACCAATTCCGCCACCTTCGCATATCACAAACTTTAAAAATGGGGTGGCTAATGGGACTCGAACCCACGACAACTGGAATCACAATCCAGGGCTCTACCAACTGAGCTATAGCCACCATAACTACCACTTCTTTACTACGTTTCCGGTACTCACTTCTCACGGAGTCATTAAGTACCTCCGCAGCTCCCGCACTACATCGAGTCATATAAATGCTTCGAATGGTGCGCCCGACAGGATTCGAACCTGAGACCTCTGCCTCCGGAGGGCAGCGCTCTATCCAGCTGAGCTACGGGCGCGTAGCGCCGTTGCGGGTGGGGATACTACGGATTTAATAGAAGCCTGTCTAGTGCTTTTTCGTAGAAAGAGCGCGTTTGCTTACGCTTTGCTCATTTCCCTTAAAATCATCGACTCTACCGCTTTCCCACCCGCTGTTTACGGGTGATTATTTCACTTCAGCCTGCTTTTTACCCAGACCGAGAACCGCATAAATCATGCTGACGAAGGCCAGGAAGATCACTCCCACAATCAGCGACAGACGAGTATCCGCGTTAATGTACATCCCAACCAAGACGCAGAGCAGGAACGCCATCGTCAGATAGTTAACCCACGGGAAGAGAATTGACTTGAAAGGGTGACCTGCAATGGCAGCCTCGTGTTTACGACGGAAACGCAGCTGGCTGACCAGCACCACAAACCACGGCACCATACCCGGCAGAACGCTCGCGCTATACACATAGACGAAGACTTTTTCCGGATTGGGGATGATGTAGTTCAGGGCCGACCCGGCGATAAGACACAGAATAGAGACCATTACGCCCGCCGCAGGCACACCGCTGGCGGTGACTTTGCCTAAGGCCGCCGGTAACTGACGGTTTTTGGATAAGGAGAAGAGCATACGCCCACAGCTGTACATGCCGCTGTTGCAGCCGGACAACGCCGCGGTCAGCACGACGAAGTTGATGATGCCTGCCGCCGCCGTGATACCGATTTTGGCAAAGGTCAACACGAAGGGGCTGCCGGTAGTGCCGATTTCGTTCCATGGGAAGATAGTGATGATGACGAAAATCGCGCCCACGTAGAAGATTAGGATACGCCACAGGATATTGTTGATAGCGCGTTTCAGCGTCACCTGCGGGTTTTTGGCTTCGCCTGCCGTAATCCCCACCAGCTCAACGCCCTGATAAGAGGCGACAACCAGACACAACGCGAACAACAACCCTTTCCAGCCGCCAGCCAGGAAGCCGCCATGCTCAGTCAGGTTAGCAAAACCGGTGGCCTCACCGTGGTTGCCCAGTCCGAAGAAAATCACGCCAGCGCCGACGACAATCATCACAATAATAGTGGTGATTTTAATCATCGCGAACCAAAATTCGATTTCACCGTACAGACGCACCGCCGCCAGGTTGGCGCCCGCCACCAGCACGACGGCAGCTATCGCCGGTATCCACTGGGGAAGTTCCGGGAACCAGAACTGGACGTACACGCCTATCGCCGTGATTTCCGAGATACCGACTGCCATCCACATGAACCAGTAGCTCCAGGCGGTGAGATAGCCGAAAAAGGGATTGAGATAGTTGTGAGCGTATACAGCAAACGAACCGGCCACCGGTTCGAGAAACAGCATTTCGCCCATTGAGCGCATAATGAAGAACACAAAAAGGCCAGCTACGATATACGCCAGCAGGACGGAAGGACCGGCCCACTTCAGCGCGCTCGCCGCGCCCATAAACAAACCGACGCCGATGGTGCCCCCAAGCGCGATCAGTTCAATATGTCTTGCCTCCAGACCCCGGTGGAGCTGATCTTCTTTGACTTTT
The DNA here is from genome assembly GCF_002111585.1 of Lonsdalea iberica. Taxonomy (GTDB): domain Bacteria; phylum Pseudomonadota; class Gammaproteobacteria; order Enterobacterales; family Enterobacteriaceae; genus Lonsdalea; species Lonsdalea iberica. The sequence continues at coordinate 13,374 of NZ_LUTP01000040.1, forward strand.
TTTGTCATAAATCCTCTATCATTCCATGTTGTGTTTGTTTCTGCCGAGTTAATGAATTGTTTTATTTCGCCGGCAACGATCAACGGTACCTCTCGCGCAAAAAAACGCCGCCCGAAACAGGGCGCCGGAAAAGATACAGCAATGCTGTTGGGATTAACATCTTCGGGGGAGGAGTTATAACTAAATAAGAAAGGTATGCGTTTGCTTATAACTCAATCGTTAGCGTTCAAGCAAACGCGGGGGAGGAAAGCGGACTACAGACGTCTGCTGATGTAATAAGCCAGATAGCGCAATAGCTTTATCTGCCGCGTGATCCGACTGGGTTGAGACAGCAGTCGATACAACCACTCTAACCCCAGGTTCTGCCAGCCTTTTGGCGCGCGTTTCACGTGCCCGGTAAATACGTCGTAAGTGCCGCCTACCCCCATATAGAGCGCTTCAGGATACACCCGGCGGCAGTCCTGCATAATTCGTTCCTGCTTGGGAGAGCCCATCGCTACCGTCACTAGCTGTGCGCCGCTGTCGCGCACGCGGTCGAACAAGGCCGGCTGCTGCTCCACGCTGAAATAGCCGTCCTGAGAACCTACGATATTCACCTGCCAGCGGCGGCGCAGCTCCCGTTCCGTCTGAGCCAGCACATCGGGTTTGCCGCCGATGAGAAAGACCGGCGTTCCTCGTTCGCCAGCGCGCTGCATCAACGCTTCCCAGAGGTCGGCCCCGGCGATACGCTCCACGCGGGCATCCGCATATTTCCGCCGGATAGAGTGAACAATGCTGATGCCGTCCGCATATTTGTATTCCGCCGCGTCAATCAGCGCCTTCAGCGCAGTATCCCGCTCCGTCGCCAGAACTTTTTCAGCGTTAATCGCCACCAAAGTGCCGGTTTTGACCTGTTCACCAGCCAGCAGATAATCCACGCATTGCGTCATGTTCTCGAAGCCGTACAGCGGGATCCCGCGGATCTGGTACTGTGGGATCGCGTCATTGTGTTCCATTGTTTTCCTCATTATTCGCGTCGCGGACTCACGGGTGCAGGGCGTTGCTCCAGCCCGGACGGCGGTAGATTCCGCCAGCGCTGCCGGATAACTCCGCCCTGTAGCAGCAGCCAATATACTAGCTTGGCCAGCAGCAGGCAGGCGCCAAAGACCAGACAGAAAAACACCACCCGAGAAACGAAGGCATCCATCCCTTCCCTGACCAGCACGATGATGTTAAATATCGCGCCAAAGCAAAAAGCCTGCAAAATCGCCGCGTTATAGCGATTAGGACTTTGGCGACCGCGCTCATAAAGCCAATCGAACCACTTGATAATCAGTCCGACGGCCACGGCGCCCAGCGGAATAAACGCCGCCCCGCCCATGACCAGCAGCGAGCCAATCAGCGTGGGCGACATCGCCAGTCCGCTGTGATTATTCAGCACTTCCCAGGTGAAGTAGTTGGCGCTATTCAGGATCAGCGAAGGCCGTCCCGGCCACAGCCAGCCCGGAATAAAGACATAAAAATCGCGAATGATGGGCGCCAGTCCCTGGAAATGAATGTCGTCGTAGAACTGCCACAGCCGAGCCAGATTTTCCCACGGCGAGAACGTATCCCGCGTCAGATATAGAAACGTATAAACGGCCTCGGCGCCGCTGACGTCAAGGCTATAGCGCTTCAGCGCCAACCAGAACATCCCGACCATTCCCATCAATCCCGCCGCGACCAGCATCGACAGCGAAATCCACCCACGCACGATGCCAATAAACAGAAACAGCGAAAAGGCGATCAGGACGTTGGCCCGCGTTCCGCCGACAATCAGGTAAGTCAACACGCCGAAAGCCACCGTCGCCAGCAAGAACCCCAGCCAGGCGCGTTGCGTCTGACGCAGGAAATAGACCACCAGCATCGCCGGAATAAAGAAATAGAAAAAGCGTTTCAGCGCCACGCCAGACACATCGCTGGAGAAGATCTGATTGTAGGCCCGCAGCTTAAACAGCAAGAAACCGTTGTGGAGAAAGAAAATGCCGACGGTCACCACCGCCACCAGCGCCAGCAGTGCCCAGACCAGATGCGTCTCTACCCGGGTGAAGCTCAGCATTGGGGGGGAGGAAACGACGGGCGAGGCGCGCAACCGCGTTTTATACGTCGCATAATAAATGGCGTAGAACACCGTCGCCGATAGCAAAGCCATCAAGAGGTACTGCGCCGGGACAACCGCCACATCAAATCGGAACGCCAGCAGGCAGGTAAACGGGAAGCCGAGATAGAAAGTCAGAAGATACAGTATCGAAAACAACACGTTAAAGTTGAATCGTACCCGTCTGAACTCTTGCCACGTCAGAAACAGGATGAACAGCACGGAGACGAGGTACACCCCCAGAAGTCCGCTGACCTGCCATTCGGTCATACTGGCTCTCCCGCCGCCAGCGCCAGTGCCTGACGCCAGCCATGAATATAGTTTGGATTGAAAAACGCAATATGCCGTTTATCGACCCGCGCTAGCGCCCGTTGAGCTTCCAGTACGTCCGCCTCATCCAAGGGGTCGCCGTAAAACAGCACCGGCAAATGTTGCTCCTGCAAATCCTGCCAGAACGGATTGTGACGGCTAATGACGAACGGAACGCCGAACTGTATCAGCAGGCACAGGGTGCCAATGCCCTGTTGGCGGTCAAAGATGAAGTAGCCCAGGTCGCAACGGCGCAGCATTCCCAGGTAATCGTCAAACGCCATTTTCTGACGCAGCAGTTGAAAGCGTTTCACCCCGAACAGCGTATCGCCGACCTGCTGGACTTGCGCAATATAGTCCTTGTTATTCTCGGGATAGCCCATGGGGACAATCACCCGCGCACGTTCGCCAAACTGCTCGTGAATCGCCCGTAGCGCCTCAATATGACGGTTGGTGCTATCACCGGAGTTGCCGACCAAAATGGTCATCGGCCCGGCCTGGCCTTTCAGGTCGTTTGACGCAGCCAGCGTCGGGTCCATGCGCGTGGGGAAATAGAGCAGTTGGGCGGGAATCTGCGGCTGCCGCTGCGCAAAATAGTTCAAATCGCCACGCGTTGCGAACACGCGGCCAATGCGCCCCTGCGCACGGCGACGCATCAGATAGAACAGACGAGCAGCCATGCCGCGAGCCGTTTCATACAAATCAGCGCCCCAAATGTGCCAGTAAGCCTGGGCAGGCCGGATGCCGCCTATCAACAGCGCCAGCCACACCCACGGGTTGAATTGACCATGAAAGAAAAAACGGGTGTCACGGCGCGCTCTGGCCTGCGCGACAACCGCTTTCGCCAGCGCACGTTTGTCAGGATAGCAGTCGACGGCCAGCGCTGGCAGATTTTGCAGCCATGCGGCATCCTTCGGAGCCACCACCATAAAGCGCCGCACCTGTTCAGCGGGCAGCGACGGGGCCAGCACGTCGTTGAAGAAACGCAGTACCGTCTGGTTGTGATGATGAATATCCGCACCCAGCACGTGAATTAAGGGGGTCATGCTCGCCTACAATAAATAATGAATATGCCGCAACACAGCAGGAAATAGACCAGATAGCTTGCCATATAAGCCTGTGCCGCGCCCAGTGCGCCGTGCAGGGGGATTAGCCAATGTGCGAATCCCATCAGCAAGAGAAATTGGCTGATTTCAGTCAACAGGTAGAAGCGCAAGGAAGCTTTCGCAATGACCAGATAGCCAAAGACGTAAGCACTCACTTTCATCACATCCCCAGCCAGTTGCCAAGGAAAGAGGTCGCGCATCGCAGTAAACTGATGTGAAAACAGCAGCCAGATCGCCGCATCGCGCAGCAGCCAGACGACAAAACTCACCGCCGCCACGGTGGGCAGAACAAACTTCAGCGCAGTGATAATTTCCCGCGCCTGATCGCTGCGTTCGGTCAGCCGTGACAGCGTCGGCAGAAGGTAGACGCTAAACGCCGCCGTGATGAACTGCAGATAGGCGTCGGAAATCGTGGTGACGCCCTGCCAGATCCCGACGGCATCCCAACCATAATGCGCGGCAAGCAAATTACGCATGGTGATATACGCCACCGGCAGCGTCACCGCCGTCATCAACGCCATCAGGGTAAATTTCGCCAGACGCCCCGCCACTATCCGCTCCCAGAACGGCTTAAGCATCGGCCAGCGCAGCGGGGTCGAACGCTTAAGCCACCAGGCTGCCGGAATCGCGATCAGCGCCGGCACCAATGCCAAACCGACCAGCGCGCCGTGGTAGCCGCCCAGCCAGAAACAGGCCAAATAGGCCAGTAACCCCATCAGGCTGCCTGCGATAATCGCCAGCGCATTGCCTCGCGCACGGCGATACCCTTTCAGGATCGCCAAAAACAGGTTGGCATAGGCGATACCGATCTGAAGCAACGACAACGCCCGAACCACAGAGGCGAAACGCGCATCACCAAATAACGCTACCGCTATTGGCGCCGCGGCCAGCCATAGCACAAGCGCCAGCACGAGAGAGAAAACAGTGACCAGCGTCGTCGCGGTGCCTAGCAAAGAACGCAGCTCCGACGGGCTTTGCTGATATTCCGCGACATATTTGGTGACGCCGTTGAAAATGCCAGCGCCCGCCAACACGCCCAGCACGGTGATCAGCTGGCGGTAATTACCCGCCAGTCCTACGCCGCTGGGCCCGAAAGAGACGGCCAGCAGCTTGACGACGACCAGACCTACCCCGATTTTGATCAGCGTTGAGGCGGCTGTCCAGACCGATGCCTTGGCAAGTGACATGTCAGGAGAAGAAACTCAGCACCGTACTGATGACGGTACGCTGATTCACATGGCGCAGGTTGTAAAACAGCGGCAGGCGCACCAGCCGCTCGCTCTCACGCGTGGTGAAGCTATCTTCGTCGGAGAAACGTCCGAACTGCTGTCCGGCCGGGCTGCTGTGCAGCGGAATGTAGTGGAAGACGGCCATAATTTCGGCTTCTTTCATATAGTTGATGAAGTCGTTGCGCTGTTCGTTATCGCGCAGCCGCAAATAGAACATGTGGGCGTTGTGGACGCAGTCGGCCGGAACCGTCGGCAGTTTCAGCTTACCCGCCTGTTCCAAAGGAAGGAACGCAGCATAATAGGCGTCCCACAGGCGCAGTCGGCGTTCGTTGATCCGCTGCGCCGCTTCCAGCTGTCCCCACAGATAAGCCGCCTGGATATCCGCCATCAGGTAGCTGGAGCCTAAATCGCGCCAGGTGTATTTATCAACCTGACCGCGGAAAAACTGACTGCGGTTGGTGCCTTTCTCGCGGATGATTTCCGCACGGTCGATCAGCGCGGGGTCGTTAATCAGCGTCGCCCCGCCTTCACCGCCCGCCGTGTAATTTTTGGTTTCATGAAAACTGAAGCAGCCGATGTGGCCTATCGAGCCCAGCGGCCGTCCCTTATAGCGGGACATCACACCCTGCGCGGCATCTTCCACCACGTACAGCCCGTATTTCTGCGCCAGGGCCATAATGGCATCCATTTCACACGCCACGCCCGCGTAGTGCACCGGCACGATAACGCGTGTGCGGTCTGTGATCGCAGCTTCTATCTTGGTTTCATCAATGTTTAACGTATCCGGACGGATATCGACATAGACGATAGTGGCGCCGCGCAGCACGAAGGCATTCGCCGTCGACACGAACGTATAGCTCGGCATGATGACCTCATCGCCGGGCTGGATATTCAACAACAGCGCCGCCATCTCCAAGGAAGCGGTGCAGGAAGGCGTGAGCAGCACTTTGGGACTGCCGGAATAGTGCTCCAGCCACTGCTGACAGCGGCGGGTGAAACCGCCGTCTCCACATAGCTTGCCGCTGCGCATGGCAGCCTGCATATATTCCAGTTCGGAACCTACGATGGGCGGAGCATTGAATGGGATCATATCGTCACCTGTATAGCCAATGGGCTGTGCTGTCGATTCGCGCGCCGCCGCTGAGATAAAGCCGCAACGCCGCAATATTGCCTAGTTGGGTCGCCACCCGTAAACGGAGAACGTTCTGCTGTCGGCACCACGATTCCGCCGCCAGCATCAGGCGACGGCCAGTGCCGCGTCCGGCTTGTCCCGGCCACGCCGCCAGCAGACCAATGCGTGCCTCCTGCTCCGGCAGCTGTCGCAATGTCACCCACCCCTGGGGTCGGCGGCGGCTGTCTTCCAGCACCAGACATACGTCGTCAAACGTTCCGAGCACCGCATTTTCCACCCAGCGGGCATAAAATCGTCCGCTGTCTTCCGGCGCATACCACGGCGTGCGAAAACGGCTGAGCGCAAACGTCTTGCGAGCCGCCTCGCGCAGCGTAGGGATATCGCTCTCCACGGCATGACGTACGCCGTCGAACGCCTCGGAGTCCAGCCGGTCGGCTAAAGACACGCTAAGATCGACCTCGCTTTCCGCCAGCCGAAAGCCCAGTGCGGACAGCGCATCCGCTTGTGCGGTCGCATCCGCCGGGATTTTAGCCTGCACGATATCGTACTGCGCCATCGCCGCGGCATTGAGCACGGGCGCCGCGTCTGAAAACAGCAGCTTGCCGCTGGCGCGATGAAAAAACGCGCTTTCCCAGCTCAGAGGTTCCACATTGGCGTGCAGCGGCATAAGCGATGTCCTGTGATCGTGCGAAGGCAGTTAACGGCGGGGCGGCTATCGCCACACGCCTTTGGTATCCACTACCCAACGTTGGCTGACCTGTTCAGGCGCAATCGCACGGAACGGACGGTGATCGACCAGCATGACCAGGACATCGGCCTTTTCTAAGGCAGTGGCGCAATCCACTAACGTTGCCGTCTCACGCAGAAAATCCGGCAGTTGCTGAATATTCGGTTCGACGAGCAGCGTTTCTCCCGTATGCCATTCAGCAATCCGGGTCGCGACATCCAGCGCCGGACTTTCGCGTAAATCGTCAATATCCGGTTTAAACGCCAGCCCGAAACAGGCGACGCGGAGCTGGCTCGGACGTTTGTCAGTGTTCACTAACGCTTCGGCGACGGCCGCTTTTACCCGGTCCACCACCCACTGCGGCTTGGCGTCGTTGACCCGCCGGGCGGTATGGATTAGCCGCGCCAGCGCGGGATTTTGCGCCACGATAAACCAGGGGTCGACCGCAATGCAGTGACCGCCGACGCCCGGCCCCGGCTGCAGGATATTGACGCGGGGGTGGCGGTTTGCCAATCGGATGAGTTCCCAAACGTCGATCTGCTGTTCATCGCAAATGAGCGAAAGCTCGTTGGCGAAGGCGATATTCACATCGCGGAAGCTGTTTTCCGTCAGTTTGCACATTTCAGCGGTTCGGGAGTTAGTAACCACACACTCACCTTCCAAAAAGAGGCGGTAAAGCTCACAGGCGCGCGCCGAGCAGGTTGGCGTCATTCCACCGACAACGCGGTCATTTTTGATTAGCTCCACCATCACTTTCCCGGGCAATACGCGTTCCGGGCAGTACGCCACATTGATTTGCGCCGCGTCGCCAACCTGTTGTGGAAACGTCAGGTCAGGACGCGCCTGCGCCAGCCACTCAGCCATTTGTTCAGTCGTGCCGACCGGCGAGGTCGACTCCAGAATGACCAGATTGCCGGGCATCAGCACGGGAGCGATAGACTCAACGGCCGCGCGAACGTAGCTCAGGTCCGGCTCGTGGTCGCCTTTGAACGGCGTCGGCACCGCGATAAGGAAGGCATCGGCGGGCACCGGTTGCACACAGGCATGCAGATAGCCTTCGGCCACGGCCGTGCTGACGACCTGGTCCAGATCCGGCTCGACGATGTGAATTTCGCCGCGATTGATGGTCTCCACGGCGCGGCGATTCACATCAATCCCCACCACTTTATGCTGCCGCGATGCAAAAGCCGCGGCGGTGGGCAAACCGATATACCCCAAGCCGATGACTGAAATTATATTGAAGTTCATAACGTTACCTGATTTTCTTTTAATGCCGCGAGGATACGCTGGCTGGCGTGACCGTCGCCATAGGGATTCTGCGCCTGACTCATGGACAGGTAGGCTGACTCATCCGTCAGCAGCGCCGAGACGTTATGCAAAATCTTCGTCGCATCGGTGCCGACAAGCCTCACGACCCCGGAGGCCAGCGCCTCCGGTCGTTCGGTTGTGTCTCTCATGACCAGGACCGGCTTGCCGAGCGAAGGCGCTTCCTCCTGAATGCCGCCCGAATCCGTCAGAATCAGGTAAGCGCGGTTCATCAGATAGACAAACGGCAGATAATTTTGAGGCGGTATCAGGAAAATATTGTCGATACCGCTGAGAATGCGGTTTACCGGCTCGCTGACGTTAGGGTTAAGGTGCACCGGATACACAATCTGGACGTCGGGATGACGTTGGGCGATGGCGGCCAGAGCGCCGCATATGCGTTCGAAACCGTCGCCGAAACTTTCCCTGCGATGTCCCGTAACCAGGATCATTTTACGCTGTTCGGATAAAAAGGCGTACTGCGCCTGTAACGGCTGGTTCAATTTAGGATCGCGGGCAATGAGGTCCCGAACCCAGAATAGCGCGTCAATCACCGTGTTGCCGGTCACTTTGATGGTCGCGTCAGGCACGCTTTCTTTGAGCAGGTTCAACCGGGCGCTGTCTGTCGGCGCAAAATGATACTGCGCCAGATGGCCGGTGAGCGTTCGATTCGCCTCTTCCGGCCAAGGCGCAAAGATATCGCCCGTTCTCAGCCCCGCTTCGACATGTCCGACCGGGATCCGCTGGTAGAACGCGGCCAAGCTAGCCATCAGCGTGGTGGACGTGTCGCCGTGCACCAGCACCAGATCGGGACGGAATTCCTCCAAAACAGGTTTCAACCCCGAGAGGATACGGCATGAAATCTCACTGAGTCCCTGCCCCGGTTGCATAATGTTCAGATCAAAGTCGGGCTCAATCCCAAATAGTTCCAGGACCTGATCCAACATTTCCCGGTGTTGAGCCGTGACGCAGACTTTTGACTCGAAAAACGCATCCTTGGCCAATGCGTGGATCAATGGCGCCATTTTAATCGCTTCTGGGCGGGTGCCGAAAACCGTCAGGACTTTCACATTCGATGCTCTTTAGTCAGATAAAATAGGGCGTTCCGCCACAGGCATGACTGGTCAGCGACGACGCGCTAATGCTATGCCTGCGCCAATCACCAATCCCACGCTGCCCCACATCACCAGCAGCAGCAGGCGGCGCGGGCTGTCGCGTTTTACCGGTTCTTCCGGCGTGCGCAGATAGCGGTAAGTCTGGAACTGCTTTTCAACCACAGGCCCCACCAGCAACGTATTCAGCAGCGCCCGGTTGCGGTCGTAATCGCTGTCATACTGCGGGCCGCTGGCCTGCAAAAGCTCCAGTCGCGCTTGTAACATCGGCACGCCCAGCAGGAAAAGCTCAGAAGGCGGCAACTGGTTGGCGGGCGTCTCCGCCGCATTCTGGCGAATCCCCTGCTGGCGAGCGGCCTGCAAAGCCAGTTCGACGAGGTGCAGCTCACGATCGTAGGCCGCTTTAGCGACGGATTCCTGCTGCTTGATCTGAGAACGCATAAAGACAGTACGAGCCGCCCAGGCGCCGTCGAGCGCCTCGTTAAGATGCGACGCGGCGCGCTGACTGGCGAACGCCACATACTGGCGCAGCAGGACATTCGCATCAGCCGACGTTTCCGCCGTCAGCTTCACGCTATCGTTGGTTTTTTTGGCTTCGTCATACGGCGTGAACTGAATCTGATTGACCAGTTCGTCCAGCAATGCGGCGTTCGCTCTCGCGTCGCCTGTCTGACGGGCTCGATAATAGGCAGACTGTAGCCAGAAATCACGTCGCGTATCGTATGCCGCAGTCTGCATCACAAACTCCGCATAGGCTTCCGCCGTGATGGGCGGTTGATCTGCGGGCGGGGTCGCAAAAGATTTGGCATCCAGATTGCGCAGGAACTGCTGCTGAGAGTAGAAACCACCCAGCATATTAACGGTAGGTTTATCCGTGATCGCAGTGGCGCTCCACTCCTGCGGCGCGAGCCAGGCATACAGCATCGCCAAAGCGGCAAACAGAACGACCGAACCGGCGATCCAGCGTTTTCCTCGCCAAAGCACCTGGAACAAGCCGCGGATATCCAGTTCATTATCCCACTGGTTGTGCCGGACAACGTGATTCTCTGTACTCATTCTATCCCCAGATTATCGTGGTTGAGAGTAAGACCGCTCGCGCAGCTGACGTTTTACCCGCTTCACAAAACGCGCCACCCGCCACGCACGCTTCAGGCAGAAGCCGTAGAGGGAGAACATGAGCAGGAATAAGGCTAGCATCAGCCATTCAGGAATAAAGGGCAGAAACTCTCCCGCCATGCCTATCGCCGCCAGCGCAGCGGCTGACAGCGTAATCAGCACAAACGCCTGACGAGAGGTGAAGCCTGCCCGCATGATCAGATGGTGGATATGCTGTCGATCCGCGGAAAATGGACTCATGCCTTTGCGCAGACGGCGATACATGATGGCGACCATATCCATCAGCGGTATGGCGATGATCCACAGCGCCGTCACCGGGTTGATCGGGGGGGCTTCTCCCTGCGTACTTTGCAATAGGAGCCAAATTGCCGTAAAGCCCATCATGGTGCTGCCCGCATCGCCCATAAAGACTTTGTACCGTCGACCAAAAGCGCCGAGATTCAGGAGGATATAGGGTAAGGTCGCGGCAATCATCGCGAAACTCCATAGCGCCAGGCTATGGTTCCCGCTGTGATATAGCAGAATGCCAATCGCGCCGAATGACACGCTGGACAGCCCGCCCAGCAGCCCATCGATGCCGTCCACCATGTTGAACGCGTTTATCGCGGCCCAAACGGCGAATAGCGTCAGCAGATAGTTGAAAGGCCCGAGACTCAAATTCCAGTCACCGAAGATGTAACCCAGGTGCTGAAGCGTCAGACCGGCAAATCCCATCATCGCCGCGGCGACCGCCGCCTGCACCGTCGCGCGCAGCCGCACGCTGATATCGTAGCGATCGTCGAGCGCACCGACGACGACCAGAATCCCCGCGCAGACCAGATAGAGCCGGGCATGGGGAATGTAGTCATCGGTCATGAGAAAAGTGAAGCAGACTCCGGCATAAACCGAAATCCCTCCCACCAACGGTATCAGTCCCTGATGACGCTTACGGAAGTTAGGGCGATCAACCAGCCCATTCTTTCTTGCCACTTTGCGAGCCAGCAGCAGAAAAAGAAAAGAAAACAGAAATGTAGACGCTAATTGAGTACTCATCATGAGTAAGTTCACGATTTACAGCGCTTGATAATACAATTGGCTGTTTTATGAATGCCTTATTTTTACCTAACTTTTCATAGAAAAAGCATGAAGAGCACAGGACAAAACGGTATATGGACAAGATATGCGGTGATGCAATTAGCAGCACGTGATTACGTCAAACTCTTCCACGCGAGCATTATAGAGCAAAACAAAAAACGCCACGACTCAGCGTGGCGTTTTCTCAAACCGAAAGCGTGATTTACGAACGCTTCATCATGTCGAAGAACTCATCGTTAGTCTTCGTCATGGCCAGTTTGTTGATCAGGAACTCCATGGCGTCGATCTCACCCATTGGGTGAATGATCTTACGCAGAATCCACATTTTTTGCAGCTCTTCGGAGCTGGCAAGCAGCTCTTCTTTACGCGTACCGGAACGGTTGTAGTCGATCGCCGGGAAGACGCGTTTTTCTGCGATTTTACGAGAAAGGTGCAGTTCCATGTTACCGGTACCTTTAAACTCTTCGTAAATCACTTCATCCATCTTCGAGCCGGTATCGACCAGCGCGGTGGCGATAATGGTCAGGCTACCGCCTTCCTCGACGTTACGTGCCGCACCGAAGAAACGCTTCGGACGATGCAGGGCATTGGCGTCTACACCACCGGTCAATACTTTACCGGAGGACGGTACGACGGTGTTGTAGGCGCGAGCCAGACGGGTGATGGAGTCCAGCAGAATGATGACGTCTTTCTTGTGCTCAACCAGACGTTTCGCTTTCTCAATCACCATTTCGGCAACCTGAACGTGGCGAGATGCCGGTTCGTCAAAGGTGGAGGCGATCACTTCACCTTTCACCAGACGCTGCATCTCGGTCACTTCTTCCGGACGTTCGTCGATCAGTAATACCATCAGCACGCAGTCCGGATGATTGTAAGCAATGCTCTGCGCGATATTCTGCAGCAACATGGTTTTACCCGCCTTCGGCGGCGCCACAATCAGACCACGCTGGCCGCGACCAATCGGAGAAGCCAGGTCCAGAACGCGCGCCGTCAAATCTTCCGTCGAACCGTTGCCGCGTTCCATACGCAGACGTGAGTTGGCATGCAGCGGCGTCAGGTTTTCAAACAGAATCTTACTGCGGGCATTTTCCGGTTTGTCGTAGTTGACTTCATTGACTTTCAGAAGAGCGAAATAGCGTTCGCCTTCTTTTGGCGGGCGAATTTTACCGGAAATGGTATCGCCAGTACGGAGGTTGAAGCGGCGGATTTGGCTGGGAGAAACGTAGATATCGTCGGGACCGGCGAGGTAGGAGCTGTCGGCGGAACGTAGAAAACCAAACCCATCCTGCAATATTTCCAGCACACCATCGCCGAAGATATCTTCGCCACTCTTTGCATGCTGCTTCAGTATGGCGAAAATAATGTCCTGTTTACGCATGCGGGCCAGGTTTTCCAGCCCCATATTTTCGCCAAGAGTGATCAACTCAGAAACTGGCGTATTCTTTAATTCGGTAAGATTCATAGTGGTGGGTTCTTAAACTCGGGGTAAATCTCGAACTATTAACGTGAATGGTATGGCAGGATCATCCGTGCCTCTTATAACGGCCTTCAATCACCGAATGCCAGCTTTGTGCCGGACTGAATCATGCGGGCTCTGCGCATACACACGGCAAAGATCGAAGACACCTTCAAAACAAATTAATTTATAACTGTCAGATTGCCAAACCGGGGGGAAGAACATCGTTAACTTAAATGACTTTTTCCGATTTTGACACAGAATATTGCTTTAGATTCTAACTTTAGGCTCAAGCCCGAAGAGCTCAAACTACAGGTAAGTACGATATGCAGTGAGGATGAATCTAGCATGCTTCCCTGTGGGCGTCCAGCGGTCAGTAAGAGAAATTCTCATTGCCGAAAGACGCCCAGGGAACCACCCTGTTCAGTACGAATTACAAGTTAGCTTCGATGAACTCTTTCAGCTGACCTTTGGATAATGCGCCGACTTTCGTAGCCGCCACTTCGCCATTTTTGAACAGCAGCAAAGTCGGGATTCCGCGAATACCATATTTAGGCGCCGTCGCCGGGTTTTCATCAATGTTGAGTTTGGCTACAGTTAATCTGTCCGCGTATTCCTCGGAGATTTCATTCAGAATGGGAGCGATCATTTTACAAGGACCACACCATTCAGCCCAGAAATCAACCAGCGTTACGCCCTCGGCCTGCAATACGTCTTTATCGAAAGTGCCGTCGGTCAGGTGAATAATTTTATCGCTCATGTTTTACTCCGCAGGATTATGTCCAACCAGTTGGTGTAGCATTAACCAACCTTGGGGTTGGCTTTATTTCTTATTTCACTGGATACGCTTTCGTAAAGCAATAGTTAGCTGATATTCTACCATACTATGAGCAAAACACACTTAACCGAACAGAAGTTTTCCGACTTCGCACTGCACCCGCAGGTTATAGAAGCGCTTGAAAGTAAAGGGTTTCATAACTGTACGCCGATTCAGGCACTGACATTACCACTGACGTTGTCAGGCCGTGATGTCGCAGGTCAGGCGCAAACCGGTACCGGCAAGACGCTGGCGTTCCTGGCGTCTACTTTCCATTATCTGCTTTCCCATCCCGCTTCGGCTGAACGCGAAACCAACCAGCCTCGCGCTTTGATTATGGCGCCGACGCGTGAACTCGCCGTGCAAATCCATGCAGACGCTGAAGCGTTGGCGCAGGCCACCGGTTTGAAACTGGGCCTGGCCTACGGCGGCGACGGCTACGACAAACAGCTCAAGGTGCTGGAGAGCGGCGTTGATATTCTGATCGGCACCACCGGTCGTCTGATCGACTACGCCAAGCAGAACTACATCAACCTGGGCGCGATTCAGGTTGTGGTGCTGGATGAGGCGGATCGCATGTACGATCTGGGCTTCATTAAAGATATTCGCTGGTTGTTCCGACGCATGCCTGCCACCGATCAGCGTCTCAATATGTTGTTCTCCGCCACTTTGTCCTACCGTGTACGTGAACTCGCTTTCGAGCAAATGAACAACGCGGAATATGTGGAAGTGGAGCCGGACCAGAAAACTGGTCACCGGATCAAAGAAGAGCTGTTCTACCCGTCTAACGAAGAGAAGATGCGCCTGTTGCAGACGCTTATCGAAGAAGAGTGGCCGGATCGTTGCATCATCTTCGCCAATACCAAGCATCGCTGCGAAGACGTTTGGGGTCATCTGGCCGCAGATGGTCACCGCGTCGGACTGCTGACCGGCGATGTGCCGCAGAAAAAACGCCTGCGTATTCTGGAAGATTTCACTCACGGTAATATCGACATTTTGGTTGCGACCGATGTCGCCGCACGCGGCCTGCATATTCCGCTAGTCACGCATGTCTTCAACTATGACCTGCCGGATGATTGCGAGGATTACGTTCACCGTATCGGTCGTACCGGCCGTGCTGGTGAAAGCGGTTTTTCTATCAGCCTGGCCTGCGAAGAGTACGCGCTGAACCTGCCGGCGATCGAAGAGTACACGGGACACCGTATTCCGGTCAGCAAATACAATAGCGAAGCGCTGCTGAGTGATTTTCCGCCGCCGAAACGCCTGACACGTCCACGTTCTGCCTCCGGTCCACGTCGCCAGAATTCACAGCGACGCAGCAGTGGTCCTCGTAACAACAACCGTAGACGGCAGGGTTGATGCTCTCATGTCGATGCTAAGTTCTTCTTCGCTCTACGCCGCCATTGATTTAGGCTCCAACAGCTTTCATATGCTGGTCGTCCGGGAAGTCGCCGGCAGCATACAGATCATGTCCCGCATCAAACGTAAAGTGAGACTGGCCGCGGGGCTGGACAAGCAAAGTTGCCTGTCCCTGGAAGCGATGGAGCGCGGTTGGCAGTGCCTGAGACTGT
>NZ_LUTP01000041.1 GCF_002111585.1 Lonsdalea iberica
CCTGAGACTCTGCCGCACGATGCTCTGTGGTCGTCCCTGAGCTCTGGGACTCACTCCACTGGCTATCTCGTCCCAAGTCCAGAGTCCGGCCATCCGGCAGTGAAATTGAAACTGCGCCAGCATTGCCTGTGGCCACTTGCTCGCCGCGATAGATATGGTCGCCAGCAGATACCTGACGTTGAGTACCATCCTGCGCTATGACAAATACTTGTCCGATAACAAATTTGATGGTACCGATAACGCTACTCACAATAGCATCTCCTCAATATTTTCGATGGATTTCATCGAATGGAAAACCGATTAAATTTATATGTAAAGCCTCATCTTAACTCAGGCTTTAAAAGGTGATTTCAATCTCTTGTTATTACTTTATTATTACATCTGAAAGTATTTAGCTGACGTCAATGACTTGACTCAGCCCCTAATATAATAAAAAATTTGGAACATTCTTACCAAAAATTTTTACTCGATTAGAGCAGAGAATTTACGGTAATGCGCCAATTTTTTCGATAAGCGGCTAATGGATTGACAGCTATCTTTTTTTAAATGGATTGTTGTTTCCTTAAGTCATTATTGAAAAAGAAATAACTCATTATTAATGGCATTCAGGAAAAAGCGTTATTATGAAGCGTAAAAATCCATTTATTTCTTTACTTTTATTAATCACGGTTTCCCCTATTTCTTTTGCTGATACATTAAAAGATGCAATTGAAAACACGCTCAATACTCACCCTGAAATAAGTGCGGCTAGCAACAGCCGCTATTCAGCGGAGAAAAACGTGCGTGCCGCCCAGGGGGGCTATCTACCGAGTATTTCTCTCAACGCCGGTATCGGCAAAGAGAACCTCGACACTCCATCCACCCGCGCTCAGAACAGCAGCAACGACATTCTTACGCGTCGAGAAACAACGATCAACCTTAGTCAGAGGGTGTTTGACGGTTTCGAGACGTCGAATACCGTTGCGCAGCAAAAAGCGACCGTCAATTCAAGAGCCTACAAAATGCTGAATACCAGCGAGGCGCGCGCGCTTGATGCGGTCCAGGCCTACCTTGATGTGTTGCAGCGTCACGAATTTCTGACACTGGCTGAAGAAAACCTGGGAACCAACCAACGTATCTATGATCAAATTAAGCTGCGCTCCGAACAGGGCGTGGGTCGTCTGGCCGACTTGGAGCAGGCCGAAGCGCGTGTCGCACAGGCGCGCAACAACGTGCTGACAGAGCAAACCAACCTGACCGATGCGGAAAGCAACTACTTCAGCGTCGTCGGTAAAGAGCCGTTGGGATTGCAGATCCCGAGCAATGAGTCGTTAAACATTCCCGCCACGCTGGTTGATGCCAAACGCGTGATGGTGGCAAACAGCCCGATACTGAAGTCTGCCGAGTCGGATATCGAAGCGACCCGTAAACAATATGAAGCGCAAAAATCAGGATTCTATCCTAAATTTAACGTTGAGCTTGCCCGTACCTTAAACGAAAACATCGATGGTACGCGCGGTAAGTACAACGAATGGCAGGCAATGCTGCGCATGCGCTATAACTTGTACGAGGGCGGCAGCACCAAGGCGACCCTGGAATCGAAAGCTTTTCAGGTCAAAGAAGCGGAAGACATACGTAACAACACGCTACGTCAGCTGAATGAAGAGTTGCGTCTTTCCTGGTCTGCGATGAATAATGCGCGCCAACAGCTTCCTAT
The DNA here is from genome assembly GCF_002111585.1 of Lonsdalea iberica. Taxonomy (GTDB): domain Bacteria; phylum Pseudomonadota; class Gammaproteobacteria; order Enterobacterales; family Enterobacteriaceae; genus Lonsdalea; species Lonsdalea iberica. Next base: position 1,697 of record NZ_LUTP01000041.1, read on the forward strand.
CGCACAAGAGTATGCAGAACGCAGCCGCCGCGTGCGCGACGCCTACCAGAAGCAGTTTAGTCTGGGCGAACGCACCCTGCTGGACGTTCTGGACAGTGAGAACGAACGCTTTACGGCACAACGCCGGATGGTGGAAATTCGCTTCCTGTCTATGTATAGCGAATATCGACTGAAAGCCCGCATGGGCGACCTATTGAACAGCCTGTCTATTCCTGCGCCATCCGCAGGTCAAAGCCTGAGCGCTGTCAATACGCAGGTAGATTTGCCTGACTTACAATAATGTTTCAGTCAGCCTGTGCCTTTTCCGTCCGCGGGAGAGGCATTCTTAGTTAAGGAATGTTTGGTTACATGATGCCACAGCATGAACAACCACCAGGCAGCGCCGACGTCGCTGCCGCTTCCGTAAACCACGATCCTCGCAATCGTCACGACGATCCCTTACTCGACAGCCTGTTGATCCTTTGCAAACTTCAGGGCAAAACCGCCAGCCGTACCACCTTGACCGCCGGGTTGCCGCTCGCAGAGCAAAGATTGACGGTTGGACTGCTGCCGCGCGCAGCGGCGCGAGCGGGCTTGCAGGCACGAGTGCTTAAGCGACCGCTGAACGCAATCTCCGGTATGTCGCTCCCCGCCATGCTGCTGATGCGAGAAGGCCGGTCCGTCATCCTGTTGGGGTGGAACAGTGACGGCAGCGCTCGCATCATGCCCAGCGAAACCGAGGGCGGCGAGATCGTCGTCGATCACAGTACGTTGCAGCAGAATTATCTGGGACTAGTGATGTTCGCGCAGCCACGACATTCGTTCGATCTGCAGCAAACCTCGTTGATCCCGCGGACAAAATCTTGGTTCAAGGACACGTTGAAGCTGTCCCGCTTCCTGTATATGGATGCGATTCTCGCCAGCCTGCTCATCAACCTCATTGCACTCGCCACCCCGCTATTCGTGATGAACGTTTATGACCGCGTCGTCCCCAACCAGGCGACGTCTACGCTGTGGGTACTCGCCCTCGGCGTCAGCGGCGCTTTCTTTTTCGATCTGATACTGCGCACGCTACGCAGCATCTGTCTGGATATCGCGGGTAAAAAAACCGACCTTATTCTTTCCGCCACGCTGTTCGAACGCATCACGGGTATGGCGATGAAAGCGCGTCCCGCCCGCGTCGGCAGCTTCGCGCAGAACATTCATGAGTTTCAACTGCTGCGGGACTTTCTCTCCTCGCTGACGCTGACCACGCTGATCGACTTTCCCTTTACCCTGCTGCTGTTGCTGGTCATTGGCATCATCGGCGGCCCGCTGGTGTGGATCCCGGTCCTCGCCTTCCCGCTGGCCTTGCTGGTGAGCTGGGCGCTGCAAAAACCGCTCACCTCGACTATTGAAAAATCGCTGCATCTGGCGAGCGAGCGTCAGGCGACATTAATCGAAACGCTGAGCGGGCTTGATGCGATTAAGGTCAATAACGCGGAAAGCGAACGCCAGCATCAATGGGAACAGACGATCGGCAGCCTGAGCCGTCTGGAGATGCGAGCGAAAACGCTCTCTGCGCTGGCGGTCAACCTGACCCAGTGGTTCCAGCAGTTGGCGGGCGTCATCATGATCGTGGTTGGCGTTTATTTGCTGATTGACGGCAAACTGAGTATGGGTGCGCTCATCGCCTGCTACATGCTGAACGGACGCGCCTTGATTCCGATGGGGCAGCTGTCCGGTTTGGTCACACGCTATCAACAGGCCAAACTGACGATGGTGACGACCGAGCAAATGATGGATCTGCCGCAGGAGCGCAAGGAGGACGAACGTCCACTGAAACGCGAAAGCATCGTCGGCGGCATAGAGTTCCGCGATGTCACCTTTAATTACCCGGAACAGAAGGTTCGTTCGCTGTCGAACATCAACCTGACCATTCAGCCAGGCGAGAAAGTCGGCATCATCGGACGTACCGGGTCAGGTAAAAGCTCGCTGGAAAAATTACTCGTCAATCTGTATCAGCCGACCAGCGGCAATCTGCTAATAGACGGTGTCGACTCACGCCAGCTGGACGTCAGCGATCTGCGCCACAACATCGGTTACGTTCCCCAGGACATTCAACTGTTCAGCGGCACGCTGCGCGATAACCTGATTTGCGGTGCGCGCTATGTGGAAGACGAAGCCATGCTGCGCGCCGCCGAAATCGCCGGCGTCAGTGAGTTTGCCCGCCTTCATCCCGACGGCTACAACCTGCAGGTCGGCGAGCGCGGTCAACAGCTCTCGGGCGGCCAACGTCAAGCGGTAGCCATCGCTCGCTCCCTGTTGCTGGAGCCGCCCATCCTGGTGATGGATGAGCCTACCAGCTCGATGGATAACAGCAACGAAGATCGCCTCAAGCAGGCGCTGCAATCCGCCTTGATTAACAAGACGCTACTGCTGGTGACGCACCGCGTGTCCATGCTGTCGCTGGTTGACCGCCTAATCATCATGGATAAAGGCCGAATTATTGCCGACGGTCCGAAAGCCATCGTGATGGATGCATTAAAGAAGGGGCAGATCAATGCGTCTCGTTGAAACGACTAAAAAAATACTGGCCTATTTTCAGGCCTCCCGTAAAAACAGCGACGCGCAGACCATGCCCGAAGTCAGCCAGGCCATGGTGGAAGATGCGCCCCGCATCATTCGCGTCACCCTGTGGGTGATTTTGGCATGCATCGGCTTTTTCCTACTGTGGGCCGCCTTCGCCGAAATCGACGAGGTGACACACGGCGAAGGGAAAGCGATTCCCTCGACCCGACTGCAAAAAATTCAAAACCTTGAAGGCGGGATCGTCACCCAGATTTTCGTCCACGAAGGACAAATCGTTAAGGCGGGCGAATCGTTGTTGCGTCTGGACGACACTCGCTTTGCTTCAAACGTCGGTGAAACCGAGGCTGACCGGCTGTCTCTGCTGGCGCGAATCGCTCGCCTGAATGCGGAGATCAACGACACGCCGTTCACGCTACCCGCCGAGGTGGAAAAGCAAGCCCCGAGCATCGCTAACGGCGAACGGGATCTCTACAACAACCGCAAGCGACAGTTCAGCAATGAAATCTCCGGCCTGAAAGAACAGCTGGTGCAACGACGTCAGGAGCTGCGCGACTATGTTTCCAGACAGGAGCAGTACCGTAACAGTCTGAACTTGCTCCAGCAGGAGATCAGAATGTCCGAGCCGTTGATCAAGGCGGGCGCCATTTCGAAGGTGGAAATTCTTCGTCTGCGTCGTTCTGAGGTGGAAATTCGCGGTCAGATGGATTCGGTAACGCTATCAATCCCGCGCGCCGAGGCGGCACTGAAAGAAATTGATAATAAGATTGAAGAGACCCACGGCCGCTATAAAAGCGAAGCCTTGGCGCAGTTGAATGAAGCACAGAACAATCTCAACAAGATCACGGCGACGGGCAAAGCGCTGGAAGACCGGGTCAACCGTACGCTGGTGGTGTCGCCCGTCCGGGGCATCGTGCAACAAATTTTTGTGAATACCATCGGCGGCGTTATCCAACCGGGTAACGATCTGGTTGAAATCGTGCCCTTGGACGACAGCCTGCTCATCGAAGCCCGTATTCGCCCGCAGGACATTGCCTTTTTACACCCCGGCCAGCAGGCAGTGATCAAATTCACCGCCTACGACTACACGATTTATGGCGGATTAAAAGGGCATCTCGAGCAAATCAGTCCGGATACCGTGACGGATAAAGAAGGACACAGCTACTACATTATCCGCCTGCGTACCGAGAAAAATCATCTGGGCACCGAAGACAAACCGCTGATTGTGATCCCCGGTATGGTCGCGACCGTCGATATCATGACGGGTAAGAAAACCATACTGCGTTACCTGCTTAAACCTATCCTGCGAGCCAGGGCTGAAGCGCTGCGGGAAAGATAATCCCCTGAGGTTTTCAACCGGTTATTTGTTGGTTGGGATATTTTCGTAAGACGGGTGACCTCGCAAGGTTGCCCGTTTTTTTTACGTCGCTCGCAGACGCTCTTACTTCGGCCGTCTGCCACCTCTGCTGAACGCAGGGACGCTAAGTGAGTACGCATTCGCGTCGAGATAAGGCAAAAGCCACATGCGCACTAAGGTTTGGCTAAACAAAAACGGGCAAAGTGCCATCGCGCCGCCCGTTGTTCACCCCTGCCCTTTTCTTCCTTCGATGAGTGCGCTCACGCTTCTCCGCCGGTAGCGCATTACGACAGAAATCAGTGAGTATTGACGTCTTGATAGATCATTGTCTGGCTGCGTCCCAGCGTTTTGGCTTGATACATGGCGGCGTCAGCGTTGATGGCCAACGACAGCGCATCGGCGCCGTGCTCCGGATAAAGCGCAATGCCGATACTGCAGGAGATATCCAGCGTTTTGCCGTCAATGTCGAAAGGTTCATTCAGCGCATAGTGGATCTTGTCCGCCACATACAAGGTATTCTCCTGCGCCTTGATGCCCTGAAGAAGGATGATGAACTCGTCCCCGCTACGACGATACACCGTATCGCTATCGCGAACGGCAAGACGCATTCGAGCAGCCGCTTCTTTCAATAACAGATCGCCCACGGCATGGCCGAACGTGTCATTGATCTGTTTGAATTTGTCCAAATCCAAGAACATCAAGGCAATCTTGCGCCCCGTCTGTTTGGAAAGCTGAATCGCCTGTTCCATCTGCTCGGCAAAAGTCAGGCCGTTGGCCAAAGAGGTGAGTGAGTCGTAGTGTGCCAGCTGACGGTAGTGTTCCTCGCTACGGCGCAGCATATCAATCGCGCGATAGCGTTCAATGGCGACGGATACCAGTTGAGCGGACTTCTCGATGGATTCGATTTCGTCTGCGGCGGGAGAGTAAACTTTTCGATGGTAAACACTAAGCACGGCTAATACTTCATCATTCTGGCCGAACACTGGTTCAGACCAACAAGAACGCAAGCCAGCATACAGGGCCAGACCTTTATAAAGCGACCAGCTTGGATCGGTGGAGATATCTTCTGCAATGACTCGTTTACCAGTATATGCTGCCGTTCCGAACGATGCGGCGCCCTCTGCGATCTTCACATTATGAATGGCATTTTTATAGAAGCCCGGCAGGCTGGGTGCGGAACCGAGGGTTAAACATTTCTTATCCTTATCAATAAGCAGGACAGAGCAGACAATTCTTCCGGGATTTTTCTCTTCTACGCTGAAAATAATGGCATCAAGAATATCTTTAAGAGGCGCCCCGCTAGACAACAATTCCAACGCGCGGTTGTAAGAATTATCGTGATACTCTTGCGTTTTTTTCTCCGTAATATCCATTTTAATGCCGACATACTGAATAGCGTTACTCGCTTTATTATATATCTTTACGATGCTGGCTTTTTCCCAATATAACTGACCATTTTTTTTCCGGTTAATAAACTCCCCACTCCAGATATCGCCTTTATTGAGCGCGTCCCACAGCTCTTCATAAACGCCCGCGTTGGTCATCCCCGAACTGAGAAAGTTGGGATTTTTGCCCATCACCTCTTCGGCTTCGTACCCGGACATGGAGACGAACTGTCTGTTTACATAGATAATTTCGCAATTTTCGTTGGCGATCATGAGAGCGGCAGGACTATACTCCGCTGCAAACAGAACCATATTCAAAAAATCCAGCTTTTTATTTTCGATGCTGGACTTTTCCTGGCGTTTACGGTTTCGGAATGAAGAAACACCCAAAAGAATAATCAATAGAGTTATTATAATTCCATACACAATAATACTCTCCTCAGGGCCGTAGGGTCCTGAACGCACGCAGCACATTACTGAAGACGAAAGATCCCGGTAATAACATCCCCCTATTCAGTTTTTCAGATTTGGCAGATTTCCGGAGAGTAGATGGGATAAATGGAAAAAATATCCGGCCAGGCTGAGAGTTCAGAAACATGGAAACGTAAGCATAAAGCCCCCCAAATATCACTGCGTGAAGATAGAAATAATCAAATAAAAAGATTCAGCTTATTTGTTATATATATCACTAACACTATTATAAGATTTACTAATAATCTAAAGCTGATTTTTATGCATTTAGCCTGCGCTGTATTTTGACTATCAATTGCGCTGAAGCAAATCAATTATACCAATAATTAATACCCTTTTAATCACAAAAACCTATCATGAGGAAATTATTGATCGTTATAAGCAAACATTTGTTTTTTTATTCATTATAATCAAATGGTTATGAATCTGGTTTTGACTAGCATTCGTACAAACATCAAGCCTGCCATTTATGATGAAAATCACAACCCGTAGAATTATTAGCCATAGAATTAATAAAGTTAACTATTGTTAATCAAAGCTTAAGAATTAAACTTCAAAAGATTAACTTTCATTAATCAAATGTTTTGTTTTTAATGTTGTCATTTGCACGTCATGCTGTGCCGAATAGCCCGCTATTTCAGGCTATCCGACCCTCGTCTTGCCAGACGCGAAATAAAAAGAAGAAGTAACGCTATAAAAAGATAAGTATGACCAGGGGTAACGTCAGAATTCGAGTTTTAATGACTCGAAATATTCAAACGACTGAGGGCGAGAAAGGAAATAGCCTTGTGCTGCCGTTGCGTTGGACGCTTTGACCATGCCCCACTCGTTTTCCGTTTCCACGCCTTCAACGACGATGTAATTACAGTAACGAGTCATCAACGTGATCAGCAGATGAAAAATCTGGCGTCCCTCTTCCGTTTGCTGAAGCATGACGAACAGCTCTCGGGCAACTTTGATGCAATCGTGCCTCACCATCAATAGCGATGAGAAGTTGGCGACACCACAGCCGAAATCATCCAACCATAGCCGGCTGGCTTCAGGCAGCGCGTTCAGCAATTCCTTAGACAAACCTTCGTGACACTCCACCAGTTCGAAACGCAACCAAGGCATAGTGGCAATCAGCTTTTTGGCCTGCAGATTTTTCTGCAACGCCATCAGCACCGGCCCGTCGATATTCACGGAGGCCAGTAGGTTGTCCCGGACAAAACGGTCATTCAAGCGACGCAGCAGCTGCATCTGCTCGATGACGATTTTCAGACGCATCCCGACATCAATGTGAGCGAAGTAGACTTCAGGGGAAAGTGCTTGATGCGGGATAGTCGGATGTGAAATGGCAGTTAATAGCTCAATGCCAAGCAATCGTCCGGATGTTCGATAAATCGGTTGGAAAGTGTACTTTCGGCGGCAACTGAACAAAAAATCAACGTCATCTTTTGTCTCCGGCCCACAATCGGGTGGAATAGGCCCAAACTGATTAAGCTGACTGATTTGCTGCACTCTATATTCCGCCGTTAGACATACGCTGAATGACTAAAATAATCCCACAGCTCCAGAAAACAGCCCTGACCGCGATGAAAGTTAATTCGGGGCAGTTAACGTAATGTGGGCTACATTACGATGTAAACGTGACGGACACATTGCTGTGTTGCGAATTTGACCAGTCTATCAATGGGCTGTGGGAATCGTAATTTTTAGCACTTTATGATAAAGACTAATTCACATACCGCCTAGGGGCTCAATCCTGAGAGTAAACGATGATTTTGCACTGTACTCCACCGGATGCTGTAGGCAATAAAATGCCGCCCTACGAACGAGGCTAAATTTTGATTATTTCCTATACAACCAGACAGTTAGCATCAATTGCTCTCTCCTGGCGAGCGCTATAATACAGCACGTAATTATCAGAGATATAATAATGAGAAGAATAATTCTTATGTTTGCGATTGGTCTGCTGATGACGACAATTTCATCAGTAGTCCATGCTCAACGGTTAATCGTCGACCAACTTAATCGCAACGTCACCCTTCCCGACAACGTCGAACGCGTTGTCGTTTTACAACATCAAACGCTTAACCTGCTGGTTGAACTCAACGCGACCGATAAAATCGTCGGCATTCAACGCGATTGGGAACAGCAGCTGGGCCGCCACTATGCTGAGCTTGTCCCGCAATTAGTCGATAAACCTAAAGTGGGCGACCTGACGCACGTTGATTTGGAACGTCTCGCCGCGCTCCATCCTCAGGTCGTCTTCGTCACCCACTATGCGCCACAAGAAATGATCGAACAGATTAGCCAGCTCGGTATCGCCGTCGTCGCCGTTTCCCTGCGTCATGACGCCCCCGGTCAGGAAAGAGAGCTTAATCCCAAGATGGCAGATGAAGAGCAGGCCTATGACCAAGGGCTGAAAGAGGGGATTCGGCTCATCGGCGCTATCGTGGACCGCACGCCACAAGCCGTTATGCTGATTGAAAAGGCCTTCGGTCAGCGACAGCTAGTCAGTAAACGCTTACAACATCTGCCTGAGGCGCAGCGCGTACGCGCCTACATGGCGAATCCGGAACTCACTACCTACGGTTCTGGAAAATATACCGGGCTGATGATGCAGCATGCCGGCGCCTTGAATGTCGCCGCGGCCACGGTGAAAGGTTACAAACAGGTGTCGATGGAGCAGGTCATTGCTTGGGATCCGCAGGTAATTTTCGTTCAAGATCGCTATCCGCAGGTCGTCGAACAAATTCAGACTCAGCCGGAATGGCGGACGATTGACGCCGTCAAACAACACCGTGTCTATCTCATGCCCGAATATGCCAAAGCCTGGGGCTATCCCATGCCGGAAGCTCTGGGCTTAGGCGAGCTATGGATGGCGAAAAAAGTGTACCCTGAGGTTTTCAGCGATATCGACATCCGCCAGCAGGCGGAAGATTGGTATCAGACCTTTTACCGTACACATTACACTGGCGCAGAATGAGCACTCTCCCCTTGCAGGTGCTGGCGGCGGGCAGCCTCGGCGGAGTCTGGCCCCTGCTGATGGCCGCGTTCGAAGCCAAGACAGGACTCACGACACGCACCACTTTCGGCCCAGCGGGCTTATTACGTCAGCGGATCGAGCAAGGCGTTCCCTGCGATCTCTTCGCCTCCGCCAATCAAAACCACGCAGAGATGCTGGTGATGCGTGAACTCGCCCTCTCCGCAACGCCGCTGGCCGTCAACCGCCTCTGCCTCACGGCATCGGCTTTCGCCGCGGACCGATCTGAGGATTGGCTCACGCTACTGCTTGATCCTGATTTACGGCTGGCAACATCTACCCCCGGCAGCGATCCCTCCGGCGACTACGCCTGGCAGCTGTTTGAACGAATAGAGAGACATCATCCCGGAGCGGCCGCTGACTTACAGGCCAAGGCGCTGATGCTGGTCGGCGGCCCAGACAGCACACCGGTGCCAGCGGGAGAGATGGCCGCATCCTGGTTGATCATGAGCGGTCAGGCAGATCTCTTTGTCGGTTACGCCAGCTATGCGCCGCGACTGCGCTCCCTGCCGGGCATTCGCGTATTCGACCTTCCCGATGACGATAATATTCGCGCCGACTACACCGTTGCGCTGTGCCATTCGAACGCGCAGCCGCTGGCCGAATTTTTGTCTTCGACGGAAGCGCGCAAAATATTACAGAACGGCGGATTCGAAATGCCGATCCTGAACGAGGTTCCGAGCAGCTTATCCCGCTGAATCGTCTGAACTCAGCAAGCCTCTTCGCTCGAGGAGCACGCCACACAGTTGGGCTGATATCGCTTTTGTGCTAAAGTGCGCGCCGCCGCCGATGCCTCCTTTAAGAAAACGCGCTGCCTCCCCTGTCCGTCGACTGATGCGGAGAGCGCGTCGAATGTGGTGGCTAAGGCGTAGATAACTTCATCGGGTGCGATGGTTGCGGATTGGCTGCTGAATAGCAGCAAGAAATGGGAAAGACCTTTAAATGGCGCTGTTAATTACCAAACGATGCATCAACTGCGATATGTGCGAGCCAGAGTGCCCGAATCAGGCCATATCTATGGGGATGGAGACGTACGAAATCGATTCCGAGCGCTGTACGGAGTGCGTCGGTCACTACGATATCCCAACCTGCCAGAAAGTGTGCCCAATCGATAACACCATCATCACCGATCCGGCGCACGTGGAAAATCAGGATCGGCTGTGGGAAAAATACGTTCAACTACACCACGCCGACCAACTTTAGAACTGAATCAACTTTCCACAATCACGGTGGCGCAGGCGTAGCGCCGCTCATCCGCTAGCGAGACGTGCACATGCTGCACGCCCAGCGCTTGCGCAAACTCCGCCGCTCGCCCCAGAAAACGCAGGCAGGGCTTACCCAGATCGTTGTTGAATACCTCGAATTGGGCGAATGCCAATCCCTGACGAATCCCCGTACCAAACGCTTTCGATGCCGCTTCTTTCACCGCAAAACGTTTGGCCAAAAATCGAATCGGCTGTTGATGCTCCTGATAAGTCGCCCACTCGGCGTCGCTCAGAATGCGCCGCGCGAGGCGATCGCCGGAGCGTTCAACGGCCGCTTCGATGCGGGCGATTTCTACGATGTCAGTACCCAATCCCAGAACAGCCATTAACGACGCGCTTCCCGCATTAAGGATTTCATTTCAGCGACGGCGGCCGGTAAGCCACTCATGACGGCACGTCCGATGATCGAATGCCCAATATTCAGCTCATGCATTTCCGGCAGAGCGGCGATGGGTTGTACGTTATGGTAGGTCAAACCGTGACCGGCGTTGACGCGGATCCCTTTCGCTGCGGCATAGGTCGCGGCATCACGGATGCGCTCAAACTCATGTTGACGCGCCTCATCACCGTCAGCATCCGCGTAAGCGCCGGTATGTAGTTCGATGTAGGGCGCGGCGCAGGCGACGGCGGCATCGATTTGGGCGCGATCAGGATCGATAAACAATGAGACGTTGATCCCGGCAGCCTTCAGCTTTTTCACCGCATCCTGCATTTTTTCCTGCTGCCCGGCGACGTCCAGACCACCTTCTGTCGTCACTTCCTGCCGTTTTTCCGGCACTAGGCAGCAGAAATGGGGCTTCAGTTCGCAGGCGATGGCCACCATCTCATCCGTGACGGCCATTTCCAGATTCATACGCGTCTGAATAGTCTGGCGCAGAAGGCGCACATCGCGGTCCGTAATATGGCGACGGTCTTCGCGCAGATGCACGGTAATGCCGTCCGCCCCCGCTTGTTCTGCGATAAAAGCGGCCTGAACCGGGTCGGGATACGCCGTACCCCGGGCGTTTCGCAAGGTCGCGATATGATCGATATTTACACCTAACAACAGCTCAGCCATGATCCATCCTTACTCTCTATCTCAACAATGACATCAGTTTACACCGCCGCCGATCCTGTTGGGTACTCCCACGGCTACGCTTCGGGCGGCGCAGACCTAGGCGGTTTGATCACAAACTGCCGGAACAGCTCGCGGCTTTTGAGGGGTTTCCCGCCGAGGTAGGGCTTTAGCGCCATGCGGGTGAACCGTTTGGCGGCGCGCAACGTTTCAGCATCGGGGAACTCACGTGCCGCCAGCGCGCGAAGTTCGTGTCCGGTAAAACTGAGGCGGTCCACCACCAGACTGGCGATAAACCCCTTCTCTTCCCGATAGCGATACGTCATGTCGTCCGCGACGCTCTCGCCGCTCCCCGCGCAGTGAAGAAAGTCGACGCCATAACCGAGATGTCCCAGCAGCGCCAGCTCAAAGCGGCGCAGCGCCGGTTCAGGCGAACCGTCGAGCGCAGCCAGCTGTTGCAGGCAATGCAAATAGTCGAAGAAGAGTGCGGAAAAGTTGGTTTCGAACTCGAGAACCCGAGTCAGTAATTCGTTGACGTACAGACCGCTGTAAAGGGTGCTGCCGCTGATAGGCAGAGCCAGCGAAACCGGCTCGGCGTTACGTAACGTTTTGACATCGCCCCGCCCGCTCCAGCGAACCAGTAGCGGCGTGAACGGCTGAAGGCACCCTTTCAGGCTGGAACGCCGGGCCCGGGCGCCTTTCGCCAACATCCGGACACGGCCCTGATTCTCCGTGAACAGATCCAGCAGCAGGCTGGTTTCACTATAGGGGCGCCCATGCAAGACAAATGCGCGTTGCCAGCCTTCCATGGGCACGACCCCTTAGAGGTCGTCGATGTAACCCAGGCTGCGCAGCGCACGTTCGTCGTCCGCCCAGCCGGATTTCACTTTGACCCACAGTTCCAGATGCACTTTTGCCTCGAACATCTGTTCCATGTCCTGACGGGCTTCAATGCCGATGGTTTTGATCTTGGAGCCTTTGTTGCCGATCACCATTTTTTTCTGGCCTTCGCGCTCGACCAGAATCAGACCGTTGATATCGTATCCGCCGCGTTCGTTCGCCACAAAACGCTCGATTTCCACGGTCACTGAATAGGGCAGCTCTTCCCCCAGAAAACGCATCAGCTTTTCACGGATAATCTCGGAAGCCATGAAGCGCTGAGAACGATCGGTGATGTAGTCTTCCGGGAAGTGGTGTTCCGCCTGCGGCAGATGCTTACGGACAATGCTGGCGATAGTGTCGACGTTCATGCCTTTCTCGGCGCTCATCGGCACGACATCCAGAAACTTCATTTTCTGACTAATCATCTGGATGTGCGGCAGTAGTTTGCTTTTGTCCGTCACGTTATCCACTTTGTTGATAGCCAGCAGTACAGGATGTTTCTGATCGCGCAGTTTGTTGACCACCATTTCGTCGTCTTCGGTCCAGTGCGTCCCTTCAACAACAAAAATAACCAGTTCGACGTCGCCAATTGAACTGCTGGCGGCACGGTTCATCAACCGGTTGATCGCCCGTTTTTCTTCGATATGCAGCCCCGGGGTATCCACATAGATCGCCTGATAAGGCCCTTCGGTGTGAATGCCCATGATACGGTGGCGCGTCGTCTGCGGTTTACGGGAGGTGATAGAAACCTTCTGACCCAGCAGCTGGTTCAGCAATGTGGATTTGCCGACGTTCGGTCGGCCTACAATCGCGACAAAGCCGCAGTAATTCTGTTCTTCGCTCATTCAAGCTCCAGCTGTATTAGCGCTTGTTCTGCCGCAGCCTGCTCGGCTTTCCGACGACTCGACCCCGTGCCGACCACCGGTTCGCTAAACCCGCTGACCAGACAGTGTATGGTGAACTCTTGATCGTGCGCTTCACCACGCACCTGCACTACCAGGTAGGTAGGCAGCGGTAAATGCCGTCCCTGCAGGAACTCCTGCAGCCGGGTTTTGGGATCTTTTTGCTTATCGCCAGGGCTGATTTCGTTCAGGCGACTCTGATACCACTCGAGGATCAGCTTCTCGACCATCTGGATATCGCTGTCCAGAAAAATGCCACCGATCAGCGCTTCGACCGTGTCTGCCAGTATGGACTCGCGACGGAAGCCGCCGCTTTTCAACTCTCCCGGCCCCAGTCGCAGGCATTCGCCCAATTCAAACTCGCGCGCGATCTCTGCCAGCGTATTGCCGCGCACCAACGTGGCGCGCATCCGGCTCATATCCCCTTCATCAACGCGGGGGAAACGGTGATAGAGCGCATTGGCGATCACAAAGCTCAGAATGGAGTCCCCGAGGAATTCCAGCCGTTCATTGTGTTTACTGCTGGCGCTACGATGCGTAAGCGCCTGCAGTAAAAGATCGTATTGTCGGAAAGTATAGCCCAGCTTTTTTTGTAAACGATTTATGAGAATGGGGTTCATGTGTTACCAATATCAATCGTGCTTTTTGACCACAGCATACGGAACAGCCCTGCTGAACTCTGATTCGTGCCAAAACTGTTTCGTTTGCACTGGCTCCCGGTAGGGAGCCTGCGTTTATTTATGTCGAAAATATTCTACAACGGAAGGCGCAAAGATATCGCGTGTTTATTACGTTGTATTAGTGAATACCGCCAATCCGGCTCAGGCGTACGCCGGTAGGCCATTGGCCTTCCTGTTTTTCAAAGCTCATCCAGATTGCCGTGGCTTTCCCGACCAGATTTCTCTCCGGCACAAAACCCCAGTAACGGCTGTCAGCGCTATTGTCACGGTTATCGCCCATCATGAAATAGCTGCCTGCCGGCACGACCCACGTGCTCAACGGCTGATGAGGCTGGTGATAGTACAGGCTCAGCTGATCCTGCGCGATCGGCACGGTAAGAATGTCGTGCGTGACGTCGCCCAAAGTTTCTTTACGCGTTGTCAGACGGATACCGTTCGCCTGCTCCCCCGTCGGGACCTGATAGAACCCGTTGCTGCTTTCGCCGCCCATCCCATTGAAGGTCTGGACAAAGTCGCTCGGCTGCACGTTGCTGTAGGTGACGGCTAACGCCTTATCGCAATCAGATGACTGTGAACACGCGGGCTGGATCGTCACCTGCTTGGCGACAGGATCGTAACTTACGCGATCGCCCGGCAAGCCCACAACGCGCTTGATGTAGTCCAGACGCGGGTTTTCCGGATATTTAAAAACAGCAATGTCGCCCCGGTTTGGATGGCCGGTTTTAATCAGTGTCGTCTGGGTAATGGGATCTTTGATGCCGTAGGCAAATTTTTCCACCAGAATAAAATCGCCGATCAGCAGCGTGGGCATCATCGAACCTGACGGGATCTGAAACGGCTCGTAGATGAACGAACGCACCACCAGCACCACTGCCAGAACGGGGAACACCGAGGCACAAGTTTCAATCCAGCCTGGCTGTTTGATGCTGCTGGAGAGCGTTTGCTCTCCGGCCGTACCGTCCGCCGGCTGGCTTGAATGAGCCAGTCTGGCGCGACGCGCCGGCGCCCACTTGAAACGGTCCAGACACCACACCACGCCAGTGACCAGCGTCGCGAGCGTCAGAATCAAGGCAAACATATTGGCCATGCCAACTCCTCTGAAATTATTTACTGTCCTTGCCCACGTGCAGAATGGCCAAAAACGCTTCCTGCGGCAGCTCAACGTTGCCGACCTGTTTCATTCGTTTCTTACCGTCTTTCTGTTTCTGCAGCAGCTTTTTCTTACGGCTCACATCGCCGCCATAACATTTAGCCAGCACGTTCTTACGCAGCTGCTTGACGGTAGAACGCGCGATAATGTGGTTGCCGATCGCCGCCTGAATCGCAATATCAAACTGCTGACGCGGGATAAGCTCTTTCATTTTTTCCACCAGATCGCGACCGCGATACGGCGCATTGTCGTGGTGAGTGATCAACGCCAGGGCATCGACTCGTTCGCCGTTAATCAAAACGTCGACGCGTACCATATTGGAAGCCTGGAACCGCTTGAAATTGTAGTCCAGCGATGCATATCCGCGAGAGGTGGATTTCAGACGGTCGAAGAAGTCCAGCACCACTTCCGCCATCGGAATGTCATACGTCAACGCCACCTGGTTGCCGTGGTACACCATGTTGGTCTGCACGCCGCGTTTTTCCACGCACAGCGTGATGACGTTGCCCAGAAACTCCTGCGGCATCAGCATGTGACATTCGGCGATAGGCTCACGCAGCTCCGCGATATTGTTAATCGCCGGCAACTTGGACGGGCTGTCCACGTAGATGACTTCACCACCCGTGGTTTCCACTTCATACACCACCGTGGGGGCGGTAGTGATCAGGTCCAGATCGTATTCACGCTCCAGACGCTCCTGAATGATCTCCATGTGCAGCAGGCCTAGGAAGCCGCAGCGGAAACCGAAGCCCAGCGCCGTAGAGCTTTCCGGCTCGTAGAACAGAGAAGCATCGTTCAGGCTGAGTTTGCCCAGCGCGTCGCGGAACGACTCATAGTCGTCAGAGCTGACGGGGAACAGACCCGCATAAACCTGAGGTTTTACTTTTTTGAAGCCCGGCAGCGCATTTTCCGCCGGCTTGCGTGCCAGCGTCAGGGTATCGCCGACCGGCGCGCCCAGAATGTCTTTGATGGCGCAGACCAACCAACCCACTTCGCCGCAGTTGAGCGTATCGCGATCTACACGTTTCGGCGTGAAGATGCCGAGACGCTCGGCGTTGTAAACCTGGCCGGTGCTCATGACCTTGATTTTATCGCCCTTGCGCAGGGAGCCGTTTTTGATACGAATCAGAGACACTACGCCCAGATAGTTATCGAACCAGGAGTCGATGATCAACGCCTGCAGCGGCGCGTCCGGGTCACCTACCGGCGGTGGGATATCTCGCACCAGACGTTCGAGGATTTCCGGAACGCCGACGCCGGTTTTCGCCGAGCAACGTACGGCATCCGTCGCATCGATCCCGACGATATCTTCAATTTCCTGTGCAACACGATCCGGATCGGCCGCTGGAAGGTCAATTTTGTTGAGGACCGGCACGACTTCCAGGTCCATTTCGATCGCCGTATAACAGTTAGCCAGCGTCTGCGCCTCAACGCCCTGCCCCGCATCCACCACCAGTAATGCGCCTTCGCAGGCCGCCAGCGAACGGGAGACTTCATAAGAGAAGTCAACGTGTCCCGGGGTGTCGATGAAGTTGAGCTGGTAGGTCTCGCCGTCGGGAGCTTTATAATCCAACGTCACGCTCTGCGCTTTAATCGTGATTCCGCGCTCGCGCTCGAGTTCCATAGAATCCAGAACCTGCGCCGCCATTTCACGCTCGGTTAAACCACCACAAATTTGAATGATGCGGTCAGAAAGCGTCGACTTACCGTGGTCGATGTGGGCAATGATGGAAAAATTTCGTATATGCTTCATTATTAAAGTTTTTCTACCTTGGTATTTCTGAAATCTTGCCGATCGGCATGCGCATTAGCCGACAACGCTGACCGTTGTCATAGGCCCGAATCGCAGCATTCTACATGCCATACGGGGGAAAACCTAGTCATGGGCCGTCTATTAAGACTGTTTATCATCACGTAACCACACCTATTCGCCCTGCAAGAGAATGTCAGTCGCTATGCGATGCGAAAACCGAGAGGTGATGCCTGAAATAGACGGGGGCCACCTCATCGCTCTCAGGCTATTTCGACCAGGAAACAAGGATGCGGATGACATCGCTCGGCATAAAGGTCGTCTTGTCGGCGATGAGGATTATCCGACCTGACGCCTAGCACCATTCATCGGAGGTCGCGGCCCTTTTCCGGGACTCGGTCAGGGCGCCTTGAAGGTCACGCTGTCGGCGATGCGCTTGGCCGTAGCCAACGGCAGTTCGCCAATCACGGTAATTTCGTGCTTTTCGCGCACGACGGAGTGGATCATCCGCCGTCCGAGCAACGCGTTCTGGTCCGGGTGCGTGTCGCCTACCGGGCTAACGTTCACCGAAAAGCTGAATATACCGTCGCTGTAGAGCCGAGACTCTACCGGCACGCCCCCGCTGGGAAGCGGTCGCTGGCTGCGAGAGATCTCTTCTACGCCGTTCGGCAGCCACTGCGTCGACCACGCGAAATCGGCCGATGCCGCCGTGGGTACGCTAAGGAGCGGCGGCAGGCTCATACGATCGAGGCTTTTCATCTCTGACTGCACAGAGCCGTCCACCGTCATGGAAAGGACGCGATACTGCTCCAGCAGTTCGCCATTCTGATCCAGCAAGTCGACACGCAGCGGCAGTCTTGTGGCCGCATCCAGGCAAATCACATAGCTAAAGCGCGTACCGTCCCGGGAGACGATGCGTACAACGTCGCTCTGACGATCGGCAAGGCGAATACGCCCGGTGGGAATGAAGTCATAATAAGCAGACAGCCGGGAGAAGTTGGCATAGATCAAGGCTGGCAGCGCATCTACCATATGGTCGCCTGAGAGCGTGAAAGGATCGAGATTGGTTTCAAAGTAGCTGATATTGCGAGCTCGTTGAACCACTTCCCGACGAGGGCCGTCAAGATGGAGCAGCTGCGCCAACGTCTCCTTCCCCGCTAACGTGTGACGATAGCGAAAGGACTCAATCCCCTGACGGGACACGTTGATGTAATAGATTTCATAGCTCAGAGACTGACTGGCTCGGCTCATTTGTTGCAACATCGCCCCGGAGTTGTCCTGAGCCGGGGCGATGTTGGGATAGCCTGCGCCGCCGAGAAGCAGCGCGGTGATAAACAAAAAGCGCTTCATTACTGCGGCTGCATTCCTAATGATTGGGTTCCAGGCACCTGAACCGCGGCCTGTTGCTCTTCATGTTGGTCAAAACGCAGTTGGTCAGAATGCACGCGGCGCTGTAGCTCATAGTCCTGTAACAGCGCATTAATGCGTTCGTGCTGAGCCTGCTGCTGGCGCTGGCCCACCGTGTTGACGCTGGTTTCGGCCGGTACGCTCAGGCTGACCGGCGATGCGGTACCTAAAGCAGGGAGCGTGCTGAATGCCGGGGCTTCGACCGCACCGTCCGTCGCTACGCCGCCTTGCTGGTAGTGCTGTACACCAACGATGACCGCCAGAGAAACGCAGGCGGCGACGCCGATTTGCGTAAGATTAGCCGCCAGCGGACGCACCTTGTTCCAGAACGACAGGTTTTGCCAAGTCCGGGGATGTGGCTGGGATTCGGGCACCGCCTGCGGGTTGAAGAGAACAGGTTCCTGCTCTAATGCGGCCGCGACGCGGGCTGCGACGTCTACATGCAGCACGTGTTCACACACATCATTGCGCATTGTGTCGCGTATTACATGGTAACGCTGCCAGCTTTCCTGAAGTGTTTCGTCTTTCGACAAAGCGCTCAGCAGTTCGTTGTCGACAGCCTCGCCATCCATTAAAGCGGAAAGTTTTTCTTTCTGCATACCTTACACCCTTACCTTGTCAAATCGGTCACGATGAACGTTCACAACAAGTTAACGCTGAATAAGCGGTTGTACTTTATTATCAATAGCTTCGCGTGCACGGAAAATACGCGATCGCACGGTACCCACTGGACACCCCATGATATCGGCTATCTCTTCGTAGCTCAGGCCATCCAGTTCTCGAAGCGTGATTGCCAGTCGTAAATCCTCCGGCAATGACTCAATCGTGCGGAACACTATCCTACGCAACTCATCAGACAGCATTAAATTCTCAGGGTTCGATATTTCTTTCAACGCGCTGGCATTTTCATAATTCTCAGCGTCGCTGGCGTCTACGTCACTTGACGGAGGGCGCCGCCCCTGTGCAACCAGATAGTTCTTCGCCGTGTTCACCGCAATGCGGTACAGCCACGTATAAAAAGCACTATCGCCGCGAAAAGACTCGAGTGCGCGATAGGCTTTGATAAATGATTCCTGGACCACGTCCGGTACGTCGCCCGGGGGGACGTACCGAGATACCAGGCTCGCTACTTTGTGCTGGTAACGAACAACCAGTAAATTGAACGATTTCCGATCGCCTTTCTGGACCCGTTCAACCAGAACCTGATCTGTCAACTGCTCGCTCATCCGAGGTAATATCTCCTCAAATTTGTCTCCACGCCTAGGTTACGTAATGCCAGCCACGTTCTAAATCTTTGAGCAAGCACTCGCTTGGAGTCCGTACACATCATTAAGTTCCGTTTCAAAAGTCTTATCTGCTTTGTGAGATCGCTAGTGTCATTTTCAGTACCAGACCCGCCTGTACTCTTGTGGCTAGTTGTACCACACTTCGACCTTCCACGTGCGCCGAATCCCGCTGTTCGGGGGGCTACACATATGTAACACCGTCTTTCCATGCATTACATGGATAGATAAAAATCTCGCGTCAGCGCTTGGTAGGCATTGGAATAGTGCCCCTCCTCATCTCGAATCACCAGCGAAGACCGTTGAGTGGTCCCCGGCAGGAGCGAGAACGCCAGCAACGTGCGATGTGCGGGACGTGACGCATATTCATGCACATCCGTCCGTAGTGACAGGCACCATCCTTCTTTTTCAGCCTGCGGCACAAACCCCTTCGCGACATCGCAGGGCAACACCACGCAAAAAAGCCCCTCGTCCGTTAACTTCGCTCTAGCGCATCGCAATAATCGTTGGTGAGTCAAGGAGGTAGTATAGCGGGCTTGAGCGCGCGACTCTGAACGGCAGCTCACTCCCGGAACGAAATAGGGAGGATTGCTGACAATCAGCGCGTATTGATGGCGGTTTTTTTCTGCGAAGTCGGCGATATCGGCCGTGTGAACCGCCACCTGCTCGCGCCAGGGCGAGGCAGCCGCATTTTCTCTCGCCTGCTGCCCCGCGTCGGCGTCCAACTCTACGCCGTCCACCGACAGACACCCTTCCGCGCGCTGCGCCAGCATCAGCGTGATTACCCCAGAACCGCAACCGATATCCAATAAACGCCCCTCTTTCGGCAACGGCGCCCATGCGCCGAGCAGAATGCCGTCCGTCCCGACTTTCATCGCGCAGCGATCGTGCGCCACGAAAAATTGTTTAAAGGTGAATCCGCCGGAACGTACCGCCGGCGTCGGTAAAGGCTGAGTCATTTTGCGTCTTTTCCTGTTAAACCGCGCTAGCATAGGAGAAACTCTGACGCAGTAAAAGTCGTCTGCATCGCTTAAAGAGATGAACAACCGGGCCAATGAGTCTATAATCGGCGCCCCAAATAGAGGTAGATAATGACAGCGACCAATTTTTCCGAGTTTGATCTTGATGAAAGCCTGCTAAACGCCCTGCAGGATATGGGGTTCTCCCGCCCAACGGCAATTCAGGCTGCCGCCATTCCTCCAGCAATGGACGGACGGGACGTTCTAGGCTCTGCACCAACAGGAACCGGGAAAACTGCCGCCTATCTGCTACCGGCATTGCAGCATCTGCTCGACTTCCCACGTAAAAAATCCGGGCCACCGCGCATACTGATTCTGACGCCTACACGGGAATTGGCCATGCAAGTCGCCGAACAGGCTAAAATCCTGGCCGCCCAGACGCATCTGGATATTGCTACCATCACCGGTGGCGTCGCCTATATGAACCACGCCGAAGTGTTCAGCGAGAACCAGGATATCGTCGTCGCGACGACCGGTCGTTTGCTGCAATATATCAAAGAAGAAAACTTTGACTGCCGCGCGGTGGAAACGCTGATCCTGGATGAAGCCGACCGCATGCTCGACATGGGATTCGCTCAGGATATTGAGCATATCGCGGGGGAAACTCGCTGGCGCAAACAGACGTTGCTGTTTTCCGCGACGTTGGAAGGCGATGCCATCAAGGACTTCGCCGAACGCCTGTTGAAGGAACCGGTTGAAGTTGAAGCCGATCCGTCACGTCGCGAGCGTAAAAAAATTCAGCAGTGGTACTACCGTGCTGACGATCTCCAGCATAAAACCGCGTTGTTGTGTCATCTGCTGAAACAGCCGGACGTGACGCGTTCCATCGTTTTTGTTCGTAAGCGTGAGCGCGTTCATGAAATGGTCGCATGGCTGCGTGAAGCCGGTATTGAGACCTGCTATCTGGAAGGCGAGATGGTGCAGGCTAAACGTAACGAGGCGATCAAGCGCCTGAGCGATGGCCGAGTCAATGTGCTGGTAGCAACCGACATCGCCGCCCGCGGACTGGACATCAACGATGTCAGCCATGTATTCAACTTCGACCTGCCTCGTACCGCAGACACCTATCTGCACCGCATTGGCCGTACCGGGCGTGCGGGACGCAAGGGCTGCGCCATCTCGCTGGTCGAAGCGCACGATCATCTGCTGCTGGGCAAAATCAGCCGCTACTTGAACGAGCAGATGAAAGCCAGAGTGGTCGATGAGCTGCGCCCATCAACGCGCGCACCGAGTGCGAAAATAACCGGTAAGCCGTCGAAAAAAGTCTTGGCCAAGCGCGAAGAGAAAAAGCAAAAAGAGAAGCCGAAGACCAAGGCTAAAGTGCGTCACCGCGATAGCAAAAATATCGGTAAACGTCGTAAGCCAAGCACTAGCACAGAAAAACCGGCTGAAAAAAAATAAGTAGCGGCCGATTTTTAACGCAGCAGCGTAGATCAGCGGTAGGTCCTACTGCGCCCAGTGAACATCATTGGGCGTTTTTGTGCCTGAAACGGACCCAAATGTAAAAAAAGGGAGCCGATGGCTCCCTTTTCTATGCGATTCATCTGTCTTGAATCATGTCGTTCGCGATTACAGACTTTCTGTGAAGGTACGAGTAATCACATCGCGCTGCTGTTCCGGCGTCAGCGAGTTAAAACGTACGGCATAGCCAGATACACGAATAGTCAGCTGCGGGTATTTTTCCGGATTCTTAACCGCATCTTCCAGCGTTTCACGGCGCAGTACGTTCACGTTCAAGTGCTGGCCTCCTTCAACGCGCACTTCCGGTTTCAGTTCCAAAGGAATTTCACGATATTCGAACTGACCCAGATCGCTGACCGGCACGATTTGGTCTTCGCTGTAATCCGCTTTTGTACAAACGCAACGCGCCTCTGATTTCTCATCGTCCAGTAACCAGAAAGAATTAACCAATGCGCTGTTGTTTGCCTTGGTGATTTGAATACCTGTAATCATGATTGCCTCCGTAGCACGGCGTGTAAGTCTGAATGATAATCTCGTATCCAGTAACAAATTTGCCTGTTGTTTAACATCAGGGTAAACCCGACTGAATCTGCTAACCTGTATACCAGTCGCGCATGTCACAATCATTGATTCAAATCAATTTCTACCATTTATGAATTTCACGCCCGAGATCAATCTTTTGTTTTATATCAATTTTACTATTTTTCCTTCACTGCAAAAAATTCTATGTTTTTTCAATTTTTTTGCCAAAACGACGCTTACGCCGCGAATAGTCAGGTTATGGTTTTACCTCTTCGAGATAGAGCGGTAAGCTAACCCGATTGATCGAATGGACAAGGGCGCATTGATGGCAACTTCCCTGACCTGGCACGACGTACTGTCCCAGGAGAAACAACAACCTTACTTTATTGACACACTGAAGTTCGTTCAGCAGGAACGAGAAGCGGGAAAAGTGATCTACCCACCTCAGCAAGACGTGTTCAACGCGTTTCGCTATACCGAATTTCATGATGTGAAAGTCGTTATTCTCGGTCAGGATCCTTATCACGGTCCGAATCAGGCGCACGGCCTCTCTTTTTCGGTTCGCCCAGGGGTTCCCGCGCCGCCGTCTCTCTCCAACATTTACAAAGAACTGGCCAGCGACATTCCCGGCTTTGAAATTCCACGACACGGTTTTTTGCAGAGCTGGGCTCAGCAAGGCGTTCTGCTGCTTAACACGGTGCTGACGGTGGAAGGCGGAAAAGCGCACTCACATGCCAATCTGGGGTGGGAGACGTTTACAGATAAAGTGATAGCAGCGCTGAATTCACATCGAGAAGGGCTCGTTTTTTTGCTGTGGGGATCTCACGCGCAGAAAAAAGGCAACATCATCGACCAGCAACGCCACCACGTATTGAAAGCGCCTCACCCCTCCCCGCTTTCAGCGCACCGCGGCTTTATGGGATGCCGACATTTTTCGCAGGCCAATCACCTGCTCGAACAGCAAGGACTGCCACCTATCGATTGGCTGCCGCATCTCCCTGACGATAACTGATTTTTCCGATGGCCTTCGTTCAATCGAATGGGGGCATTTCGTTGAGGTAATAGCAGCAGCTTAGAAAATAGTGAGAAAGAAGTGAAGCTTTGAGAATAAGGGAATAAATTAGAAGAAAAATGGGAAGGAATATTGGTGGAGCTAAGCGGGATCGAACCGCTGACCTCTTGCATGCCATGCAAGCGCTCTCCCAGCTGAGCTATAGCCCCACACGATAGATATGTTTCAGTCACACCCAAACATGGCGTTTGGTGGAGCTAAGCGGGATCGAACCGCTGACCTCTTGCATGCCATGCAAGCGCTCTCCCAGCTGAGCTATAGCCCCGTTCTGACACAACATCTGTGTGAACGGGCCGAATGATATGCAACGCCATCGGTAGTGTCAACGGCTAAATCCATTTACCCACTCGACCGCTGAAAAAGCCGTCAAGGTGAGCAGAACACGGTCATCACATCCCCTTGAATCGGAATGATCCCGGCGGGATGTACATTGAGCTATGGAGCTAATTTTGGGCAAAACCACCTCAGAATGATGGCATCACCGAGACATGAACTCCCCAGCAGTATCATTAAGCCCATAAAAAAACCCCGCGCAGCGTCGGCCCGCGGGGTTTTGATCATTGTATGTTTTCTATCTTTTATTATTGCTGCGCTTCGCGTTCAGCAATAAATGACAGCGCGCGATCGATACGAGCCAGCGCACGTTTTTGACCTACGCCATGGACGGTGACATCAACACCTGGCGACTGACCCGCCCCCGTAACCGCAACACGCAGCGGCATACCCACTTTGCCCATCCCCTGCTGCAGCTCATCGGCCGTGCTTTGGATAGCATGATGAATATTTTCCGGCGTCCACTCAGTAATGGCCGCCAGCTTAGCGCGAACCCGTTCCAGCGGTTGACGAGCAACCGGGCGCAAATGCTTTTTCGCAGCATCGGCATCAAATGCATCGAACTCTTCATAGAAGTAACGACAGGAGGCCGCCATTTCTTTCAGGGTTTTGCAACGCTCACCCAACAGTTTGACCAATTCACTCAGTTGGGGACCATGACGGGTATCAATGCCTGCTTGCTCGATATGCCAGGACAGCTGCGTCGCAACATACTCGGCCGGCAAGTGATTAATGTAATGGTGATTCAGCCACAGCAGCTTTTCAGTATTGAACGCACTAGCCGACTTGCTGACGGCGTCCAGTGTGAACAACTGTTTCATTTCTTCTATAGAGAAAACTTCCTGATCGCCATGCGCCCAACCCAGACGGACCAGATAGTTCAACAATGCTTCCGGCAGGAAGCCGTCGTCGCGGTATTGCATCACGCCTACAGCGCCATGACGTTTAGACAGCTTTTTACCATCATCACCCAAAATCATGGAGACATGCGCATATTCAGGGACTGGCGCGCCCAACGCTTTCAGAATATTGATCTGACGAGGCGTGTTGTTGATATGATCTTCCCCACGAATAACATGGGTGATTTCCATATCCCAGTCGTCGATCACAACGCAGAAGTTATAGGTCGGCGAACCGTCAGTGCGGCGAATAATCAGGTCATCCAACTCTTGGTTGCTGAATTCGATGGGGCCACGAATGTTGTCATCAAAGATGACGGAACCTTCCTGCGGATTACGAAAACGCACCACGTGCGGCTCATCATCGGCATGGTGTGCGTGGGAATCACGGCAGCAACCGTCATAACGGGGCTTTTCACCATTGGCCATTTGCTGCTCGCGCAGCGATTCGAGACGCTCTTTGGAGCAATAACATTTATATGCAGTCCCGTTTTCCAGCATTTGATCAACAACCGCATTGTAGCGATCAAAACGTTTAGTCTGGTAATACGGGCCTTCATCCCAGTCCAGACCCAGCCAGTTCATACCATCCATGATGGCATCGATCGCCTGTTGGGTTGAACGCTCCAGATCGGTATCTTCTATACGTAATACGAATTCGCCATCCTGATGACGGGCGAACAGCCATGAATAGAGTGCGGTACGGGCGCCGCCTACGTGCAAATAGCCAGTAGGACTGGGAGCGAAACGGGTTTTGATTTTCATTGGGATTACGGCCTTATTACTCAACGGCTGTCAGTGAATACCGACGCAAGCTCATATTAAAAGTGGGCAATATTCTATCACCCTACTTCGATTCCTCAACGCAATAACATCGCCTGCCCCGGCACTCTCACGCCAAAATGCTTACGATTTCAACGCCAATGTACACAAATACGGCTCTCTGACTAATTTTACGACGAACAGCCATTTAAGTTTTAAAAAGCGTTGACTCACTATGAACTATCCCTATAATGCCACTCCACACAGCGC
>NZ_LUTP01000042.1 GCF_002111585.1 Lonsdalea iberica
GGCGAGTGGGGCTACGGGCCAAATGAAAGCAATCCAGGCCGGTAATCAGCTTGCCAGCGCACAGGCTAATCAGCTCCTGCAGATACGCTCACTTCTGGTAGCTCAACAGAATGCCGCAATGACACTTGCTCAAGTACAAGCAGATAAAGAAGCTCAACAAAGAGTAGCTGATGAGAACGTTTTAGCTGGGGAAAATAAACCAAGCCCTAAGAGAGTTTGGTGAGGATAAATAATGAGAAATAAATTTTTGGTATTATTTTCTGTAATAATTTCGTTGATTCTATGTTCTTGTGAAAGAAAAGATAAGGAGTGTTTATTGCCGCCAGAAAATACGCGTGATGGAAATAAACACGATAATTGTGTGCTTCGTAGTAATAATAGCCCAAGTCCTAAGAGAGATTGGTAATTATGAAAATTGCAAGCAAACTTACATGTTTAGGTGTAGTATTTTTCTTTTCTATGAATGCCTACGCAGGCCAACTGGATAGCAGCGGCTTACTTGATACTTTATTAGATAAGTATCAGCAAGTTGCCAGTACATGGACGACAGTAATTGGTAATTATGCAAATTGGCTGTTTTGGGGTCTGGTATTAATAAGTATGGTATGGACGTTTGGTATGATCGCTATGAAAGGGGGCGGCTTACAAGATTTACTTGCTGAAATAGTAAGGTTTTTCACCGTGAATGGTTTTTTCTATTATCTTTTAAGCAATGGCCCTGCGATATCTAAATCTATAATTGATTCTATGAGAGAGCTTGCCGCAAATGCTTTAGGAACCAGTGCGGGTATTTCACCCTCAAGTATAGTTGATATGGCCTTTGTGATATTAACGAAAATAAGTTCTGCAGCATCGATCTGGTCACCAATGATCTCCACTATTATGATCACTGTCGCGATAATCGTTTTGGTTGTAATGTCCCTTATCGCGATAAATATGCTAATAATGTTGGTTTCTGCGTGGGTGTTATGTTACGCCGGAGTTATATTGCTTGGTTTTGGTGGATCGAAATGGACTTCTGATATAACAATTAATTATTTGCGTACTGTTTTATCAATCGGTATTCAGCTGTTCACAATGACATTAATTATTGGCATTGGACAGTCATTTATAGATCAATATTTTTCTATCATTAAAAATGATGTTCCTGATCTTAATAGCCTTATTGTTTTGCTTCTGGCGTCAATTATCCTATTAGTATTAACGAATAAGCTGCCACTGTTGTTATCAGGTGTTGTAGGAGGGGCGTCTTTACAAGGAATTGGTGGGTTTGGGGCGGGTATGATTACCGGCGCTGCCGCTACTGCCATCAGCGGTGCTGGAGCAATGGCAATGGGGGCATCAGCTCAAGTCAGCGGCGGAGCCTCTGCATTAAAGGCAGCGTTCGAGTCTGCGCAAGCTGCCATGGCCGAAGAGTCGGGTTCTGGTGGCGTAATTGGTGATGGTGAGGATACCGGTTCTGTAGACACGTCGGGAGATCAACCATCCAATAAAGGTAGCTCCAGTGGGGGAAGCGAAGGTTTTGCTGCATCCTTCTCGCGTGCAGGCCGTATGGCAAGCCATATGGGAAGCAGTATGGCTAATGGAGTTGCTGAGTACCAGACAATGAAGCGAAGTAGCAATTCTTCTCGTGTCCAACAGACTATTGGAGGGGAGTTGGCGACTCAGATACGTAAACAAACAACTACTCGTCGGGAGAACCGCGAACATGATGATTTTGCCGGAGATAGCTTATCCGGCAATAATAAATCTTGAATCACACGCGTCAGTTAACGAGGTAGCATGAACTGACGCTTCCACTGAGCGAACTTTACTCCTGCAACTCAAAGGAAAAACCATGCCCAGGACTCCCTATTCACGGTTACGCATTGAGGGCTTCCGCAAAGCAGAGGCTTACCTGAGGCCTGAAGGAATGGACCCCAGTGGTACGCCACTGTACGAGTCCGTTAAGGCACGTATTATTTCAGGCGAGCTGACGTATGAGCAGGGGCGGTCTGAGATTTTTGCATACTACACAAAATCAGATACCTCCGGGTCTGTGACCGTGGGAGAAATGCTGGCAGAAGAATTCTTAAAACCGCTGAACATGTCTAATGATGAACTAGCGGAAGCTATGGGTATTTACCGACAGGATATTGAAGATATCATCCACGGTCGGCGTCGTCTTAGGGATGATGAGGCTCGCGTTCTTGCTGCTATATTTGGTACTGATGAAGACTTCTGGAGTAATCTACAGAAGTTGCAAGATCGGAAGAAACGACGGTAGAAATAATAACTCAATGCCATGATATCTGCGCAGCCCCTCAAGTGTCATGAAAGTAGTTCTTCAAGTCATAGCATCTTGAAACACCTTCGATTGTCAGGTAACGATCTTATATAATATAGGTCTTTGACTTTCATAACTTTTGGGAGCTTTAATGCATCTAATAATGCTCGATACATGTGTTTGGCTTGATATTTCCTCTAAAAAAGCTGAATTGCCAATGCTTACTGCCATCGAGCATCTGGTAGAGGATGGGAGTATCAAAATACTACTGCCCGATCTGATACGTGCCGAGTACGAACGAAATAAAGATAGGGTGATTGAGGCTACGCGAAAACGACTCTCCAGTGAATTTCGAGTAATTAAAGGGGTAGTTGAGTCTTTTGGCGGTGAAGGTAAAGATACTGCGCTCAGGACCTTAGATGATGTTAATCACAGATTGCCTATTCTTTCCGAAGTTAATCAAAATACAGTAAATCGTGTTACCAAACTTTTTGACATGGCCCACGAAGTTATAATCTCTGATGCCGCAAAAATAAGAGCGGCAGAGCGGGCTATCGCTAAGAAGGCACCGTTCCATAAGCAGAAGAATAGTGTGGCTGATGCAATGTTAGCAGAAACTTTCCAAGAGTTTCGGCTGTCGCATATGAGTGAGTACGAAACCTTTAGATTTGTCACTCACAATGTGACGGATTTTTCCGGCAAAGACCACAGGCAGCCACACGACGATTTCGCAGATATTTTTGACGGCAACAGCTCTTTATTCTTTAACGCCACGAGCTCTGCCATCGAGGATCTGCTCGATCTTGAAGAATTTCACTATGAGAATAGCTTTGCTTGGGAGGACGAAACTCGTGGGCTTCAGGAAATCATATTTGCGATGGACGAGCTCTTCGATAAAGTTTGGTACAACCGCCATATGAACATGATGTATCACCTAGATAATGGTGATATAGAGGTAATCCCCGCTGGCACAAAACGCCACGGCAATGATGTGATTCACCAAGATACCCTCGACCAAGCAAAAATTGCAGCTCAACGAGTCAGGGATAAATATGAAGATACTGGGCCTTGGAGCGACTTTGAATGGGGGATGCTCAATGGGAAGCTTTCTGCCCTGCGATGGGTCTTGGGTGATGAGTGGGACATGCTTGATACGTAAGTAAGGAAGGCATTGCTGCTTATCGAATGGGCAAAAGCTACGCTGGCGAGCCGCTATCTTGGAGGATGATTACGGGAAGAGCTGCATAAAGACATTGCAATGAACCGTTTTTGAACTTAATGTGTAAAGTGTAACGTCACACTTTACACAGAGGCAGCGACCATGACTGATGATTCCCTCCCCGTTCATCCCGGTTCCTATGTTCGGAAAAACGTCCTTGATCCTCGTGGGCTCACGGTTACTGAGGTGGCGAAGTTGATCGGCGTTAGCCGCCCGGGCCTATCGAATTTTCTCAATGGGAAGGTATCTGCAACGCCCGATATGGCAGCACGTCTTGAACGTGCTTTCGGGATTTCCGCCAAGGCCATTCTCGATTTGCAGACAGAATATGACGCGCAGGGTGATAAAACGGCAGGCGCAGCTCAAAAGGCGCGTACTTACGTGCCCCCTTTTTTAAATGTCCAAGCCAACGATCTCGTAAATTGGTTCACAACGACAATTCTTGCGCGCACTAAGCTGTCGGTGCTGCTGCGAACGCTCATTCACTCCACGGGACGTGATCTTCAGAAAGTAGATTTCCCCGGTAACGACGATGCCGAACGTGCCGGCTGGGACGGCTTCATTGAGGCCAGTTCTGGTACACCTTGGATACCTTCTGGTGTCTCTGGGTGGGAGTTCGGTGTCACTGCGGATATTAAGGCCAAGGCAGAGGGGGATTTTGCAAAAAGCGTCCGGGCTATCAAGAGCGCTGAAAGGGCAAATATTACGTTTGTCTTTGTCACTCCAAGGCGGTGGCCGGGTAAGACGGCCTGGGTCGCGGATATGAAGAGCAAAAAGCTTTGGAAAGACATTCGTGCATACGACGCCAGCGATCTTGAGCAGTGGATGGAGCAATCACTCGCGGGCCAGACCTGGTTTGCGAACCAGACGGATCGTCCTTCTAATGGTGTCAGAACCTTAGAGCGTTGCTGGAGCGATTGGGCAAACGTAGCGGCCCCCGCGCTTCATCCTTCTCTTTTTACTACGGCGAATGAGGCGTGGAACGGCAAGATCAAATCCTTCCTGGCGAAAGACGATGCGAATCCCTTAGTAATAGCGGCTGACTCCGTTGAAGAGGCGCTGGCGTTTTTAAATCAAGTCTTGGCCCCCTCCGAGTTTGAACAGTATAGGGATCGGGTGTTGGTATTTGACAAGGCAGGAGTACTCCCGAAACTCGCCCAAGGCACTACCGATTTCATTGCAGTAGCCCATACACGGGAAGTGGAACGCGAGCTTGGCCCCTACAGCTCATCGCTGCGAACCATTGTTGTTTATCCCCGCAATGCTACTAGCGTGGAGCCCCATGTCGTGTTGGAGCCACTCGGGTTCGAGCCATTCACAAAAGCTCTGGAAACGATGGGCAAATCGCGCGATGACATAGCGAAACTAACGAACGCCTCGGGGCGTTCGTTGACGGTTCTTCGACGTCAACTCTCGAATATTCCGGCAATCCATACACCTGCTTGGGCTGAAGATCCAAAAATAGCATCGGGGCTTGTTCCGCTCGTGCTTGTCGGCGCATGGGACGCCCAGAACAAGGCGGATCGAACTATCCTGTCCCATCTGGCTGAGGCACCTTTTGAGGTGCTGGAAAAGCGCATTCTTGATTTGTTGCGGCTCAACGACTCTCCAGTTTGGTCAATTGGTGGGTACCGGGGGGTGATTTCGAAAATTGACTCCCTCTTCGCAATTGCGGGCACGGTCTCCAAGGCCGATCTTGACCGCTTTCTTGACGTTGCGCGGACTGTACTGGGTGAAGATGATCCTGCCCTTGACTTGCCCGAGGAAGATCGTTGGGCGGCGGCCATGCATGGCAAAAGACGAGAGTTCTCCGGGGCAGTGCGAGAAGGCGTTTCCGAGACTTTGGTTTTGCTGGCTGTGTACGGTAAGAGTCTCTTCGGGAAGCACCTTGGCTTTGATGGGGAACTGGAAGCTGCGAAAATCGTGCGTGATCTTCTTGTGCCTGTAACGACTAGAAAATTAGAGGCTAACGGGCGCGACCTCCCACTTTATGCAGAAGCGTCTCCTGTCGAGTTCCTTGATATCATCGAGCGTGATCTGCGAGCAGAAAAGTCCGAAGTCATGAGCTTGCTGAGACCTGTCGATACCGGGCTTTTTGGTTCATGCCCGCGCACTGGACTGCTTTGGGCTCTCGAAGGACTTGCTTGGAATCCGACTACCTTCCCGCGGGTAGTGAAGATTCTGGGTCAGCTTTCTGAGGTAGAGATTAACGATAACTGGGCAAATAAGCCTATCGAATCGCTTGGTTCCATTCTTCGTGCATGGATGCCACAGACGGCGGCAAACCACGAGATGCGCCTGAAGGCGGTCAGCATGCTTTTGGATAAGCATCCGGCGGTCGGGTGGAAGGTTTGTCTCCAGCAGTTCGGTGATTACGGGAGTCGCGTCGGCGGCTATAGCCATAAGCCGAAGTGGCGTCATGATGGGTACGGATTCGGGGAGCCTTTCAAAACATGGGGACCGATCCATGCATTCGTCAGAGAGATGGTGAAAATCGCGCTAAGCAGGCCTTCCTACACGGTCGAGATGTTATGTGACCTTGTGTCAAGGCTAAATGCAATTGCGTCGGAGGACCAGGTGCGCGTATGGGAGATAATCGACGAGTGGCGCAACGCGGGTGCTCTTGACGAGGAGGTTGCGAAGATACGCGAGAAAATTCGTGTGACTGTCCTCTCTCGTCGGGGGCGTAAAAAGGTCAATGAGGAAGGGCAAGCGAGCCTGACGGAAAAAGCCAAGGCGGTCTATGCCGAGTTGCAGCCCAAGGACACTGTGAACAAGTATGAGTGGCTGTTTCGTCAGGGATGGGTTGAAGAGTCAGGGGACGAACTCGCAGGTGACGAGATGGACTTCCGAGCTCGTGAGCAACGTATAGATAAGCTCCGCGTTCAAGCCCTGACAGATATTGTGCAAGAACGAGGTATTACAGGCATTCTCGCGCTCTCTGAAAAAGGAAGTTCCCAACGCCAAATCGGCGCTCACCTAGTGTCAGGCATACTTACCGACGAGCAGATTGAAGATTTGCTCTTGCAATGCCTACGTCCGCCAGAAAAAGATTCGATTCGTGACGGCATCGTCGCCGGGGTGCTCTGGACGTTGGACGAGGGTAGAGGAAAGGCGATATATGCGAGCCTGCGGGGCAAAGTTGCCGAAGAGGAAGCGCTCCGTCTCTTGCTCCTTTCTCCTTACCGGGCATCTACCTGGGAGCTTGTCGATCAACTTTCGGCTGAAGCTCGCAATCGGTACTGGGGTGAAGTGGTTCCGCAATATGTGTTTGACTCGCCAGAGGAAAACAACGAGAGCGTTCGCCGCCTTCTTAAAGTCGAACGTCCTAGGGCAGCCTTTGCATCGATCCATTTCAAGCTTGAAGAAATACACCCGCCTCTCCTTGTGCAGATGCTATCTGCCATGGCGAAAAATAGTAAGGATAACGCTGGAGAGTACCAGCTGCACGACTACGATGTGCAGCGTGCCTTCCAGCTTCTCAATCGCAACTCGGACCTCACTCTAGAGGAAAAGGCTGGGCTAGAGTTCGCATATTTAGAGGTTCTGGCTCGCTCTTTCCGAGGGGAAGACCAGCAGCAGATTCCAAACCTTGAGCGCTACATTGAGGAACATCCTGAACTGTTCGTGCAGGCTGCAGTGTGGGCCTATAAGCGCAAGGACCGTGGCGAAGACCCCCCCGAGTTTCGCGTTACCGAAGGTCGCGAGCATTTGGCACAGCGGGGGTATCGCCTCCTTGATGCCATTGAGCGTATCCCTGGTCAAGACAAGGTAACTAAAGAGGAACAGCATGAGACGCTCGCAGAATGGGTTGCAACGATAAGGAGGTCTTGTGCTGAACTCGACCGCGCGGAGATTGCGGATGTGTGCCTTGGAAAGCTATTTTCTAATGCACCGGCTGGCGAGGATGGCGTGTGGCCAAACGAGGCCGTTCGCGATGTGATGGAGGACTTGCGGTCTGAGGATATCAGCAGCGGGGCACATACGGGGTTGTACAATGCGCGCGGCACCCATTGGCGTGGGGAAGGTGGTGGTCAAGAGCGAGAGCTTGCAGACAAGTATCGCGCTTGGGCCGACGCCTTACAATTCACACATCCCTTTGTGTCGTCATCGTTGATGATGTCGATGGTCAAAACGTATGAGCAGGAAGCTGAACAACAGGATACTGAAGCCGGTATCCGACGTCGGCTAAGGCATTAAAGGAGATAATATCGCCAAGATTTGCACTTCATGGCATTGTTCATGGTATCAATGTGTTGTTTTTACTCAACTGATTGATATGTATTAGAAATATGGTTCTGGTGATAATGGAGTGGGAGTGATTTCGCGTCTGGCAACAGCCTGCACGTAAAAGCAGTAAAGTACCTCTAAGCCCGCGTAACTGCGGGCTTTTTTGTTTTTGTGTTTGGTACCTTCTGGCAGCTGTTAGCAATGGGAAGCACGGTTTTTTAATGGGGGGGGAGAGGGCGGCGAGACTAAATTTAGGGGACTACATAACCACTAGCGGCGACATCAAGCCTGTGGCGGGTAGAGCCTGATAGGGTTGGGGGAAGGAAACCGGGCTTGAGATGGTATTCATTTAGGGCAGGCAAGTTCAAGTTAGGAAATAAAACAGAGAAAAAGACAGGTTGAATAGAAAACTCATTCATAAATTTAAGACATGCGATGGTTTATCGCTGCTTTCTGTCATTCCTGCGCTGTCGCTTTCCAAATCCTGATAGGTATCATAAATGTTTATATTTAACAATGAGTTAAATAAGATGATATCCTGGTGGGAACGATACGATGTGTTCAATCAAGGCGCTTCATTCCGCTTATAATAAGGGGTTATTGTTAATAATCTCAGAATAAATAATATTTCGAAACGAATAACTTAGTGACATCTCATGCCTGCTTTTTTTCATGTAATAAGCATTCAAACTAGAATCATGTGCAAAACTAAATATGGGTTAAACGAGAGGTGTTAATGTAAGTAAAAAGGTATTACTCAATATGTTCAACTCTACTTATTGCGTGAGTTAGTGTTAATGATCTCAGGACATGGGGTGCTTTGAAACAAATCACATAACTACATCTTGTATCCGTTCTTTTCCCGAAAATATGTATTAAAACTTTTACTTAATTACAAAGATAAACGGTGGTTAAACGATTCGCGTTAATTTTTATAATGTGGATGTTGCCATTTTGTTTTTTTATTCACTTTTAAACACTGATGTCGTGATTACGAATACATGACGAAAAAGTTAATTTATTTATATTTTACAGTGATTTTAGCTGGGGGTGGTTTTTTTGTGATGATCGGAATCAGCGATCGTTATCTCGCCGTTTGATTTGTATTGGCTATTAATATAAGAATATTGATCGCATTTGACGATCGGTGTTGTTTATGGATAATTGCGCCAGTCAATTTTAGTACCCAAGTGAAAATATTGACATTTTGATTCAGATCAAATTACAGGGTTGGAGGTTTTTTTTCTGGTGAATAATGACGCTGTGCCGCGTCTCGCCGCTCACGTCGTTGTGGTGGATTAGTGTTGGATTTTTTGAAAAGCAGATTGGAGGTGCCGGGTTCAGGTCAAAAACCATCCTCCATGGGGCTCTAACGCTAATCGCTGGCTGATCGAACGACGGCGGCAGACTTTATATTTGGATAAAGATTGAAATTGTTTAATGGGTCACGATAACTACAGTTATTTTTTATTTCACCCGAAGCGAATTGCCTGTGTGCTGGATTGGTTGTGCGGAATGAGATGGTTATTTACGTGAGGGGGGCGTTGATTTAGCTCGGGGGTGTATTAGTTTATCGGGTTATTTTTAATAAAGTTATTACTCTTGCTTTAGTGTTTTCTATTTTTTAGATGTTCCGTTTTGCGAGGAAAACATATTTTCTGGCGAAAGTGCGGGGGAATACCTCTGTCCATTTTTTGAGTGGATAAATGTATTCGCCTAATGTGCGAATGAAGTATGACATCAAAGGCGTAGTGTTTTTGATTGTCTGATGAAATATATCAATATCAAATAGCAGGATAAATAAATGAAAAAACTCATTCTGGCTTCATTGTTACCGGTGTTAATGGCTGGGTCATTCTCTTGTTACGCTGATGAAGAGCCCACTAACCCGACGACGGTTTCACCTACGGCAGTTAGCGTTGACGGCGGCAAAATTAACTTTACCGGATCCGTTGTCGCTGCGCCGTGCGCGGTAGATAACTCCTCTGATGGTCAGAGCATCACTCTGGGTCAAATTGCCACCAATCAGTTGGCAACAGAGGGTGCAACCGGCTCTGCCGTCCCCTTCACCATCAAGTTAGTGGGGTGTGACCTGTCACCCCAGGCGGGTGCCGCGACCGGGACGAGCAACTACACCAAAGCATCCATCACATTCAATGGCTCTACCGTGGATTCCACCACGCTGCAAGTGA
The DNA here is from genome assembly GCF_002111585.1 of Lonsdalea iberica. Classification (GTDB taxonomy): domain Bacteria; phylum Pseudomonadota; class Gammaproteobacteria; order Enterobacterales; family Enterobacteriaceae; genus Lonsdalea; species Lonsdalea iberica. The sequence continues at coordinate 9,908 of NZ_LUTP01000042.1, forward strand.
CCGCAGACGGCGCAGGGGAGTCGCCGGCTAAAAACGTAGGCATCCAGATTATGCAGGCTGGGCAGACCGTCAAGGTCGACGGCAGCAACAGCACCACATCACAGAGCATCATCGCGGGTGAAAATGAAATCCCATTCACAGCAACCTATGTAGCAACCGGTACATCTGTTACCGCGGGCGCAGCAAATGCTTCCGTTAATTTCAAAGTGAACTACGAGTAATCGCTGAGTCATTGTGTCCGCGACATTGGTGTCGCGGACATCGGTTTTATCATCATCAAGGAAAACAATCGTGCTCGGTTATAGATTTCGTAACACCTTATTTGCAGCGCTTATGTCGACGGTAAGTCTGATGCCTTCCCTGGCAAATGCAGGCGGTATCATGTTGGGGGGAACCCGCATTATTTACCCGGCAAACCAGAAACAGCTCCCCTTGTCCGTGCGTAATACCTCGGAGCAAAGCAGCTTCCTGGTTCAGTCCTGGGTCGAGCAGTCCGATGAGAAAAAGAGTCAGGATTTTGTTGTTACCCCGCCACTGTATGTCAGCGGCCCGGGTAATGAGAACACCCTTCGTCTGATGTATGTCGGCGCACCGGCAGCGACTGACCGGGAAACACTTTATTACTTCAACACCAAAGCTATCCCTTCAGTCGATAAGAAGAAAATGGAAGGCAAAAACATGCTGCTGCTGGCGGCTGTCACTCGCATCAAATTGTTTCTGCGCCCAGCCGGATTGAAGCCGGCGGTAGATAAAGCGCCAGCTGAACTGACATTTCACCGTGCTGGTGGCCAGATACGGATTGACAATCCAACACCTTATTATCTCACTCTGGTTGAGATGAAAATCGGCGGAAGTCAGCTGCCTGACACCATGATTTCCCCGCGCAACAGTACCACGCTAGCGCTTCCGGCATCCCCGGGCGGAACGGTAACGTACCGGACAATAAACGATTATGGCGCGGCGACACCGGAAATGCGCTCAGAGCTGAAGTAACGCGTTTTTCGTTTTTTTTACTCAGGTTTGATTCGGGTGCTTGCTGAATGCAGATTCTACATAACAACAAACTACACAAGTTAAAGCCAGCACCAGAGCGCAGGCGATTTTGTGCCATATCACCTGTGGCGGCCTGTGTGACTACCGCATTGATGCTGTCATCGTGCGCGCATGCTGAACTTTACTTCCCGGCGGAGCTTGTCGCGTCGGATGCCAAGATGGTGGCAGACCTGTCCCGTTTCGGGAAAGAGGGCGCTCAATTGCCGGGGAATTATCAGGTCGACATCTATGTTAACAATAAACAAGTGACCAGCCGCAACCTACGGTTTACGGACGCCCTAAGTCATGGCGATGACCCTACCGGGCCTGCGGGTGCGGGACAGCGCAACGCTTCAGATATCCGTGACAATACCGGACTGATGGCCTGCCTGACCCGTCAGGATCTGGAGGATCTTGGGGTGAATCTAACGTCATTCCCCGACCTGAAAGCGGTTAAGAAAAATGTGTGCATTTCTCCAGGAAGATACATTCCGGATGCTTCAACCTCATTCGATTTTCAGAAAATGAGGCTCGATATCAGTATTCCGCAGGCCGCCATGCGCAACCGCGCACGCGGCTATATTTCTCCGGAACGTTGGGATGAAGGGGTAAATGCAGCCTTGCTGAATTACAGCTTCAGCGGCAACACCAGTCACGGTCGGTATGGCGACAGTAGCAGCCATTATCTGAACCTGAACAGCGGGCTGAACATAGGGCCATGGCGAGTGCGTGATTACCGGACGTGGAATGAATATGAAAGCCGTTATTACCGCTACCGCAAATGGCAGCGCGTTAAAACCTATGCCGAACGAGCGATAATTCCTTTACGCAGTGAACTGGTCATGGGAGACAGCACAACCAGTGGCGATGTGTTTGATTCGCTTGGATTCAGGGGAGTTCAGGTAGCGACGGATGACAACATGTATCCGGACAGTCTCCGGGGATTCGCGCCCGTTATTCGGGGTGTGGCCACCACTAATGCGAAAGTCAGCATTAAACAAAACGGCTACACGGTCTATCAGACCTTTGTTTCACCCGGCGCGTTTGCAATTAACGACCTTTATCCGGTTTATTCCAGTGGCGACCTTGAGGTGACGGTTACGGAAGCGGATGGCGGCACGCATATTTTCACCGTGCCTTATTCATCCGTCCCCGTGCTGCAGCGCGAAGGTCATCTTAAATATGCCCTGACGGCAGGTCGGTATCAGTCGGGAAGTGACAGTGACAATAGCCCAGAGTTTGCTCAGGGTACGCTGATCTGGGGGCTACCTCACAACATTACGGTTTATGGCGGTATGCAGTATTCGCAGAACTATCTGTCCGGGCTGATGGGGGGCGGTTTGAATCTGGGGCAACTGGGTGCCTTTTCTGCGGATATCACTCAGGCGGACAGTACGCTTGCGGACGGCTCCCGTCATCAGGGGCAGTCATTACGGTTCTTATACGCCCGCTCGCTCAACTCTCTGGGTACAACGTTCCAATTAACGGGATATCGTTACTCCACACAGGGTTTTCACACTCTGGATGAAACGGCCCTCAGGGGAATGACGGGGTGGCGCTATGACACGGATACCGTTGACGCCGAAGGTAGGCCGGTAAAACGTCCTTATACCGATTACTACAATCTGTACAACAACCGGCGGGCGAAAATTCAGGCCAATATCTCCCAGCGGATAGGGGATATCGGCTCTGTTTACCTCACGGGGGTTAGGCAGACATATTGGAATCGCGCAGGCGCCGCGGATTCGGTGCAGGCCGGGTTTAACAGTTCCGTGGGGAGCGTCAGTTACAGCCTGTCATGGAGTTACAGCCGGGAAGCCGGACAGGATGGAGCGGATAAATCGCTGTATCTGTCTTTATCCGTTCCGTTGAATGCATTGTGGTCCGGCGAGGAGGGAAAAAGTCATCATCCTGTGTATGCCACCTACAGTGCCGGGCAGGACACTCACGGCAATATCACTCATCAGGCCGGCCTTAGCGGCACAGCACTTGAGGGGAATAATCTGGGCTGGAACGTATCTCAGGGGTACACGCGTAGCAGCGGCGACAGTGGCAGCGTAAGCGCGAACTATCACGGAGGATATGGAAGCGGTAACGCAGGTTATAGCTACAGCAACACCTACAAACAGGTGAGTTACGGCGTCAGCGGGGGCGGGCTGCTGCATGCAAACGGCCTGACACTGGGACAGACGATGGGCGAGACCGGTGTCCTGATTGCAGCGCCGGGCGTACCCGGCGTAGCGGTGGAAAACGAGACCGGGGTTCGCACGGACTGGCGCGGGTATGCTATCAAGCCCTATGCCTCCATTTATCGGGAAAATCGGGTCGCGCTGGACACCGCATCGCTGGACGACCACACCGATATCGATTACGCAGTCAGTCGCGTGGTGCCCACCCGCGGAGCCATTGTGCGGGCTTCGTTTAAGGGGCATTCCGGCAGCCGCGTACTGATGACGCTAAAGAATAAGGGCAAACCGGTACCTTTCGGAGCGATGGTGACGGCCGGTGAGCGGTCGGGCATTGTGGGTGATGATGGCCTGGTGTATCTGTCCGGGATGCCGGAGCACGGGACGGTCAGTGCGGATTGGGGGGACGGCGCGGACAAACGGTGTTCTGCCCCTTGGACGCTGCCAGCAGGGGCTGACAAACAGCCCTTGGTGAGGGTCAACATGGAATGCCACTGAATAATCGAAGGCGCGAAGATGCATTATTTACCGGTATCAAGATGAAAAAAACAGACGGGATTAAAAAGTGAAGTTAAATACAAATGTAATCACTACGGTTTTTTCCGCAATATTATTGCTGATGAACAACCTGTTGAATGCTGTATATGCTGCCGATGACACGGCGACTATTACTATCACCGGCACAATAAAGGCGAATACATGTGCAATTGACGACAGTTCTAAAAATCAGACCGTCCTTCTTCCTGATATTGCGGACAGAGATATCCAGAAAAATAAAACAGCGGGAGAAAAAAAATTTCAACATCACGCTTACAGGCTGCGGCGATGCTGCCTCTGCCGTTAAGGTGACAACGTCGGGCACTCCTGACGAAGCAGATGTAATGGCTTTTGCTAATAACGTGAGTAGTGGCGATGGTGGGGCGACAGGCGTGGGTATTTATGTCTACGAAACAGATAACGTAACGCAATTTAAACCTGACGGGAGTACGACAGAAACCAGCAGTCTGACGCCTTCTCAGGATAATACCCTGACTTATAAAGTTGCTTATGTCGGAACCCAAAATAGTGCGACTGCGGGTAAATTTAGCTCGACAGTAAATATGAAATTTGAATATCAATAAGTTTTATATCGCTTGAATGCAGATGACGAACCTATTAAATCAAGGCGAAATACCTTTTGGAAAAAATAAACTTCATGAATCTCAAAAGTACAATTATGAACTTGACCGTTAGCATAGCGATATTCCTTTCTCCAGAAGGGTATTGTGGCGTTGGTGATCATATAAACTGGTATGGAACTGCCGGGGGAGATGATGGCTCAGGCATCGCAAGTTTAACTTTGCCACCACCCAGTCAGAAGACCAGCTCCGCCTCTATTAGCCAAGGTAACGTTTGGGTAAGCGATAGTCCTGATGAGTATGACGTCGATTCACAATGTATTGTGTGGTCAGGAAGCGCAGTGATGGATGTCACCTATAAAGTTCATCGCGGTGGAGCCGCTGATAATGAAAAAGTCTCTTTGAGCTCGGACTTTCTTCTGTCAAATGCACATATGGATGGCCCCGAAGTAAGCAAAGCAATGGATGCCGTAACCATCAATAGTATTGATACGTCATCCCTGAAAATGACGAACGTATGCGCTGATAGCAAAAATTTGAAAGTCACCAGAGAAATCAGCGTGGGTGAAAACCACTGGGATCTCTATATTTCAGGAGAAGTTCCCTACAAATCTCAATGTTCATTATCTACTGATGCGCTGGTGGATATTGGCGATATCGCAATGAGTGAACTCTCCAGCGCAGGGGATAGTTTACTATTTAGTAAACAAAAAGAATTGCCTGTGAAATGGCAGTGCACAGGCAATCCGGCAAAAGTGAATTTGATACTGTCCACCAGCAAAAATGATGGCACCTGTATCGGCACAGATAATGACTCATTACGGTATTGTCTTTTTAGAAATCAGGTCGCTATCGACATGACTAATAGCACTTCCTCGGTAGATGTAGCGGAGGACCAAGGCGATACGGTCTTGACGATTATTCCAGGTGCCGGAAAAACACCGGTAATAGGTAAAAGCCAAGGGGTGATGGTCCTGAAGATTGAGCCTGAATGAATCGCCACGAATAATTTGGACGCCTCAGGTCCGCATGTGGTTATCCTTCATCTAACCCACGTTACAGAGATGCTTTATTTTTCGCTACAGTGGATGACGCAGTTCAAATTCGTCATTACTTAATAACTTCGCGTATTGATGCTTCACTTCATTGTGCAAAACCAGCGTCAACGGGGTTCTCCCATCCTGCAAGTGGAGCGCTATTATGCAAAGCTATTTAGCCTGTGCAGTCAATTTTAAGCTGGCTATTTCTAATCATGAACGGACAATAACTATTGTCAGAGAGTAGTGCTAAAACGTTTCGGATTGGTACGAAGCCCCCAATAAGGGGGCTACTAGAAAACGCGGGTGCGGAATGTTTATTGATCAATTATCAGCAGCTATCAGGTTTTTATTCCAAATAAATATTTTCACTCCTTCAGCCTCGATCACTTTGTCTGGATTGCCAAATTGCTTAATAACGGTCGCCTCAATATCGATATTATTGATAATGACAAAATTATTTCCTGCATTATACCATTTATCTTTACTAAGCCATTTCATCTTGATTAGCTTGGTGCCGTCATAATAAACTGGTGCAACTTGCACGTTATTATAGATGGAAATAGATGAGGCGTGCCAAAACTCAGCGTAGCCTTTTTTAAGACCGTTCTTCTGGATGATATCAGAAACGTTGTGCATTGGATTAATAGCTTTGGGAGTATTTAGCATGTTGTGGATGCTATAAGCTGATGCGATGAGCATAACTGAAAAAACAAAAGTATTAAATCTTGTGTTTAGAGTTATGGCATCAGTTTTTCTACTGATAAATATTATTATAAATATAAAGAATGGTATTATGTACCTTATCGATGATACACCAACATTTACGCTGCTTACTACAAAAGCCACGGGCATAACAAGTGTTGCTGTACAAAGGTAAATATCGACATTATCGAAGTTTCTTGCTTTTTTTAATTTTAAAAAAACATGGCAGTGATATAAAGAAGGCACGAAAAGGATAAGCAAATGAATACAGTCTGATGATTATGTGGGCCTGTACCAAAAAAGAAAGAGTCCTGTAAGCGTAAAAAACCTTCAACTAATATATTCAAATTACTATAAAAGTTATCTAACGATACAAATGTTGGAGACGAGTAACCTGGGACATTAAATCCGTATTTTTTAAATAGAGCCCATATCATCAACGATGATGCATATGAAAATAAGGACATAATAGTAAGTCTAGACCAACGATTATGTGTTTTTCCTTGCAGAAAGGTCACAAAAGATACTGTTAAAAACGGAAGGAGTATTATGAACAGAGAGATGCTATCACTAAAAAAAGCCATAGTGAGTATGAAATAATTAATTACAAGGTGATTTATTGAGCCACCCCTAACATATTTTACTGAAAGCAAAAAAGATATTAGACTAAAAATGTACGTTCCGATATGAATTACCGGTACTAATATATTGCTTGCCAAGAATAAACCGGGTGAGCCTAGCAAGAATAATGTAAGGAAAAAAATCCGCCTTTTTATTATCGCAGCAAGCTATTACAAGCGTACATAAGATTACCAGATATACTGCCGGTATTGCATAGTTGTACATGTAATGATACCCACCAATAAGTATCACTAATGAATACCAAACTATTTCTGTAAAATAAAATGGGACAGTGGAGAGGCTCCAACCTTTAAGAAATACATTACCTTTACTTACATCGCTGGCAGCAAGAAATCCAGAAGCCATATCGGAATTAATATCTATTCTTTGACCGATTTTATAGTAGATAAGTGACGCGATTATGGCTATGACTAAGTATACTCCATAGTGGATGAAATTCCTTTTATTCATTTTTTAACCCGTGTTAGATGGTGGCATTGTAGAAGCTTATATTACATTCAATCTCCTCTTACATCTATAAAAAATGTACAACTAGGGTGCCGGCATATCTTGGTTGTATATATCTATTTTGCTAGATATTTGAAGTTAAGGTCATCTTTTCAAATTTTAGTTGAGTCAGTCACAATTCCTGCTACTGGACCTTAGATCCTAGCCGCGTAACGTGGACACCACCCTAAGTGAGATTCTGGTTTTAAAATTGTTTCTGGCTGAGATCGCCGCAGGTACTGTGACGACGCCAGCGATTGTAATCCCACTCGATATATACAAACTCTATGTTTCGCATTATTTCAAGGCTAGCGAAATGTTCACCGTGGATGCATTCCACCTTCAGTGAGTGAAAGAAGCTTCCCGCACAGGCATTTCCATAACAGCAGCCTTTCGCACTCATACTGCCACGTAGATTATGCCGTTTCAGCATTAATCCGCTGAACAATACTGACTGCCTCTGTCTGTATGAACAACAACCTGTTCTAGCCACTTCCGAGACCACAGCGCCATCTATAACGCATCGCAGACCAGCTGTGCCGTCATTCGCGAGGGCGTCGACCAACCGATAACTGACCGGGAACGCAGGTTGATAACGACCGCAAGGTAAAGCCAGCCTTCATTTGTTCGTCAGTACGTGATGTCGCCCGCCCACTTCTGGTTCGGGACGCTAGCGATAAAGTCCTACTTCAGCAGGCTTTCCGATATAAGTAGGGCGTGCGTACGGTAGCTGACCAGACTGAACTTTCGGCTGGCTTTTGCCCACGGCCCCTGACGATGCAGGCTGAAGGCGATGGTTTTCGTGTTGTATTCCGGCAGTTCGGCTGCAAGACGCGGTACACCATACCATTGTTTTGCCGCAATGAATGCCTTGCGAACAGCATTATTGCAGTTAAGGCGGAACTGCTGACGCGGGCAGATCTGATAATGCCTCAGACGCCAGGCATACCAGCCGCTACGGGCGACACGCAGAACACAGCCTGATATTGTCGATAAAGACATATTTCATTTCGGGCACTTCGCGAAGTATGTCGCGGCCATTTTGGCGAATGGCCCATTCCTGATCCCGTACTGCCAGCTGTCGCTTTAACCGGACCATTTTATGCAGCCTGTTCACTTTCACGTTTTGACGAAGTCATTATCTGCTGTCGTTTGCTGCGTCAGGAATAAAGCTGCGATTCATACAGGGTGAGTACGCGGGCCGCGGCAGCAACACCAATTGGCTCAGTCACTTTCAGTCAGGGCTTCAGCGCGAAACTCCGGTGTATGCCGCTTATGGGGTTTCTTGCCGGTTGATGTCGGTTTTGTCGTGAGTCACCTCTGATTGCAAATTTACTCACTTCGTCGCGTGTCCACTATCGGTGGGCAAGAGCACTTATGATGTCGCGCCGCGAGGCACATTTATGGTGTTTTCATGTGCGCAGTGAAGTGTGGGGCTTGGAAGTCGGGTCTGAATGTTGTATGACCGTCAAGGTGGACAAAACTCGCCAAATGAAGAGGTATTATGTTTAGTGAATACTCCAAAACCCGTTAAGGCTGAGTGCATATTCATAATAACACTGGAGCAGGACTTTCAATAGCCACAAAACTGTACCCATCTCATTAATTCTATTTCGACTTTATTTTTCACGCTTGATATTTTTACGGAAATAATTCAATGAGATTGTGTTGTGCTATTTCCGACACGACCACTTCTTATTTAATGCGCTATTGGCAGTGATACCCTCATTAGACCGCGATTAAGACTAGCGGAAATAAATATTAAGACATTATTCAATAATGAGGAGTATGACCATGAACGATAAAACAGAATTCAATACCGCGAATGAAAATGCGGACGATACGGCGGTTAAGATTTATCAATGGCTTGTCAATTTACCGACGCGTTCAAATAAAAAACTGATCTCCGGCGCGTTTGGCGGGTACACCCATATATCCGGCGAAGATGCTTTTTCAATGCAGCAGGCGGAGGCGATATGCGCGGCTACGGGGCAATTCCCCGCGATTTACGGCGCGGATTACGCGCGCGGTTGGGATATTACCGCACCGGGCGAGGAGGCGAATTTAATCGACTCTGGCTGCAACGCCGAGCTGATCAAACACTGGGAGAAGGGCGGGTTAGTCGCTATCAGCCATCATCTGCCGAACCCTATTTATGCGGGGAACAATCCGGGAACGGATGTGGGTGCGCTGAAACAGCCGATCAGCAATGAACACTATTCGTTGATTCTCGTGTCGGGTTCCGATGAGCGCCAGCGCTGGCTAGCGATGCTGGATAAGATCGCCGAGGGGCTGATGGAATTAAACCATCGCGGTATTACGGTATTTTATCGGCCGTTGCATGAAATGAATGGCGAGTGGTTTTGGTGGGGGGCGTCCGGATATCAAAACAGCGATACGGTGCGCATGGAGCTGTATAAAATGCTCTATCAGGACATGTTCAACTATTTCACCTATCGCAAGGGGCTCAATAATCTGCTGTGGGTTTATTCGCCAGATGCTCATCGCCAATATAAGTCGGACTACTATCCCGGCCATGCATATGTGGACATTACCGGGCTGGATATGTATTTGGATAATCCGCAAACCCTGTGCGGCTATCAGGAAATGGTGGATTTAGGAAAACCTTTCGCCTTTCCTGAAGTTGGACCGTCGACTCTTGAAGGGCAATTCGATTATGAAAATATGATCGAAGTTATTCTCTCTGCCTATCCCCAAACGACATTATTTATGCCGTGGAATAATGTTTGGGGACCACTGAAAAATATAAATATGGGCGGCGCCTATAACCATCCTCATGTGATTAATCGTGGCGATGTCTGGAATGGCAACGTGCTTAGTCAGACGTGATCGGTAAACCGTTGGTAAGAAACCGCATGGGCGAGTGGCCTGTTCAGGAGCGCCAAGGGAATCAGCGCGACATTGCCTGGCATCAGGGTTCCGCTCGCTCACCTACGCATTTCCCACGCAGGTTATCTCAGCAGGCATTGAGGAGTGATTAGCGAGGCACCTTTTCCCACCAGCGCTCGACGGTCGTTTCGCTGTCGTCCAGCCACAGCGGTTGGCCGATCAATGGCGTCAACAGCCGCCAATCATGACGCTTACTGGCTTTTTCGATACGAATAAACGGATCGTTCCAGTCGTGCTGCGCCAAGGCGAACTTACCGATATGTCCGGGCAGCAGGGCGCGCGCTCGCAGGTCTGTCGCTGCCTGAGCAGCTTCTTCCGGTCGCATGTGGACGTGCGACCAGCGTTCGTCGTATTGACCGCTGTCGAGCGCGACGAAATCAAAGCCGCCGTGCAGTTCGCCGATTTTTTTGAAATGCGCGCCGTAACCCGAATCTCCGCTGAAGTACAGGCGTCGCGTAGCTGTTTCCAGGGCGAAAGACACCCACAACGTGTGGTTCTTTTTGAATAATCGACCGGAAAAGTGGCGCGCGGGTAAAACCGATATGTTGATGCCATCCCCCAGATTCAGTTCGGAAAACCAGTCGGCTTCATGAACATGCCGCGAATCAAATCCCCAGGCGCGAAAATATTGGCCCACGCCAAGCCCGCAGATTACCTGTTTAACTTTGGGTCTGAGCGCAATCAGGGTGGCGTAATCCAGATGATCCCAGTGATCGTGCGTCATCAGCAAATAATCAATGTTGGGCATATCGGCCGGCGAGAAAGGATTGGTGCCCCGAAAGGCGCGGTTACCGAACGGGACCGGCGCGGCATTTTGGTTAAGCACGGGGTCGACCAACAGACGTTTTCCCGCCAGCTGCACATAAAACGAGGAGTGGCCGAGCCAGATTACAACGTCCCGGTCGGCGGGCAACGCCAACAGCGAGGTATGGGCAGTGGGGAGCGCTTGACGGGGGCGACGGCGCGGGTTGCCGTGCAGGGCAAAATCCAGCATCAACTTGGCGATATTGCCGCCGCCGGTCAAGACGGGGGTGGCCTCGACGTTGTGAAACTGGCCTTGCTGATAATGGTCCGAGTCACTTGCCTTAACTTCGGGAACGCTGATTTTGACAAACTCGGGCCGGTGAAGGTAAATGGCGGGAAGGACAATGAATACCACGATTATCACTAATGAAGTCAATAACATGCTTCTACCCGTACTTGATCGCAAAGCGTTGGAAGAGAGAATCAGTTCTTAATCAGTGTACTGCATCGTGCCGCGTTGTGCCGTGGTGTACCGGCTGACCTCACGCCTCTTCGGAACGCACGACCGGTGCGCGCCGCCTATTCGATTTCCTCGGCATTACGACGCAGTGCATACCGCGTTGAATCGCCGTCCGCAAGAAGCAGGGAAGACAAAACCGCCAGCGCGAGAGACGCGTCTGGCGGTAGAAAGAATGCGTTAATTGACGTGATACAACGGGTATTTCGACCGTCAGGATGAGCTTTCAGCCGGACCGAACACCGAGAACTCCGGCAGTTTGACCCGCTGGTAGGGTTCCCAGCCCCCGCCCAAGGCTTTATACAGCGCCACCAAATCCAGATTACATTGCACGCGCGCCATAATGGCCTGTTGTTTGGCCTGCGCGAGCTGCCGCTGTGCGTCCAGCGCCTCGATAAACGACGTCAGACCTTTGCTGTATCCGTCACTCGCCAGGTCGAATGCGTTTTGCTGTGATTCGACGGTGCGCTCAAGCTCTTCAACCTGCTGCTGATCGGTCCGATAGCTGATCAGCGCATTTTCCACGTCCTGCAAGGCGGTGAGTACGGTCTGACGGTAACCCAGCGCCGCGCTGGCCTGCTCCGCACGGGCCAGCTTGACGCCGGAGACCAGACGGCCGCCCTGAAAGATGGGAATGGAAACCGACGGGCCGAAGCGGTAGAAGTGGCTGCTCCAGTTGTCCATGTAACTAAAATCGGTATTGCGCATGCCGAGCTGCCCGGTCAGCGACAGATCGGGAAATAGCTGCGCCACGGAAACGCCGATGTTGGCGGTGGCGGCGTGCAGTTGCGCTTCCGCCTGACGGACATCCGGGCGGCGTCTGGCCAGCGTCGACGGTACGCCGACCGGCACGGCTTTAGGCAATGTCGGCATGGCTTTCGTCGCCGCCAGTTCATGATCCAGCGCGCCCGGCACTTGCCCGGTCAGCACCGCCAGCCCGTTCATCGCCTGCCGCACTTGCGCCTGATACTGCGGCAGTTGCGCTCGCAGCGAACTTAGCTGGGCTTGCGCGTTCTCGACGTTCATCTGCGGCGAAAGGCCGTTGCGTTGCTGGCTTTCTGTCAGCTCCAGCGTCTGTTGGGCAATCTCAATTTGGCTTTCCAACGTCTGATAGGCGGCCTGCGCGCCGCGCAGCTGTAAATAGGTTCTCGCCACCTCGGCTTCCAGCGACACCAGCGCATCATTACGGCTCTCTATCGATTGCTGCTGCTGAGCGTCGGCGGCTTCCACCTGACGACGCACCTTGCCCCATAAATCCAGCTCCCAAGACGCGTCGAAACTGCCCTGATACAGGCCGACGGACTTGGTCAGGCTGTCGAGCGAAGACGTCAGATTGGGATCGACCTGATCCACCTGACCATACACGTTATGAGACTCCATCAGGCCCTTAAGTCCCAATTGCTGTCGCTGCGCTGAAGCGCTGGCGTTGACCGATGGCAGCCAGGCTCCGCGAGCCTGATTCAGCTGCTGGCGCGATCCGGCGATGCGCAACACCGCCTGTTGCAAGGTGAGGTTGCCGGCGATTGACCGGTCGATCAGGCTGTCCAGCTGTGGGTCGTTAAACGTTTTCCACCAGTTGGGGTTGATCTCTGCGGCCAGCGTTTGCGACGCGCTGTCAAATGCCATGTCCTTGAACGCGCTCGGCGTGGCAGGGGACGGCGCCTGATAATCGGGCCCGACGGAACAGGCCGACAGCGTCAGCAAGGCGGCGATCACCGTTCCGGCTCGCAGAGAGGAATGGGGTAAAGAAACCTTCATGTTAATGTGCTCCAGCACTGCCTTTGCTCTTGATGGGAGAAAGCAGCAAACAAAGAGGAATGAGAAGCAGAGCGATAACGCTGAGGCCCGTGAAAACGTCTATATAGGCAAGGATACGCGCCTGGGCGATCATCTCTTTATACAGTTGACCGGTGGCGATAGACGTCGGATCGCCCGCCATCATGGAGAAATTCTTAATCGCGTGGGTCAAACGCGCCAACGCCAGATTGAACGGCTCGTTGAGCGGGGTCATGTTATGAACCATATTGGCGCTGTGCGCCTGCTGCCGCTCGGTAATCATCGCGGTGGACAGTGAAATGCCGATCGACCCCGCCACGTTGCGGCACATGGTGAACAGGGCGGAGGCATCCGCGTTCAGCCGTTGCGGAATCGACACAAAAGCGATGGTGGTCAGCGGCACGAACAGGAAGCCGAGCCCGATGGTCTGGGCGCTACGCATCAGTATTAGCGTATAAAAATCCACGTTCGGCGCCAGCGTCGACGAATACAGGAAAGAAGCGGCCAGCGTGGAAAAGCCGAACGCAATCATCCAGCGCGTCTGCACCAACGGCATCAGTTTTAACGCTAACGGGATGGTCAGCACCACCAGAATCGCCCCCGGCGAAAGGATCATACCTGACCAGGTCGCGGTGTAGCCTAAATCCTGCTGCGCCAGCTGCGGGATGACCACCGCACTGGCGTACATGACCAGCGCCATGCCCGCCATAAGCAGGCAGGACACCGCAAAGTTGCGGTCTTTCAGACAGTGGAGATCGACCACCGGTTTTTTGGCGTACAGCAGCCAGTAGACCGCGCCTACCAAACCAATCGCCGTCAAGATGGCAAAGGTAATAATGAAATTGGAGTGGAACCAGTCGTCGTCCTCGCCGCGGTCAAGCATGACCTGCAGACATCCCAGCCCTAGCGTAAGCAGGCTGATGCCGATGTAGTCGATGCTGAGTTTTCCCTTCGCCGATTTTCGCTCCCACGGCGGATCTTCCAGCAGATGGTAGATGGCGAGGACGCTCAAAATGCCGATGGGGATGTTAATGAAGAATACCCAGCGCCAGCTGTAGTTGTCGGTGATCCACCCGCCGAGCGTCGGCCCGATGACAGGGGCGACGATCACCGCAATAGCGGACAGGCCGAAGGCTTTACCGCGATCTTCCGGTTTGAAGTAATCGAGCAGCACCGACTGCTGGACGGGCTGCAGGCCGCCGCCGAAGAAGCCCTGCAAGATACGGAACAGGATGATCTGCCACAGCTCCGTGGCGACGCCGCACAGGAAAGAGCAGATGGTGAACATCACAATACAGAGTAGAAAGAAGAGCTTACGGCCGAAGACGCGGCTCAGGAAGGCCGAGATGGGCAGCACGATACCGTTGGCGACCAGATAGGATGTCAGCACCCACGTCGACTCGTCATAGCTTGAGGACAGCGAGCCCGCGATATGCGGCAGCGCGACGTTGACGATGGTGGTATCCAGGATCTCCATGAACACCGCCAGCGTGACCGTGATGGCGACCAGCCAGGGATTCCCGGCCGGCTGCCAAGTCTGGTTCTGGCTCATTCCACCGTCACCTTGGGCTCAACCGACAGGCCCAGCGGCAGCGGTCTTTGCGGATCAAGACCTTTATCAATGACGATTTTCACCGGGACGCGCTGCACAATTTTTACATAGTTTCCGGTCGCGTTTTCCGCTGGGAATGCGGAAAAGCGCGAGCCCGAGCCCATCTGGATGCTGTCGACGTGACCTTCGAGCTTCATGTCGGGCCACGCATCCACGGTGATATTCACTTTATCGCCTGGCCGCATCCGCTCCAACTGGGACTCCTTGAAGTTGGCGGTAATCCAGGTATTCGGGGACACCAGCGAGAACAGGGCCGTGCCCGGCTGCACCAGACTGCCCACCTGCACGTTGCGGCGCGTAATGAAGCCGTCGTACGGGGCGCGGACTTCGGTGTAGGAGAGATTCAGGTTGGCGGTGTTGAGCTGGGCTTGGGCCTGCTCAACCTGACGCTGACGCGCTTCGACGTTGGTGGCCTGCTGGCGAATTTGCAACGCGACCTGCGAGGCGACTTCCACCTGCGCCTTGGCGCTCTCCCATTCAGCGCGGGCGCTTCTTAACTGCGCGCCTGCCGCATCAATGTTGCGCTGCGAGGTGGCTCGCGGGTCGACGCCCCGTTGACGTTTGTCATCTTCCTGCGCATTGAGGTAGTTGGCCTGCGCTTTAGCCAGCGTCGCCAGCGCCTGATCTTTCTGCGCGGGATACTGAACCTTCGCCAGATCTAACGCGGCCTGCGCCTGATGCAGCTGCGCCATCGCCAGTCCTAGCTGCGCCTGCGCCTGATCGCGCTGCGCGGTGTTATCGCGAGGATCGATGATCACCAGCACATCGCCCTGTTTAACGAACTGGTTATCTTTCACTGACAGTTGAGTGACGTAACCTGAGGCTTTCGGCGCGATGGTGACCGCATCGGAATCGGTAAAGGCATCATCGGTGGTTTCGATATTGCGGCTGGTCAGCCAGAAGAACAAGCCGATGATTAGCATGACCACCACGACAATAGCCAAAATAATCAGCGGCTTTTTTCCGGGCGTTTTGCGTTCCGTGGGCGCGCTGTCTGGGTTGTGGTTCTGCGGATTGTCGTCCTGATGACGCGGGTCATTCTCAGACGGAGAAATAGATTGATTAGCCATAGTTCTCATCGATAAACGACGGACTCAAACCAAGTCCGCGAAATGAATACTGCCATTATGAGACGGACGTTAAATCCGGCACTCCCAAATACAGGCGATTGCGGATGGAGGTGATTGGCGTAACTCGCGTTGCTGCTTCCCTTTCCCTCTACGCTTTTTTTGACCTTATGACTAACGCGTCTGTCAATCAAGGTAGAGTTAAGTAAATTCGTGGAAAGAAAATGCAGGAATAAGCGTCAAAATATGCGTCTTTCGCGCAACCAAGTTTCGGCTTTTTGGCGATGTCCCGGAGCGCCTTTTGTATAGAAAAAATCGCTATATGGCGTCTAATTAGCCGGAATATCGTCATATATCATTATCGACTCGCCATTTCGGTTTCGTCATCAAATCGGCTCCAATGGGGCGTTTGTCTGGGCTGAACAGGTAATTTTTGGGAAGAGTACGTGACATGATTTGTAACGATATTGGCAGTCAGTTTCTTTTTGTCGCCTGCTAAGTGCTTGAAAGCTTATATTTTCGCTCCAGACAGACAAAACGGTTTGTGTCAGTGACGTGACAAAAACGGGGCTCCCCTATTGCTGAGTGACTTTTTTGTAAGCTCTAAAATAATTAACATATAGAAC
>NZ_LUTP01000043.1 GCF_002111585.1 Lonsdalea iberica
CCGCCAACTGCATTTCTGACCATCCCGGCATCGGCTGATCCACCGACAGGCCAAGGACTTCACAGTAGTGGCCCGTCTGCCAGATAAAATTGGGCAGCATGGCGGTTTTGCACTCTTTCGCCAGACCGGTGTGCAGGTACAGCAGCGAGTCCGTTTCGTGTTGTCTCTGGTCGCGGATGGCCTCAACGACCGTCGGGTGATGGGCGATGTGTATGTTTTCGCATGCGTAAGGGCACGTCGCAATGCGCAGGGACTGGGCCTCGATGTCCTCGGGGTGCAGCGCGTGCCAGCAACTCAGTCCCGCCAGATCGAAGTCGTTCGCCGTCCGCCACGAGACATTCAGGCGCAACAGGCCAGCCTGGCCGATCCAGAATGGTGAAACGTCACGCATGAACTGTCTCGCTTTTAAATACGTGGCTGGCGTTCAGCAGGTGAATATTGCGCGTGCCTTCCGTGTATTCAAAACCGCTGATGTCGCGCCAGGCTTTGCAAAAGAACGGATCGCAAACCACCGCGGGGTCGCAGGCGTGCGCCAGCTCATGCACCAACTGTTCCGCCAGCAGGGTGGTCTCCGCCTTGGCGAGGCCGATATGCCGGCCGATGCGCTCGCCGCGATCGATACGATCCGCGAGGGTCAAAAGGCGATAAAGTCCGGTGGATAATCGTCTGCGCATCGTCCGCAGGCGAGCGACCTGAGCGCGAGGAAAATAGCCTGCCTCGACGACGTGATCCAACAGCGCCCGGGCGACACCCAGCGCAAGCGCGCCGACACAGGGTCGCAGATTATCGAACGTGGCGAGGGTGGCGGAAGAAAAGCGCTGAGCAGGATTCAGGTGTGCGCCGATCATCGCCTCCTCCGGCAGGAACATGTCATCGAAGCGCAGGTGCGAGATATTACTGCCGGGAACCCCATAAACCGGGAGACGGGTCGCGTCGAACCCATCGACCTTGCTTGGTTCAAACAGAAACATATTCAGCCCCAGAGGGCCTTCGGCCGTGCGGGCGAAGACAATGCCGATGTCGGCGATGAGGCCGTTGCCGATGAAATATTTTTCACCGCTGATACGCCATCCGCCGTCCACTTTCTTCGCCTGCGTCCGAATATCGCCCGCGTCCGATCCCCGAGCCGGTTCGCTCATGGCAAAGCAGCTACGGCTTAATTTGGTTTTGAAATAGGTGAAGAAAGTCTCCTGCTGGGCAGGGTTGCCGATGGCCTCAATCACAAACCCCGCCATGCCGGGGGTGGGGCTGGCGAATATCAGGTTGGGGTCGATATAGCCCAGCGCCTCATAGAAATAACAGCGTTGAGAAACCGTCAATTCATACAAGACATCGCCGTTTTCCAGAACCAACGGCGTGGGATTCCACTTTTCGGGCAGCCCCAGACGATTGAGCTGCGGCGCCAACGCATAGTCATCGGTATGCCGGTAATGGCCTGCATCGGCCTCTAACTGTCGCCCGATCTCCCGGCCTGAATCGAACGTCGTCATCGCTAATACGCGAAGCGCATGATGTGTTGAACTGATTTCCATGACATTTCCTTTGTCTATCCAGACGGCATGCTCATCGTCCTGAGACGCGCAGAATAGATTGATTAATAACGTTTTTTTTACCCGGCTTGCAATGAGCGCGTGTGCGGATTCTCTTTCAGCGCGGCGGTGACGTGATGCAACAACGCCTGGCGATCTATTTTTCCGTTTTGATTCAGAGGAAAGTCGGAAATAAAGCGAATGCTTGTGGGGACCATATAGTGGGGCAACTGATGGGATAAATGGACCCGAAATTCATGCTCGCCGTTTTCGACGAGTGGATTGAGCTGGACGAATAAGAGGACGTCATCCAGTTTGTGCGCCTGATAGACAGGCAACGTCGTCGCCATAATCGTGTGGGCGAAACTGCATGCAACGGCATCGATTTCCTGCAAATCGACGCGGTTGCCGTGCCACTTCACCTGCGAGTCGATCCGCCCTTTGATAAACAGATTACCCTGCGCATCCCGCCAGCCCAGATCGCCGGTGCGGTAGAACGGAACGCCGTGACGCGCGCCGAAAGCGACAGGGTGAGGGTGCGGCTCCGGCAGATAGCCCAGCCCAACCTGATCGCCGTAGATGACGACTTCCCCGATATCGCCTTCCGGCAGCGCGTTGTGATGACCATCTTCGATGGCGACGCGCAGCGTGCCGCAAGGCTGGCCCAGCGGCAGCAGACCCGACGCCTGCGCGGTCGTGCCGTCTATCGGATGGAGGTGAGTCAGACAGGTGGTCTCCGTCGGGCCGTAGGCGTGTAAGATTCTGAGCGACGGAAAGCGGGTCAGCAGGCGTTCGATCAGGTTCGGAGAGACGTATTCGCCCCCGACCATCACGGTCCGAAGATGCGGTAACGTCTCTGCGTTAAAACGCGGATCCTTGCACATGATTTCCAGAAAACTCGGGGTGGAAAAACCGCTGGACAGGCTGACCTCCGGTTCGGAAACCATCATGTTGAGGTTCAGACGAGGCAGCGCGTTGTACTCATGCGGCAGCATGATGAGCGGCCGACCCAAGGCAAAACAGGTGAAGAAATCCAGCAGCCCCATATCAAACGACAGCCGGGCATGATTGAGATGCCCTTCCTCCTCCAAGCCTGAATCCCGCAGCACGCGATGATACCAGCCGAAAAACGCGCCGAAATTATCGCAACCGATTTGCACGCCTTTGGGCTGCCCGGTGCTGCCGGACGTGGAGAGCACATAAAACAGCGGATTGACGCATGAAGGCGCCGTGTAGCCGTCCATAAAGTCGCCGTCCGGCAGGGCGGGCAGCCACAGGCAGGGAGCTGATTCGTGGTCTATCGGCGCGGTTTCCGGCCGCTCCCGCCCGTCCAGAATCAGCTCGGCGGCGTAGAGCGTGGCAATACGCGTCATCCGCAGCGGCGGGTTGACGCTGTCGACGACGGTAAACGGGATGCCGGACCAGGCGCAGGCCAGCAGCGCCGCCGCCGTGTCGCGCTCTTTATGACCGTAGATGAGCGCGCGTTTCGGTTGGATACGCGCCAACTCGCCGCAGATAGCGCCGACCCGCGAGGCCATGTCGCGATAACGCCAGCTTCCCTGCGCATTGACGATGGCTATCCTGCGGTTACTGAACAGCTGCTGACCGATCATCCGCATCATGGACGTAAACATAGTAGTTCCCTTTTGACTGAGTCGCGGCACTGACCGCGTGTCGATCCAGCTTGCTGTTGAAATTCAGACAGGGTTCACAGATGGCGTACCAGCGCCTGGGGATCATCCAGGGCGGCATGCGCGTCGCCATCGCATTTCCCAGCCGAGCAAAGTCCGCGTCGTCACCCTCGTCACTCAGCACAAACGCGCATATCCCCTGCAAATAGCCGCGTCGGCTCCAGGTATCGACGAACGCTTCGCGTACGCCGGGCAAGGTCAGGAGCACCTGTTCAATATCGTTGAGATCGATGCGATAGCCTTGCAGTTTGATCTCGCGGTCGCCTCGGCCGTGAAAATAGACCATGTCGTCCCTGATGACGCCCCGATCCCCGGTCCGGTAGGCTTTTTCGCCTCGGTCATTCAGGAAGAAACGGGCCTGCTGTTCCGGCGTCGCGTTCAGGTAGCCCGAGCCGACCGCCTTGCCGCTGATGATCAGCTCCCCTATCGCGTCTTCGTTCGTCGACAGCGTTATGCGGGTGCCGGGGCGAACGCCGCCGAGCGGCAGCGGCCATTCATCCTCGACATGACGGGGATGGATATCGATGGCGGTCACGGCGACGGTGCATTCGGTCGGACCGTAGGTATTGGTGATGCGTGCGCCGGGAAAGCGTTGCCACAGGGCCTTGACCAGCCCTTTCGTTAACACCTCGCCGCAGAAAATAAAGTGTCTGAGCATCGGGAGCGCGTCGGTATTGAACTGCCGGTCGTTGAGATAACAACGCGTAAGGCTTGGGGTTGAGACCCAGCAGGTCGTTCCTGCCTCCGCGTGGCGTTGGATGGCCAGGCGGGTGTTGAAGAAATGCTGGTGGTCGAGGACGACCAGCGGTTTCAGAAACAGCCAGGAGAGCCATAGCTCGTAGAGCGACACGTCGAAGCAGTAGCGGATATTGCCGCTGACCGCGCCGTCCAGCGGGAACTCGCGGCGTAACCAGTGGGTTAAGTCGGCGACGTTGGCGTAGCTCACGCCAATACCTTTGGGGTGTCCCGTCGTGCCCGATGAAAACAGGATGTACATGTTCTGGTCCGCGTCGACCATGTTGACGACGCGAGAGAGGTCCGGCGGCGCTGCCGGATAGCCGACGTCGCGCACCGCGAGCTGCCGACATGTCGCCGGATTGGCCCGCTTTGTGGTATTGAGCAGGAGAGACGCCTGCGCACTCTGTTGGATCTGCTGGATCCGCGCGTCGCTGTTGTCGGCCTCTGTGGGGATAAACGTTCTGCCCGCCAGAATGCAGGCCCACATCGCGGTCAGATAACCGAAGTCCTTGTGACCGTAGAGGAGGACGGGCGCGTCCCCCTGCGCGCGCAGAGTGACGGCCAGTCGCGTCGCGCTGCGATAGAGCGCATCGAACGTCATACTTCGCTCGCCCAGCATGGCCGCCGGCAGCTTGCAGCCGTTGAATCGAGCGAAGATCTCCAGCAGTGCCGATTGACCCTCCATCAGGCCGATACCGCAGAAGAGACGCGGGCGGCGATGTAGTCCGCAATGGAGCCGATGGACTCGAAATGCTGGATATCCAGCGTCGCGGGATCCAAATGCAGCGTATCAATCGCGTCTTCCAGATACATGATCAGTTCGATGTAGAGTCCGCTGTCGAAGCCCAGATCGCGCTCTATCCGCGTGTCCCGGTGCAGCTCTGAGGTATCGTCTATCTCCATCACCAGCGCGATAGCGGCGATGACCTGAGATTCATAGTTCGGCATGCTTCTCTCCTGAAAGACCGGCTGCGGGGAATGGCGTTTGGCTGAGCGCGCATAACCGCAGGCGATCGATTTTATGGTTGCTGTTTTTGGGCAAGGCGTCGCAAAAAAGGAAGCGATGAGGGATCAGGTAATGCTCCATTCTGGCTCTACACCAGTCCCGCAGCACGCGGGGTTCGATCGTCTGCGCGGTTTCAATCCATGCGACGATTTCGTCACCGTAAACGGCATGCGGGACGCCGACGACGGCCACCTGCGTGACGCTTGGATGGGTGGAAATGATACTCTCGACTTCTCGCGGGGCGACCTTCTCGCCGCAGGCATTCAACACGTCGTCCATCCGACTGATGAAATAGAGAAAACCGTCCTCGTCAAGGCGACAGAGGTCACCCGTATACAACACGGCCTCGCCGGGGAATCGCCCCGGCCGTAATTTTTCGGCCGTTTTTTGCGGGTTGTTCCAGTAGCCTCGCATCACGGTCTCGCCGCGGATCACCAGCTCACCGGTCGCGTTGCGGCGGTGGGCTGTTCCGGCGTCATCCACCACCCACAGTTCCGTCCCCGGGATCGCCTTACCCACGCTCAGCGTTCTGGCGCTAAGTTCAGTTGGGTCCAGCCAGGTGCAGCGATGGCACTCGGTCAGGCCGTACATGGAAAAGAGACGCGCCTGCGGAAAGGCCGTCCTCAGCATGGCGATATCGTTCGCGTGTAGCGCCGCCGACGTGCTGGTCACCGTTGTGACCGAGGCGAAGTCGAAACGCCGCCCCAATCGCGCTATCAGACTGACCATTGTCGGCACCAGCGGAAAGACGGTGGCGCGTTGCTGGACTAAGCGGTTGAGCGCGAACAATGGTCGGCTGAAGTTTTTTTCGAGGATGACCGTCGCGCCGGTCAGCGCCGCCATCGTGATTTGATGCAGACCATAGTCGAAGCTGAGCGGCAAGGCGCAGTAAATGCGATCGCGCGCGTCCAACTGCAAATAGTGAGCGACGGACTGCGACGCGGCGATCATGTTGCGCTGGGTGAGCATGACGCCCTTGGGATGCCCCGTGGAGCCGGAGGTGTAAATGAGGCCGGCCAGATCGAGGCTTAACGGCGGCGGCAGCGTGCAGGCGTACGCGGCGCGGGCGATCTCCGCGAACGCGGCATCCCCCGCGACCAGCGGCTGCGGGCGTGCCTTCATCAGGGGAATCGCTCGGAGGGTTTCCTCCTCACGTTCTGTATCGACGATCATCAGGCTGGCCGCGCAGTCATCGGCAATCCACGCCAGTTTTTCCGCTTTGGTTTCGGGATGGAGCGGCACATAGACGGCGCCGCAGCGCTGCGTCGCCCAAAAGCAGGCGACCAGATCGATGCTGTTGCTCATAAGCACGACCACCCGATCGCCGGGGGAAAGCGCGTGATGCTGCATCCAGCCCGCGATCTGTTCCGCCCGCTGATGTAACGCGGAGAAGGTTATGGCGGTGCGTTCGTCGATGATCGCCACTTTGTCTGGATCCTGTTGACGACGATCGTCCAGATACTGAATAAGAGCCTGAACATTCATCTCGGTGATCGATCCTCTTTGCGATGGAATACCCGAGCGCCAAAGCTGCCGGCGACGCCTGCCGCCACCGCCAGAAAGTAGCCCGAGCGAGGGACGGACGGGGAGAAGCAGCAGTCGTGCAGATTGATAAAACCGTCGCCGCAAAAACAGTGGCCCAGCCGGTAAAGATGGGTGCGGAAAACGCGAGAGCGCGGGACATTCAGTGTGTCGGCAATGCGATCGAAGGTAATCGGGCTCATGTGATAGGGCAGGATGACGTCAAGTCGATCGGCGCCGATCCCGGCGTCGGCCAATGCTCGATGGATCGCGCGCATCATCGTCGGCATAAAATCATGGTCGTAACGATTTTCGATCGAGGGATTGCTTTGATAAGTTCGGCTGCCGATGCCGCCAATCATCGCCTGCCCGACGCCTTGCACCGTACAGCCTGGCTGCGTGTCATCATCCGTCAACAGGAGTGCGGTACAGCCCTCGCCGAAGATCCCGTTTTGATTGGCGTACTGAACCGTCTGATGGAAACACTTCTCTCCCGTCAACAGGACCGCATACTGCGGGCCGTCCTCCGCCTCGTCCGGTAACAAGTTCGTCAGCAGCGAAAGCGCGTTAAACGACGAGGCGCAGGAGTTTTGCGTCGCCGACAGCACTTCTGTCTGTGCGGGCAGGAGAGTGGCCGCTAATTTTCTCAGACTGTCAACGCCGTAGGGAAACGTGGCGTTCAGCGAGTGCGCATAGGCCAGATAGCGTATCCGATTGCGCTTGTCGGGATGCCGGGAGAGCAACTTTTCAAGACAGCCTTTCAATAGCTGCGGCAACGGCTCCTCGGGGAACAGACAGGCCGACTCCAGCTTTAGAAAGCGGGAGAATATCTTGTGGTTGCGCTCACCCCACTGATAACGCGCCTGTAGCGCATTCAGGGGCGTGAGGTCCGGGTTAATGACGGTGGCGACATCAATGATATTCATGCCGTTTCCCTCCGGGCCAGATAAATCATGGGTGGCGTTGCGCCATCGGCGATGGACAGCAGCGCCGTCGGCCCCTTGGGGCTCGCTTGCAGGTACTCCGCCAAGGCATAAAACGGGGCCGCGCTCAGGCGCGACGGGTCGGGCGTGAGGGTTGAGATCACCGCCTCCGGCGGAAATCCGGGCGGCGGCGTGCCAATGACCACGACCGGTTCCTGCGGGGCGTTGGCCGGGTTCGCGCACCCGGGCTTCTCCGTGTTCTCCCACGCATAGGGCGATAGTGCCACTCGCCCCTCGCCAGGCTGTCGGTCGAGCCACAGCGCCGCGCCGCTGGCCCTGACGGTTTCCTTATTGAAGCAGGCGGTGGGATGGAGCAGCAGTGGTTGGTCGAGGCTCACCAGCAGGGCTTTCCCCTGATGGGGCGGGAGGTAGCGCTCGATGAGCGACAGCGCCTGAAACGGCGCGGTTAACCCGCAATCGCTGACGGCAAACGCGTAAGCGTGGCGGGCCTGGATGCGATGCAGAATCGCGTTGGTGACCGAACCGCCCATCACACAGTCTGGGGTCCAGTGGGCGACGACGAGCACATCGACTGTGCTCAGGTCGTGGTACGACGCCAACTGCGCGATCAAGTGCGAGGCTATTTGCTGGAAGCTCACTCTGACCGGAGCCTGCAGCCAGGTCTGCGCTTCCGTCATTGCGCCGTGCGCTTTCCCGTTCGAGGCGTAGAAGCCCTTCAGCCAGTCGGTCACGATGTCAGGCGCGTCGGTCACCGTATCGCGCCGGAGGTGAACGCGATCGGCATGAAAACACTGAATGCCGTGTCGATCGAAATACAAAGGCATGACTACGCTCGCGCCTTCGCGTGTATCGGGGACAGCGAGACGGGTTCGGCCCGCTGCTGGCGCAGCAGGTGATCCATCTCGTCAGGCCGCCGGATCATAACGGCACGATCGCCATCGACCAGCACTTCGGCCGGGTAGCCAAAACTCAGAAAATAGACGGGAGAAGCGGTGGGGCCGTAGGCGCCCGAATTGAACAGACCGATAAGATCTCCCGCCTGCAGCGCGGGCAGCAACACATTTTCGCCGATGATGTCGGTGGGCGTGCACAAGGGCCCGCTCAGATCGTAATGCTGCTGCGGCGCGCCCGGCGATTCCGCCCCGAGCCGCTCGGTGTGAAAGTTCCTTCGGATGACCGCGCCCAAACCGGCGGCGGCGCCGTGGCAGTTCGAGCCGCCGTCGCAGATGGCAAAGTGTTTGCCCCGTGACGATTTGACGTAGCGAACCCGGGTCAGAAACACGCCGCTGCGGGCGACGATGAATCGTCCTAACTCCATGATCAGCCGAGCGCGCGGGTGACGTTGCTGAAACTGCCTGATGGGGTCCTGCAATAATCGGCCCAGCAGAGCGAGGTCCAGCGGCGTCTCTTTGTCGTGATAGGCGATCCCAAGTCCGCCGCCGATATCGACAAACTCCAGCTCATTGCCGGACGCCTGCTGAAATTTTTCGGCGGTGCGCAGGATGTTAAGGGTGTTGTCGGCGATCGCGTTCGCGTGCAGAATTCGCGTGCCCAGATAGATATGAATGCCGCAAAACCTCAGGCAAGAGTAGGCGTTTTTCTGCGCCATCAGGCTCAGTGCCTGCGACTCATCCATACCGAACTGCCGCGGTTTACCCGTCATGACGAGACGCGCTTTGGCGGGAACGAAGTCCGGGTTGATGCGCAGTGCAAATCGCGGGCGCTTGTCCTGTTCAGCGGCAATTTGATTCAGCATCGCCAGTTCATCCGCGGACTCCACGACCACCGCGTGGATGCCGAGTTCGACGCTCCGCCAAAGCTCCGAATACGATTTTGCCGGACCCACAAAGATAATATCGTCGGGGTGAGCGCCCGCCATCAGGGCGGTTTCAAGTTCAGGAAGCGAACACACTTCACAGCCTACCTGCTGTTGATGGATCAGACTCACTAATGACAGGTTGGGGTTTGCTTTGAGCGAATAGAACACATGAAGCTCGGGCGGCAGGGCGGCTTTGAGTTGTCGCAGATCGTCTTTGAGCTGGCTAGCGCTATAAATATAACAGGGCGTGCCTACGGCATCGGCGAGGTTATTATATCCGACCCCTTCAATATTAATTTTGGTTATGTATTTGCTGTCGTATTTATAGTGGCGCATGCTGAATGCTCTCTGCCAGGTAATGGCTTAATGCATTAATGTTTAAAAAGTTACCAAAAAACTCACTATCCATACGTTCAAAAAGATCGATATTCTTTCCCGTGATTTTCTCAATGCGGTCATTAAGACCAGCAATGAGCTCAACTAATTTCACAGAATCTAAGATGCCGGAAAAACCATATAATTCCCGGCCAGACAGGACCAGGCTAATTCGGTGTTCGTCCAAACCCAGGCTCTCTAGCTCAGTGGTTATGATGGTTATTAATTCATTAATGATGTCAGCCATTGCCTCTCCCTGATGAATAAAAACAGCCTATTTTTTAATATGGCTATTTAGGCGGAAGACTACGCCGTCATTTTTGTATGAATTTGACTGAAATTGTCATTTACTGAATGTGGATTAACTTATTCACAGGCAATTTCAGTCAAGATTGCGCTATAAAAGATGATACTTTCGCCATCACAAATGTAATAGTCTCGCCAGCGGAGAAAACTATTTTCTCAGCGCTGTTTATCGGATGTAATTAAACAAGGATGATGATAGATGACGCTCTACATAAAGGATATTCAATGTAGCGATATGCGTTATCAGCAATGCTGCAGTCTGGATAAACTTAGCGAGACGCATCAACTTAAAGATAAGGATATCAATGTCTTCGGGAGGATGTTTTCACTCGAAGGCGTGGTAATGAATAGGCTTTGTCACAAGCAAATGCATTTAGAAACGATGGCCGCATTATTGGAAAAGTATCCGGAACTGCGTCGTGGCGGCGGAATGATTATTTATACCAAAACGCAAACGCATAATACCTTTTTCGATGATAACTGGCTGGGTGAAATTTCCGTTGAGTGCGGCCTTTCCCACTGGCGGTATTTTACGCTCAGCATGAATCATTGTGCGTCAGGCCTGAGCGCCATTAATTTGGCTTGTCATATGGACGATAATGGTTATCAATTTCCTGTTATTATTTTGAGCGGAGAAAAAAGCTTCAGCGCTTCGTTTAATCGGATGTCGGTGGGATTGTTGGGCGAAATGTCGACAGCCTGCTTATTAAGTCCGAGAGAGGGTGTTTGGGAAATTAGAGATACGAAAATAGAACATATTCATCGCTTCTATAAAAACCAGGATGAGATGACGCAACAGGAGCGGAGTGAATTACGCACTCTGTTTTTTGAGGAGTTAGATCGGTTTTTAGCGCGTTTTTCCGATGCGAATAAGGAGCCTGATAGCGTTATCCCTTATAACCTGAATATGCCTTTGTTAAAAAGAGTGGCGCAAGCGCGAGGGTGGACGTCGATTATCGACCTTTCGCAGATCTCTCGCATGGGCCATCTGTGGTGCTCAGATATATTTCACCATCTTTCTCTTAAGAAAAATGTACCTTTCCCACAAACGGTAACGGCATTTTCCGCCGGAATGGGAATCACTTTATCCGCTATTAGTCTCATCAAATCTCATTAAGGTCATATAAATGGAAACTTTAAACGTTATTCAGCAAGCCCTTCAGGACGTTCTCGAAACGCCGTTGCTGGCGGTAACGGAAACCACGCGTTTCGAAGAAGATCTGGATTTGGACTCCGTTAACTTCGTCCAATTCCTTCTGACGCTCGAGGATAGCATCGAGGGGTTGATGTTTGACCCTGATCACATCAGTCAGCACTCTTTTTCCAGCGTCGGTTCGCTGGTCGAGTGGCTTGACGCGTGGCAAGGCGCTCAGTTGGTATGATGGCGTTAAACGTGGAAAAACTCGCTCAGGCTGCGTCCTATGGCCGTCTCCTTGACCCTGTCGATGCGTTATCCCGGTTCACCGGGCTGGTGACGGGAACGCCCGGGGGGTTGGCCTGTCATGGGATAGGGCTTCTGCCCGGAGAGGCGTCTTCACGTCTTTACCACCCTGATGGTGCAGAGATACCGCTCGACGGCTGCACGCCGCTGCCTGCCGACCGCGTTTTGTCGTTTATGCATCTCCGCAAGGTCGCCATCACGGGGTCACGCCCTGCGCCTCACTGGCTTTCTCTGATGAGCGTCGCGCTGCGGCTGGGCGTGGTAGCCCGAATGTTGGATATCTCCTACGCGCATTTAAATCAACGCACCAGCTTTGGTCAGAAAACGACGCGGCATCCGCTGATCAAGGCCAGCTTCGCCAGTATCTACGGCGAGATCACCCAGTTACAGGGTCAGCTGAGCGTTCGTTTGGAGCAGGCGGACTTTGAGGATCTGGAGCAAGAGCATCTCGCGATCACCCAGCTTAGCGCGCAGGCTGAAAAATTGATGGGCGGACACGGTTACCTGCTCGGCAACACCCATACCCTCAGTCATTTTTCCATGATGGTGTACTGCGTGTTTGGCAAAACCGGCTCGGCGGACTCGGCGGTCAATCAGGTGAATGAAGCATGGCAAAGCCTTCGCTAATCAGCGCTGCGGCTTATGCGCCCGGGGGAGAGATCCGCCAGATCCTCACATTGGCGTGGCCGATGATCCTGACGGCGGTCGTGGTCTCTTTGTCGCAAAATGGGCCGATATGGCTCTTGGGTACACAGAGCGGCGGGCAACGGGCGCTTTATACGTTGTCCATGCTTCAGCCTTTTTATTTCATCTTTATCGCGCTGTTGGAAGGACTCACGATCACCAACCAGATTTTCAGCGCTCGCTCGGTATCGAATTGGGCGCCCGGTCGGGTGCTGCACAGCAGCGCGATTTTCTCGGTTGTCGGCGGCCTGCTGCTCGTCATGCTGGCGCTGGGGAGTCGCTTAGGAGACGCCGGGTTGCAGGTGATTTACCCGAACGAGGAGCCGGCGCTATTCTCCCATTTTCTTCCCGCTTATCTGCTTTCGGTGATCCCGCTGTTGGTGCTGGAGCTGTGTAACGCCGGTCTGAGGGGGCAGGGGAAAACGGGCGTGAGTATGCTGTGTGTCTGCCTCTTTATCGTCATCAATCTGACCGTCTGTTTTATCAGTCTGCATCATTACCAAAACGGCTTTATGGCGGTCATCTACGCCAACCTGATTGCCGCCCTTGCCGTATTACCGTTCTCGGCGCTGTGGTTGTTTAACACGGTCGCGGGAAAAGCGGACCCGCAGCCGCACGCCTTCTTGCCCAGGCTGCGGGCGATGACTGCCGATGCCGGTGTGCCTATTTTCCTGACCATGCTGTTCGCGTTTGCCAGTTCCGCCGTGCTGTTTCCGCTGCTCAGTCAGCTTGGCGGGGCCTATGCCAGCGGGTTCCTCATCGTGGTGAAGCTGCGCGCCTTTTTTATTATTCCGGCCGTGGCGCTGGGTTCAGCCATCGCGATTGGGATCAATCAGCGGCTATCCACCGACTCCCCGCAGCAGCTTAATCGGCTGCTGGGTCTGGGGCTGGGGGGCATCGCGCTGGTGTATATCGGTCTGACGTCGGCGGCGTATCTCGCCCAAACCGGCATGGTGAATATGATGTCCGTTGACCGAGAGGTGCGCGTGAGCGTCCATACGATCCTGCGCTGGCTGCTGCCGACGTTTTTCATCACCTCGATGATTGCCAGTATCCAGACGATGCTCGAACAGCTCGGCCGGGGAAAGCGAGTGCTGGTGATCACGTTCATCATGGAAAGCCTGATGGTGGCTATCGTGCTGTATCTGGCGACGCAACCCGGAGCGCTGGTGGGATTGATGAAGAGTATCTTGTTTTTTAATGTCTTGTATTTACTGGTTTTTACGTATGAGTACGGGATGTTGTGCCGCAGTATAGGTCAGCAACATGCTCTATGATTTTTTTCTGCCGGCACTGAAAATAACGGCGATGTTGCACCGTCGTTATCATGTTTTTCTGGTCCGTCGGAAGCGGCGACCCGCGCTGCTGCTCAAAAATCCGATCGTGCCTGAAAGCCACTACGCGCCGACCTGCCGCCGATTACGCTGGCTAGATTTACAGCTGCTGCGCTGGCTGTCGCCCGGCAAAGCGGCGGCTTACGCCCTGGACTTGTTCGAGCATCCACACCGGATGCCTTGCAAGAAAACCGATGCGCGATGGCTGAGTTCGCTGCGACGGGAGGAGGTGATCTGCGCCGGGCGGCGCGTCGTGGTGTACGGTTCCGGGGCGTCCTCTCCGGCCGGACGGGTCTTACTGATTCACGGTTGGGAAGCGCGGGCCGTCATGTTGCGCCCGCTTATCGAGTCGCTCACGCAGGCCGGATATGAAGTGATTACCCCGGATTTGCCCGCTCACGGGGAGTCTGAGGGAGAGCGCTGTTCTTTCAGCGATCTGGTGGAGGTCATACGTCTGTTGGGCGAGCGATACGGCGTCTTTTGCGCGGCGTTAGGCCATTCGTTTGGCGGTACGGCGTTGCTGCATGCCGCCACGCAGGGGTTGCACTGTCGACGGCTTGTCATCCTCAGTAGTCCGGAGTCTCTGCCCTGTGTGTTTGACGCTTACATTGCCTTTCATGGAGTGCCAGCGGCGCTCACCGAGCGGATAAACAGGGTGTATCTCGAACGTTACGGCCATCATCCGGACACGATTTCCTATGCCAGTTGGCCGCAGATCGCCGTTCCTACGCTGGTGTGTCATGACCAGGATGACCGTAATGTCGCGTTGACGCAGGCTTTTCATTTGCTCAGCGCGACAGGAGCCGGTCAACTTTATTTGACTCAGGGCTGCGGACATCGCGGGATTGTCCGGGATCGGCAGTTGATTCAACGCGTGACCGAGTTTATTCAGACTTCGTAGGCGCAGCAGAAAAAAGCGCTGAGCGTTTTGACCTGCGACGCAGGCGGCGGTGACGGCTTTATCGTGACTTCGCCAGCCCTATCGACGGTGGCGTATTGAGAGCGGCGTCACTCGGCCCTGTCGTTGGCGTCTACTCCGTCGGGAATTTGATGGTGACCTTACAGCCCGGTCGATCTTCCCGGTTTGTCAGGCTGAAATAACCGCCGTGGGATTCGACAATCTGGCGCGAGAGCATTAATCCAATGCCGCTCCCATTCTTCTTCACGCTATAAAACGGCACGAAAATATTTTCCGTGTTGCCGATGCCGCAGCCTTCATCAAGGATCTTGAGGCAGAACTCGTGGTCCGTGACTCTCCAGCTCAGGTAGATGGCGCCTTCGGGAGAGGACATCGCTTCATCGGCATTCTTCAGGATGTTGATCAGCATCTGTTCTATCTGAACGGCATCGATATTGACCATCACATCTTCACTGGACACGATGTGCGTTTTTCGGTGTTCGAATAAGGTGAGGATTTTTCTGATGAGTGAATCGATATTGTGCGGCGTTTTCTGGGGGAGGGGGAGCGATGTGAGCTTCCGGTAACTGTCCACAAAACTTTTCAGGTTTAAGGCCCGCTCATTGATGATATCCAGACCATCGCGTAAATCCTGATTCTCCTCCTTGCCATCGTCAGGCACGGCCGACAATAACATCTGGCTCAGCGAGGCGATGGGCGTCAGCGTATTGTTGATTTCATGGCTCATGACGCGCAGCAGGTTACGCCATGCGCGGTACTCTTCCTCGCGTAGAAGCTGGCTTACATCGGTGATGAACAAAAGCTGCTGCTTCTTTCCATCTTCGAAATATTTCTCCAGGATGATTTTGTAGCGGCCTCGATGCTTCGGAAACTGGTACTCGACGACGCTATTGGCCGGCAGTTCGAACAGCGAGCGGAAAGACAGGTCGTTTAGCGCGAGGCCCTTGAGCGCTTTTGCCGGCTGGCCGAGCAAGGAGACGGCGGTTTCGTTCACGAACGCGATTTCCTGATCGCTGTTCAGCGCCACGATGGCGACGTCGATATTGTTGAGTACCTTCCGTACCAGGTACTGCTGCTGTTTGACGTGCAGACGCTGCTTCTGCATTGAGGAGGCGAGCCCGTTGATCATATCAATCAGGCCATTGAGTTCGCTGTCGGTTTTCTGGCGCTTACCCCGCAGGCTGAAGTCGTTATGCGTGATGGCTTCGATCAAATTGGTCAGCGTCGTCAGCTGAAAATTCAGCACCTGCCGGGTCATCAGCGAACAGTAGCCGATGAGCGTCAGACAAATCAGCGCCACCAAGGCGATCAGGTATCCGGAGTAGTCGTTCCAAATCATCAGCACAATGAGCGCCAGCGACGAGGGAAGCGAGGCGATGATCAGCAGCCGTTGCTGTAATGACTCCAGTGAGTGCCGGAACATAGAATTCAGCCAGTTCTTTTGAGGCGACGATAAAAGGCGCTGCGGCTCAGCCCCAGCGATTCGGCCGCTTCAGAGGCGTTGCCGTTGTAAACCGCCAGGCGTTTTTGCAGCGTCTCCTGCTCGATATCCTCCAGCGTCAGTAGGTCGCCCTGCGGAGTGCCCGGCGTTTCAGACTGCGCGCTGTCCCCCATTTTTTGCGGCTCGCTTTCCGGGTCGACAGGCAGCGCCAGCCGGAGGAGATGCGCGTCCAGCACAGGATTGTTGCTGAGTAACACCGTGCGCTCCAGCGTGTGATTAAGCTCGCGAATATTGCCCGGCCAGGGGTAGTTTCGCAGCGTCTGCATCGCCTCGTCAGTGATACTGAAGGTGGGTTTGCGGTAGCGCTCCGTCAGGGTTTTTAACTCCCGTTTAACCAGCTCGGGGATATCCTCTTTCCGTTCGCGCAGCGCGGGAATGCGCACTTCGAACGTGTTCAGACGGTAGTAGAGATCTTTGCGGAACTCGCCGGCCTCGATCATCGTCGCCAGATCGGCGTTGGTCGCCGAGATCACGCGGACATCGGCCGACTGGGTTTTACTCGCGCCGACTTTCTCAAACTGACGCTCTTCCAGCATCCGCAGCAGTTTCGCCTGCTGATTAATTGGCACATTGCCGACTTCATCGAGGAACAGAGTGCCGCCATCCGCCAGTTCGAAGCGCCCGATACGCTGCGTTTTGGCATCGGTAAACGCGCCTTTGACGTGGCCGAACATTTCGCTTTCGAACAGGCTGTCAGGAATACAGCCCATATTGACGGAGACAAAGCTGGCGTCGCTACGGGTAGAATGCTGATGGATGTAGTTGGCCAGCATGCTTTTGCCCGTTCCGTTTTCGCCGGTGAGCAGAATGCTGGCATTGCTCGGGATGACCTGCTGCAAAATCGCCATCACCTGCTTCATCGCCGGAGATTGCGCCACCAGTTCATCTTGTAAACAGGGGTGGAGCTGCTGTTGCAGCAGGACGTTTTGCTGTTGCAAGGAGCGCTGCTTTTTCAGGACTTCGACCAGTTGCAGCTGCACGTTCAGCGCCTGAATCAAACGCTCGTTGTCCCAAGGCTTTTGAATGAAATCGGCGGCCCCTTTCTTCATCGCTTCCACGGCGATTTCGATCGACCCCCAGCCGGTCATGACGATGATCGGCAAATCGGGCTCAAGCCGTTTGATGTCCGCGATCAACTCAAGGCCTTCGTTGCCCGAGGTGGTATCTCGCTGATAGTTAAGATCAAGTAACGCGATATCGGGCTTACCTTCCCGGATTTGCATGAGCGCCTCATCCGTCTGGGTGGCGGTGATGACGTCGAACTGATGTAGCTTCAGCATCAGTTTCAATGTCTTGATGATGCTGATGTCATCATCCGCCACCAGTACCTTGTAACTCGACTTCATGAGGCCCTCACTCTTTCCTGCTTTGTTATTGATGTCTCAGCGCATCGATGGGTTGTATCTGGATAGCCCGTCTTGCCGGCACCAGCGTGGCCACGGTGACGACGGCGGTAATCAGCAAGGCCATGGCGACAAACAGCGCCGTCAATGCCATGCCCTGACTGCCGAAAATGCGCAATATCATCGGCGTGACGACGCCGATCACCGGCAGGCTGATCACGAGTCCGAGCGCCAGTTGCCACCATCCCTGTATCAAAATCAACGAGATAATATTGGCAGGCGTTGCGCCCAACGCGCGCCGCGTCCCTAATTCGGCGTAGCGTTGGTGAATCGTCTTCGCCATCACCCCATAGATACCGCTGCCGGCGAGCAATACAGCCATAATGCCAAACATGTTGAATAATATAGATATGTAACTTAAGCCTACAGTATTTCTTCCCACCACTTCCTGTAAAGTTTTCTCCTGATAGGCCGGAAGCTGGTTATCGATTCGGTTGAGGCTGGACTGAATGGTATGACTGAGGTCTTCGTGATTCATCCCCTTGACGATGATCGACATCTGATCTTGCGGTGCTTGCAACATCGAACGGTAGGCCGTGGGCATGCCTTTGCTGTGTCCGAAAGGCCGCCCCTGAATGATATGGGGAATGACGCCAATCAGGGTATACCAGTCGCGATCGTCGCCCTCGACCCAGCGAATTTTCTTGCCGATGGGCATCGACTCCCCAGGCAGGTAGCGATCGATGAACGAACGGGTAACGACAACGACCTTCTGCGAGCGGCTATCATCATGTAGGTTCAGTAATCGACCGAGCTGAGCTTTAACGCCGAGGGCTTCCAGCGTGCCGGGATAAGCAACCACATCGTTTACGCGCGGATACTGATTGCGGTTGGAACGCAGATAGCTGGCGCCTTCGATTTCGATATTGCTGGTGGGCGTGAATTCACCGGGCAAGCGGCTGATCAGCCCGGCCTGTTCTACCGCCGGCTGGGCGTTCAGTTCAGCGACGATGCGATTGTCGAAGTTATAGCTGTCCAGCGCAGTGGGATACGTTCTGTCCGGCAGGCTGACTTTGGCCGACCAGACGTTCTGTAGCTGCACGCCGTAGTCGATTTTGGACGCCTGCGCGACCACCAGTGAAAGCAACGCGCCGATACACAGTACCGCGCAGGAGAGGGCGACTTCAAAAATCACCAGGGCGCGACTGATACGGCTGCTGCTGCGGCTTTGCGCGCCGCGGGTGCCATCGCGCAGTACGTCGTTGACGTTACTGTGGACCATTTTCCAGGCCGGCAGCGCGCCGGTAATCAGGCTGGCCAGCGCAACCAGAACGAGCGTTTTTATCACCGTGGCGGCATCGATACCGAGGTGCCACCAGAAGGGCGGTTGGTCCGGAACCACTCTGACGATCAGTTTATTGGTAAGAGACAGTCCCCAGCCGGCCAGCAATAACCCAATCACGCCGCCCATGCAGCAGATGATCGCGCTTTCCCACATCATTTGCAGGACCACGCGCAGGGGCGGCGCGCCATGCGCGATCCGAATTGCGGTTTCTTTACTGCGCTCAATGGCGCGGACCAACAGCATATTGCCGACATTACAGCAGGCCAGAAGCAGGACGAGCCCCACCGCCAGCAGCATAATCAGGAAGATAGGTTTTGAATCTTCCCCCATGAAACTGTCCATGAAGGTGATGACAAAGGCTGAGCGGCCGCGATTGATCTCCGGGAACTGCTGGGCTCTCGCGTCCATGATGTTTTTCAGTTCGGCATCGACGTCCTCCGCTGAAAAACCGGGCTTAATCTTGCCGAAAGTCTGAATCGACGGCGCATTCTCAACGGTAATGCGCTGTGGATTCAGCGTCGAAGGTTGCCAAATCTGGTTATTCATCGGGAAGGCGAACCCCTCGGGCATGACGCCAATGATCCGGGTACTGATGCCGTTCACGATGAAGGATTGGTCCAGGATGTCCTGACGTCCGCCAAAATAGTTCTGCCACATCTCATGGCTGATGACGGCGACGGGATTGGCGCCTTCCCCGGTGTCCTGCTCATTATAAATGCGCCCTAGTTCGGGCTGCACGTCCGTGAAGCTGAAGAGATCGGGCTCTGAACGAATGGCGATATAGCGTGACGCTTGTCCATCCAGGCTGATGTTGGCGACATCGCCATAGTAGTAGCCGAGTTGTTCCAGACGCTGGCTTTTCGCCTTCAGGTCCATAAAGTCCATGTAGCTGATGGGGGAGTCGCCTAACCGGACGCCATTGATGCTTGGGCTGATGACGACCATCCGTTCCGCATCGTGAAAAGGCAGCGGTTTGAGCACCAGCCCGTTGATGACCGAATACATGTAAATGCACATACCCAGACCGATCGCCATAATCAGCATGGTAAACACGGAAAAACCGGGGCGCTTCAGCAAGAGACGGCATGCATAGCGCAAATCAAAAATCATCGACATCGGTTTCTCCTTAAACCACACGGGCGAGGTGCTTCAGTTGGTGGTCGTCAATCACCATACCGTCAAAAATTTCTATTTGTCGCAAGGCGCGGGCCGCTGAACGCGGGTCATGGGTCACGATGCAAATGGTGGAACCGGTTTGATGAAGCTGATCAAACAAAGACATCACGGCGTCGGCATTCCGTGAATCCAGGTTGCCGGTAGGCTCATCCGCCAGCAGCAGGGAAGGGTTGCCGACAATCGCGCGCGCCACCGCGACGCGCTGTTGTTGACCGCCAGAGAGTTGGGAAGGGTAGTGCCTGCCCCGGTGTTTCATGTCTACTTTTTCCAGCGCGGCATCCGCCATGGCTTTCATTTGCTTGTTGCTGATGCCTTTGCGGTAGGTGAGCGGCAGCATGACGTTTTCATCAACGGTAAGATCGCTGATCAGGTTAAAAGACTGAAAGACGAAACCTATCTCGAGGTTACGAATCTCCGCCTGCTGTTTGGCGGTCAGTGTAGTGACGTTATGTCCGTTAATCACATATTCGCCCTCCGTTGCCTTGTCCAGTAATCCGAGGATTGACAGAAGCGTGGATTTCCCACATCCCGAAGGGCCGGAAATAGAAACATAATCCCCTTGGTTGATCGTGAAACTCACATCACTCAGAGCATGAGTTTCCATTTCCTCAGTAAAAAACACTTTTTTGATGTTTTTAAGCTCGACAACTGCTGACATACAAGAATCCTTTTTAGCGAGTGATGCTTATTTGGTCGACGTGTTCCCAGGGTTGGTAGCTCGATAAGATAATGTGATCCGTGGCTACCAGCCCTGACGAGATCGCAATTTCATTGGCCGATCCCATCCCAAAGGTCACGGGTACTTTTACCGCACTTTTACCGTCCGTCGCGAGCTTATATACGATCCCAGGGGTATTGCTCTGGGCGTACATAGGCCGCGGCGCGTAAATGACATTTTTCAGGTTCGCTACCTGCACGCGACCTTCGATGCTCAGGTCTGGTCGGGCTTCATTCGGCAGCGGTTCCGTGAACTCGACGTCAACCTGCACCGTGCCATTGATGACGGCGGGATCGATTCGGGAAACTTTGCCGTGGATCTGGTTGGCGTGCGTATTGATCAGCACGGATTGGTCGATCGCGACGTCTCTTATCTGGCGCTCAGGCACTTTTAATTCGGCGATGAGCTGATCCTTACGCGCGACGCGGGCGAGACTGAATCCATTGGCGACATGTTGTCCCACTTCAATATTGGTAACCTGAATGATACCGGCTTCGCTCGCTTTTACCGTCAAAGAACGTATCTGCGTTTCCGCTCTGGCCAACATATTTTTCAGTTTACTGAGTCGCGCGTCGTCCGCCTCTCTATTTTCCTTCTGCACGATCTCCAGCTTTTGAAGCTGCTCTTTGGTGTACATCAGGCTTTGCTTAGTTTGCTCGGTGGCGAGTTTTGAGCGATGTAAAACCAGAAGGGGAACTGAGCCGTCGTTTCGCTTATTCAGCATTTCGGCGACATCATATTCGAGTTTGGCGTGACGGTACTCCTGCTCGGCTTTGACGATGGCTATTTTGGCGGCCAGATAAGCGCTTTCCTGTTGGCCGCGCAGCGCCTTATTTTCGGCCTCTTTCGCCCCAAGCTCCCAACGCAGTTCTTCCGTGGTTTGAATCAGCTCCGGGTTGACTAATACGGCGATGGTGTCTCCGGGCTCTACGGCGGCGCCGGGTTTGACTTTCACCGATTCGACGATGCCGTCGATGTTGGAGGATATCCAGGTCGCATTGCGCGGCGCAAGAATGCCGTTGCCCTGAACCTCGATCACCATGTCGCCCTGTTTAACCTGACCAATCAGAATATTAGAGGCCCTGACTTCGAAGCCTCCCGGATCAAAACTTATCAATAAATACCCGGCAATGAGCACGAACAACGCGCTCCCTGCGATTAAAAAGGGTTTGAGACGCCCCTTCTTAATTGTTCTTTTAATATCCATCTCAACATACTCGTTCCATTAAACTCGGGCTGATAAAGCACGTTTTATGCCAACTGTTAACTCTTTGATTACTATATTCTTTTATTTTATTGTTTTTTAATAATTCTCACTTTTGGGATTAAGCTAGCGCTTTAAGTTAAAAATGGGACAGCGAGATAGGTGATTGAAATATGGGATTAAGTTAATGCTTGATCGAATATTCGCCATCGAACCGACCGCCGAAATTCGCTCGTTGTCCGGCGGAGGCTTTAGCGGGAGGGGATTCGCGTTGACGTCAGGCCCCCATATTCAGTATCTCCCGTGAAGGGGTTGGCGTCAGGATAGGAACCGCGTGGGAGCCGACGCGCCGCCGCCGCTGAGTTCGCCGCGCGGCGAGAACAAAGACGCCTTCACCCCATCGCGGAGTGAAGGCGTCGTGGCGTAGGGACTAAAAATCCCAGTCTTCGTCTTCGGTTTCGACGGCTTTGCCGATGACATACGACGAGCCGGAGCCGGAGAAGAAGTCGTGGTTCTCGTCGGCGTTCGGCGACAGCGCCGCCAGGATCGCCGGATTGACGTCCGTCATGCTGGCGGGGAACAGCGCCTCATAGCCGAGGTTCATCAGCGACTTATTGGCGTTGTAGTGCAGGAATTTCTTCACGTCTTCCGTCAGGCCCACCTCGTCGTACAGCGCGGCGGTGTAATCCACCTCGTTGTCGTAGAGATCCTGCAACAGCTCGTAGGTGAAGGCCTTGATCTGCGCCTGACGGGCGGCATCTACGCGCTTGAGTCCCTGCTGGAACTTGTAGCCGATGTAGTAGCCGTGCACCGCCTCGTCGCGAATGATTAAACGAATCAGATCCGCTGTGTTAGTCAGACGCGCGCGGCTGGCCCAGTACATCGGTAGATAGAAGCCGGAGTAGAACAGGAACGACTCCAGAAATACGCTGGCGACTTTCTTCATCAGCGGATCGTCGTGCTCGTAGTGTTGCAGGATCAGCGCGGCCTTGTTCTGGAGAGCCTCGTTTTGTTCGCTCCACAGATAGGCGTCGTCCACCTCGCGGGTCTGGCACAGCGTGGAGAAAATCGCACTGTACGATCGGGCGTGCACCGCCTCCATAAAGCAGACGTTGGACAGTACCGCCTCTTCGTGCGGCGTCACGGCATCCTGCATCAGTGACGGCGCGCCGCGCGTATTTTGCAGGGTGTCCAGCAGCGTCAGGCCGGTAAAGACCCGAATCGTTAGCTGTCGCTCCTGCGCGGTGAACTGCGCCCAGGAGGGAATATCGTTCGACAGCGGGATTTTCTCCGGCAGCCAGAAGTTGGTGGTCAGGCGATTCCAGACCTCCAGATCTTTGTCATCCTGCGGTCGGTTCCAGTTAATCGCCCGCAGCGGGGGAAGTTTGCTCATAGCGTTAGTTCCGTCAATAAAATCACAGTGCGCAGGATACGCAGCCTTCAATCTCTGTGCCTTCCAGCGCCATCTGACGCACCCGGATGTAGTAGAGGGTTTTAATCCCCTGTTTCCAGGCATAAATCTGCGCCTTGTTGATGTCGCGGGTGGTGGCGGTATCCGGGAAGAACAGCGTTAACGACAGCCCTTGGTCCACGTGTTGGGTGGCTACTGCATAGGTGTCGATAATCTTCTGCGGGCCGATTTCGTAGGCATCCTGATACAGCGCCAGGTTCTCGTTGGTCATGAACGGCGCCGGATAGTACACCCGCCCGATTTTGCCTTCCTTGCGGATTTCAATCCGCGACACGATGGGATGAATGCTGGCCGTGGCGTGATTGATGTAGGAAATAGAGCCGGTCGGCGGGATCGCCTGCAGATTCTGGTTATACAGACCATGCGCGATCACGCTGTCCCGCAGCTGTTGCCAGTCGTCACGCTTCGGCAGGTGAATACCCTTTTCCTCGAACAGCGCGCGGACCTTCTCCGTGGCGGGCTGCCATTCCTGCTGAAGATACTTGTCAAAGAACGCGCCGCTGGCGTAAGTGGAGCGTTCAAAGCCCTTGAAGGTTTCGCCCCGCTCGATAGCCAGTTGATTAGAGGCGCGCAGCGCATGGTAGGCCACGGTGTAGAAGTACATGTTGGTGAAGTCCAGCGCCTCTTCCGAACCGTAATACATGCCTTCCCGCGCCAGATAGCCGTGCAGGTTCATTTGGCCAAGACCGATGGCGTGGGACTCCGCGTTGCCTTTGGCAATCGAGGGCACCGCGTTGAGCTGGCTCATGTCAGAGACGGCGGTCAGCCCGCGCACGGCGAACTCCACCGCGCGGCCGATATCTTTGCCGTCCATCACATTCGCGATGTTAAGCGAGCCGAGGTTGCAGGAGATGTCCTTCCCGATCTTCCGGTAGGTCAGATCCTCTTCATACTCGCTCGCCTGGTTGACCTGCAAAATCTCCGAACACAGGTTGCTCATGTTGATGCGGCCGTGGATCGGGTTGGCCTGATTCACCGTGTCTTCGAACATCATGTACGGATAGCCGGACTCGAACTGGATCTCGGCCAGCGTCTGGAAGAACTGACGCGCGCTGATGGTCCATTTACGGATCGCCGGGTTATCGATCATCTCCTGATATTTTTCGCTGATGGCGATTTCCGATAGGGGCTGACCATAAACCTGCTGAACGTCATAGGGCGAAAACAGGTGCATATCTTTGTTTTCACGCGCCAGATGCAAGGTGATATCCGGGATCACCACGCCGAGCGACAACGTTTTAATTCGAATCTTCTCGTCCGCGTTTTCGCGCTTGGTATCGAGGAAACGTAAGATGTCGGGGTGATGAGCGCTCAGATAGACCGCGCCCGCGCCCTGACGCGCGCCCAGTTGGTTGGCATACGAGAACGCGTCCTCCAGCATCTTCATCACCGGGATGATGCCGGATGACTGGTTCTCGATCCGTTTGATGGGCGCGCCGGTTTCGCGGATATTACTGAGCGTGAACGCCACGCCGCCGCCGCGCTTGGACAGTTGCAGAGCGGAGTTGACGGCCCGGCCGATGGACTCCATGTTATCTTCGATGCGCAGCAGGAAGCAGGAGACCAGCTCGCCGCGCTGCTGCTTACCGCAGTTGAGGAAGGTCGGCGTCGCGGGCTGGAAACGCCCGGTCATCATCTCATCGACCAACGCTCGCGCCAGCGTTTCATCGCCGCGCGCGAGCGTCAGCGCGACCATGCAGACCCGGTCCTCATAACCTTCCAGATAGCGTTTACCGTCGAAACTTTTCAGCGCGTAGCTGGTGTAAAACTTGAACGCGCCGACGAAGGTTTTGAAACGAAATTGATGGCCGTAAGCCTGTTGGAACAGCGCTTTGATGAACGCGGCGTCGTATTGGGCCAGCACGTTGGCTTCGTAGTAATTCTCATCTTGCAGATAGGCCAACTTATCTTCCAGCGTGGCGAAGCGCTGCGTTTTGGGCGCGACATGCTGGGCAAGATACTGACTGATGGCCTGCTGATCCTGCTCCAGCTGGATCCGGCCGTCGGCGTCGTAAATGTTAAGCATGGCGTTAAGCGCATGGTAATCGAGCCCGCTGTCGAGGGGCCGCGTCATCACTGATTCTGCTGTAGCCAAAGGTTGACTCCTTTACGCACGTTTTCCACATCTTCAGGCGTACCGGACAGCTCGAAGCGGTACAGGCAGGGGACCTGGCATTTGCGCGCGATAATGTCGCCCGCGATACCGTAGGCTTCGCCGAAGTTACGGTTGCCTGCGGCGATGACGCCCCGAAGAAGATGCCGATGGGAAGGGTTGTTGAGAAAGTGGATCACCTGGCGAGGCACCGCGCCAATCACGGTACCGCCGCCATAGCTGGGAACCACCAAAATATAGGGTTGCGTGACCTCTTCCATCACCGCGCTCGGCCGGATAGGGATGCGGATGGCCGGGAGTCCCACTCGGTCGATGAAACGGCTCGTGTTCTCCGACTGGCTGGAGAAATAGATCAACAACGGATTCATGAGTTGGCCTCAGACGGCAATCGCACGCAGCGCGTGAATTTTGTCGGGACGAAAGCCGCTCCAGTGTT